>NZ_VOTZ01000010.1 GCF_024372745.1 Methanocalculus taiwanensis
GCTGACTGCAGATCAGCTACACCCCAGTTCAAATCTGGGCCTTGGCTTGTGGTAATGGCGGCCATAGCGGTGGGGATACACCCGGACTCATTCCGAACCCGGCAGTTAAGTCCACCCGCGTCGAACATGGTACTGAGGTACGAGAGTCCTCGGGAACTGTTCAACGCTGCCAATACCACCCCCCTATTATGAAAACAACTCTTCTCAGAATGCTTTTCCAAAGACGCCTGCGTCTGTTTCTTCTTTAAATATACTCTCGCTGATTTCAGCATGCATTCCCTTTCCAGAGTACAATGCTCCCGAAAAGAAAAGAAAGAGGGGTCGGATAGTTTTTGGGTTTTGCGGGAAACCCTGACCAGAGAACGGGATCAATGAAGCGGAACTCCCGTAATGCTCCGGCATATACTACTCAGACTCGAGGGTATATAAACAAAAGGAGCGGGGCGCGAAAGTGAATGCCAGGGCACAGGCTGGTAGGTGGCATCGTCAGTATTCTATAAGATAAGGATCATTTTACTTCTGGAGACAGATCCTCCTTATGATACCCGATGTGCTTCAATTTCTCATAGACTTCATCTACCCGCTCATCATCATTGCAAACATCATTTTTGCATTGACTGTCATCTTTATCGAGAGGAAGAATCCGACGGCAACGATTGCATGGCTCATGGCCCTCATCTTCCTTCCAGTAATCGGTTTTATTCTCTATCTCTTTATCGGACAGACCTTTCACCGGGATCGGATGTTCCGGGTGAAGAAAGAGTATGATGAAAAGATGACAGATCTAATTGAATCGCAAAAGAAGGAGCTCTTTAACCAACAGATATCAAAATTACCTACTGTTTCTGATGCATATAAGCGGATGATGCTGATGCTGATGGATGGCAACAGGGCACTTGTAACGACAGATAATGAAGTCAGAGTTTTTACTGAGGGAAATTCCAAGTTTAACGCTCTGCTTGAGGCTATCCGGAACGCAGAGGATCACATCCATCTCGAATATTATATCTTAAAAGATGATGATATTGGACGAGAAGTCTTTGCAGCATTGACCGAGCGGGCGAAAGCGGGGCTCACGGTCAGATTCCTTGGTGACGGGCTTGGTGCGGCCGGTCCGAAGAGCTCTTTCTTCTCATCCTATCTTGAGGCGGGAGGAAAGCTCGCCTTCTTCTTCCCCTCCCTCCTGCATATACGGCATCCGAGGATTAATTACCGGAACCACCGCAAGATCGCAGTGATTGATGGAAAGCTCGGGTTCATCGGTGGTTTTAACATAGGTGATGATTACCTGGGCCGTGTCCCGGAGTGGGCGCCATGGCGCGATACCGCTGTGATGGTAGAGGGCCATGCGGTCTTTTCGATGCAGATTCGATTTATCCTGGACTGGAACTATGCATCAAAAGAAGGTACGATCGAATTCTCCTCCCGTTACTTCCCCGAGTTTAATGGTTCAGCGGAGGCATCACTTCCGATGCAGGTGGTATCGGGTGGGCCGGATACCTACTGGAATCCGATCAAAGAGTCATACCTCAAGCTGATTAGCCTTGCAACAGAGTCGGTTTATATCCAGACACCATACTTCATCCCTGATGAGAGTATTATGGATGCTCTTCGTATGGCTGCCCTCTCCGGAGTTGATGTCCGGATCATGATGCCCTCAAAACCCGACCACTTTTTTGTCTATTGGGCAGGATATTCGTATATTGAACAACTCCTTGATGCAGGTGTCAGGGCATATACCTATGACAACGGGTTTATCCATGCCAAGACGATTGTCGTTGACGAGACTGCCGCATCGGTTGGGAGTGCTAACTGGGATGTACGTAGCTTCCGGCTCAACTTTGAGACAAATGCCATCATGTACGATCATCAGATTGCAAAGGAACTCAAAGAGAAGTATCTTCTGGATCTCCATGTCTGTAGTGAGCTGACTCCCGATCGGTTTGCAGCCCTTTCTCTCAAGATCAAGATAAAAAAATCTGTATCACGCCTCTTCTCTCCGCTCCTCTGAATCCCCCTCCCCTTCCTTTTGTCTGGAATGGTCCGATGAAATTTTCGTGCGGTAGGATGATACCAGATTTGTCGTCCGGTGTTTCTGGTACCTGTAATGAACGCCTGCCTGTTCAAAGGTATATGGTACAAAACTCCATGCTATGACTCCTGCAGTTGCACATCGTGCGATATATCCGCCGGATGAACCGATAACGAGGTTTTCTCTCCTTATGATCCCATCCAGAAACTCTTCGACGGTCTCTGCTGCAACAGCAGAGACAACATTCCCGACATCGGAGAGGATATGGGCATCGGATCCACCGGTATAGGCGATATTATGTGTTTCCGCATACACAATCGCCTTTTTATTGAGACCATACATCATTCCCCCGCATATGACTTCAATCCCATCAATATGATCGAGAACGCCGGGGAGCATCTCTTTCTCGATACATTTGAGAATGCCCCGGTTAATGCCATAGTATCCATACGGGTGGGCGGCTATCCTGAGACAGTCATAGTCTTTGGCAAGCAGAAGGCACTCAAGAACCGGCAGATTCTCCGGCAGGCCGGGCCGCCTACGGTTTCTTTCACGGGTAAATTCATTGAAGAAATCCTCCATGTCGGCGGATGTATAAAAATAGAAGAGGAGGTGCGGCCCTTCCTTTGTCTCAAGTTCAATACCCGGGATAAGAAGATGTTTCGGCTTCTGTGCGAGCGCATCAAGAGATCCGCTGATCGTATTATGATCGGTGATTGCAACCCCAATCTTCTCCCGCTCTGCATACCGGATCAGATCGGGGATCTTTGTTTTGCCATCTGAATGGCTTGTATGCAGGTGCATATCAACCGGGTAGTACCCATCAGCCTGGAGTGCTGCAATATCTGGCGGGCAATAGCAGATACCTCCTTTATTGTCTTGCATAAACCTTTTCATCGGGATGTGCTCTCTGTTGTAGAAATAATCTCGTTATCCTGCATACTCCTCGAGGAATTTGGCAGCCATCTTATATGCCAGCGTCACCTGCTCCTTCTCCACCTTCGGCACTCCGCATGCAACCAGATGAATTGTTTTTGTGGCATGTGTAATCTTTGTTGCATCCGAATCACGGTATGGATAGATGGCAACGATAGCATCTGTATCTGTCAGGATAACCTGGTTCTTCTGTAAGATAACCGGTTTTTTCATTCCGATCCCAAGAAACTCCTCCCCTTCCCCGGCAAACCGCATGATCAGATCGCCGGTGAGGCAATCGGCATCGAATGCAGCGATTGGGATGCCTGTTCGAATCGATGCCAGATTATAGGCATCAACAGCTGAATTGATCTGAGGAAGGGGCTTTCTGGCAAGTACCCTCCGTACGAGGGCTTCAGATGCGGGACGGGTCTTAGTCGGATCAATGCCGACCCTCCAGAAGAAATCACGGTAGGCACGGAAGAGGGGCTCATTTTTTACACCATCGAGTGTATATCGTTCCTCTACCCAGCCAATGACTTCATCTGTCAGGGCTTTGAGCCGGGAGGTATCCGCTTTTGGAGTAAGCGGTCCGATATCGCCTTCTGCTACTGAGAGTCCGGGGAAGGCGGCCAGAATATCCGCATGCATCTTCATGACGGGTACTTTTCCGATTAGTATAATAAAGTGTTTCCTCAGGTATAATTCGATTTTAGCCTAGTTATCCTGCATATTTTCCACAACTGTGGTACTCCCTCTTTTGGATCACGGGGAAATTAATACTTTCATTGTATGGAAGAACGGACGCCCTTCTTTTGCCAGTGTTCGGAGGATATAGATCGGCCTGAGGTAAAACTCTCGGTACGCCCTTCTCTGGAGGTTCCGTATCTCATCAAGCGTCAGGCTCATAGTCTCCACAATCGGTGAGAAGAGATCGAATCTTGACCAGTCCTCCAAAAATTCCCCGGATTCCAGTACGTCTCTATAGTATTCCGTTCCGGGATAAGGTGTTGCTACTGAGAACAGGGCATAGCTTGCCCGTATGCTCTTTACAAATGAAACACTCTTTTTTGCGGTCTCTTTCGTTTCTCCAGGCAGCCCGATCGCAATTGATGCTATTGTTCTCATCCCGATATCATATGCTGTATCAAATACTGTCCTGATCTGTTCAATACGGGTTCCTTTTCGGACAATATCCAGAATATCCTGTTCTCCAGACTCCACCCCGATGAAGAGGGTCTCACATCCAGCCTTCTTCATCAGCCTGATCAGATCAGAATCAATACGGTCAACACGGGCCGTACAGCCCCACTCGATATCAAGACTCTCCTCAATGAGCAATTTGCAGAACTCTTGCACCCAACCGGGCATCAGAGTAAAGGTGTCGTCCATGAATGCGATCATCGAGATCCCAAGCGTCTCCTGAATATGACGGATTTCATCCACGACATTTCGGGGAGAGCGTTTGCGTATTTTTTTTCCATGAAGTGCGGATGATGCGCAGAACGAGCATTGCATTGGGCAACCCCTGCTGCAGATCATCGTTGCAATCGGCATATTGACATCGAAGATCCGGTAGTTCTCTTTGGGAAGGAGATGGCGGGCGGGATAGGGCAATGCATTCAGATCCTGGATACGGGGTCTGTCTCCATTTTCGATAATCTCCCCACCTGATCGGAAGACGAGTCCCTGTACCATACTCAGATCAGTTCCGTTTTTAAGAGCCTGATAGAGTTCGAGAAATGTATACTCCCCCTCTCCTTTAATGATCAGATCAATCGCACTATTCTCCCGGAGAATGTCATTGTACATAAAAGTGGCATGAGGTCCGCCAAGAACGATTGAACTTTTTGATACACGTCTGACCGCCTCAGCTGACAGGAGTGCCTCGTCAATGAGAGGCGTGGTTGCTGTAATCCCGATGAGAAACGGTTCTCTCTCTGCTATCTTCTCTTCAATATCCCGATAAACGCTATCGTCTGCTGCACAGTCCATCACCTCGACGGATATCCCGTTCTGCTCCAGGACTGCGGCAATATAGAGAATGCCAAGAGGTGGAATTCTGATATTCAAATACTTCTTGTACTTGGATTTCTGATCAGGGGGATTGATCAGGAGGACATCAACAGCCATTAGTGGGAGTATAGTTTCTATGTTTGTATTTAAATGCAGTGATTGCAACAGTATCTCCGAATAAACCCATTCCCGGCGCCTCATTGCCTGGGTGGGGAGTGCCCAAAAGGTCCCCCGGCGTGATTGGCATTCGAGACCCTCTCCTCCCCAGGCTCCGTTCCGGAAGAGACAGGCAGATTCACCTATACGCGTGAATAAACTATTGTCAGCTTTATGACGATATAGGAAGAGATGATGGGATCGATTGGAGAATCCCCCGGCTATATTCCTCCCGCCAGAACCGGGTATTCAATCTGGATCGCGAGTTTGCCTTTGTGAGGGGCAAGCGGGAGGCTTATGCCCATCCATCCTCTCTTTTATACATGCGAAGACTTATATTTGATAATGAATATATTCCCGTCGTTCATTCAAAGGAGATAGTATGCCCCCATATCCGCAACACACCATTGGGTCGATCACCATCATCGAGCTGCCAGCACGGGTCGACTCTGTAACGTCCCTGGATCTTGAAAAACAACTTCAAAGGCTGATTGGAGTGAATAAAGGGATTATCTGTGATTTTTCCCAGACAACATTCATATCCAGCCTCGGCCTCCGTGTTCTCCTTCAGGCATATAAGGATGTAAAGCGCCTTGGCAGTGAAATGGTACTCTGCTCGGTATCAGATTATGTGATGGAAGTCTTTGACATATCCGGGTTTTCAAGAATTTTTACCATGTACCCTTCACGCACAGAAGCGCTTCCTGCACTTGAAATATCCATCAAATCAGGTGGTATGAACAAGGTGCAGGGGGAATGACTGATGAAATGCACAGTTGCAGAACTGATATTTGATTATCTTGAGCAGCAGGGAATCGATCACATCTTTGGCGTTCCCGGCCTTGTCCTTGAGCCATTCCTTGCTGCATGCAGGAAGAAAGGTACAATCACTCCTATTCTGGCAAAACACGAAGAGGGAGCTGCCTTTATGGCAGATGGCTATGCCCGCGTCAAGGGTCTTCCCGGTGTCTGTTTTGCAACATCCGGTCCAGGTGTTACAAATCTTATCTCAGGTGTTGCAGGTGCAAGTCTTGATGGAATTCCGCTTCTTGTCTTCTCAGGCCAGATTCCGACATTCACGAACCGCAAGGGGACGCTTCAGGATTCAACGGGTGTCGGGATCGATTCTGTGAAGATATTCGAGACGATCTGTAAAAGCAGCATGGTGCTTTCTTCCCCTCATGCCGCAGAATATGATCTTCGATCTTCATACATTCATGCTATGACCGGGAGAAAAGGACCTGTTCACCTGAGTCTCCCGAAAGATATCCTTATGGAGACCATTGAGATCTCCATTATCGAGGAGCCTTTTACTCCTCCGGTTGCGGAATACTTTGATAGAAAACGGGTTATTGAAGCAACACGTGAGCTCTGCATTGCTGAGAAGCCTGCCATGCTTGTCGGAAGCGGTGCTGTTGCCTCGGGCGCATCTCAGGAGATCGTTGAGCTTGCTGAGATGTTCCGTATACCTGTTGCGACAACCCCAAAAGCAAAAGGTGCCTTTCCTGAAGATCATCCACTTGCACTGGGGGTTTTGGGGCTTGGCGGCTCGCCTCTTGCAGAATGTTACATAAAATCCTCTGAAATCGACGTTCTTCTGGTCGTCGGATCAAGCCTGAACCAGATTTCCACCTTCTCATGGGACCCGGCTATCCTCCCGTCTAAAACCCTTATCAATATCAATATCGATCCAACCATCATCAACATCAACTATACAGCGGATATACCGCTCATCGGTGATGCCCAAACTGTAATATCCGAGATCTCGTTCCGAGCGCTCAGATATCTTGATGAGCAGGAAGAAATGATCGAAAAACGCTATGCTGACTTTCAGCGGGAGAAGCAGCACCAGAATATGGTGGTTGATCCTGAGAAGATGATGAGCGATCAGGTGCCGATCAAACCCCAGCGACTTATTTTCGATCTCCAGAATGGGCTGCCGAAAGACGCCATTCTCTTTAGCGATGTCGGGAGCCATCTCCTCTGGGCACTCCACTACCTGAAGATGACCCGGCCGGGGCAGTTCATCGCACCGTTTGGCCTGTTAACCATGGGCTTTGGGACTGCCGCTCCAATCGGGGGGAAACTTGCTGCACCTGACCGGCCGGTTGTCGCCATCGTCGGTGATGGGTGCTTTGGCATGAACGGGATGGAGATTGCAACTGCAGTTAATTACAATCTCCCAATCGTCTGGATCGTTATGAACAACAGCATGCTCGGACTGATACATGCATTCCAGTCTCTTTCCCTCGGTGAAGATACGATCCTCACCCGTTTCAGGCGGATCGATTTCGCAAAACTTGCCGGGTCGCTTGGTGCTGTTGGAATCACCATCACCGAGCCTGGTGAACTTGCCCGACTTCTTCCGGAGGCGATTGCTTCGGGAAAACCGACTGTCTTTGATTGCCTCATCGATCCGGATGAGAAGCCTCCGATTACCTCTTTTGCTACCGGTGCACGGGATTATGCTGCCAGAACGCTGCATTAAGGGTCTTGTTCTCTTTTTTTAGTAGCAGCGATATCATTCACCATAAGGATTATTCCCCACTGCTATGACCTCAGATCCATAACCAATATCTCTCTCCGGATCAATTCAATCGTATGGAGGTATGGTCATCGCGCCTTGGCTTCATCCTTGCAGCAATAGGATCAGCTGTTGGCATCGGTAATATCTGGCGTTTCTCAACCGTTGTTGGTCAGAACGGTGGCGGTGCCTATCTTATACCATATCTCACCGCCGTCCTCCTCGTCGGCCTGCCACTGATGATCCTTGAGATGCAGGTCGGGCAGCATACAAGAAGTGCCGTCATCGCCGCCTTTGGGAAAGCCTCCCTCAGGTGGGCGGGCTGGATCGTCTTATTCGTGGTGATTGCGGTCATCTCGTATTATCTTGTCATCACGGGATGGACATTTGGGTACCTTGCTTTCTCCCTCACCGGAACCCTTGAGCCCTTCTCAGACTTTACTGGATCGTACTTTCCAATACTCTTCTTCATTCTTGCAGCTATTCTGTGTGGGGCGATCGTCTCATCCGGCATCACAAAGGGGATTGAGCGGACGACGACTATCCTCGTCCCACTGATCTTCATTCTTCTCATCATCATGCTCCTCTTCACAATCCGGCTCCCCGGTGCTCCATCCGGCCTTGCTTACCTCTTCACTCCTGACTTCTCCGTTTTAAACGACCCCCTCATCTGGGGGGCAGCCCTTGGCCAGGCATTCTTCTCACTTTCAGTCGGGTATGGAACACTCCTCACCTACGGGGCATACCTTGGATCGGCTGAGAAGATCCCGGCATCGGCGGCAATCGTCACCATCGCAGATATCTGTGTCTCCCTGTTAGCCGGGATCATCATCTTCTCGATCGTCTTCACCTATGGACTCGAACCAGCAGCCGGACCTGAGCTCGTCTTCACCACCCTCCCCTATGCCTTCGAACTGATGCCGTTTGGTGCCGTCTTTGCTGTATTCTTCTTTCTCCTTGTCTTTTTTGCTGCAACAAGCTCTGCGATATCATTCATTGAGGTTCCAACAGCCGCCCTGACAGGAGTCTTTGGGAGATCCAGACGATCAATGGCTGCTCTTGTCACTTTGATTCTGATTATCATAGGTCTGCCTGCTGCTGCAAGCTATAGTGCTTTATCCCTCTCATTCCAGGGTATTCCCATCCTTGATGCAATGGATGAGGTCTTCGGGACGATCGGCCTCTCAGCCTCTGCCTTTCTCCTATCAATCGCCTTCGCCTGGCTCTTTGACCAGAAGATCCTCTGGGGGGATCTATCAGAAAGCTCTCCTCTCATCTGGGCAGTACCCGTCCTCTGCAAGTACCTGATCCCGGTAGCCCTCCTGATCACCATCACCTACCGGATCGCCGCCCTATTCTGAAATGCAAAAAATGTTATGAGATGTTCCAGACTACCACTATTTCTCTCCACTCACGACAAGCCCATAGGGATGGGCAATAACCTGCAACCGGGAAAACCCGATCCCGTCAAGGAGTGTCTCCAGCTCTTCCTGTGTATACGATGCCCGGACAGATGTTTCAAAACCCTTCCGGATTTCTGGTTCGAGGCAGGAGTCCCGCATATACCCAAATATCTCCGGTGAGAGATCACGGCGGAGATCGCTGACAAATACCACTCCTCCCGGCCTGATTACCCGCAATATTTCGGAAAAGACCTGCCCTGCATTCTCCCATTCATGCATGGATCCATTGGAGAAGGCGCAGTCGAAGGTATTATCGGGAAATGGCATCGAAAGGGCATTCCCCTCTTTATAGGCCGCACGATCCGAATGCTGGTATTCACGGGCATTTCTCTCTGCAATTGCAATCATTGCAGGGCTGATCTCAAGCCCCGTCAGATGGGTTCCCTCTGTATGGGTGAGCCATTCAAGCCCGAGATACCCCGGTCCCGGCCCGATCTCAAGTGCATGGTCGCCTTCCCGTGTGCACCCTGCCAGCTCATGTACCGGCAGGTGCCCCTCATCACGGAGACCTCTTTGCATACGATCATATTCTTCTGTTGTTACCTCGTCCTGAATTCCGTCACAGGTTTCAGGAATCCTTGATTCAATCTTCGGTGTGGTGTTCATCTCATCTCCCTCCCATCCTGCCGATACATACCTTGCATCCACCGCCTCTTCAAGCCGTACCAGCCGCCCCTCTCTTCGGAATATCAGCGGAACCCGTTCAAATCCGCTTTCTCTCCTGAGCGACCGGACAGAGGAGGATAGCGAATCGCTGTCATATACTCCTGTAAAGCGAGCACAGAGATCCGCAAAAAGCAGTTGTTCGTCTAAACTCAGGTGTGCCATACGTACCTCAAGGAAACCAAACAGCTTCTCTTCGGTATCAAGAATCCATTCCTCACCTTTTTCGGTCGGCACAACTAAAATGCTCCTCCTGTTCTCTGTATCCTGAACCCGCCTGACAAATCCTTCCCGCTCGAGATAATTCACAAGATCCGTTGCGGAACTTGGGGAAATATCCAGCATCCCGGCAATGTCTCCCATACATATCTTTGAGAAATACGCAGAATACAGCACTTCAATCCCACCTGGGCTGAGCAGGTTCTTTCTTCCCCTGTCTTTCCCAAAGATCATGTTGATTGCGATTGATACAAATCCGAGGGAGAGCCTTATTCGTGCAGTTGGATCCATGATCCCTCTCATATTGGTCCTCCTGCTATCTGAATATTACGGTTATCCGTAATGTTTTGGATACTCTTTAAAACCACATACTCTTCGCCGCAGTTCACAAAAACCCTTAATATCGCACATATTCAATAATTACTGATGTATCATTTCAAAACAGGTATTCTCCTCGCTTTTCTGTTTGTGATCATCATCACCGCAGCAGGATGTTCTGCTCCCACCTCCCAACTTTCTGAGGATGGTGAACCGGATTATCCAATAGATTCAGTGGTTCTGACAACAGTTGACAGAACCGTTCTTCCCGTCCCTGTTCCATCAACATCGCCTGCCCTGAGTCCAGATCAGATCGAAAGCTTTTCAGAATATGGATACGGGGTCTGGGAGTTTGGCGAAGGGCTCGCGTATGAGAAGAGACTGGACCTCATGCCCGATGGATACACTCCTGCATCAGATACCAATACAGAGAAACTTCTGACCTTCTTTGCCATGACCGATATCCATCTCACCGACAAGGAGTCTCCTGCCCAGGCGATCTATTACGGCTATAAATGGGGTGTCATCTCAGGATACTCTCCCGCCATACTGTATAACATCCATCTATTTGATGCAGCAATCCAGACAGCAAATGCCCTTCATAAAGAGAGTCCATTTGACTTTGGTATATTTGTTGGTGATGCAATTAACAGCGGTCAGTACAATGAACTGCGATGGTATATCGATATACTTGACGGCAGGAGAATCACCCCCTCCTCCGGTGACAGGAACGATCCAATCCCCGGCCCTCTCAATGATTACCAGGACGAATTCAAAGCAGCAGGGCTTGATGAATCGATCAGCTGGTATCAGGTTCTCGGCAATCATGATCACTTCTGGATGGGTCTCTTCCCTCCGGATGAGTATGTGAAAAGTGCCATTACAGGCTCTGAAGTGCTCGAATTAGGTAATATTTTCACCGACCCTCTCCGCCTTAAAAGCCGTGGTTTCTATATGGGAGCAATCGATGGCCGGACACCATATGGTGATATTATTGGTGCAGGGCCTGTTGCCAGCTTCCCTGATGGTCCTCCGACAGTCCCTGCCGATAACGATCGCCGTTTCCTCTCAAAAACAGAGTGGATCAGTGAATTTTTCAACTCCTCTTCAAACCCACAAGGGCATGGATTCAGCCAGTCCGCCAGAACAACGGGATTTGCCTGTTATTCATTCGAACCCGGATCAGATATCCCCATAAAGGTCATTGTGCTTGATAATACCCAAAGGGACGATGACCCCAGTGAAAACAGCTCCGGATTTGGTTCTATCGATTCTGAGCGGTATGACTGGCTGGTACAGGAACTTGAAGATGGTCAGACAGAAGGAAAGCTCATGATCATCGCAGCCCACATCCCGATAGTCATCAAAGAGACTGAAGGTAGTCTCAGTTCGGTCATGAAATGGAGTCAGTACGCTGCGGTATCTGATGTTGATCTGATAGCCAAACTCCATACCTATCCAAATCTTTTAGTATGGATTGCGGGGCATCGTCATCAGAATGCGGTGATACCGATTAAATCTCCGGATTCTGACCGCCCGGAACTCGGTTTCTGGCAGGTTGAAAGTGCATCACTGCGGGAGTTCCCCCAGCAGTTCCGGATCTTCGAGTTTGTTTATAACAGCGACAATACACTCTCAATCTTCACGGCCAATGTTGATCCGGCGGTCAGAAACGGATCACCCGCTGCGAAGTCACGTTCGTATGCTATTGCAGCCCAACAGATATTCCAGGCTCCGGTAGAGATGACGCCAAGCGGTGCCTATAATGCAGAACTTCTTGTTCAACTGACCCCGGAGATGCAGGAGATCCTTCAGAAGACAGAAGAGTAGATGTGGATTCGGTTATTACATTGATACTCAGTAGCGGCCGTGTCAACTGGCCGGTACGAATAAGGCTCAACTACAAGCAACCTTCGTGCAGATTAAATTGCAATATCCGTGCTAACACCGCTATTGCAAGCCCCGCTCTTTAGGGCGGGGTAGTTGATCGATCTTCTGTCTTAGGGTGTAATCAACTCCTATAGCACCCTTAACCGATTACAGTGCTCTCAACAGGTTACAGAACCGGGAACATACCTGCGGACATCAATAAGCGTACCATTCTTTGCACTCCGCTCAGCCAACACCATGATCTCATGGGTGATCGCCTCATCCACATAATCTTCCTCGCAGTTCATGCAGACCTCTGCCAAAACCTCCTTCACCACCAGGGTGAAACCTTCCCGTTCGAAGGTGATCGTGGTCTTACCGGACCGTATCTCTCCACTCTTACAAATAACACACTTCATCATCTTCTCCTCATCTTGTTCTCTCTCCATTGATCTGGATCCGGTTCATATGCAGTGATGATAATGATCTCCCCCTCATCTTGTCTGCCAACCTCTCTTCTCCCAAGAGAATACCGGCATCACCTCCTCATATGCCCGTTCCAGCAGCACCCTGTAGTATGCAGGATCCGCAGTCGCCGCCTCCCATGGGGGATCGGCGACCAGCCGCTTCCCGTCACGGACAACATACCCGATCTCCATCCCGGCTTCAACAGCAACACCTGCCATCCCGTAGGCACGGATTGCTGAACCTTCGATGCACCGGTTTTTGTACTCAGTCCTGCTCACCCGCCGGGTGATGACGAGATCCGCAATTGCCGCAGATGAAAGGCCGGAGACCGCCTCATGGAACAATTCCTCCACGTCCCCGGCAAGATACGGAAGTTCGGCTGCACACTCCGCCCTTTCAAACACCGAGAAGATTTCCTCCTGAAATCTGCGTATATATGGCGGGGTATCGCCCCTGCGGGCGGCAACCCCCCGGATCTTCATAGTGCCGTCTTCAAGCCTCCCGAAATACCGGTTATAGGCTCCCGTTCCGTCAGACATCGGGAGGAATGCAATCCAGCGGTATGCTTCAGATTCGGTTGGAATATTTGTAGCAGCCTCCGTCTCCCGTACAAACCGTTCGATATCGCCCCCGGCAACCCAGAGCGAGTCGACAATCCCGTGAAGAACATGGCACCCGCACTCCTCAGCGCACTCTTTTGCGGCAATCAGAATCTCCCGGGCATGCCGGGTGATCGCCTCGTGTACCGCAATACATCCGAACTTCGCGTTCCGATATCCGGTATAGCCAAAACTGGTGACCAGCATCCATTTCAGGAGGCTGTCCATCCCGGCATATTGTTTATCCACCTTCTTCAGCGCTTTTGTCTTCAGCCTGAGCCCGACCACCGGCGCAAGTACCGATGCCAGAAATCCCTCATCTCCGCCACTGGCAACCGTCTCGGGGGAGAGATTTTTGCCGACGATGATCGAGGGGTACATGGAGGTAAAATCGACCTGCACAACATTGTCATAGACGCCCGGGATGGGCTGGAAGATCATACCTCCCTTATCTGCCTCACGGAGGGTGGCAATCGGGCGGGTAGCCTCTGCATGCCATTTCCGGAATGGCACTGCAATTCCCCGCCTGATCGCCTCATAGTTCTCGTAACCTGAGATGAGGGTTCCGGGCGTGAGCCTGGCGGTCAGGTTTGGGGCAAGCCCGGTCATCCGGGACGCAAGCAGCACTCCGGCGATCCCGCTCTCGCGGTATGTGAAACTCCGGGCAGCATCAATCAGGCACCTCCCCTCCGGGATAAGCGCTCCTTCCCGGTGGACCACCCGCCCGTAACTCCAGTATGATCGTGCCGAGAGGCGGCTGTATCTCCCGTTTCTGCTGATAAAAAGCAGTATTCCATGCTCTTCTGCGGAAGAGACGAGCGCCGGCATCCAGTAGTCGGCATGGGGAAAGAGGATCAGATCCGGGTTTCGGTCATCAAGGGCTGCCGCAAGCTCACCAAGCATATCGGGAAGAGATCCGGTGATTTTCTTCCCATCCACTGACATACTGTTCACTTTCCGGCTCCGGTACGGAGGATCAGCCACCCCGATCTCCATCATCGCCAGGCTCCTGTCAAAGGAGGGGGAGAACCTGTCCTCTCCCGGGAGTGCGCAGGCGGTGAGTCCGCGCTCTGCCAGGAACCGTTGTTCGGGACGGAGGTCGAGATTGTAGATTTTTGCGCTGTACCTGCTCTGCTCCTCGATCAGTCCTGCAACCTTCCGGGACGCGGCGATTGCATACCCCTCCTCTTCCGAGAAGATCGTCTTCACCCGGCAGGGGGAAAGCCCGAACCGCTCATCCAGCCCATCCAGCATATCACGGTGAAGGTGGGGATCATCCAGGGTGAAGAGGAAAGCAGGGGTATAGGCGACTCTTTTTGATTCCCCGTCTCTTCCCCAGAACCGGATCCCTCCTATATCTGCAGATGTGTCAAGGATCCACATCTCGTTCCTTCACAAGCTCAATAAAGACCGAAAAGACTGCAGCTTCAAGAGGATCATCGAAGGCATAGAACCCCTCTCCGGTATGGGCGCGGGCCATTTCGGCGAGGCGGATGGCATAGGGCTGTTCCTCCCTCCTCAGTGCCCGGCCTGCCCGTTCCCACCTCCGGGCAATCTCGTTTACTCCCTGCCTGACACTTCCGATACTCCGCCCCATCAGAATGCCCCCAGTGTCGCCTGCCCAAAACGGCTGGCACGGACATTCTGCTTCCGCACCGGTGCTTCTTCGGGTGCGAGGGTGATGATCCGGTCCGCATAGGCTGCCATCTCCCCGAAGAACCGATCCGGAACCGGCGTGTACAGGATCACAAGTGATCCTGAGGCGGCTTCAGAAATCACCTTCCCGATCGCAGCAGCCATACTGCTCCCCCCGGATTCAAACAGGGTTGGATCATGCTCGATGAAGATGATCGTATGGGTGGCCTCCCTCAGGATCGTAAGGAGCTGGTGGGCGGTGAATGCCCGCCTGACATCGAAGGTGGCGCTTCTGTCCCCTGCCCGTGTCAGCAGGCGGGAACCGTTCCCGGAGATATACAGAAACAGGTACCGCTTCAATTCGGGATGCTCTGCAAAGAGGCTGATCATCGCTTCCTCCGGGGCAACAACTGCTGCAAATGTCCCGGTTCTGAGGGTGATATATGGTGCAAGTCGGATCTCCATACCAACCTATCTGGCGGACTTGTGTATTGATACTCAGTGCACGGAGTGCGAAAGTGAAGGGGAATTATTTATCTCTTCCTCCCCAAGCTACCAATGATACCGATGAATATTACAGTGTCACGAAATGAGGGAGTTGTCGTCTTTACACCGGATGGCAGGCTTGACGGGCATGGAGCCGGGATCTTTGATGAGGCGATACAGTCGGCATTCCATGATGACGATTCGGCAGCGGTTGTTGACATGTCGTTGGTTGAGTACCTCTCAAGCGCCGGTATCCGTACCCTCCTTGCCCTTGCAAAGGAGGTGAAACGGCGGGGCGGCGTCATGGCACTTGCGGGGGTGCAGGAGTATCCGATGAAGGTGCTGAAGATGGCGGGCTTTCATTCGGTCTTTACGATTGTACCCACCGTTGGCGAAGGGCTCCTGGCCTGTGGGAAAGACGGCCTGGCCCTTTCGCTAATTGATGAACTCTCTGCTCCCTCAGAAAAACACGGCGATGTCTCATACCAGGTAGAGCGGGCAGGAACCGGCACTGCACGCCTGAAGGTGCGGGGGAGCTTATCCACCCTCCTTCATGCACGGATCACGCGGGAGGATCTGGTGGAATCCACTTTTACGTCAATTAAATACTCAATCGGGCTTGGTGCGCTCAGCCCCGATGCCGGCTCGGCCCTTCCGCTCCTTGGGGAGATGATCACCCTCCACGGCGCGATGGTCTGGCTCCCGACCGATGGAAACGACACCCCGGACTTCCTCGCACCGGCAGGAGAGGACGTTGGGATACCGGTCTATACCGCTTTCAATATCACATTAGAAGGACCCTTCCACGAATACATCTCCTTTGAATCCGAAGATCCTGATGGCATCTCTCTTGAAGATCTCTATCGGCAGCTCTTCTCGCGTGCAAAGGAGAAACAGAAGAAATGTAATGGCATCATCGCCCTTGCTATAGCCGGTGTTACTGCAGGGATGACCGGTTCAGGGCTCGCCCGCTCTCCCCTGAAAGAATACTCCGGTGGACTCAAAGGAACCATCATGGATGAGGATGCAATTGGTGAATGGTGCTCGGTAAACCCGATCCCCCATCATATCGGTGACACCCTCGTCTCGTTCGGTGTTGGAGTGGATATAACCGCCGAACTCTCTTCCTATGATCCGGTTGCCCTCCATTCGCTTGCCTATCTTCACCCGGCACACAAAGGTACCGCCGATCAACAGCTCCATAACCACGGTGTCATCTTCCGTGGCGTACCCTGGGATAAAAACGCACATCTTGAGAAGATGATCCAGACACTGCTCCAGGAGGCGGATGTTGCGGATATGCGCCATCTCTTAAACACCACGAGGTTCCGCCGCGGAAAGATTGGAGTGGCATACATTAGTGAGGTCACAGAAGAGTAACTTCTGTACCATCTACAACAACGGATATGATCATGCCTCTCTTCCCAAAGATCTCAAAGAAGGCTGGCATGCCTCCCGGCTCACTCATACATATCGGGGAGAAAACCGGTGATCCAATCACTATAACGGTGATGGATTACGATGCGGATGGCAACGTCACTGAACTCTGCACCCGCGATCCCGCAATCATCAGCAGGTACCAAAACAGCCCGTCGGTCACCTGGATCAATATCGATGGCATCTATGACACAAACGTCATCAGGATGATAGGTGAGATCTTCTCGATCCATCCACTGACGCTTGAGGATCTGATGAATACCACTCAAAGGCCAAAGTACGAAGAGTACCTCGACTACCTCTTCCTGGTTCAGAGGATGCTCACACGTTCAGATGGCGAGATCCGATCCGAACAGGTGAGCCTGATCATCACCCCGACCTGTGTCCTCTCATTCCAGGAGCGGATCGGTGATGTCTTCGATCCCATCCGCCTGCGGATCAGGAACAAAGGGAAGATGATAAAATATGGGCCGGACTTCCTCTGCTACTCCCTCATCGATACGATAGTCGATGCATACTTCGAGGTCCTTGAGTCTTTTGGAGAAGATATCGAGGTGCTTGAGGATACCCTTATCCAGAACCCTGATCCGGATACCATCGTCTCTATCCGCCGCCTCAAACGTGATCTGATCGCTCTTAGAAAAGCGGTATGGCCCCTTCGGGAAGCCTTATCCTCACTTGAAAGATCCGATACTCCGCTCATCTCTGATAGGACCGGGATCTACTTCCGCGATGTCTATGATCATACGATCCAGGTGATCGATGCTGTTGAGACCCAGCGTGATCTCACAGGGGGCATGCTCGATCTCTATCTATCCACCATCTCGTTCAGGATGAACGAAGTGATGAAGGTACTCACCATCATCGCAACGATCTTCATCCCGCTCACTTTCATTGCAGGAATTTACGGGATGAATTTTGTGTATATGCCCGAACTTGACTGGGAGATCGGGTACCCCGCAACACTTATCCTGATGTTTGGGATCTCCCTTCTGATGCTGGCCTACTTCAGGAAGAAACGCTGGATATAGGGGAATAAAACCCTCTTCTCTCTCTTCTCCAGTTTTACTTCCTGCTGGAAGAGCGCAGCTCCGTGTATCATCTTTGGATGGGGAACCGATCGCTTCTTCCTTGGTGATCCAAGCACCTCTTCAACCTCACCAATAAGATCAAGGATGTCAGGCCGGATGAGAATTGAACCACCTGCTTCAAAGAGGGGGGAGAGGCCCTGCGGAGGATGGGTGGGTGCAATGTAGAGGAACTGCACCTCACGCCCCCCGGCAAGATCAGAGAGGAGCCCCCTCTTCCTCTCCACCTCTTCTGTAAAAGCGAATGCAGGAGAGTGGGAGATCGTTGCTTCAGCAAAGAATATCACCCCGTTATTATCTTCAAAGAGGAGATCGACTTCAGCAGCAATCGCACCATCTGCGCAGATCCGGATCCCGCCGTCCCGTGAGTACCAGATTCCTTTTTTTGATCCGCCATATTCACAAACGTCAGCACCCCATGCAGCGATTCTGCTGATGCATGAGCGTTCATCACCTGCTTTTTTTAGAAGCTCGTAGGCAGCCGCCTCAAAGAACCTCCCCTGAGCCCGCCGTCGTGGTTCATGATCGGTTGAGATGAGCGCTTTTCTGGTTGAAGGATGCAGGTGCCGGAGTGCAAGGAGCGCTTCTTCCCTGCCAACCCCTGTCTCTCTCAGCAGGTAGATTGCATCCATAAAAAGGGTTCACCGATGGGTGAAATAGGCGGTGATCGATCCCTTTTCGAACGAATCGATCCGAACAAAACCGAACCGCTCGAACTGGACGGTTCTGCCTACGAATTCTCCTGCCTCCGCCTCAGCATACCCTTCGATAACTCCTTCCGGGGTGAGGATGCGGCATGGAACCGCCGCCTCCGGCGGGAGCCACTGGATAATCGGTGCTTTTGCTGCCCTCGCATCGGCAAGGGATTCCCCTGCAAATTCTGCTGTTCGCTCGCCTGTGATCCTGATATTAAAGAGGTCTTTTAACCGGATCATCCCGGCATCTTTCATTTCAGATGCAGGAATGAGCAGATCTCCCGTGAAGTGGAGCTTCCGCAATCCACGCTCTTCATCTCCCGGATAGCGGGGTGCCTCTGCGATCTGGTCGGGCGCCCCCTCCACCCGGAGAGATCTCGGCTCAGGAACGAAGAAGTAGCGGTTCGATTCCTTATCGATGATATCGCGGTTCTTCGCAAAGAGGTTGTCCCATGAGAACGAGATATCGGTCTCTCCAATGCCGATCTCAGTGATCGCAGCACGTACTGCCTCGGGACGGATTCCGCGCCGTGCGAGTGCACGGAGTGTTCCAAGCCTGATATCATCCCATCCCGAGTAGATCCCCTCGCTGATACCCTGGTGCATCGAAGAGGTCGAGAGTACAAGCCCCTCTATGGACATCCTACCGTAATGGAGATAGTGTGGTGGTTTCCACCCGAAGTAATCAAAGATATATCGCTGGCGACGGGTATTGGCAATATGGTCTTTTCCCCGGATCACATGTGTCATCCCGAGAAGATGATCGTCTATTGCTACTGAGAAGTTCATCAGGGGATAGACTGTTGCATCGACGCGGGGATGGAGGGTACTGTTTACGATCCGCATTGCAGAAAAGTCCCGGATCGCGGGATCAGGATGATCGATCTCGGTCTTGATCCGGATTGTTGCCTGCCCCTCAATGAATGTGCCATTAAACATCTGCTCATAGCGAAGGAGATTCTCCTCTGGTGTAAGGGTGCGGCATGGACATGCCTTTTTGGCAATCTTGAGCTCGCGGAACCGCTCAGCTTCGCAGGTGCAGACATAGGCCCCTCCGAGTTCTATTAGCTGCCGGGCATAGGTATAGTAGATATCGAGCCGGTCGCTCTGGTATACGATATCAGAGATCCCGATCCCCAGCCATTCGAGATCATCTCTCACCATCTCGTAAGCTTCGGGATCAACCCTCTTTGGATCAGTATCTTCGATCCGGTAGATATATTTCCCGCCATATCGCCGGATATAGGCATCATTGAGGATGGATGCACGGGCATGGCCAAGATGGAGCGGACCGGAAGGATTTGGTGCAAATCGCATCACTACTCCGCAATCGGCATCGGGAAGCGAGGGGAGTTCGGTTGAACGTTCCTTCTTCTGATGCATTGAAGCAGCAAGATCGGGCGCTATTGCAAGAAGCCGCGTCTCCCGTTCCTTTGGGGTGAGTGCTTCGACATCGGCAAGAACGGATTGGATTATTTCATTCAGTTCTTTTGCCCTGCTCCTGAGTTCAGGATGCGACCCGAGCACCGCTCCGATCACGGCACCTGCACGCGGGACATTTGCATGCTTCACCGCATTCTGGAGTGCATACTCCTCGAGGATCCGGCGGATATCCCCGTCCATCTCAGAACCTCCGGGTCACGAAGAAATCGACCATCTCGATGATCAGCTGTTTCTCTTCGGACTCGGAAATAACAGATAATCCTGCTTTTGCATTGTAAACAAGATCGAGTGCGATCTGCCTGACCTCATTGATAACCCCTGCATTTTCCAGGTCATTTATGATGGAATCAATCTCATCATCAGTGAGATTCCTCTTGTATGGGGCAAGATCGATCCCTTTCTCCTCTGCAACAATGGCGATCAGGGTCTTCTTCCCTGCTCTGAGATCAGATGCCCGATCTTTTCCGCTTGAACCCCTTGGAGTCAGGAGATCGATTAGATCATCCTGAATCTGGAATGCGATCCCGGTTGTCATGCCGAGATTGTGGAGCGCTTCTGCCTGTTGTGGTGTTCCCCCGCCGAGGATGGCTCCGATCCCGGCAGCAGCTGCGTAGAGTGCTCCGGTCTTCTTCCTGACCATATCCAGGTACTCGCCGCGTGTGACCTCGTCCTGATTTTCAAATGCCATGTCCTCCGACTGGCCCTGACATATCTCCTCGCAAGCCCTGGCGAGCATCGATATCGCACGTACCATTGCAGCCGGTTCAGCCTCTGCCTTGCAGATTAATTCAAATGCCCGTGCATAGAGGACATCGCCGGCAAGGATGGCTGTTGCCTCATCCCATACGGTATGTACTGTTGGTACTCCCCGGCGGAATGAGTCATTATCCATAATATCGTCGTGGACGAGAGTGAAGGTATGGGTCAGTTCAAGTGCAAGTGCGGCAGGAAAGATCCGATCGGATGATCGTTTTTTCACCGCTTCGGCTGCGAGCATCACCATTGCAGGCCTGAGCCGTTTTCCACCTGCAAGAAGGAGATGTGCGCTTGCTTTATCCAGCTGTCCGGGTGCATCACCAAAGTACCTGAATAAGGATTTGTCTACGAGATTTTCAACAGATTTAAGGTATTCCTGTAGATCCATATTTCTTCCCTCACTTATTTGTGGACAGTGAGCCGCTGTCCGTTTGTCATCAGGTGGACATCTTTCTGGAGCGTGTACCCAAGCTCGGATGCAAATTCTGCATATGCGGCAGTCATCTTGAGGTCACCGTGCGAGGGGACGATATGCTGCGGGTTGAGCATGTGGATAAAATCATAATGATCCTCCCGGTATGCATGTCCGGTTACATGCAGTTCGTCAAAAATTCGTGCCCCGGTCATCCTGAGCCGTGTCTCGGTGAGGTACCGCTGCCCGAAGTTCATCGGATTTGGAATCACTTTCGCGGAGAAGAGGACTTTATCGCCTTTCTCAAGGCGGTAGGGGGTGTCACCGGCGCCGATGCGGGTCAGGACCGATCCCGGTTCGCCCTGATGTCCGGTGATGATCGGCATGAATTTTTCTTTCCCTTCCTTCATCATCCTTCGGAATATCCGATCGACAGTTCTCCTGTTCCCAAAGACTGAGGTTGATTTTGGGAAGGCGACCAGCTTCATCTGTTCTGCTGTCGTTGAGTATCGCTCCATCGAACGGCCGAGCAGAACAGGTTTTCTCCCAATCTCGTGGGCGCACTCGGTTAGCGTCTTCAGACGTGCGACGTGGGAGGAGAAGGTGGTTACCAGGATCGCGTTCTTGTCATCCTCAAAGCTGGTGATCACATCACGTACGAGATCGCGGGCGATTCGTTCGCTTGGGGCCCGTCCTTTTGAGGTGATGTTGACGCATTCAGTGATGAGAAGGAGCACTCCCTCTTTCCCGATCTGGATGAGCCTGGCAAAGTCCGGCGGCTCTCCAATCACCGGTGTTCTGTCAAACTTGAAGTCGTTTGCATAGATAATCGCACCATGTGGGGTGTGGAGCACCGCCATCACGGAATCAATTATTGAATGCTGTGTGCGGACAAACTCGAGCGTCAGGTTCTGTGATATGGTATATTTTCCACCTGCCTTTAGGGCAAAGAGTTTGTTGTTGACACCAAACTTCTGTTCTCCGGCGATCTGCTGCCGTATCAGCTCGGTTGTATAGGGTGTTGATATAATCGGGGCATTGTACCGGTGGGCAAGTTTTGGCAGTGCCCCGATATGGTCGAGATGCCCGTGTGTGCAGACGATTGCCCTGACTGTTCCTTCGATTCCGTTCATCACGGTATCGTCGGGAATTGCTTTCATCTGTATCAGGTCGAGAGAATGCATATTCTCAACTTCTGCATCCTCGTGGATCATGATCCGGTCGAGGCGCAGCCCCATATCGAATATAACAATATCCTTACCGCAGCGAACAGCGGTCATATTCCGCCCGACTTCTTCATATCCGCCGACGGTAATTACTTCTATCTCCATAAATTGTACCTCTAATCATATTTTTGTATCATCATGCGAGTATCTCCGGTGATATACGTCCGAACTCTCCGCATATCGCGTAATGTTGCGGCACCCGAGAGGAACATCGCTGCTTTCAGTTGTCTGTGGATATGGTCGATGGCACATGCCAGTGCAGAATCGCCCTTCATCGCAGGTGCGAGGAGTGGGAGAGCCATCCCTGCCATATCGGCTCCGAGTGCAAGGGCCTTTGCGATATCGACGCCGCTTCTGACGCCTCCCGTCGCAATAACCGGTCCTCCGGTCTCTCTGACTTCGATCAGGCTTACCACCGTTGGTATGCCCCAATCAATGAAATCATCACCGAGACGTGTGAGAGGGGGCTCGTTCTTCTCCCCTTCCCGTATACCTTCTATCTTTGCCCAGGAGGTTCCCCCATGGCCACCTATATCGATCGCCTTCACTCCTGCGTTCCAGAGGAGGCGTGCGGTTTCACGTGAGATACCCGATCCTGTTTCTTTGACGATCACCGGAACTGATGCATCGGAACAGAGTTCTTCTATGGCACCAAGGCATCCGGCTGCATCGCGATCGCCTTCCGGCTGAATCGCTTCCTGGAGAAAGTTCAGATGAACTGCAACGCAATCGGCATCGATCATGGAGACCGCTTTTTCTGCCCACCCGGTTCCATATTCGCGGAGCTGTACTGCCCCGATATTGGCTGCAATGAATGCGGTTGGAGCCTCTTTGCGGACAACCTTAAATGATCCTGCAAGATCCGGCCGTTCAAGTGCCGCACGCTGTGACCCGACCCCGATGGCGCAACCGGCCTTCTCTGCTGCCCGTGCAAGCCTGCGGTTCACATCTGTTGTGTCAGGATGGCCGCCTGTCATTGCTGCAATAAAGAGCGGTGTTGCAAGGGAATGTCCAAGAAAATGGCAGGAGAGATCGACTCCATCCATATCGCATTCGGGGAGGGCGGCATGCACGATACGGATATCCGAGAAACCGCTTGATCCAGCTTCGATATCCTCTTCGCTGCATATCCTGAGGTGATCAAGCTTCCGGGACGTGGTAGCTTCATGCCAGTTCATGTATCTGCCCCCATGATCGTGGTGCCTCCATGTTCTCCTCCCGTGAGAAATGCCAGGAGTCGGTCGATATGGAATATTGAAGATATTATTCCGGCATCTGCCAGAGTGAGAAGCTCTTCCACCTTCCCCTTCATACCACCGGTGACATCGGTCTTTTGTGAATTCCCAAGGTCAATTCCATTCAATGAAGCCCGGCTTATCATCCCGACAACTCTCCCGTCTGAGAGGACGCCGGGAACATCCGTTGCAAGCCCGACACGACAGGGTGCCACACCTTCTGCTATCCTGAGTACAAGCTGGTCACCTGAGACGATACATGCCCCTTTTGTCCGATCCATCACCACATCCCCATGCAGTACGGGAATGATGCCAAGTCTGGCCATACCTGCCAGGTGCCCTGTTTCAAAAGAAATGAGCCTGCCATTCTCGGCAAGGGATCCGGAAAGAGGATGTATCCCGATCGCATCAAGTCCCGCATCCCTGAGGATTGAGACTACGGTGGCATTTAATCCTGCCACGGCACGATGTGTCTCCCCTATACCCATTGCATTTGTCTGTCCGACTCCACCCTGAATCCCAAATCTCTCAGCTTCAGGATGGCCGCATGACCCGGCACCATGAATGAGGATGAGCGGGCTGTTGTTGTGAGAAGCTATCGTCTCCGCTATTGCCATGAGCCGGGTGTGGTCGATCACGCCGGCATTCTCTTTCTCGGTAATCACAGATCCGCCGAGTTTGAGTACAACCGTATTATTCATCTTTCTCTTTCCGTACACCCTGGGTATCGATGCCGGTTATGATTGCACGGGCGTCACACGCCTCGATAGCTCCGGCAACCCTGGTCTTCGCACCCTTTGAACAGAGTGCAAACATACACCCGCCGCCTCCGGCACCAGTCATCTTTGCACCGAGTGCGCCGGCTGCCCGTGCAGCGAGGACAAGGCGGGAGAGTTGTGGGTGGCCGACTCCGAGCGCCTCAAGGAGTGCATGGTTCATGTTCATCAGGTTTCCAAGTTCACGCGGATTATTGAAATGGTGCATCGAACATTTCGTCACAGCGGCAATTGCTTCAATGATCGGATCCGCAATCTGTGGGCGTGTCTTCTTCAGGTCAGCAACACGTGCCACCATTCCGGACGTGCTATGGTGGGTGAGGCTGTTTCCGATAACGAGCTGGATCTGCGGCGGCGGAAGCCTTCGCTTTGTGTTTCCGGTGATGAGCACCATTCCCCCGACAGTGGAGACATAGGTGTCGGTTGCACTTGCCCGTCCGTTCTGGACATTCTTCTCGACAGTATGGGCAATCAGGGCAAGTTCATCAGCACTCTTCCCAATTTCAAACTCATCGTTGATGGCAAAAAGGGTGGCGACCGTCACTGCGGCAGATGATCCGAGACCAGAAGAGCTTGGGAGCTGGGATCTAACGTAGACCGAACCCGATACCCCCATCTGTCGAAAACATTCGGCAATATAGGTGGAGTTTGGTTTCTTCTGCCGTTTTGCCTTCCTTACAGTGACCATGACCCGGGGCTTGATCGCCATAGCGATTCCGGGTTTTCCATAGACGACCGCGTGTTCACCAAAGAGGAAGACTTTGCCTGGTGCGCTCCATGTTGCCAACCTATATCACCGCAATGGCTGCGTAACCAACGACTTCAGGATCCCCGGTCACATCGCCGCTTGTCATATATGAGAGGAGAATACCTTTCTCGGCACCGAGATCTGAAGTGGAACGGATCATCGTGGCAATTGGCCCATAGCCGCATGCTGATATCCTGTGTTTTGCGATCCGTTGGTATAATTCGTCGGTGTCGAGTGAGAGGATCGCATCAATCGCCAGGGAATCAAGTTTCTCAGCCTCATTCTGAGGGACATAATGAGAAAAGTCGCTTGAGGCGACGATGATCGCATCCTTATTTGTCTTATGAAGTGCCGAGATGATCCGGCCCGATAGCTGTTCTGCCTCTGCAGGTGTCTGATCGCCCATCAGTATCGGGGTGATCCTGGCACGCGGAAACCGGTACTTGATGAATGGCATCTGCGTCTCAAGTGAGTTCTCGTTCTCCTGGTGTGCTTCCTCATCAACAGGAAGTTCAAGTGCCAGAGAGAGCCTCTCATCATTGGTGATGATTCCAAGCGGTGTCTCCCATGGTCGGGTGGAAACACAGCTCCGATAACCGCGATGACTTGGCCCGATAACGATGAAAGTGCCGGAAAAACCTGGATCTATACAGCCGTATCCACGGGCAGCGACAGCACCGGAATATGGATACCCTGCATGGGGTACGACAATTCCCAGGGGGTGCAGCCTGTCGGTTTTTGTCCTGAAGAACATCTCGAGCACCTGTTCAAGGTGCCCGGGCTCCTTCGGATAAAACATACCTGCCATTGTACACTTACGGATCTCCATAGGGCTCCCACTTCATCTGGCAGTTGTTCTTCAGACTATTTAAATATCGGTCTCGAAGTCTTCGGGGGTGAGCGACATTGTAATACCACGGATTCTGAGCATCTCTTTTGCAAGGAGATAGTAGACCATGGAAAGCGCTTTCCTACCCTTATTGTTTGTTGGAATGACGAGATCGATATTCCGCAGGCTGTTGTTTGTATCACAGAGGGCAATTGTTGGTATGCCGCTCTGGACCGCCTCGCGGATCACCTGGGCATCGCCGATTGGGTCGGTGACGATGACAACATCCGGTTCGATATATTTGTTCAGGGAGGTTTCGTTTAATGCCGGGTTTGTCAGCATACCCGGGATGAACCGGCCTGTTGCCGCCATTGCACCTACGACCTCAGAGAATTTACGTGCGGGGTACTGACCGTATTGTCGTGATGTGACCGCCAGAATCTTTGGTGCGTCAAACCCGGAGAGGAATTTTGCTGCCTGTTTGATCCGCTCATCTGTTTTTCTGATATCTATAATATACAGGCCGTCTCCACGGACCCGGTAGATGAAGTTCATCATCTCATTGCTCTTCTGCTGTGTCCCGATGTGAACGCCCGCCGCAAGGTACTCCTCAACCGGCACAAGGGGTTCGTTCAGTTCAATATCAAGTTCATTCTCGCTCATGCGAAATTCTCCGAAATACGAATTAATTCATTAAGTTTTGCTATTCTTTCGCCCCCGACAATACCACATTTCAGGTAGATGCACCCGAATGCGATAGCAAGATGGGCGATGGTCGTATCTGTTGTCTCTCCTGATCGGTGGCTCATCACCGTCTCCAGCCCATACCGCTCTGCAAGGTGTACTGCCTCAAAGGTATCGGTGAGGGTTCCTATCTGGTTTGGCTTGATCAGAACAGCGCTTGCTGATGCCATCTCTATGCCTTTCTGGATACGTTCGGGGTTTGTGACAAAGAGGTCGTCGCCGCAGATGAGGCAGTTGTCGCTGATCTGTTCAGTGAGGTTTGAGAAACCTTCGAAATCCTCTTCATGGAGGGGATCCTCGACATAGATCAAACCGAATGTATCGACAAGATCCGCGATATAGGCGATTTGATCCTCAGTTGACCTCTTCCGCTCACGATAGACATACCGCTCTCCATCCCAGAGTTCGGTGGCTGCGACATCAAGGCCGATTGCAACAGTAACGCCGGTTTCATCAGTGATGGTGTCGATGGCTGTTCCGATCAGATCAAGTGCGTCCGTATCACTGATTTGTGGCGCCCATGCACCTTCGTCACCTTTTCCACAGGTGATGCCCTTTGCCTTCAGGAGTTTTTTGACCTCCTTGTGGACGAGTGCATTCGTGAAGACCGCCTCTTCAGTAGAGGATGCCCCGGTTGGAATGATCAGGAACTCCTGGATCTCGGTTGCCCCGGGTGCATGTGCTCCGCCGCCAATAACATTGCCGAGCGGTAGTGGTGCCTCCTCTGCAAACACTCCCCCCAGGTAGGTGAAGAGTTCCATGTTGAACGCTGATGCAGCTGCTTTGGCATTTGCAAGAGAGAGAGCAACAGCAACATTTGCTCCGATTGTGGCAAAATTGCCGGTTCCGTCACATTCGCGAAGGATGCGGTCAAATGTCCGCTGGTCATGGGAGTCCAGTCCCTCAAGGGCAGGGATAACTGTCGTGTATGCATAGGGTATCGCCTCTTCAGGTGACAGGACGATCGCCTCATGGCTCCCGGTGCTTGCGCCGCTTGGCGCGGCTGCACGCCCAAATCCGCCATCAACCCATATGTCAGCCTCCACGGTGGGGTTTCCCCGGCTGTCGAGGATGGATCTAAGTGTGATCGCTTCGATCGATGTCATGCCACCACGACTTCCCGTTCCCCGAAATGGCGCTTGACAGTGATAGGGATGAGCCCCTTTTCAAACTCTTCAAGTGCGATCTCCAGGGGATCAATGCGTCCGGTTCTCACAAGAACCGGGGCTCCCATCGATATCTGGAGGGCCCTGGCTCCTATGATCCTGGCTCGCTCGTATCGAGTGTAGGATATCATGATAATCATCCGTAAAATTTTTTGAACAGAAATGGGGTCGCTGAGATTCGAACTCAGGTCACTGCGTCCCGAACGCAATAGGATAGTCCAGGCTACCCCACGACCCCCCCTTACTGATAGGGATACAGCTCATCAATTATCTCCTTATGTGAGAGGAGCATCCTTCTGCAACAGTACCGCTCCAAACCGAGGGAATCGAGGATCTCTTTTGGATCCTCGCCTGCTGCTTTTCGCTCTTTGAACTCATCCCAAACTGTGGAAATGACTTTTCCACAGGTGAAACATCGTACAGGTATCATTGTCCCCGATTCCTTATTAGTCTGCTGATATTAACGGTACGATTTCTGGAATCTCTTCCGTGCACCGCGTCCATGAGGCTTCTTTGCTTCTTTCTGGCGGGAGTCATTCACAAGGAGGGTCCTGTCATATGCGAGGTATACCTCTTTGATGGCCGGATCGTTTGTCCAGCCAAGTAAACCCCTGCCGAGTGCAGTTCTGATGGCTTCAGCCTGTCCGATGATCCCTCCGCCGGATACGTCGACATCAATGTCGATTGTGTCTGCTACCCCTGGTGCAAGGACGAGTGCCTCTGCAATCTTCATCCTGATCAGTTCAGATCCATACACCTCGAGAGGAACCGAGTTGATACGGACTCTGCCTTTGCCTTCACGCAGGGTGGCGCGGGCGACTGCAGTCTTTCTCTTTCCACTTGTATTGATAATTTTTGTCATCCAATCCCTCTGCTTAGAACTTGGCCCCAAGGTTCTGGCTTATGGTCTGAAGTGTAACATACCTTGGCTTGCTCAGCCTGTTCCGGTGCGCTTCCTCGAGCACTTCCATATCCATTCCGGCAAACTCCTCCGGGATGCCTACATATGTCCGGACTCTCTTGAATGCCTCTGCACCCGGGCCAGTTTTATATCCTATCATCCCGCGGATTGACCGCTTCATAATATGATCGGGCCTGCGTGGGAAGAATGGTCCGCCCTCGACAGATCCACGAACGCGTCGCTGCTGGTATCTCTCCAGTATCTCAGCCCTGCTGCCCGAGAGGATCGCTTTCTCGGCATTGACAATGGCGATCTCTTCGCCATTGAGAGCGCGCTTTGCGACGATGCTCGCGAGCCTCCCGAGGAGAAGATTTTCTGCATTGATGATTGTTACCATTGCTATTCACCTCAGTATCCGAACCTGGCTTCCTTTCGGGTTTGCCGTCAGCAGCTCTTCAATCGTCATACAATCTCCGCTTGCCTGTGTGATCTTCTCACGGGCAGAATCAGAGAAGTTTAATGCCGCTACCTTCACCGAATGCTCAAGCACTCCGCTTCCGAGTACCTTGCCCGGGACAAGGATGATCTCGCCTTCCTGTGCATAGCGGTTGATCTTGCCGATGTTGACCTCGGCATAGTTCCTGCCGGATGTGTCGAGCCTTCTGGCAATCTCGCGCCAGATGTTTGCCTCATTCTCACCTGATGCTGTCCTGAGCGTCCTGATGAGATCCGTAAGGCGCGGGTTAGTCTTGCCCGTTCTCTTCATCTACTGTCCCTCCATTGATATTTCCTGTAAAGATTCTATGATTTCGTCAGATCTCTTTCTGATGTATCGCAGTCCCTCTTCGATGATCTGCTGTGCCGGAATCGATCCGTCACTCTCTACGATGAAGAGGTATTTTGTCCTGTCTGAATCGATGTTAATGGCCGAATCCTCGCCGATACCTGTTCCAATACATGCCTTCTCGCAGAGCTTGCAGAGCGAGCATGCCTCGATCTTACCTTCGACGACACGCACAGTCTGGCCTTTGACTTCAAGGACGTTGCGAGGACATTCATCGACGCACATTCCGCATCCGTCACACTGGTCGGTTACCTCGATAACCGGATATTGTTTATATCCGCATGCAATGGTCGACTGCCATTTTGCATGCTCGGTTCCCGTGTTCAGATATGCGACAGCTTCAATGACAAGTTTCTGGTCTTCCCAGAGTTTGACGAGGGGAATATTCGTATCGACAGGGACTGTCATCGGATCTTCTGAGACAAGGTCTCCAGAGGTGACCATTCCGGGTCCTTCAACAGTCAGCGTGAAAGTGACCTGGCAGTGCGGGCACCCGGCCCCTTCGCATTTGCATGCCTCTCTCCGAACAAACCTGCTCAGATCGGTTTTGATCGGAATCATCCCGATTCTGTGGGCAAGCATCTCATCGAAGAGGACACTGGTATTGTCATAGATCCGGACATCCTCGATTGCAAGTGTTGGAACCTCGCCGATCATCGATCGCCTGAGTGCATTTGCAAATGCTTCAGAGGCACCGCTAAGGGTGAACCGGGCGATTGAATCATCGAGCCTGCCGAAAACGATCTCCATCAGACTCTCCTTCCGCGCCTGCCACCGCGTGCCCGGATACTGTCATGCGAGACCGGGGTGACATCTTCGATCCTGCCGATGCGGATGCCGGCACGTGCAAGTGCACGGATTGCTGCCTGTGCTCCGGGTCCCGGGCTCCTCTGCTTTCCGCGTCCGGGTGCTCTGACCTTAACGTGCAGCCCGACGAAACCCTTGTCTCGGGCTGCCTGTGCGACATTTGTTGCCATCTGCATCGCTGCATAGGGCGAGCTCTCGTTCCTTGCCTGCTTAACGACCATCCCGCCGCTGCTCTTGCAGATGGTTTCTGCACCGGAGAGATCGGTTACGGTGATGATTGTGTTGTTAAAGGATGCAAAGATATGTGCAATGCCCCATTTATCATTCTCAGCTGCCATGTTTACACCCTCACATTGTTAATCCGGCCGCGCTCGGGGTTGCTTTCTTTTGCAAGTGACGACGTCCCATAGTAGCCGATATGATCTTCTTCTGCCCGTGTAACCATGTATCCCGGGACAGAGACGCGTCTGTCATTGATGGCAATGTGGCCATGGTTGATCAGCTGCCGTGCCTGTTTCGGTGAACGGGCAAGTCCTTTCCTGTAGACGATGGTCTGGAGGCGCCGTTCAAGGATGTGGCTAACTTTCAGCGACAGCACATCGTCAATGGTTGCTCCTGCATTGACAAGTGCATATCTCTGGAGATGCTGAAGAAGCTCATCGCGTCGGGCATCTACCCGTGCCTCATCAACACCGCCTGAGCTCATTGCAAGAATGTCACGCGCACCCTGCCTGTGGCGGCGGAGGATGTGGGTGGCTTTCCAGATCTCTTTTTTGTTCCTGAGCCCGAATGTGATTGCAATGTTCCGCTCATCTTCAATCCGAACTTTTTCAAAACGGCGTTTTGGAGACTGGTACTGCTTGTGGTTCTTTCCTGGATATCCCATATGTGCTCACCCCTCACTTCTTCTTCTTGGATACGCCGACCGTCGTTCCGGTTCTTCCGGTCGCCTTGGTCCGCTGTCCACGTACCTTCTGGCCGGTTTCATGCCTGATGCCCCGGTAGCAGCGCATCTTCTTCATGATATTGACATCCTCCTCGTGGGTGAGGGAAACATCAATGCCGAGCAGGTGGCGGGATTTTCCGGTATAGAGATCTTTTGGTCTGTTCATCATCCAGGTCGGGACTGTCTCTACGTACTCGTCCACAACAGCGCGGATCCGGTCAACCTCTTCTTCTGAGAGCTTGCCCATCAGTTCATGGGTGTTGACATCGGCTTTGCGTGCCATGACGAGCGCGGTGTGGATACCCACGCCCTTGATGCCCGTCAGTGAGATCGAGACCTGCTTGGTGCCGTCGAGATCAGTATTACTGACGCGTACGAAGTAATTCAGTTCGGATTCTTCCATGTGTTATTCCTCTTATCCTCTTGGAGCGCTGAGGGAGGGATTTGAACCCTCGAGTCCCAGGGGGACACAGGTTTAGCAAACCTGCGCCATACCAGGCTTGGCTACCTCAACAGAGTTATAGCGCATCTTTCGACACTCGCAGTGCACGAATAGACACCGCTCCATAAAGTGAGTGCTCTATACTATTGGAAGAAAAGGGTATTAATGGTTATGGATTGCTGGTTCTTTTCCGTCTCAGAATGCCTGATGAAACGAGTGCTGATGTCATGAGGGGGATGGCAATGGTTGCATCGCAGAAACATTGTACCCTGGGGCAGGTAACCGCCTCTTTCCCCCAGCTGATCGCCTCTTCGAAAGTGCATCCCGAGAGGCCGCCCCAATGGGGGGCATCAGTTGTGAACTGGATGGCATAGGCATGTCCGCCGAGATCGCTGTTATGAATGGATGCGATCACCTGTGTCTGCTGGATGAAGTTTTTCGGCACCCCGCCGCCAATATAGATGACTCCTGTCTTGTGTGCGTGCTCAACAATCTGCGTTATCTCATCGGTATCTGCAATCTGGTCGATATTCACGCTGGTACCTGCCCGGCGAGCCATAACCATGCTGATCCCGATTGACGAGTCGGCGAGTGCTGGCACAAAGATTGGGATCTTCTCCTTTGCGCAGGTGGCGGTGAGCGATCTGCCCTCAGGTCTGGTCTCGATGAGCCATTCTCCCAGCCTTCGGATCAGCTCGCGGCTCGAGCCGTGGAACGGAGCAATAGAATCGATAAAATCTGCAACCTGCTGGTCGACGTTTCTGAACTGTTCTTCATAGGCAAAGACATCGTAGATCCTGTCGATCCCCTTCTCATAGAGTGTCGCATCATCCACGTGATGGTGACCGCGGTAGTGCCGGACACCCAGATGTTCGCAGATATCATGAAAAATGTTTGCACCTGTCGAAACAATGCCATCGATAAAATGCTGCTCGGCTAGTGTTATAAGGCATTCCTGCATGCCTGCAGGAACCATTGCTCCAGAGATGCCTAAGAGGATTGTGCAGTTGGGATCACTGATCATCTCTTTCCAGATTGTAAATGCCTCACCGAGTTTTCTTCCCTGAAAACCGGTTCTGCTCATTGCATCAAGGAGTGTATCGATCCGATCAGTTGGCCTTACCGGGGTGGTAGGGGTCAGCTCCATACCCATACATTGCCTGCCTGGAGTATTAAATGCAGGGATGCGGGATAAAAAAGAGTCTTAAAAAAAAAGGTTTGTATTTCAGGTACGATCAGAGTGCACCGATGATCGATCTGCGGGTGACAAGACCGACCGGCTTCTCGTCCTGGGTCACAAGGACGGTGCTGATATTCTTCTCGGACATCAGGTCGACGACAGTTGAAACCGGTGTTCCCATCACAACAGATGTCACAGGGGTGCTCATGATATCCTGTGTGATTAAGTTTCTGATCCGGTTGTCATGGTGCTTCACCTCAACCATCTCCTTGAGTTTCACAAGGGCGCGTGCAAGATCGGTTTCGGTGACGATACCAAGGACACGTCCGTTGTCGTTGACAATGAATCTGGTTGCGGAGTCATCGATCATCCTCCGGTGGAGGTGGACGATCCGGTCTTCCGGTGTTATCCTCGGGGCAATCTCGATGACATCCTCAATGTGGCAGTCGGGTCTCATGACTTTAAGGAGGTCGCCCATTGTCACCATTCCGATGAGCTTATGTTCGGTATCCAGGACAACAACGATCTTGTAGTTCTGGAGAAGCGGAATCAGGATATCAATCTCCTGATCGGGGTATGCGAAGGTGAAGTCTTCTTTTACCACATTAGCAACATGGATCTGGGTCGGCGGGATAGTGCCGGTTTTTTTGCTGCCAATCTTCTCGGCTATAGTCCGGCGTGAAGCTGTCCCAACAACCTTCCCCTGATGAGTAACGATGATCGGATCGATCCCCTCACTGAGCATCCTGTCAAGCGCCTCGGTGATGAGGGCTGATTTCGCAATACTGACAGGTTTTGACATGATGTCTTTGATAGTAAGTTCGGTTGTCATTGTGCTACCTCTTTCAGTATGTCATCCCGTTTTAATATTCCTTTGATCTCACCGGCATCAACGGCGATAATACTGTTAATCTGGTGCTCCCTCATCAACGCAATCGCACTTGTTATCGATTCAGCGGGGTTGATTGTGATCACCGGCCGAGACATCACATCCTCTGCGATCCCGGATAACTGCCGGACATGCCTCCGGCTTTTTCTTCCTCCGGTCTCCTCTCTTCTCAGGTGCATGATATCCTTTTCAGGCACTCCGTTCTGGTCGAGATATTCATAGAATGCGATATTGGATTCGGTGATCACTCCTGCAAGTGTCCCGTCATTGTTGATTACAAGGATCTTGTCGTTTCTCTCCCTGATTATGTCAATAACGTGGTTTAGTGAGTGATAACGGGAAACTGCCAGCACATCCTCCATAATATCGGAAACTGTAGCGTTTATCTGATCGACTTCTTCCGATGCCATAATGTCGCTTTTTGTAACGATCCCCTCGACGTTGCCACTCTCTATGACAGGAAGCCCGCTTACATCGTTTTTTAGCATCAGTCCTACGGCTGTGCCTGCGGAAACATCCGGCGATACTGTGATCGGGTCAGTTCTCATCATCACCTCCACAGGAATCCTGTCGATCGGCCTTCTCCTCCAGATGGGATCGTTCTGCCGGAACCCATAAGCAATATCCTTCTTGGTGATGATACCGACAAGCGCCTCGTCCTCCATGACAAGGAGCCTGGATATCTTATGCTTCAACATCAGATTGCGTGCATATGCGATATTCTCGGCTTTTTGAACGACATATACCGGGGCTGACATCATCTCTCTTACAATCATGGTGAATCACCTCGATGCAAGTGTTCTTACCAGGTCAAATTCTGTGATCATTCCGATGAGACGTGCATCTTCTGTCACAGGGAATGCCCCGATCCGCTTCTGCACCATCTCACGGGCAATATCATTGATACTCTTTTCAGGTGTTGTTGTCTGGAGAGATCCGGTCATGATTGATCGGATCGGCAGTGCCGTCACTTCGCTTACATCCCCGGACTGAATCTTCCGGAAGACTTCGCCTGAGCCGATATACTTCATAATGTCCGTCGCCGTCACGATACCAAAGAGGACATCGTCTGAGACGACCGGAAGCCTTCTGAAATGATATTTGTTCATCTGCTGTGCAACAGCGGCAATTGAGCAGTCCGGGTTTGTTACGCGGGGAGAGCCCGACATCACATCCTCAACCGAAAGGAGGCTCTGGCCCTGGAAGAGTGCCTTTAAGAGGTCATGTTCGGTCACCATCCCGACAACCCCCGACTCATCATCGATGATAGGGGCTCCTCCATGCCGTTTGTTCACGATCAGGTCAATCGCATCTTCGATATCGTCATTCTCTCTGAGTGTCATCACCTGCTCGGTCATGATCGATCGCAGGCTTTCGTTGATTGCAGAGAGGAAATTGCCCTGATGCTTGTTCTTTACCAGATTGTACCGGTCGCCTCCACCCATAAAGTCCACGATATCCGATACAGTGATAATTCCCCTGAGCTGACCGCTCCCGGCATCGGTGATCGGAAGCCTGCGGAATCCTTCTCTGGTCATCGTTGAGACACCGTCGCATATGCTCATAGTCGGAGGTACGCAGACGACATTTGTGGTAGAGATGGCCATGATCGCTCCTGTCCGCTCTGCGGGACGGGATTTAAATTCTATCGGCCCACGATTCAACTTTCCCTGCATCATAAGGTGACGTTCACCTTTGTTCTGGCCTGCATTTTTCTCGTGCATGCTGATCCCTTTGGTTATTTTACAAGGTTCTTCAGGACGTCATGGCGATCCAGAATGCCGATGACATCTCCGTCATCAACAACCGGGATACGGCTGACATCATGAGCAACAAGGATTCCTGCTGCATCCGATACTCTGGCATCAGGTGTCGTCGAAATGACTGGAGTTGTCATTACGCGGGAGATGCTGGTTCTGGTACTGTTACCAAGTGATTGCCTGATTGAGCCATTCTCAATGAGGTCACGCCGGGATACGATCCCGATCAGTTTCCTCCTGGATATAACAGGGAGGGATGTATACCCGCTCTCGACGATCCTCGAGTATACTTTCTGGATGCTCTCATCTGATTCGGAACAGATTACGTTTCTTGTCATTACATCAGCAACTATCCCGGTGATCTCATGGCGTGAAACCAGGACAGGAAAGAGATCACGAAATAGTATGACTCCGATAAACGTTCCATTCTCTCTCAGAACAGCGGAACTATCCGTTCCTGCCCTGAAAATAATTGAACCAACTTCCTCAAGGGTTGTTTCGAGACATACCGATGGTGCGTCACGGATAAACCCGGAGATGGTCACGTTCGATCGGGTGTCGGTCACCTTCAGGACATCGGTAATATCGATCATCCCGGTGAGGTTTCCCTTCTCATCGGTGATATATATCTCGCGATATATGTCATCGCGGAGAATCTGACGGGCACGGGTGACGTACTCGTCTTTTTGAAGGGTGGTGACCTCGATCAAGAGATCGCGGGAGACTTTCATTGAATTGACTCCTCATCACGGCATACAGGGCAGATATTCTGGTTGTCGAGATACATGAGATCGTCTGACATACTCCCGCACCTGTCGCATATGCCGGCGTGGTAGTCGTTCATGCGGTTAATGACGATTAAATCGTTCATAATCTCATTGATCTCATTTGCAACACTGAGAATGTCCCGAACGGTAATGATCCCGATGACTTTGGTCTCTGCATTTACTACCGGAAGCCTCCGGACCCGGTGCTTCACCATCATCCGTGCAGCATCAGCAATCGCGGCATCTGAATCAATCGTGATCAGCGGTGTGCTCATCACTTCCTTGACGTATACCTCTCCTGGCTTTCTGTCCTTGGCCATAACCTTGCAGTTGAAGTCCTCTTCAGTAACAATGCCAATCGGCAGATTGTTCTGCAGCACGATACAACTCCCGACCTCATCACGGCACATTGAACGTGCCGCTTCGGCTGTAGTTTCATTTGCATCGATTGTGGTCGGATTGAGTTTCATCACCTCCCGTACCGGGACGCGTGTTTCGAAGTCCATGTTGTCATTCTTTCTCATCTGTGTTTCACCTCCCTCTTCTGCTCTCTTAACTGATGACACATCTACTATGCCATGCCCATATTAAAAGATTCGTAATCCAGACCTGACGTTATATTCGCAATAAAAAGGCTCTCTTAAAAGGAACCGGTTTTACATTAGGTGGGTAGTATTATTAGGAATCGGGAGAAGAGTACAGGTACCATGGCAGATAGAGAAACTGCCTGTGTTCAGGGGATGACAGATGAGTATGTTTACTCGTGCAAAAAGAAGACTAAGTAAGTTTTTTCAGACAATATTCCGGAGAAAGCGCTCCAGGATAGGTATCTATGGTCCGCCGAATGCGGGGAAGACCACACTGGCAAACCGAATCGTTCGTGACTGTTCTGGTGATGCAATAGGTCCTGTTTCTGAGATTCCGCATGAAACACGCCGGGCACGAAGAAGAGAAGGTGTTACGATCACCGGGGCAAATGGCAATACCCTCCTGCTGGATATCGTCGATACTCCCGGGGTAACAACCAAGATAGATTACCATGAGTTCCTTGAGTATGGTCTTGAGCAGGATGAGGCGATCTCCCGTGCCCGTGAGGCGACTGAGGGTGTTGCCGAGGCGATGCACTGGCTCAGGGAGGATATCCATGGTGTTATTTATGTGATGGACAGTACGCTTGATCCCTTTATGCAGGTGAATATCATGATGGTCGGTATCATCGAGAGCAGAAATCTCCCGGTGGTTATTGTGGCAAATAAGACTGATCTGCCCGATGCCGCACCCTCTCGTATCAAGAGTGCATTCCCCCAGCACCCGGTTATCTCCGTTTCCGGGCTTGAAGGGACAAATATGGAAGAGCTCTATGATATGATGACCGAACATTTCGGGTGATCTCAATGATACAGGGAGTACAGATAGAACTCATCTCTGCTGACCGTCTTTCAAACCTGACAACGATGGAGAAGATCCGGACGATCCTCGATTCGGTGATGCTTGGAAATATTGTTGTCCTTGAGCATGGCCTGACGCCGGATGAACAGAGCCGGCTCATTGAGGTGACCATGATGGAGATCCGGCCTGGTGGCTTTTCAGGGATCGAGATGGAGACATATCCGGGAAAAGAGGCCGAATCAGGTGGTATATTCGGCCGGCTATTTATGGGTAAGAAACCCCGGCAGGGGAGAATGACTGTGATTGGCCCTGCTGGGCAGTTGAAGATGCTAAAGATAGAGCGTGACCGGCTGGTTGCCTGGGCGTCGCTTTCGTCGGGAGGATAAGCGGTACCATGCCTCACAAATGTACTCAGTGTGGCCGTGAGTTTCGGGATGGATCGACCGAGATCCTGAGGGGATGTCCAAGCTGTAGCGGAAAGAAGTTCTTTTACGTCAGCGAGAGGGTGAGGCATAAGGATGTCCTTGAGGAGAAGAGTACTCAGGAGATCGCAGAAGAGACAAATGAACCGATCCTTGAGGTTAAAACTCCCGGGAAACCACATGCGGATATGTATGATCGGGTGGAGAGCGTCAGGATTGTCGGTCCCGGGAGCTACGAGCTTAATATTGAGAAACTTGCCAGAAGCGATGAGCGGGTCATTGGTGTCGGGAAGGATGGGAGCTATGTTGTTGATCTCATCTCGATGTCAAAAACTCGGGCTAAAAAAGGGAAAATTAAAAAATAAATATCCTCAATAATTGCTCTATATCTCATTTTAGCTTTTATTTAAGGTTATTTTCCCTATCTTCACGAAACTATAAATACTATAGCCTACTACTGGTAATTGGATTTCTCATAGGTTGGCTGGCCACCTGACAGCAGGTGCATTCTCTTTGTATGCCCTTACCGGGGTGAGTCATTTCTGCCTGTACCGTCTTCTGGTACAGAAGGATACCCTTCACGGAGGTGATTTGTATGACAACACGCTACATTACATCGGTTTCCCGGATTCCGAAACTTTCGGCAGAGGAGAAGAACGAAATCGGCCAGGTAGAACACTGGTTCTCGTTCAAGGCGAGCGAATATTACCTGAGCCTCATTGACTGGTCAGATCCATTTGATCCGATCAGGAGGCTGATCATCCCTGATCCTGGTGAAATCGAGGAGGAGGATGGAGATATGGATCCCTCGGGCGAGTCTACATACACCGTTGCCTCCGGACTCCAGCATAAATATGCACGAACAGGGCTTCTGCTCGTCTCGGATCAGTGTGGAGGGCTCTGCCGGTACTGCTTCAGGAAACGCTTATTTGTGGAAGGTGCAGACGAGGTCTCCCCGGATGTCACTGAAGGGATCAGGTATATCCGGAAACATCCCGAAGTGACAAATGTCCTCCTCACCGGTGGTGACCCCCTGATGCTCCCGACAACACAACTGAGGGAGATCATCGAGGAGATCCGGAGAATCGATCACGTCCAAATCATACGGATTGGGAGTAAGATGCCTGCATATAATCCGATGAGGATCTCAGAGGATAAGGAGCTTCTTGCTCTCCTGAAGCAATATAGCCTTCCAGAGAAGCGGATCTACCTGATGAGTCAGTTCACCCATCCGCGTGAGATCACCTCTGAAGCGGAAAAGGCGATCAATGCTCTCCTCTCAGCAGGTGTGATGGTACTCAACCAGACCCCGATCCTTCGTGGAATAAATGATTCGAGTGAAGTGCTTGCAGAACTCTTCCAGAAACTTTCATTTATGGGTGTTTCTCCCTATTATATCTTCCAGTGCCGCCCGACACATGGAAACCACATTTATGCAGTTCCTATCGAGGAGAGCTACCGGATATTTGAAGAGGCACGTTCCACAGTGTCGGGTATTGCCAAACGTGCACGGTTTGTGATGTCGCATGCCACCGGTAAGATCGAAATTACTGCATGCACAAAAGAGTATGTGGTGATGAAATACCACCAGGCAGCAGATCCCGAAGAGATGGGAAAGGTCGTCGTCTGCCGGAGAAACCCCTCGGCATACTGGTTTGATGATTATGTATCGATTGTCGACGAGTGCCTCCTCTCCTCAGTGGATGACCGCCGCAATGATCTGATGGCCAGCGCACCGCCGGAAGCAGACACGCTCTCGGAGTGAGATTCCCTCTCCCTCCGATACTCTTAAAGTCTTACCTGTTCTATTCTATACTGCACATTATGTGCTGGCTGAGGTAAGTCCGACGTGCTCTATGGCACTGCCCGTGAAGGGGGCTTGGGATTACGGCGAGTCAGTTTCGGCTCTTTTCGTGACTTACAGTGAATGGCAGCTGCCAGACACTTCCTGCAAAAGACTGCGGGCAGCTAAATAACTAACGAGGTACACATGGCACGAATGCATGCACGACGGAGAGGATCGTCGGGTTCTGTCCGTCCTTATAGAACGGATGCTCCACAATGGTCCAACACCGATCTCGCAGAGATCGAGAAGCTTATTGTCGGGATGAAGAAGGAGGGCCTCTCTTCCTCTGTCATCGGGATGACACTCCGGGACAAGTACGGTGTCCCTGATATCAAACTGGTGACTGGAAAGCGGATTGGAACTATCCTGAAGGAGAATGATCTTGTATCGGAGATTCCAGAAGATCTTCGAAACCTGATGCAGAAGGCGCTTGGGATGAGGAAACATCTCTCCGAGAACAAGAAGGATATCCACAATAAGCGCCAGCTCCAGCTGACCGAGTCAAAGGTCAGAAGGCTGGTCAAGTACTACGTAAAATCAGGAAAACTTCCGAAGGGATGGACATACAAACCGGAGACCGCAGAGATTCTCCTTTCACGATAGATTATGCCGCTTACGCCGTCAACAGAACTGCTTGCGCAGCACCTTAAGTCCGCGGGTTTCGTGGAGGTCTATGCCCACCACGATGTCGATGGAATAGCAGCTGCGTCTCTTCTCTGTACGGCGTTATCCAGAATTCAGGTTCCATTTCACCTTCATATCCGTTCAACAATCAGAACAGAGATGATCCCAACCGACTGCCCGGTCCTGCTCTGTGATTTCGGGTCATCACTCTCCGATCTCCCCTCATCAGTGATGGTCATCGATCATCATATCCCATCATTTACAGGAGAGTTCCATGTCAATCCGAGGCTTTATGGCATTGATGGAGATCGGGAACTCTCTACATCGGGAGCCGCATACTATGTCGCCCGTGAGCTTGGGGATAACCGCGATTGTGCGGGTCTTGCAGTCCTCGGGGCAATCGGGGATCGCCAGGAGTTCAGAGGTGCAAACCGCGAGATTGTGAATGAAGGAATCGGAAACGGAGTGATATCAACAAAACCAGGCTTTATGCCCACAGGCAGAACCCTCTACGATAGCCTCTTCCTCGCAACAGATCCATATCTCCCCGGTATATCCGGCACAGAATCCGTCTGCAGGGATCTTGCCGGGAATAAAGATCCGGATATTTCCCAACAGGAAGATTCACTCTTCCTCTCAAGGCTGGTGCTCGGGGTAAATGATGAGGCATCAGCCGAGGCACTCCAGAGGCTTGTTGCTGACAGCTACCACCTGGAGCGTGAAGTAATTCCCTGGGCTCCGGCGATGGCAGCAGTTATTGATGCCTGCGGAAAGTCCGGGCATGGTGGTCTTGCCGTATCCCTCTGTATGGGTGATCCTGCAGGAATTGAGGAGGCATGGTCTCTCTTCTCAGCGTTTAGACAGAGGATTATTTCTGGTATGGATTCGACAGAGCAGATCGAACCGGGCTGGTACCGGGTTGACGATTTAGCTGTTGCTTCTGATATCGCAGATCTCCTCTCAACCGATCTCACCCAGTCATCCCCGGTCTTTGTTATCACAGAAGACGATGATTTCTGCTCTGTTTCTGCTAGAACGCCGCCGGGATGTGACCTGAATCTTGACAGGATTGTCAGGACCGCTGCGACTGCCGTCGGAGGCAGCGGCGGGGGCCATATCAGGAGGGCTGGAGCAACGATACCGGCAGGGAAAGATGTTCTCTTCAGGCAGGCAGTTATTGAGGCGATCTCAGCATGATTATCGATACAGGCAGGATCAGGTCATACCATGCATCACCAGAATGTGTTGCAGCGAGTCTCTCCCCCGATAATCTCCAGGATATGGAGATGCATGTCGCTTCAGGGTATGTTGAGATGGTGATCCACGGGAAGCCGGTTGGCTCGGTACTTGCGACTGTGGATGATTATCTGATGAACCTCTCGATTGCGGATACACTCTGTTGTGAGAATGGTGAAAGAAAGGAACAAAAAAAAGGCATTGATCTAAACAAATGAAAATCAGGTGATACGATGGCAAAAAAGAAACAGATTGGACGAAGGGTCGAAGGCTGGAAGGCAAAGAGCTGGTACAAGGTCTATACCCCTGAGGTCTTTGGCAAAGTATATATCGGGGATATTGTTTCAGCAGATCCCGCAAACATGATCGGTCGCGTCATGCAGGTCTCACTCGGTGAGATTGCACAGGACTACTCCAAACAGTACATCAAGATGCTGTTTCGGATCAATAACGTTGCAGGCGATGCAGCCTACACCGAGTTTATCGGCCATGAGGTAACCCGTGATTATATCCGTTCACATGTGAAGCGGCGGACATCACGAATAGATGCCACTGTGACGAAGAAGGTCCAGGGGGGCCGTGAGATCCAGGTGACACTCACCTGCTTCACGCTGAACCGGGCAAATCTTTCGCATATCCATTCGATCCGTGCAAAGATGGTTGAGGTTGTCTCCCGCCTTGCTACCGAGATGGATTATGATACCTTTGCAAAGGCAGCGGTCAATGGCGATATCTCACGCGAGATCTTTAAAGAGTCGCGCACAATCTTCCCGATTCGCAGAATCGACGTGATAAAATCCGAAGCGGTCAGGACTGCAGCTGAGAAGGCTGCAGCAATCGCCGCATAATTTTTTTTGTTCCTCAAAGGGACATACTCATAACATATTGAGGTGTATCTCTATGCAGGATGACTGCTCAGAAGATACTACTCCTGGTACTTGACGGTATAGCTGATCGACCGTGCGAGGTACTTGATGGGAAAACGCCTCTTCAGGCAGCGGCGACCCCGGTTCTTGATCGCCTTGCACAGGAGAGCGTCTGTGGCATCATGGATACCATTGCCCCCGGAATCAGGCCCGGATCTGATACTGCACATCTGAGCCTCCTGGGCTATCCTCCTGAGAGATACTATACGGGCAGAGGGCCCCTCGAGGCTGAAGGCTGCGGCATCCGCATGGAAGCAGGGATGATAGGTTTCCGGGGCAATTTTGGAAGCCTTGATTCGAACGGGACGATCATCGATCGTAGGGCAGGTCGGATCGCATCGACAGCACCCTTCTGCGATGCTATCCGCGAAGGTGTCGATCTCTCGTCTTTTGGGGTTGAACTCTTTATTGAACCCGGCGCCGGCCACCGTGCTGCCGTTGCATTCCGTGGTGAAGGTCTTGGTGCGAATGTGACCTCCAATGATCCAAAACACGAGCACCTTCCACCTCTTCCGATCCGCCCTATGACAGATGCGGGATCAGACCTCCATACCGCGGAGGTCGCAAATGAGTTTCTCCGCCAGTCGCAGGAGATTCTTTTTGATCATCCTCTGAATAAGCAGAGGATAGCTGATGGACTCCTTCCTGCAAATATCGTTCTGATCCGTGGTGCCGGTATAATGGGAAGATTTGAGCCGTTCCCCGAGAAATGGAAGATAACCGGGAGTGTCATCTCAGCAGCAGCTCTTATTTCTGGAATTGGATCTGCTGTTGGTCTTGAACCAGTGCAGGTGCCGGGGATCACAGGATCGGCCGACTCCGATCTCAATGCAAAAATTGCATATACAGAGAAAGAACTTGACAGAAAGGATTTTGTTCTGCTGAATATCAAGGGCGCGGATGAGTTCGGTCATGATGGAAAACCCCTGCTGAAAAGGGACTTTATCGAGGTGATTGATTCAGCCCTTGCTCCGCTTCTTGAATGGCATGATATTATCATTGCAATCTGTGCCGATCACACGACCCCGTGCTCAGTGATGGATCATTCGGGTGATCCGGTGCCGATAATAATCCGTGGTCCGGGTGTCAGGGTTGATTCCGTTGCTGCCTTTGATGAGCTCTGCACTGCCGGAGGAGGGCTTAGCCGGATTCGTGGGGGAGATCTTATGCCGATACTGGTTGATCTGATAAACAGATCCGAGAAGTATGGTGCCTGAGGTGCAGACTGGTATGCAGGAGAAGGACGTACTGCCTGATGAAAATACAGTTCCGGAACATGCACAACAGGAACGGCTGGTTTTCAAAGGGTGTATCCTTCCAGACAGGACAGAGCTGCAGGAACGTATCCTCAAGGCACCCGGCGATGTGATAGTGGGTGAACATTCACGGATAGAGTATGGCATATCCGGATATGATGTCTTCATAGCTGAGTCCTGCTACCTGAAGGGGGATGTGATTGCAGAGGGCGATCTCAGGATCGGAAATTTCTGCGATATCGACGGTAACCTGGTCTGCGATTGCGATGCCTTCATCGGAGAGGGGGTGACGATTCGTGGCAGGCTCTCGGTTACGGGAAACCTTGATATCGGGGATAATGTCATGATCGAGAAGGGTTTTGATGCACGCGGTATTATCGAGGTTCGAAACCCTATGCCTGTGATCCTGTACATCCTCCTCTATGTGCTTACGATGCTCAGGATCGATCATGAGGAGGAGATCGACCAGTTCATCGAGAATTTGACTGCTGAGGATGCCAACCCGCTCATTCTCCCTTCCCGCTCACATCTCGATGAGTTTCAGCTTTTGGTACAGACCCCGATTATAATTGGCTCATCCTGCCGTCTTCATGGACTGATACGTGGGGATAAAGCTACAATTGGTGACAATACGACACTCTTTGGAAGTATACGTGCCAGGGATTCTGTTTCGGTATCTCGGGGTGCCATAATTCACGGGAATGTTGAGGCTGAGAATGACGTAGTCATAGAAGAGAATGTCCGTATTCTTGGAAATGTGGAGGGGCACAGGGTGACGATGGATGAGGATGCAACCGTTGAAGGCGTTATTAAATCGTCTGGTGGACTGACGATACAGAGGAAGAAGATATGAATGTTGAAGAGATATTTGAGGTTCAACATCTTTCATTTGTTGAGCCGGCATTTGGGGATCTTTCCGGAGTTGAATTTGTAACTGATCTCCTTGCAATTCCTGCCCTTGAAGATTGCGCACGGCTTTTGATTGATACCGAAGATGATCCGCTGGCACTTGCCCTTTCGGCAGATAAATCGGCATGGTGGGCTTCAACCTGTCTGTACCGGCAGATGACCGGAGAGGAGATCGATCGGTTTGAGGAGGTGGGCGGTGATCTCTACCAGATCGAACGAAGTATCTGGGAACGGGCAGTCCGAAGATCCTTTGCCGAAGAGATCAGATCTGCCATTCATCCCGCTTTTGAGGATATCCCTCCTGATCGCACCGGAAAGCTTGAGTCCCTGATCCATGAGGTATGGGGACATTCCGGTTCAGGCGACTGCATCGACTGCTGTTGCGGCTCAGGGATCGGATCAGCTATCGTCTCCAGGATGGGTATGGAGCCGCTTGCCTATGATAACGATGAGGCGCTCATCGCCCGCGGACTGATTGCGGGGAGGCTCGTACCGGAAGGGACACTCTGTATCGATGGAAGGGTTGCCGATGTGTTCCTGCCGCCTGCTGATAAGGGGCTTGGGATCATGCTTGGTGAGATCCATTCTTTTGAGGCTCTCGTCTGGGAGGAGCTTGTGATGGTACTCTTCGATCTCTGCGACGAGGCGCTGATAACTGTTGGAACCGAACGCGAGTCGGATCTGATCAAAGAGTGGGGTGCGTCGGTTGACCGGAAGATCGAGGTCTTTGAAAATGAGCGCGACCCGATTTATGACCGGTGGGTCTGTGTCGGGTGAGGTCTTTCCCTCTTCATAAATTATAGGAGCACCCCATCCCGAAATTTCAATTTAAGAAAAATATAAATGTCTCTCTTCTGATTTCTGGTATGGACTGGAAAGTGATGGGATTACTTCAGTATCCGGTGATTGTGTTTTATGTAACTTTTCTGATTGCCGCATGCATCGGCGTGTCAGGATGCGTAACTGAGGAATCAGCCAGAGCATCCGATCTGATCTTTTTGACCGAAGATTTCCCGCCATTTAATTATGAAGAAGAGGGTCGCCTCAAAGGAATCGGAGTCGAACTTCTTGATGCAGTATACGATGAGGAGGGATTCTCACATCCGGATGAAAGGATGCGTATCGGTCTCTTTACCGATGGATACCAGATGGCTCTCACAAATCCCGGATATGCCCTCTTCTCTGTTGCACGAACCCCTGAGCGGGAGGATCTGTTCCTCTGGGCAGGCCCGATTGCCTCATACGATATTGTCCTCTTTTCCAGGCGTGGCAGCGATATCCTCATAGATTCACAGAGCGATCTCAACCAGTACCGTATCGGTGCGGTTAAAGATGATGTATCGGTTCTGGAGCTGATGCGGGCAGGAGTTGATGATACCCGGATTATCACCGATCCAGATCCCATCAGCCTGATCCATATGCTTGATGCAGGCGAGATCGATCTCTTTGCCTCGGGGGATCTTGCCGGAGAGTACCTGATAGCAAAAGCAACAGGAAAATATGGCTATTTCAAGCAGGTATACCGTCTCAAGACGGTGGATCTCTATTATGCATTCAACAAGGAGACACCGCAGAAGGAGGTTGAATGGTTCCAGTCTGCACTCAACGCCCTGAAAAAAGCGCCCGCTCGTGATGGGTTGAGCCGGTATGATCAGATACTCAACCGGTACATTCCATCGAGGGGTCTTTCCACCCTCACCTATATGACTGAAGAGTATTACCCGTACAATTTCAAGGAGGATGATAGTGTACAGGGGATCTCAGTTGATATTCTGGAGGAGGTCTTCTTGGATCTGAATTGTGATCTCTCACGAAAACAGGTGATCCTTTCCACATGGGAGAATGGATACCAAAAGACCCTCTCCACCCCCGGGTATGTGCTCTTTTCCACTGCACGGACGCCTGAGCGGGAGGAAAACTTCCTCTGGGCGGGCCCAATCGTCAGGAGCAGAAATGTTCTCTTCATGCGATCCGGTGCTATAATGCCTGCTGAATTGAATCTCACCTCCCTTTCGATAGGTGCTATCACCGATGATGTTGCAGTATATGATCTGGCAGGACTTGGAGTTGAAACGATCACCTATGCAACAGATGCCGGAGAGCTGATCCGGATGCTTGAGGAGGGGGAGATCGATGCATGGGCATATGCCGAATACCCTGGCATGAGGCTGATTGATCAGTATGCAAGGAACCCGGCTGTAATCGAGATCGCATACCCGCTTTCAACCCATGAGTATTATCTCGCCTTTAACAAAGAGACGCCGCCTCAGCTTGTGCAGGCATGCCAGCAGGCGCTTGATCGGATCAGATCTGAAAAGGATGTATATGGGGTCAGCCGGTACGAGCGTATCCTCTATCGGTACCTCACACCGGGATATGCAGACGGGATCCTGACAGAAGCGGATGCAATAGATCTCGTTTCACTTACTGCTGATGCTCTTGCCCGCGATGCCCCTTCAACCATCAGGGCTATCAATGCAGGTATACATCCATACCGGGATGAAGAGAAATCCGGCCTCTATGTCTTTGCCTATGACACCGATGTGGTGATGGCCGCCCATGCAACCAATATCCATCTTGTCGGTGTGAGTTTCAAGGGAAAGACCGATGTGACTGGAAAGGCATTCAGGGACGAAATGGTGGCAGGAGCACTGAAAAACGGGTCAGGATGGGAGGATTATATTTATATCAACCCGGCCGAGAGCGGCCTCTTCTGGAAGAGCACCTATTATCAGCTTGTAACCGGGAGTGACGGAAACGAGTATGTGGTTTGTAGTGGGATCTTCAAGACGGGGTGAGATTCTCTTCAGATTTTTCAGATGAAAGCCTATTTATATGATACTCAATATCTACTGCTATAGGTGTTATTCATGCGCTGGGTATATGTCATCATCCTTGCATCTTGTTTAATTTTTATCCCTGGAGTTTCAGCTCTCGGTTTTGAACCTGTTTCAAGCTTTTCTGCAACTCCTGTCTCTGGCTTTCCCCCTCTTTCTGTCCAATTTAATGATCTATCGGAAGGATCTCCTACCTCATGGTTATGGTTATTTGGAGATGGTGGTACTTCAACTGAGCAGAATCCTGAACATATATACCAAAATGAAGGTATTTATGATGTTTTCCTGACAACCGCCAATGCATATGGGCAAAGTACCAGCCAGAGAGTGAAATATATCCGTGTAGGACTCGAGCCAACACCAAATTTTGTTGCTAATCCTCTGATCGGCTCCCCTCCACATGAAGTTCAATTTTCTGATAAATCTACTGGAAATCCAAAAACATGGTTATGGAATTTTGGTGACGGAACAACATCAACCGATCAGAATCCGATTCATACATATAATCTATCCGGAAGATATGATGTAACGCTTCAGGTCTCAAATGCTGTTGGTACTGGTGACCGCATAAAAGAGCAATATATCGCCATCGGATATCCTCCTTCGGCAAAAATTGGTGTGTCACCCACAACCGGATATGCTCCGCTTACTGTAACCTTCATGGATCTCTCAGATGAAACTCCGTATTCCTGGTTCTGGACATTTGGAGATGGCGGGACTTCGACAGATCAGAACCCTGTCCATACCTATAGCTCTTCAGGGACGTATCCTGTAACCTTAACTGTGGAAAATCTCTTTGGGAGTGATAATGCCAGCCTCCAGTCCTCCATTCATGTAAATCCCCCTGTGACTGCATCGCCAACAGAACCTGCTGCCCCCTCCCCCCCCGGTTCGCCTCTTGTTGCAAACTTTATCGGAGCACCAAGAACCGGTGATGCTCCCCATATTGTCAGGTTTACTGATACATCAACAGGTGGTCCGACATGGTGGCGATGGAGTTTTGGTGATGGTCTTCTTTCGTCAGAGATGTCTCCAACCCACACATTTACCTCACCTGGCAACTATAGTGTTACGCTCACCATTAAAAATGACTATTCTACCGATTCACTTACGAGGGAAGAATATATCCGCGTTACGGGTGAAGATACAGCTCCGATAGTGACAGAGATTCCTGTACCGATGACGTCGGTTTTCGGTATCGAAAAGAACAGTGATCCGGCTGAATCATATGAAGAATATGAAGATTGTAATTCTTTAAGCAGTACGGATTATGAGGGAGGATTAATCGGGTCATGGTGGTGGATTATCCTTCTCCTGGTTATCATCGTCTGTGGTGTTGCGTTATATTGGTGGAAATTCATAAGAAAAAGTCGTTCTGAGGGCTGGTTCTAAGTATCATATTGTGGGTTATGTGTTTTCATGAGGAGCGGGTGAGAGATGCTCTCATCTCCCCTTCTGCTCATCCTCATCGGTCCTGCACTCGAGATCCGCGAGTATCATCAGGGGATCGTCCTCTTCCCGGACAAGGCTGCGTATCCGCTTCAGCCGCTCGACTCCGATGAAATGCTCTGCCATAACCCTGCCAAATGGGGAGAGCTCGATAATCCCTCCTTTTCGATGTATCAGTTTGTACTTCTCCATCTCGGGGATGGCGTCCTCGAGGGTTCCTACCATCCGCTCATTCATTGATGTTAGATCCTGCTCGATTCCGCGGGCAACAACGGCATTTGCCGCATACTCTTCACTGCTCTCCTCCATCCCGTATACGGGTGCGACCTCCTCCATCACACCCCTGAGAAGATTGATCGCCACCTCTTCTTCGGTCGCCTTTGACTCCCGTGAATATGAGCCGCCGGGCTCTGCCAGGATCACAACACGACCCGCATCATGGAAATCGGGCCGCCCTGCTCTTCCGATCATCTGGTGGAACTCCTGTACCGTCAGCCACTCGATACCCATAGCAAGGGCATCAAAGATCACCTGTGATGCGGGAAAGTCAACCCCTGCTGCAAGGGCTGCGGTTGTGACGACTGTGGCAAGTTTTCCTTTTGCAAACCTGGATTCGATCTCTCTCCGCTCCTGTGCCGTGAGCCCCGCATGGTAGGGGGCGGCCCGGGGACCGATAGCATCTGCGATCTGGTGGCAGCGGGATCTGGCGTTTGTGAAGACGATCGTCTGTCCTTTGAATCCTTTGGAGGAGGTCTTTCCAAACTCCTCGAAGACGAGCCGTTTGATCGTTGGGATCTTCGCATCCCGCTCGACGAAGAGGAGATGACGGTCCAGAGAGACCGGCCGCTCTGCATACGTGACCAGGTTCGCATTTAGTTTCTTTGCGAGGAGATGGGGCGCTCCAATTGTTGCCGAGAGGTAGATGAACTGTGTCTTTGGGGCGATCTGTTTCAGTCGGGCGATCATTCCGTCGAGCCGGTGGCCTCGTTCGGGATCTTCGAGCATCTGTACCTCATCGATAACAATTGTCCCGATATTCCGAAGTTGCCGCCCTCTTCTCAGGATATTGTCGACCCCCTCATAGGTTCCGACGATGATATCCGATCCTGCATCCCGGCGGGCGGGGGATCGTGTTTCAGGGAGGTTGAGCCGGGATACCCCGGTTGAGATCGAGACACTAGCCAGATTCTTGTAGGTCTCTGAAAAACGCTCATACTTCTGGTTAGCCAGTGCCACAAGCGGAACCAGAAAGAGGAGGCGTCCCCTGCCTTCAAGCAGGTTCTTGAGCCCTGCCATCTCACCGATAAATGTTTTTCCGCTGGCTGTTGCAGCAACAACCAGCAGGTGCTTTCCATAGAGGAGCCCGGCTTCAACAGCAAGTTGCTGAGCGGGCATGAGAGTGGTGATGGACACTGCGTCTACAAAGTCACGAGGAATCGGGAGCTCGTCCAGCCTCTGTGTCTCTGCAACCGGATGGGCTTTGACCCTGTCAAAAAGGGTCTTTTTCATATCGAGGCTCTCAGGCTGGATGATCGCAAGTACCGCCTCGAGATCGCGGTGCTCCATCAGGAGATCCTCGATATGGGCACGGGTTTTTTTCCCGAGCTTTTTAAGATGCGATAATTCGCGTATGAGCTCTTTCCGTGCACAATCCGGGCATATAAGCTCACGTCCGCATCTGATTTGTGTCTCCTTTGACAGCTGGGTGATTTGATCCTCAAGCAGGCAGATCCGGCAGATATCAACAAAGCTATACGATATCTGGAGGCTTGCCAGAAACTCTTCAAAAGAAGCGTCGTGCTGTGTCAGATATACATCGCCCTGTCGGAGTGCAATGATCAGATCTTTTGTTGGCGTCTTTTTTGGATGGGATGCACCCGGCCTTCTGACCATGAACTCTTCTGGCCGGATACCCCGTGTTGTTCTTGCGAGGGATACGGTACCGACATGGCGTATCCTCCGGTCATCAAAAAAAATGATCCGGTATGCCTTCTTCCATGGAAGGATGATTGCGCTCATAGGTGCTTACTGCACCGCCAGATCATGGATAGTGTAGGAGAGGCCTGCGGTTTCAAGCCGTTTGATGAAGTCAGTGAACTCCGAATCGACAACGATGATCGCACAGTTCATTCCATGGAATGCTGCTTCGATCACACCCTCGCGTGCGCCATAGAACATATCTGACCTGATACCGGATCGCTTTAGTGCCATATACGCCTCGATCCCTACTGCACCGATGATTTCGGCCTTTTGCACGATTTTAAAGAGCCGGTCCCGCTCAACAACCCGGGATCCGCCCCTCTCGATCCGGGGTACCTTACAGACATAGATGTTCCCTTCAGTATGTTCGATAATGCCGCTAAGCCGGGCTACCCCTACATCAGATCCCTTTTCGGCATCATCGATGGCAATACCTGTTGCAGACTGGGGCTCTTTTCCGGCATAGAGCCAGCCGCCCTTCATAAAGACGCCGACTGAATCGCCCTTCTTCAGATCCTCTCCCGCAATTGCCGCCCATATTGCAACCTGCTGGATTATATCCCGCCTGATATGGCGTGCATAGCTCTCAAGCTGCTCTGCACTTGAGAGTACCCATTCGATCCCTTTGCGGGTGACACTGTACCGGCCGCGTCCTTCGGCAGTGATCAGCTCGTCATCTGCGAGATCACGAATATATTCGGAGATTGCCTGCGGGGTTACGCCGAGCTTCTCTGCGATCTCCTGCTGGCGTATTGATGGCTGGTGCTCGGCCACTTCGACGAGAACCTGAAATCTGGTCGTCTCCCTTTTGCTTCTGAGAAGATTACCGAGGGGATCCTTACTTTTCTCCATCAAGGAGTATCAACCCCTGTCCCCGGACATCAAAATGTGGTATGCGCTTTGCTATGCCCTTAACATAGATCGGTTTTACACCAATCTTACGCGCGATCTCGCCGATCGAGGTGTTACCGGAGTCAACTTCGACCTTTATATTATCGGAGAGTACCCTGAGTTTCTCGTCGTTTGATGTGGATATATAGAGCATTGAGACGAGATCCTCCATCGTGCACTGGAAATTTGCCCTGAACTTCTGATAATTTACCCGGTACTCTTTTTCAGGTTTCTTTCCTGGAACTGTTCTCCATTGTTCGTCGATAAGGTTTCCTTTCTTCAGCATCTTCAGGCAATCATTGATGCATTCTGATTCATATTGCTGACAAAGTTCCTTTTCTGTAACCCATGATTTTGAGAGCATTTCATAAACAATTTTATACCCTGAGTTGTTAAACGTAACAAGCAGAGGTACAAGCTCCACCGGGTCGCTTACAATTTTCGTCTTAGGATGATCCGTCACTGCAAAAACCCTGTGTACTATATTGCTCTGTAATTCTATAACCTTTGTTGATAATCCATGCGGAGATCTGGCACTATCATCGTCCGTGGGATCGTACAGGGTGTAGGGTTCCGCCCCTTTGTCTATGCAACCGCGGAGTCGCTTTCAATCCGTGGTTCGGTCACCAACCTCGGCAGTGAGGTTCATATTCACGCTGAAGGAGATCGTTTTGACGAGTTCCTCGAAATGGTCCGGAAAGGGCCGCGCCTTGCAGCCATAGACGAGGTGATCGTCTCACCACTTTCAGGTACAATCCCCGATCATTTCTCGATCCTTGATAGCAAAACAGGCAACCTGTCCGGCCTGATCCCCCCGGATGTTGCAATCTGCGATGCATGCATCAATGATATTAAACAGCGAAATAGTCGTTATTTTAACTATTGGGCAACGTCATGTGTTGATTGCGGGCCGCGGTACAGTATCATCCGCGCGCTTCCCTATGATCGGGAGAGAACAACGATGGATCATTTCCCTCTCTGCCCGTCATGCGAGGAGGAGTACTGGAGTCCGCAATCAAGGCGCCATCATGCCCAGACGATCGCCTGTGCCACCTGCGGGCCATCGCTTGCGCTGATGGATCCGGACGGACGGAGCATGCCGGTTACAGATCCGATACAAAAGGCAGCCGAACTGCTTGACCTGGGAAAGATCCTGGCGATACGCGGGATAGGGGGTTTTCATATTGCATGTATTGAATCGTCAGCAGAACGGCTCAAAGCCCTCCTTGGAAGGACCGAGCAGCCGCTTGCTGTAATGGCTGAAGCAGATACCATTGAGAAGGTTGCCATGCTGGATGAAGATGATAAAATACAGCTTACGAGTCCGGCACGCCCTATTGTCGTACTTGAAAAACGCGATCACACGTCCCACTCAACGATCTCAAACCTGCATACCCTCGGGATGATGCTCCCCTATACCGGCCTTCACCATCTTGTCTTCAGCCGCCTCCAGGCCCCGATGCTCGTGATGACGAGTGCAAATGTGCCTGGCAACCCGATGATCACCGAGATTGATCTGGTGATGTCGCGCCTTCGCGGTGTGGTGGACTACTTCCTGACCCATGATCGCGAGATCCAGAACCGATGTGATGATTCGGTTATCCGTGATGGTCTGATCATCCGGCTCTCCCGTGGCATTGCCCCAAAAAGGACACGTATTGATCTAGGGACGCGGGCTATCCTCGCTGTCGGGCCGGAACTGAATGCGAATGCAAGTATCTACAATAATGGCTTCTGCATCACCTCCCCTCATATCGGAAATATCAGAAACCCCTCTACCGTCCGCTACCTCGATGAGACGGTGGAGAGGCTCAGGGGCTTAACCGGCACCACACCTGAGATCATTGCATGTGATCTCCATCCACAGTTTCTGTCCACACGATATGCAACAGATCTTGCAGATAAACTTGGTGCAGAACTTGTTTTTGTCCAGCACCATCGTGCGCATATTGCTGCTGCGACACGCGAACGGTGTGTCGGGATCGCAATTGATGGTGTCGGGTACGGGGATGACGGCACAGTCTGGGGGGGCGAAATCTTTGTCGGGCAGGCACCGGATTATGTACGTGCCGGGCACCTTGAGCAGGTGCTGATGCCCGGTGGCGATGCCGCAACCTCACACCCCGAACGGATGCTCTATGGTATCCTGCAAAAGCCTGAAATATTGGATCTCCTTGCCAGCAGGGGATGGAATGAGATCGCCTGTTCGGCACTTTCACATCAGGTGGAGAGACGGTTTAACACAATCCCCACAACGAGCACAGGCAGGGTGCTTGATGCCGCATCTGCCCTCCTTGGCATCTGTTCCAAACGGACCTATGATGGCGAGCCGGCGATGAGGCTTGAGGCGGCAGCATCTGCCGGAAGAGCCGGAGAGTGGGATATATTCATCTCTGAAGAGAACGGCCAGCAGGTGCTCTCAACATCCCGGCTGATGGAAGAGGCGCTTTTACGGTATCTTCCCCTACAGGAGGAGAGCCACGAGATGCAGAGGCGGGCAATAGCAGATATTGCTGCATCGTTCCAGTTTAATCTCGCCCGTGGCATTGCCCTTCTCGCAGTTTCAGTTGCCGAAGTAAACGGGATCGGAAAGGCTGCCCTGTCAGGAGGGGTCTGCTATAACCGCATGATCAGAACCACCATCTGTGACGAGCTTCAAAAAGCCGGAATCCAACCGATCATTAATACAGACTATCCCCTTGGTGATGGCTGTATCTCATATGGGCAGGCGATTATTGCCGGAATCAGGTGATCTGGAATGGAGGCACGGGAGTATGAGTATCCCGAACGTGAATTTGGCCCCCCACCTGAGGATCCGGATGAGATTGCGCTTGTGGAGCTGAAACTCTTAAACGTGATCCAGCTCTTCAATACCCTTGATCCATCGCCTTTCTATGAAAAAGAACTTGATACTGATGCTGAAGAGTATATATACGATTCTTTTGAGGAGATTCCATTCGATCAGCCGGTCCGGATCATCGTTTATCTCCCCCTCGCCCTCATCTCCAATGAGGTGAAGGAGAATATCAAAAAAGCAGTCGAAAACCATTTCCTCTATCTCGGATCATTGGCAGAACATGCCCTCTCTGTGCAATGGAGGCGCGAGCGGCTGAATCTGGCGATCGGGATCGTCTTCCTCTTCTTCTGCCTGACAATCAGCCAGCATGCATCAGATATCTTTGAACAGGGATCGCTTGCAGAGCTGATCGCAGAATCCCTTATAATCATAGGGTGGGTCGCACTCTGGAAGCCGGTCCAGTTCTTCCTCTACGATCTATGGCCTATCAGGAAGAGGAGACGGCTCTGTGAAAAGATTGCGGTATCTGATCTTGTGGTAAAACCAGCCTTGGCATAGTTCTGATGGTCATATTTGTTCTGGCAAGGAGGACCCTGGGCATGGCTCGCCAGTGAACAATTCTAAACGGATCCTGCATTCTTCAGTAGCAGGACTAATTTGATAAAAAAATTTAGCCGAAGAGGGCTCCAAGACCGGCCATGCCGGACTCTTCTTCCTCTTCCTTCTTTGACTCTTCTTCCTCTGGTGCCTCTTCAGCAGCAGCTGCTGCCACAGGGGCTGCGGCGGCTGCAACCGCAACAGGTGCTGCAGCGGCCTTGCTGATGGCATCTTCGATGTCAACACCGTCAAGGGCGGCAATGAGCGCCTTTACACGGGATTCGTCTGTAGCGATACCAGCGGCAGAGAGAACTGCCTTGACGGATTCTTCTTCTACTGCTTTGCCAGCAGAGTGCAGTAAGAGAGCAGCGTATATGTACTCCATAGTTCGGTCACCTTATTCAACTAATACTTTGATTGTGTTCATCTGTCTGTATGCCTTTGCGATGATGCCATCAATGACATCTTTCTCGTAGATAGCGGCCTCTATACCAAGGCTGCGAGCCTCACGGAATGCCTTTGCAAGGATTGTCTCCATCGTGAATGCAGTCGGATAGGCTGCATTGACCGAGAGATTAAATGCCTGCTGAACGGCAAGAACGAGCTGGTTGTAATACTCAGCCTCGTCAATACCAAGTACATCCGGTAGATACAGCTGATCCTGGTAGAGTGCGACATGAAGGGATAAACCGACATCCATCGGCTTGATATCAAGCTTTGAGAGGACGCCGGCTTTCTTCCGGTCAATAGCCTCGCCAGCTTTGACAACCGTCTTCGTTTCGCGGATCTTCACCTTGCCCCCGTCGATGGTGGCTGGAATGCCTGCCTGCTGGAGTTCGCTGACGATTGGGCCTGGCTTGAAGCTTGTCGGCCCCTTCTGGACAACGATATCCTCTGGTGCGATCTCACCTGCTTTGGCAGCCCGCTTTGTCTTCGTCTTTTCAAGGGACTTGAAAAGCTTGAAGGGATTGTCATTTGTGAAGATCAGTGCCGAGTGTCCGGTGATATGCTCTTTGAGATCTTCGTACACACCACCAAGATCTGAGAATGCATGCTCGATAAGCGTGTTTCTCATCACTTTGATGATGGTTGTCTCTTTGAGGTTTCGCCGGATCTGCTGGAACTGTGTTGCAGGGATACCGAATGTATCGATGATGCCGATTAAGGCATAATCCTGCACGTTCTTCTTAACTTCTTCAACCTCGTCCTGCTTCCACTGAGGCAGGTGGCGTGTGTACACTGCCATTTAGATCACCTTCACTGCCGGCCCCATGGTCGTTTTGACATAAACCGAGCGGATGTTCTGTGAACCCTGCTCAAGGTCTGCTTCGACTCTTCTCAGAACCGTGTTGATATTTTCTGCGATCTGTTCGGGAGTCATCTCTGTGTTCCCGATCTTCGCTGAAAATGTCATCTTATCTTTTGTCCGGATCCTGATGGAACCGCGCAGACGCTCTACAATCGGTCTGATGTCCTGTCCAGGGGGGATGGGCATCGGCATCTTGCCGCGTGGGCCAAGCCTTGGGCCTAACCATCGGCCTACGAGTGGCATAACAGCGGTCTCGGCAAGGAAAAAGTCATAATCGCATGCAACCTGTCTGGCTTCACGCGGGGCACCACCCAGGCGTTCGATCTCTTCGGGGCCGATGATAATATCAGCACCTGCCTCTTTTGCCTGAGTGGTTATGTCTCCTTTGCCCAGAACCGCGATTCTTTTTGTGCCTGCACTCTCTGGCAGAAGAATCGTCGCATCAATACGGTTTTTCGGCTGCGCCATATCGATGTTCTTCAGGTTGACTGTGATATCCACACTCTCCCGGAACTTCCTCTCAGGCGCCTGCTCGATAGCCGTGGATACGGCCTTCTGTATCTGGGTTAACTCAACCATTAAATGATGCCTCCATAGTTCTCGACCGTGTATCTACGATCTCCTATGGTTATCTCTATGTCTATGCGTTTAGCTGATCATCGAACTGACCCGCATTGACCGCGGCGATAGCATCCTGTGCCTTCATCCCCTCGATCGTCACTCCGACTGAGCGACAGGTGCCGATGACTTCCTTGACCGCATTCCTGAGGTCGTAGGAGAGCATTGACTCCTTTTTCATGCGGGCGATCCGAATGATCGCTTCAAGCGGCAGATTACCAACCGGCTGGGTATTTGGGCTTGATGACCCCTTCTGAACACCAACTTCCTTAATGATCAATGCCGTCGTCGGTGGGATACCCACCGAGATGGTGAAGTTCTTCTTATCGTCGACCTCCACCGTGACTGGCACAGTCATTCCATTGAATTCCGCTGTCTTTTTATTGATCTCATCGACAACGGCCTTCACGTTGATGCCAAGAGGACCCAGCGCAGGGCCCAATGGCGGGCCTGCGGTCGCTCTACCGCCGGGTACCAGTACCTCGACAGTTTCTGCCATAGTATCACCATGCCGGCAACCCCTGATTGGGATTGTCAGCTGTGGTTCATATATGTCAACGGCTGATCTGATAAATATGATGGGGAGTTCCTGAAAAAATGGAGGTGATTGGAGGGGTGGAGGTACTTATTCTTCGTTCTTCCGTTCGATGACCCTGACATGGTCGCCCCGGACGGTGATTGGGATTGGAACGATACTCTCATACAGCTCAACGGTGATCTCCTCCTTCCCGAGATCGATCCGCTTGACAACTGCTTTCTCTCCTTTGAAGGGGCCTGCGATCAGCTCGACGATGGTCCCTTCCTCAATTCCGGAGACGACAGGTTTTGGCTCCAGGTAATGCTGGATAGCCTCAAGGCTCGTCTCGCCCGGTACAAGTGCCCGTGCACTCGGTACGCTTTCAAGGAGTTCCTGGATTCGCCCGCGGCTTTCAGGTGATTCCAAAATCACATATCCTTTCAGCTCTTCAGGCACAATCACCGATGAGACCCTGATATCAACATCCTTCCGTTCAACCGTCCGGAAGATTGTATCTGCGACTGCGCGTTCCTGTTTTGAGGTCGTCTTGATTGCGTAGTAGTGGTTTTTTGCATCAGTCATGATGATCATTTCGGGACTACGAGCATGATCTCGTAGATGATAAATCCGACAAGGCCTATTATACAAATTCCTATACCCGCAACGAGACCTATTTTACTGAACTCTTCACGGGTGGGCGTCCGTGCCAGTTTCAGGACACGGATGTATTTCCGGAAGAGCTCTTCGTTGAGATTGAGGCCTTTTAGGTCCGGTTTTTTGAATTCTGGCATATCCATAGCGATCACTTAAGAAAATCTATATCATATTGTTTCTGGACACGCTGTCCATGGGGTGTCTCCGGTTTTCCATAGATCTGGGGCGACTGGACACCGGTGACGATTAACATTGTTCTCATCCTGTTCTGCATGCCAGGATCAATCTGGGCCCCCCAGATAATCCGTGCATCAGGATCGATCCGTTCGTATATCTCCTGGACCACCCCTTCGGCTTCGGACATGGTCATGTCAGGGCCGCCAACCACATTCACGAGTGCTGCGGTTGCACCTGAGATATCAACGTCAAGAAGGGGAGAGCGGAGTGCTTTCTTCACTGAATCGGTTGCTTTATCTTCGGAGTCGGACTCTCCCATTCCGATCATCGCGATGCCGCCCTGCTCCATCACGGATCTGACATCTGCAAAGTCCAGGTTCACAAGGCCAGGGAGCGTGATCAGTTCGGTGATCCCTTTTACGGCTTTCATCAGCACCTCATCGGCGACTTTAAAGGCAGTGGAGAGGGGAAGGCGTGGCACGACTTCGAGGAGGCGGTCGTTTGGCACGACGATGACAGTATCCGCCACCTCACGGAGGTGTTCGAGGCCTGCTTCGGCATTCTCCATCCTGTTTGCGCCTTCTGCTGTGAAGGGGAGCGTGACGACAGCGATCGTCAGTGCCCCTTCCTCACGTGCAGCCTTGGCTACAATTGGTGCGGAGCCTGTTCCGGTGCCGCCGCCAAGGCCTGCTGTGACAAAGACCATATGGCTGCCAGCGATGGCCCTGTGCAGATCCCCCTCACTCTCGAGTGCGGCCTCTTCGCCACGCCGGGGCACTGCTCCGGCGCCAAGACCCTTTGTAGTCTGCCTTCCGATGAGCATCCTCCGGTCAGCCCGTGTCATTGCGAGATGCTGGGCATCCGTGTTGATGGCAATCATCTTTGCCCCATGGATGTTCTCTTCGAACATCCTGGTGATGGTGTTTGATCCGCCGCCGCCGCATCCGACGACTGTGATGATGGTTCGGAGACTCCGGAGAACCTCTTCAAAATCTTCATCTTCCATCTTCCCTTCAAATTTCGGGTTTGCCTGCCCATCTACTATCGGCGTGCGTTCATATGCTGAAGGTGTCTCTCCGGCTGCCTCTGCCTCTTCCGCCTTCTTCCGTGATAATGCCTCTTCGACGATTGATCTCATGTTATTCTCTCCAATCCCGGGATTATGATCTCCTGCAGAACAGAGGTGCTGACCATATCGGCCATAATTACTCTCCCTTCAACAGTTACAGCCTGCCCGCTGGCAAGCCTGCCGAAGAGTGGTCCTGCTGGTACCCCAAGTTTGCGCGCTTTCTCAGGGTCAAAACGTTCTCTACTGATGATAAGGCGATCACCCTCTACAACAGCACGAGAATGTTTCGTAATCTGTTGTACACACAGGGTTATTAAATCACTTGCTAATTGTGCTTCGTCCTCATGGTACCCGATGAAGGCAGGGAGGGCTGCTGAGCCGTCCTTTGTTATTCTGATGCATGGAGTGATGCCATCAAGGAGTGATATGAACTCTTCTCTATCCTCCCTGAGCGCTTCGATGAGGAGTTCCCTATCGATCGTAATCACCGAAAGATCGCCATCCCGTTCCATACCATGGTTCTTTGGAAGAGCTCCTGATGAGATCTCCGATGCAAGGGCATTTGCCCGGCACCATGTCCTCCAGGGAATCCTGCCCATCTCCCTGAGCATGCCTTCTGTCAGAAGAGGAAGGCCGATTCCGTTCAGGAGGCGGGCGATTTGATCCGTTTCCTTCCCATGAAGCGCCTTTTTATCAATGTATCCGGCTACGGCTCCGGTCATATCCGCCATCTTCACCACCATCTCTGGTGTCAGGGTTGATGCTTCCCGGGAATGGGCGATATGGCCGAATGCCCCCCGTGTATCTGTGGCAATTGCCGTCTGCCTGACGGCATAATGCGTACCTCCAAAACCGATCATGGGCAGATAATCTCCCGGTACAGCGGAAAGAACGCTCCGGGCAACTGCCATTGCGGCTTCTTTATCACTCCACTCGTTTTCTGTACTTCCAATTTCAACAAAAAACGATGGAGTCTTCAGATCGCTCGGTCCATGGTGAGTGATCTCGTAGGCGGCACGATACCCCTTTGGTGCATATCGTACCAGGTTGCGGAGAACTGCCTGCATCATCCCAGGATCGGCGACTGCCAGTTCATCCGGCGCCCCGCCATAAGCCGCTTCGCTAAAATTTCCGGTTACATGGACCGTTAGCACCGGCTCGGGGTTGACGCTGGTGTGGCGGGAGAGGAAGATGATCCGATCCGCCTGTACCGTCTCATCAATGTGGTCTTCGTAGATGAGCCTCCCTTCGGTCTCATGGAAGAGATACCCTTCTTTGAGCAGTGGCCAGGCCGCCTCACCCTGCTCCCTGATGAGCTCCTCGATCGCGGATCTGATCGCCACGCCCGCCGGGTCAAGGCGTGAGTGAATAAGTGCGCAAACCATCCTCTCTTACCTGTTTGATTCCGGAAGTAATAGGTTGATCCGGGAGGTGATTACAAAATGATATCCTGATCCCATTCTGTAAATGCTATATCATTGGAATGCAATGATAGGTGTATGTCATATGACGCAATAGCTGCGGCATTTGCCGCCGAGGGAATTGAAAAAGAGATCCGATGCGAACAGGCGTTTGCCATATCGGAGAAGTACAACATAGAAAAATTCGATATCTCCCGGTACTGCAACAAAAACGGAATTAAGATCCGTGGTTGCCAGCTGGGTTGTTTCAAATGAGCAGGTTCATCCGGGTAGTCCCTGTCCGGGATGCGGTCTCCTCCCTCCTCTCCATTGCCCCTGATCCGGGTATGGAAAGTATTGTCCTATCTGAGGCACTCTTCCGCATCCCACATGCCGATATCATCGCATCCCATGATATTCCGGGATTTGCACGGTCGATCGTTGATGGTTACGCAGTTATCTCTACGGACACAATCGGTGCGGGTGAGTCCCTCCCTGCAATGCTCACCTGCACCGGCAGGATCGAGATGGGATCATCTGATCCGGGATCGATTGTGGCAGGTGAATGCAGGTATGTCCCGACGGGCGGGATGATGCCTGTTGGTGCGGACGCTGTTGTGATGATCGAGTATACGGAGACGGCAGGGGATCAGATTCTAGTCAACCGGCCTGCTTCCAGTGGTGAGAATTATGTTGCTCCGGATGAGGATTTTGCAACAGGTGAGGTGATCATTCCATCAGGTCACCGTATTCTCCCGCAGGAGACCGGCGTACTTGCAGCAGCAGGCATTCTCTCTCTCTCTGTGCGGCGGATTCCCCGGGTTGCGGTCATCGCAACCGGGAACGAGATCATCGCTCCACAGTGCGATCCCCTCCCCGGTCAGGTGAGAGATGTCAACTCAATCGTCTGCGAGTCTTTCATCCTGCAATGCGGCTGTATTCCCGTCCCGTGTGGGATTGTGCCTGATGAGCCGGATGCACTTACCGCTGCCATTCAGCAGGCGGTTCTAACAAGTGATGCGATCTTTATCTCCGGCGGGAGTTCGAAGGATGAACGGGATGCGACCGCACGGGTGATTGCTGAACTGGGTCGGATTCTTGTGCATGGGATTGCGATATCCCCTGGCAAACCGACGATCATCGGGCAGATAGGAAATTGTCCGGTGATCGGTCTTCCCGGCCACCCGTCTTCAGCATTTATGGTTATGAGGGCGATCTGTGGACCCCTCCTCTCTGCTATGAGCGGCATTGCAATTCCGGAGCATGCCTGTTCTGCTACCCTTGATGCGGGGATACCTTCGGCAAAAGGGAGGGAGGATTATGTCAGGGTTCATCTCAGGGATGGTGTGGCAAGCCCGCTCTTCTCAAAGAGCGGCCTCCTCCATACCCTGGTGCAGAGCGATGGATATGTCCGGGTGCCTGCTGAATCCGAAGGGTTTGAAACAGGGGCTGTTGTGGAGGTGATCCTGTGGTGAGCCGGTATCTCTCTCTTGTTCCGCTTGATGAGGCGATCGCAATCATTAACAGGCTCTGCCCGCCAAAACCACGCGCAATTTCTCTCCCTCTTATCGAGAGTGTCGGAAGGGTGACGGCGGAACCGATCTATGCGGCATATTCAGTTCCCGAGGCACATCTCTCGGCAATGGATGGGATTGCAGTCTCTTCACGGGCAACCCATGGTGCAACAGACAAACACCCGATCATCATCCATGATGCGGTCCGCGTGAACACCGGCAATGTCATTCCTGCCGGCAGCGATGCCGTGATCATGATCGAGGATGTCGCATTCGAAGGCGGGGGTTACGCGATCAGGAGAGCAGCAGCCTCATGGCAGCATATCCGTCCGGTTGGGGAGGATATCGCTGAATCCGAGATGGCAGTGCCACGTGGCCACAGTATCAAATACCACGATATCGGGGCACTTGCCGCATATGGGATCACTGAAGTTTCTGTCCTCTCTTTTTCTGCCGGGCTCATCCCCACCGGGAGCGAACTGGTGGTTCATGGCACACGGCCAAAACCCGGCCAGGTCGTCGAGAGCAACTGCCAGATGGCAGCAGCACATCTCCGCTCCCTTGGTATTCAGGCTGACATCTCTCCATTGGTGCCTGATGATCCCGATCGGATACGGGAGGCGCTTGATGCTGCCGCCTCTGCCCACGATATTGTGATCATCTCTGCAGGCTCGTCAAAGGGCACAAAAGATTATACTGCTCAGGTGATTGGTGAGCTTGGCGAGGTGCTGGTGCACGGGGTCGGTATTAAACCCGGAAAACCGGTGATCATCGGTATGATCCGTGGAAAACCGGTGATCGGGCTGCCGGGCTATCCCCTCTCCGCACTTACTGTGATCCGGGAGATCATAACGCCGGTGATCAAAGCAGCAGGTATCCCGGTTCACCCACCGGAAATGATAGAGGCTGAACTGACCCGGACACTTGCCTCTGATATCGGAACCGACGAGTTCGTCCTGATGACCGCCGGCCGTGTTGCCGGGCGTTTGATCGCCACTCCCCTCTCACGTGGGGCTGGTGTCCAGATGAGTGCGGTCCGCTCAAACGGAGTTCTCAGGATTCCTGCTGATACAGAAGGTGTGGAGGCGGGCGACAGCGTTCCAATCAGCCTGAATGTGCGGAAAGAGGAGGTTGAATCGGCCCTGATTCTTGCCGGGAGCCATGATCCAATCCTTGATCGGATGGCTGATCTCCTCTCTCCCCTCCCGGTTCATTCTGCACATATCGGGAGCATGGGAGGTATTCTCGCCCTGAAGAGGCGTCACTGCCATTGTGCGCCGATGCATCTTCTGGCGCCTGATGGCACCTATAATATCCGGTACCTCGAGCGGTACCTGCCCGGTGAGGAGGTGACACTTGTCTGTGTTGCCGAACGCGAGCAGGGTGTTGTCTCAAGGGAGGGCATCACCTTTGACGGTTTGTCGAATGTCTCATTTGTTAACCGGCAGAAGGGATCGGGTACCCGGATGCTTCTTGACCATATGCTAAATGAGCGTGGGATCGATCCTGCGTCGATATCCGGCTATGATCGGGAGATGACGACCCATCTTGCAGTGGCGCTTGCGGTCAGAAGCGGTGAGGCGGATGCAGGTCTCTGTGTTGCCTCTGCGGCAGAGATTGCCGGATTATCATTTGTTCCTGTCGGAACCGAGCGGTATGAGATCGGGATTATGACAAGTGATATGGATGATCCTAGGATCAGATCCCTTCTTGAGCTGATTGAGTCAGACTCCTTCAGATCAATCCTGAATGAATCGAGTGGGTATCGAACCGAGGCCACAGGCATCAGGCAGACCCTCTCCCTCTAATTTATATCTTTTAATTCAAGCACTGTCAGGATATCAGTCCGGGTGACGATTCCAACAATCCGACCGTCTTCAACCACCGGGATTCTCCCGATATTCTGCATCGTCATGATCCTGAGCGCTTCTGTTACCGAGGCGGAGGGTGAAATCGTTATGATCGGCTGCCTGCTCATCACATCCCGTACCTGCATCGCCTCACGGTCGATATCATTTGTTTTATGGATGTCGGCGAGCGTGATGATGCCTATAAGGTCGCCACGGTCAATAACGGGGAACCCAAGGTGTTTTGTTGTATACATCAGCCGTATCACGCCGGTGAGCGGGAGGGCTGGTTCGACGCTCATGACCTCTCTTGACATGATCTCGCCGACGGTTACATCCTGGAGGAGGAAGTTTGTCGTGACCATCGATGATTCCTGGCCTGCCCCTATGTAGATGAAGAATGCAATGATGATTAAGATGAAACTGAAGGTGAAGATGCCGATAATTCCAAAGATAATGGCAAAACCCTTCCCGATATCCGATGCAATCCGTGTTGCACGATGAAGCGGCATCCGTTTGGCGAGCCAGGCGCGAAGGACCCGTCCTCCATCCATTGGGAATGCTGGAAGAAGATTGAATGCAAAGAGCAGTATATTCAGGATCGCAAGGTACCCGAAACAGTAGACAAGCACACCGGCAACAGGAGGTGTCTGGATGAGAAAACCTACACTATACGCGAGTATCCAGCTTATGATCCCAAGCCCGAGGCTTGTAAGGGGACCTGCAATCGCCATCGGGAGTTCCACTTTTGGATCGGGAAGTGTCTCTTCCATCGAAGCGACACCGCCGAAGATGATCAGGGTGATCGAATTGATCTGTATGCCGTTTGCGCGTGCAATCAGGGAATGGGCAAGTTCGTGGACAAAGACGCAGAAGAAGAGGGTAAGCGCCACGATCGCGCCGAGAATATAGGGGACAAAGCCACTGTCGATAATAGTCCTGTCAATGGGAATAGCAAAGATTCCTTCGATGAAATCCACTGTGAGGTTAATCTGGCTCCCGATGATCCATGCAAAGAGCGGGATCACCAATAAAAAAGTGATATGAAGTCGGACTGGTATGCCAAAAATCCGTCCTATCTCCAGCGATCCATTCATGGAAAGGGATTATCTTTTTTAAGTATTTAGTATATATCTTGAACAGATTGATATGAAGTGGCAGATCTCAGAGCTCTTTGGCATGAGCGTATATACCGACAGAGCCGTGTTCATCGGCAATGTTGCCGATGTCGTAATTGACATCGATAATAAAAAGATGGCATCGCTTGCCCTAACAAACATCAACCCCGATATCATCGACCTGAAATCCTTCAAGGGTCTGAAGGTGCCATACCGCCTCATTAAGGAAGTTTCAGATATTGTTCTTATCCGTCATATTCCAGGCGCTTTCAAGTCGTCCAGGGAAAAGGATCAGAACGAATGAAAAGAAGGGAGATATATTCCGAACTCCGGACAATAGCACCCTGTTTCATCAGGCTTGACGGTAGATCCTTTCATTCCGTAGCCGAAGTTCTCGGCCTGGAGAAACCATTTGATATAAAGTTCTCTTTAGCGATGGAGCATGTCACCTCTCTCCTCCTCAGGGAGAGCGGCCTGTCCCCGGAGTTTGCCTATACCTTCTCAGATGAGATCAATCTCTTCTTTACAAAGCTCCCTTTTTATGGCAGGGTAGAGAAACTCGACTCTGTTGCAGCATCCTATGCCTCAAGCGCCCTTACACTGGCACTTGGTCTTCAGTCTCCGCTCTCCTTTGATGCGCGGGTTATCCCGGTTGATGGAGGATCTGCTGTTGAGTATCTTATCTGGCGGCAGAAAGAGGCATGGAGGAACCATAACAATGCCTACTGCCAGTGGGCACTGGCTCAGGACGGGAATCCCCCCGCAAGGGTTCAGGAGATGCTTCAGGGGATGAATACCGCAGCCATGCATGAAATGATGCATTCACGCGGGGTTAACCTGTCTGAGACACCAGGATGGCAGAGAAGGGGGCTTGTGGTGTATCGCGCTTTACAAGAACATCCGGGATACAACCCCGGGTCAGGGGAGGAGGTCATCACAGAGCGGGTCCGGATCGTTTCAGATAGAAATCCTCCCCTCTTCACTACACAGGATGGGAGAGGATATCTCTCCCGTCTGATCTCAGGGTTTACGAAGAGTAATTGAGATCACAACTCCTTCGACATCCCATTCTGCAGAGAAACCGGCCTCTTCACCTTTCTCTTTTGCGAATACAAGAGACGATGCCCTGATCTCCCCGGCGATCCAGTCTTTTGAATTATCAAGTAATGATCCAATCCTATCGTCCCCGATTACGATCATTCCCTCTATCTGGTCGTCGACGGAGAGATCCATCTGCTTACGCATCTCCTGGACACGCCGGATAACCTCACGTGCATATCCTTCAGCCTCGAGCTCATCAGTAAGGGTGACGTCGACATACACTGTTGCATCGGGCATTGCTGCCGAATAGACATTTTCCGGGAGCTTCTCGGAGAATGCAACATGTTCGGCTGTGATTATGATCTCCTGATCACCGGCGGTGATTGTCGCTGATCCCGCTTCATTGATCTGCTGCCTGAGGAGAGTTCCATCTGCCTCCTCGATAGCACGCTTCACCAGAACACCGGTTTTACCGAATTCTGGTCCTATCTTCTTCATCTGTGGTTCTGCCGTCCAGAGGACGCGTTCCCATGTGCCTGTTACAACACTGACGTTCCTGCTGTTTGCACGGGCCTTGCAGAGTGGAAGAAGGGAGGAGACCGCCTCGTGTACGAGGGCACTCTCTGTTGCGATGACAACCTCGCCAACCGGCCACCGGAGTTTTCTTTTTCCTGCCTGCCGGGCATTTGCCACCGCATCATCAAAGGACTGGACAACCTGCATGGCGTCTTCGATTGACCTGTTGATCAGGTGTTGATCAGCTTCTGTCCAGTCGAGCATATGGACGCTGGATGGATCTCCGGAAAGTCTGAGGTTTTGGTAGATCAGCTCTGTGAGGTGAGGGATGAACGGGCAGGCAAGTGATACGAGCTTCCTCATTACATAATAGATCGTCTCGTATGCCTGCTGTTTACTGAGTGAATCATCTTCAAGCCACATCCGTGGCCTGACGAGCTGGACATACCAGCGGGAGAGGTCATCTAAGATGAATGAGAGGAGCTTTCTGGTGGCCCGGTGGATCTGGTATTCAGCCATCGCCCCGCTGATCTCATCAGTCAGCGAATGGATTCTTGAGATAAGCCAACGATCTTCGAATGCTCCCTCAGACGCGATTTTGTGGATTGCTGAAGTATCATATGCACCAGCAGCATCTGTTCCTGGCTGGAAATTGTCAAGTCGCATATAGGGGATCGGGAAGCGATAGACGTTCCAGAGGATATTGAGTGCACGGTGCACCGTCTTTACTCCATCCCAGTTGAATTTCAGGTCGTCCCAGGGTGCGCTTGCGGAGAGGATATATAACCGTAGTACATCGACTCCGAACTTTTCGATCACTTCTTCGGGGGTGACAACGTTTCCGAAGCTTTTTGACATCTTTTTTCCCTGTGCATCCAGGGCAAACCCGTGCATCAACACCTGTTTGTATGGCGCCTGCCCGAAAGCGATTGTTGAGAGGCCGAGCTGCGAATAGAACCAACCCCTTGTCTGGTCCTGGCCTTCGGTAATGAAGTCGGCAGGCCAGAGGTTTTTGAATGCTTCCTCTTCACCGGGATAGCTGAGTGTTGCCCAGGACGCCACGCCGGAATCGAACCAGACATCGAAGATATCCTCGACCCGGTGCATGGTGCCGCCGCAGGCACAGGGGATCGTGATCTTATCGACCATCGGCCGGTGGGGATCGGTGACTCTACTGCCGGAGAGCTCTTCAAGCTCGGAAAATCTGCCGATAACGCGGTAGGTGTCGCATGATGGGCAGACCCAGACGGGGATCGGAATGCCCCAGTATCGCTGGCGGGAGATGCACCAGTCACGTGCGCCTTCGATCCAGTCATGGAATCGTGCGCTCCCTGCCCAGTCCGGGTACCAGGTAACTTCATCCTGTATCGAGGCGAGCATCTTCTCTTTTGCATCACTTGCCTTGATGAACCATTGCGATGTTGCACGGAAGATATTTGGGGTTTTGCAGCGCCAGCAGTGGCCGTACCGGTGGGTCAGTTTCTTCTCGGCAAGGAGTGCGGGTCCGAGTGCCTGGATCACCAGCTTGTTTGTCGCCGGATCTTTCACCAGCATGCCGGCAAATTCGCCCCCTTCTTCTGTGAACCGTCCTGTTCCGTCAACAGGACAGACAATCTGGAGCTTCTCCTTCATACCAAGGACATAATCGTCCCACCCATGCCCGGGGGCGATATGCACCATCCCGGTATTTTCCATGGCAACAAAGTCTGCTGCCACGACACGGTGCCGGATTCGACCCTGCATCGGGACAGAGGGAATGAGCGGCGATTCATATTCGGATCCGACAAGTTCTGAACCCTTTTTGACACCGAGAACCTCATAGTCCTGATAGCGCCCGGCTTTTAGCACGCTCTCGACGAGATCATCTGCGATCCAGAGGATCTCGGATGCTCCTTCACGGACTGCCCTGACACGGGCATAGGTAAAGTCGGCAGCAACGGCAACCGCAACGTTTGCTGGAAGCGTCCAGGGTGTTGTCGTCCAGATGACGAGATATTCGTTTTCTGCTCCTGTAAGGGGGAACTTGACGAAGATTGACGGATCAGTTACATCCTGGTATTCGACCTCGGCATCGGCGATGGCTGTCTCACATCTCGGGCACCAGTTGACGACACGGTATCCCCTTTCCAGCATCCCCTCTTCCTCGACACGTTTGAGAGTGAACCATGCTGCTTCGATATAGTCGTTTGATATTGTCTGGTACGGATTCTCAAAATCAAGCCAGACGCCGAGATCCGAGAACTGCCGGCTCATGATATCTTTATGTGTCATGGCAAATGTCCGGCATTTATTGATAAACTGCGCAATCCCGAATGTCTCGATATCCTTCTTTGATGTGAACCCAAGCTCATTCTCAACCCGGACCTCAATCGGCAGGCCATGCATATCATACCCTGCCCGATCGATCACATGGCGTCCATGCATCCGGTGGTACCGGAGAATGGCATCTTTTAAGATTTTGTTCCATGCCGTTCCAAGATGGATATACCCGGTGGTATATGGCGGTCCGTCGACGAAGAAGAATGGCTTTCCATTCTTTCTGAGTTCCTGTACGTTCTTGTAGGTATCTTCAGCACGCCAGAATGCACGTGCCTCCTCCTCCACCTCCTTAGGTGTATAACTGCTGGTGACTTCTTCCACCTGGATCCCTCGGTCTCCTGTATTCCTATATCTACGGTGGAAACAGACAAAGGGTTTTCCACTAAAAATCAGATCGAAAGGTATTTTTTCATCTCCGTAGGCGTTGTAGGTATACCGGGAAGATGAGTGATGGGGTATCGTGTACGTTTATATGCAGAGGGTGATTATCCGCATGTCTGCCTGATGGACAGGAAGCTTTTCGGGGATTATGGATATTCTCCTATCTTTCTCCGCCAGGCTGGCGAGCTCTTCAAAGAGATGTATTATGTTGCTGTTCATGAAGACGATCCGATCGGCTATATCATAGGAGCGCAGGAGGCAAACGATCCGGATGAGGCATGGATTCTGAGGATTGGTGTCGTTGCCGAATGGCAGGGGCAGGGTATCGGGGCTGATCTCATCGATCCCCTTCTTGCATATTTCAGGATGAATGGTGCACACCGTGTCAGGATAGCTCTATCAAAGCGGCATTCCCCGGTGACTGAGCTTATGCAATCAAAGGGTTTCACCATCCTCTCCTACAAAGAGTCCTATTACTATCCTGGCATCGATCGGATGATCATGGCGCTTCAGCTCTGAATCTCCTTCGGCTCACCAGGAATTTGTAGATCTCCATCACCACGAGGATGCTTGAAGAGAGGGTGATGACAACTATCCATTCGAACAGTGAGACCGGTCCGATCCCAAGCGCATCCTGGAAGAAGGGAATATACATTGCAATGGTATGGATCACCAGTGCGGCGATGATCCCTGCGACCAGGTAGAGGTTTGTCCGAAGCGGTATCCTGAAGAAAGACCTGTAATCGGATCTACAGTTCAGTACATGGAAGTTCTCGAGCATCACCATCAGAAGGACGATCAGGTTCCGTGCCCCTGCTTCAGAATAGCCGGATGCGAGGAGCCAGTACCAGGAGATAAGAGCGATTCCGCCCATCGCAAGATCTGCAACCACGATCTGCCGCATCATCTGGTCATTGAAGATCCCCTCTTCAGGGCTTCGTGGCGGCCGCTTCATTGCTCCTTCTTCACCCGGCTCAAATGCGAGGGCGACCCCCTTTATCCCGTTTGTCACCAGGTTCAGCCAGAGGAGCTGGGCTGCTATCAGCGGGAGTGGCAGACCTATCATGAGGGCAGCGATGAAGAGGAACACCTCGGCAAAACCGGTCGATACGAGGAGGTAGGTGACTTTGCGTATATTGTCATAAGCAAACCTCCCCTCCTCAATACCGGAGACGATGGATGAGAATGAATCGTCGGTGATGATCATCGAGGCGGTATCTTTTGCAACATCGGTTCCCGTTCCCATCGCGATCCCGATATTTGCAGATCTGAGCGCCGGGGCGTCATTTACCCCGTCGCCGGTGACTGCAACAAATTCTCCTCCGCGCTTCAGGGCATCGATGATTGCCAGTTTCTGCTCAGGGCTCACCCTGGCAAATATATGCATTCCCCTGATCGCTTCAAGGAGGCCGGGCTTTTCCAGCTCCCCGGGATGGCAGCCAGCTCATCGCCTCGTATCACCTCGTTCTCGCTTGTGGCTATCCCGAGTTCTCGGGCGATTGCATAGGCGGTTTTTGGATGGTCGCCTGTGATCATCACGATATCAACTCCTGCCTCTCTGCATTCCCGTACTGCGTCGTAGACCTCAGGACGTATCGGATCGATACAACCGATGAGGCCATAGAGTTCGAGTGGCGAGGGGGGTCCCCCTTTCACCTTCTCGGGATCTGATCTCCCTCCTGCGATGGTAAGGACCCGGTACCCGCGACTGGTGAGGTGTTCCATCTGATCTTCGATCAGGGCAGGCTCGATCTCTCTGCTCCCCTCATCTGTCAGCATGGTTCTGCATCCCGGAAGGATCACCTCAAGAGCGCCTTTCACGGCGATCATCCGCTCCCCATCCTCCTGGTACCATGTGGTAGCAAAGCGGTTCTCCGAGGAGAAGGGGATCTCAGCCAGTATCGTCACCTTCGATCTGATATCATCCGGAGGTATGCCTGCCTTGTACCCAAGCGAGAGGAAGGCGATATCCATCGCATCGCCATGAAACTGCCATTTTCCATTCTCACGCTCCGAGAGTTCCCCTTCATTGCAGATGAGTCCTGTTTTGATGAGTGCGTGGAGTGTTCTGCTTGCGGCATCCTCTCCATCTGCCCCGGTGATCCTGCCTGTTCCTGTGTATCCTTCGCCTGATATGCCAAACTCCCTGCCATCCGGGAGGATGATCGCCTTTGCGGTCTGCTGGTTCACCGTAAGAGTTCCTGTTTTGTCGCTTGCGATCACAGTGCAGCTGCCGAGACTCTCAACCGCGGAGAGCTGCCTGACGATGACGTGCCTCTCGGCCATCCTGCCGGTTGCTATCGCAAGTGCAACTGTGAGGGCAACAGGAAGCCCCTCCGGTATCGCAGAGACTGCAAGTGCGATTGCCAGGAAGAAGACCTCTCGTGGGGGCTCCCCCTGCATGAGGACGACGGCTGCGAGGAATGCCGACGCCATCAAAACCGCGATGCTGATCTTCTTTGCAACCCAACTTTGCCATTAACAAGAAATATATGTGTTCTTAGTGATGCTTGAATCGACGAAAATGCAAACAAAACTAAGAACTAATGAAGTTGAGCCGAATGACAATATATCCTTTCCTATCGGTACTAT
>NZ_VOTZ01000011.1 GCF_024372745.1 Methanocalculus taiwanensis
CTTTTCAAAGGTGATGCGGATCTCCTATGAAGGGTTTGACCAGATCACTGAGGTGCCAAAGAAGGTCCGGGAGCTTGAGAAGAAGCTGAAACTTGATTTATTCCCTAAGTGAGAGCATAGTTTGGGCAGAATATTATGGCAGCAGCACTGGTGGAATTGGGACGGCCGGCTGAGGCTCTTCCTCTTCTTGAGCAAAATCTCTCAATCGATCCAGAGAGTGGGTATGCCTGGCATTTTCATGGGCGGGCACTGATGGACTGTAAAAAATATGTTGAAGCGCTTGAATCCTTTGAAAATGCCCTCGAATATAATCCGGAGAATGCAAATACCTGGTTCTATCGAAGTATCGCCCTTCATACTCTTGGAGAGATACAGGAAGCAGAGAAATCAATGAAAGAGGCGGCAAGCCTTGATCCGGTTAACATAGGATTGACCGCTTCACGGTATCTGACTATCTTCTCAGATCTGCTCAGAAGAACATGATCTCCCCTTCATCTGGCGATGGCTCCCCCTGCCCTCTCCCAGGCGGAGATTCCTCCTCCGAGATTATAAACTCTCATAAAACCCTGCTCTCCCATTATCCTGAGTGCAGAGCTGCTCTTTCCGCCTGCTGTACAGTAGAGGAGGTATGATCCATTTCGATCTAAAGTCTCCACATTATCAGCAAATGATGAGGAGATATCGATATTCACTGCGCCGGGGATATGTGCGGCAGCATACTCATCAGATCTTCTGAGATCGATGATTGTAAGGGTGGGATCTAATTCAATCAGGATGATCGCCTCCTCTGCTGTAATCGTCTGGAGTGTTGGAACCTCACTATTATCCGTAGATTCTCCCTGGCTCATACATCCGGATGCTGCAAGCAGCATAAGAAGAATTACCGCTGCCGGCAGGATTGCATTTCGCATAGGATCTCTATTGCCTCACACCGGATATCTGTTTTCCTGCCCGCAACGTTGCTATGAATCAAATGGATCCTTTTCTGCATCTCTCACATTCCTCAAAGAGCAGAAGAATGACCATGCTGAAGAAGGATCATCTGTTACTACTCCCTCAACTCCGATTTTAGAGGCTTCTGCATATGCTTTGTCCGAATTGAGGGTCCATACAATGACATTGAGGTCTGCTCTCTGGCTGAGATCTCTCAGCTCCTCTGTCATGTCTATAAACCGCAGAAGGATATATGATGCTGGGATTGATGCCGCCACCCGGACCGGATCAGCACCGGGAGAGCGGAAGATATACCCGATCCCGGCATCAGGGAGCTGGAGTGCGATCCGGCGGAGGCAGTCTGCATCAAAGGAGACGATCAGAACCTTCGAAAGCCCTGCCTCTTCTACAAGAGTGGCAACCTGCTCCTCATATCCTCCCTCCTTCAGCTCGATCACAAGGCCGCATTCACCAATGTCAAGGGCGAGCACCTCTGCGAGTGTCGGGATTCGCTCGCCCTCCCCGGCATCCAGTGCTTTCAGCTCAGCGAGGGTATAATCCCTGACAAAGCCAGTTCCATCTGTTGTCCGGTCAAGGGTTGGATCGTGGATCACAACCGGAACACCATCCCGGCTGATCCGGACATCTATCTCGACATAGTCAGACCACCTGCTCCCTTCCCGGAGTGCGGCGATGGTGTTCTCAGGCCGGGTGGCTCGGGCACCCCGGTGGCCGATGATGATCATATACTACAACAGGTTCGGCTTTTTGGTTAAATGTATTGAAAGAACGCTTATCCAGATTGCAAAAAAAATCCGATATCCCGGGAGATTTTCGATAGTCGAATCCCGGAGATTTGTGTTCTCTCTTGTATGAAGGATGATGCTGTATCTGAAGTGGCGTGTATGGGTCTTCGGTCTTTTCAATAAAACAGAATATTCTTCGTACTGCCACTATATCTACCAAATATCAGAGATCTCTGCGTGAAATCATCAGGTTGTGTTACAATCCATTCTCATGAATCCTATGAGGAGAGGCTTGTTCAAAATAACGGAAGAAAAATGCATCTGCTTCATGTCGATGATGAACCGCTCTTCCTTGAATTGACAGAGATCTATCTGAACCGAAGCGGGGATATGATGGTCACCAGCTGCTCCTCGGCAGCAGAGGCTCTCAGGCTGGTTGAGACAGAGGATTTTGACGGAATCATCTCTGATTACCAGATGCCTGGAATGAATGGCATCGAATTCCTCTTTGAATTGAGAAGCTCCTCAAATAACCTGCCATTTATCATCTTCACCGGGAGGGGGCGGCAGGAGGTTGTTATTGAGGCTCTCAATAATGGGGCGGATTTCTACATCCAGAAAGGCGGTGATATCAGCTCGCAGTTTGCAGAACTGGAGAATGCAATCCGGCAGGCTGTTTTGAAATACCGATCAGATATTCATCTCCGCCAATCCAGGCAGCTTATTTGCGACATCTTCCATCATCTCCCGGATGCCACCTATGCAATTGATTGCATGGGAAGGGTAATTGCCTGGAACCGGATGATGGAGAGGATGGCCGGAATAACCGCAGGCCAGGTGATCGGGAGGAGCGGGCATCCCTACGCTATCCCTTTCTTCCGGGAATCCAGAAAGACCCTCGTTGATTATATTCTCCATCCTGACGAAGAGATTTTGCGCACATATTCTCTTCTCAGGAAGGAGCATGGGATGATTATAGCAGAGACGGAAGGAATACTGCCCAATGGAAAGCCAATTTTCCTCAGGGCAAAAGCCTCGCTCCTGTATGATGAAAAGGGAACTGTTATTGGCTCCATTGAGTCAGTGCGTGATATAACAAAGAGCAAGATGGCAGAAATGGAACTCATCTCTGCTGGTGAATACCGGCGTACCCTGATCGAAGCACATATCGATCCACTTGTAACAATCGGTTCTGACGGCGGGATACAGGATCTGAATGCCGCAACAGAGGCATTAACCGGCATGACACGCGATGCATTGATAGGGCGATCATTCTCCTCCCTCTTCACCGATCCTGAATCTGCAGAATTGATATATCAAAAGACGATACGATCAGGTGCCGAAAGAAAACACTCTCTCTTCATCCGTTCGCCAGATGGGGGGGCTCTCCCTGTCATATTCTATGGCACAGTCTATCGTGGCCCGGATGGTGATGTACGGGGTGTCTTTGCAGAACTCCATGAAAGTATTCCTGCTCTTGATGCGATCCCGGCATCCTGTCCATGCAGCGAGGGAAGGTGCGGGTGTGCTGAAGCTGAGCGAGAATATACCCTGCATTTTGATATCATTCTTCATGATCTTGGAAATGCCGTACATACGGCACGTGGGTATATGGATCTCCTCGATGTACGTCTTGAAGAGGATCTTCGTACTGTTTCAGGGAAGATGAAGCAGGCTGTTGTCAAGGCAGGTGAGATCATCAGGATGGTGGGAGATGCGCGAAGAAACGGCAGTCAGATCACAATAGACAGGCACCAAGCAGTCATCCCTCTTGATGAAGTGATACGAAACGAGATCTCCCATTTCCCGGGAATCAGGATCGAGTATGGGGGATGTGATGAAGAGGTGCTGGCAGATGATCTTCTCGGTGAGGTGATCTGGAATCTTCTGCATAACAGCGTTAAATTTGGCGGTGACGATGTTGCCATCAGTATCAGGGTTGAAGGACGTGAGGATCGGATCATCCTCACTGTCACTGATACAGGGCCCGGTATTCCCGTGGATGTCATCATTCCTCCACCACAGAATCTCAGTGGCCGCGGGCTGTGTATCGTCCGTGATCTGGTTGCAGCCTATGGCGGTGAGCTATGGGTTGAATCCAATTCTTCCGATGGGGATGGGCGGGGTGCCTCCATCAGCCTCTCGCTCCAAAAGGCTGGTCTGGCAGGGTCTTCTGTATCCACCGGCGTGCCTTCATCGTCTCATCGGCTTCAGGAGTCAATCCAATAAACACACATATTCAACATTTCATATCCTCGGGGTTCCGCCATCCTCCCTCCGGCACATGTATCTCAAAACGTGCCCCTTCACCGTACACTCCGTTCTCGTGGATGGTGATGCCGGTGATTGAGAGGATCTCATTGGCGAGAAAGAGCCCAAAACCGGTATTCTTTCCAAAACCTTTCGAAAAGATCTTCTTCTTCAGATCATCAGGAACGCCGGATCCGTCATCCTCCCAGGCAACGACGAGCCCGCCATCTGAGGTCTCGCATGTAAGATGAACACCGGTTGCCTTTTCACCATGCCGGATTGTGTTATCCATCAGGTTGGCAAAGACCTTCTCAAGCATCGGATCAGCGTAGATCTCAATGTTCCCGCACTCATTGGTAAGAGGAATACCGGATCGACCGGATCCTTCAACAGACTGTGCCAGATCAGTCAGGGAGAGCCAGAGAGGCTTATCGACCCCGATCATCTCATATGCACGGGTGAATTCACTGTCCCGCTGTATAGCCGTTGCTGCCTTCTTTACTTCGTCAAGGTATCGTGCCTGAACTTCATCCACACAGATCTCCTCTGCAAATTCGAGATATCCCTGCAGTACCATCACCTGATTGAGTATGTCATGCCGGGTGATTCCGGTCAGGATCTTCAGTTTATGATTTGCAATCCTGAGTGCTTCCTCTGCATGCTTCCTGTCAGTGATATCACGGAGAACACCATCCTCCTGAACGAGATTTCCCTCCTCATCATAGCGGGCATGGGAATGGAGTTCCTTCCATGTGATGATATCATTTTTGCCAAAGCATCGGAATTCAAGCCCTTTTGTATACTCCCGCCCCTCTTCGATAGCTTTTAAAAAGTCATTTACTACCAGTTCACGGTCTGATGGGTAAATGAGATCGAGGAATGGTTTTCCAACAGCAATCGCCGGTATATAATCCTCTATGGTCCCCGGAGCCTCATTCAGAAAGAGTATGGTTCCATCTCTGTCCAGTGAATAGATCACATCAGGAATATTCTCCATAAGGACCCGGTATTTCCTCTCACTCTCGCGTAGCGCTTCCTTGATCTGTTTGCGCTCGGTGATATCTGCAACAAGCCCAACGCATATGAGAGGCTTTCCTTCCTCATCATACTCTGCTACACTTGCAGTATCTGAAATCCAGATGTATGTTCCATCAGAGAGCCGGATCCGGTATTCGATCTGATGCCGATCAATTGTGCCGGTGAGGAGATCTTCGGTTGCCTCTCTTACCAGTCCAAGATCATCAGGGTGAATAATCCTCTCAAAATCGGTATACCCTGCAAAGTCTTCAGGCTGGTATCCGAGCATTGAGAGACTCTGATCAGAAAAACTGATCGAGCCGCTCCGGCAGTCAATCTCCCACCAGGATATGCCAGCAGCTCCCATCACCGTCATCAGCCGGTTATACAAAACCCGTTCCTCATCTCTCATCTGAGAATCCCTCCTCTTCCCCTCATTATTATACCTGCCCTATGGCTGTTCCGCGTCTGAGATCACGGAATGTCTCACCCCATCCTTACAATCGCTCCCCTGTTTCTCGCGGTGACCTCTTCCACCGTACCGCCGATCCCAAGAAGCGCACGCCGTGCTGCCTCTGCAACCTGTGTATCGCCCCTGTCGATGATTGCAAAGACAGTCGGCCCGAATGAGGAGAGGCCCGCCCCGTATGCCCCTGCCTCACAGAGCAGGGCGGGGAGGTTCCGGAGTTTCTCCGGCTGGAGTGATGCCTCCACCCTCTTGAAGCCGATCTCCTGTATCCGGTTCACTGCCGTCCCGAACCGCCTGATATCCCCTTCGACAACAGAGGGGAGCATCTGCATCATCACGAGATGGCAGATCTCCTGCACCTCGGCAAGAGGCACCGGGCAGTATTCCGAGAATATATCCACCTCTGCCTTCTCTGAGGCGCCAGGCATCGTATCCGGTGTGACCAGCAGAATCCCCCAGTCTTCGGGGAAGGAATGGCGGAAAATAACCGGTGCCGGTGCCACTCCACGTGAGGCAGATGAAGGCTTAAAACCCGTTTTCTCCTGATCGGGGCCGAAAAGGTGGCCCCCATCGATAATGATCCCCCCTGCGTCAAAGGCAGCCGTTCCAATCCCGGATGTCCCTCCTCGGCCGGTTATCCGGGCAAGCTCCAGTGCTGTCGCCTCTCTTCCGAAGAGTTCTGCCACCGCCTTTGCTGCTGCAAGTGCAATCTGCGTCCCGCTCCCAAGCCCCGAGTGGCGGGGGAGGAGGGTATGAAGGATGATTGTGACACCCCCGGTGAGCCCGAAGTGTTCGATCACTGAAGCTGCTGCATCTGCCGCACGCCGCCTGCTCTCCTCATCCCCTCCATGCACCGAAATACGGCCGGCAGCACGTGCTTCGATGAGAAGATGCGGCCGGTCAAGGGTGATTCCGACTCCACCGTCAACGCGGCCGATGCTCCCGTTCAGGTCGATCAAGCCGATGTGAAGGCGGGACGGGGTATCCACGATGACCCGCTTTGTATCTGAGAATGTGCCGGATGGAAAGATCTCGGTGATTACCATGAGGGGCTCGTCTTTGTGGATGATCCGATACCGCCGGGCAAAGAGCGGCTCACCCGGAAGAATGCCGAAGATCCTGGCGAGATGCTCATCTGCCGGATATGAATCAATCGACAGGATCTCACGGCGGGACTCGATTTTGTGATTTTTGAGGATAATTCCTATCGGAATATCGGCCTTCATCATATCCAATCTCATCTCTGGAGCAAGCCGGTTGATCGGGGTGTAGGAGATGGCATAGATCAGCGGCTGCCCCTCCTCCCCCTGGCCGAGATCGACGATCCGGTGGTTCACCTGGTCACCCTCGCAGATGGCAAGCAGGTGCGCTGTCTCGCGATCTGCTGTGAGCACCTCCTGAAGCCGTGTCTTTACACCCACCTTTGACTCGGTTGCAAGTGAGAGGAGGTGGGTGACTGATCCGTCTGTTCCAAGGAGCACCTTCTGGAAGGGAGATAGATCTCCGGTATTCACCTCAATCTCACCGATACGAACCGCGATCTCGGTTGCACTGAGCGGGTGGATCTCATGACCGGTATTCATTATGATGAGGTACTGACCCGGAGGTTCTTACCTCTATTGATCCAGAAATCCCAAACCATAACCACGATCAGATCCACACTATTGTATATGCAGTATTCGGAAGGCACAGTCGGCCGGGTCTTCTTCCTCCGGTTTGATGATGGTGAGGATCTGATCGAATCGGTCCGTTCATTTATACAGAAGATACAGATACGCCACGGGGTCATCTCATTTCTTGGAGCGCTCCATTCTGCCGGTCTTGTGACAGGTCCGGAAGAGGCGGTGATCCCCCCGGTACCGCACAAGGAGCATATTAAAGGCGGCTGGGAGTGCCTCGGCACCGCCACCATCTATCCGGGCGAGGATGGCCCCTCCCTCCATCTCCACGCAGCTGCCGGGCGTGGCCGCGATGCCGTCTGCGGCTGCCTCAGGACAGACTGCCGTGTCTACCTTGTGGTGGAGGCGGTCATCTGGGAGGCTCTTGGTATAGAAGGAGAACGCATCCATGATCCTCAGATCGGGGCGGCGCTTCCTGTGCTGGCAAACCGCCTGTAGTTCGCAATCAAAATCTTCGGTTTTCCAATAAAAACCGAATACTTTTCTATATTCTCCTCTCTTTTCGAATCTTCTTCGACTTGGGGTTATCCCTACCAAACAACAGAACAAGCAGGTAATGAGTTCACCAGATCACTCACCAGTTACCCTTGACACAGTCATATCCGGAGATAAGGCACGGATTGTGGGTGTCAAAGCGAAGGGGCATCTCAGAAAGCGCCTCCTTGAGATGGGCATTATTCCGGGTGCCATCATCGAGTCGATCCGGGTTGCCCCACTCGGCGATCCGGTAGAGTTCCGGGTCAAAGGCTACAACCTCTCCATCAGGAAAGGAGATGCCGCCTGTATCGAAGTCGTGATGGAGGTAGAGTGAGAATGGCATCCTGTCCGCTCTCTCTCCTTTCCGCCGGGACTACCGGGAAGATTACGGGCGTCCATGCAGGTGAGGGGCTTCGCCGCCGCCTCTATGCACTTGGTCTTATCCCTGAGGCGACTGTTACGGTTGTCACACGGGATCGTGGATCGATCATCGTCTCTGTCTGCGGCTGCCGGTATGCCCTCTCCCGCGGGATGGCGATGAAAGTCATAATCGCACCGGAGGTGGCAGCCCGATGAAGAAGACGATCTCGGTTGCTTTAACCGGCAACCCGAATGTCGGGAAGACGACTGTCTTCAATACCATAACCGGCTCCCGCCAGCATGTCGGGAACTGGCCCGGCGTCACTGTCGAGAAGAAGACGGGGAGATGTGAATATGCAGACACTTCAATTGAAGTGACCGATCTCCCCGGCACCTACAGCCTGACCGCATATTCGGCAGATGAAGTGATTGCCCGGAACTTCATCATCGAGGATAATCCGGATGTCGTTGTCCAGGTTGTGGATGCCTCAAACCTTGAGCGTAACCTCTACCTGACGATGCAGCTGGCAGAACTCGGCAGACCGGTCATCGTCGCCCTGAATATGGTTGACGTGGCCGAGGGGCGGGGCGATACCATCGATGAGAAGCGGCTCTCGGAACTCCTTGCAATGCCGGTTGTCAGGACGGTTGGGACGAGCGGCAGGGGGCTTGATAGGCTTCTTGAAACGATCATCGCAGTTGCCGCAAAAGGTGAGAAGCATACTCATACCATCGGCTATGGAGATGAGGCAGAGGCGCTTATCTCGGATCTCGTCCGGATACTCGACGATGATCCGGCTCTTGCAGGTGGATACCCGCTCCGCTGGCTTGCCGTACGGGCAATCGAAGGAGATTCTGCTGTCCTGGCACTGATCGAGAAAAGCAGTGTTGCAGGTGCCGTGCAGGCAAGACTTCAGCAGATCGATCTCGATGAATATGAAGCGCTTCTCGCTGATAAGCGGTACGAGGCAATAGGCGCAATCCTCCCGCAGGCATGCACAATGTGTGTCAGGAAGATGACCGGATCGGATATGATCGATCGTGTCGTCACCAACAAGTACCTTGGCATACCGATCTTCCTCGCCCTCATGTGGGGGGCATTCCAGCTCACCTTCGCGGTTGCCGAGCCGTTTATGGCAGGAATCGAGTATGTCTTCGGCTGGCTCGGTGAAGTGGTTGCAGGCTCAATTGGAAATGAATGGCTTGCCTCTCTCCTTGGAGATGGTGTGATCGGCGGGGTCGGCGGTGTGTTCGTCTTCGTCCCGAATATCTTCATCCTCTTCCTGATCCTCTCAATCCTTGAAGGGAGTGGGTATCTTGCCCGTGCCGCGTTCATTATGGATCGGCTGATGTACGTGATAGGGCTTCCAGGCAAGTCATTCATCCCGATGCTGATGGGTTTTGGCTGCAATGTCCCTGCGATCATGTCGACCCGGACGATTGAGGATGATCGTGACCGGCTCATTACCATCCTGGTCAATCCATTCATATCCTGTGGTGCCCGGCTTCCGGTGTATATCCTCTTTGCGGGGGTCTTCTTCGGAAGGGATGCAGGAAACGTGATCTTCGGTCTCTATGCCCTTGGTATTGTTGTTGCGATCCTCTCGGCAAAGCTCTTCAGGTGCACCATTCTGCCGGGCGAATCATCACCATTCATCATGGAGATGCCGCCATACCGGATCCCGACCATAAAGAACGCGATGCTGAATATGTGGGAGAAGGGATCGATGTACCTGAAGAAGGCCGGTGGAATCATCCTTATCGGCTCTTTGATCGTCTGGTTCCTCGCCTCATACCCGGCTGGTGTTGAGTATGGGAGTGAAGAGAGCTTTGCAGGGATGATCGGGCATCTGCTTGAGCCTCTCGTTTCACCGCTTGGCCTTGACTGGAAGATTGCGGTTGCATTGATCTTTGGGTTTGTTGCAAAAGAGATCGTCGTCAGCTCACTCGGTGTCCTCTATGGGGCAGACGAGGGATCAGCTGCCCTCTCGGATGCGCTGCTAGCAGATCCCGCCCTCTCAATGGCAGGAGCCCTTGCGGTGATGGTCTTTGTCCTCCTGTATATGCCCTGTGTGGCAACCCTCGGTGTAATCAAAAAAGAGACGGGATCATGGCGCTGGGCCGGTTTCTCGGTTCTGTATGGGCTGGTCGTGGCATGGATACTGGCGTTTGCCACCTTCCATCTCGCCAGCTACTTCCTCGGAGGTGCATAAGCGATGTCAGAATATCATAAGCAGTTGTTTGCAGGTTTCCTCGGGCTCCTGTATCTCATTGTGGGTGTGGCTGCGCTCATAGCGCTGGTGGTGCCGGATATTAAACTCTTTGAGCTCTTCGGGATCTCAGGCGATCCGGCTATGGGCTTTGTCCTTGTGGTCATCGGGCTCACCCTGATCTCCGGGTTTTTCGAGCTATCGAAGAAGATCCATGAGGGGGTTGCATACCTGCATGTCGGGATCGGACTTGCCCTTGTCTTCGGTATGATCTGGTTCCTTTCTGTGGGTGCAGAGTTTGCCACACTCGCCATCTTTGAAGGTGAGGAGATCACCCTGGAAATGATAAGGGAGGCGATTGTACCACAGCTCTATCTTGCTGTCATTGCCCTCTTCGGCTTCATTGCATGGGGAAAGGAATTCTCTGCCGGACTCCTGAGGGATTGAATGTTCAAGGACATTCTTTTGAAACTTGCAGTGGGTGGGGTTGCAGTCCCCATGCTTGCTGCCGAACTTGGTCTCTCTCCTGATCAGCTCCGTGAACGGCTCAGGATGATGGAGCATATGGGCTATATCGCCGGTGGTGCGGCATGCACTCCCGTAGACACCCCCCCTCTCTGCGCCTGCTGCAGCGGGTGCATCTGCAGTTCTCAGGAATTGCCTGCCCGGTATCTTCTCACCGATAAGGGCCGGCGGCTGATCCGCTCCTAAACCGGGAGCAGCAGGTTCCAGGAATTGAGCCAGAGCAGGAATAAGATTGCAATGGCTCCGATGAAAACCTCCTCAATCTTTCTCTTCTGCTTGTTCTGGATGGTATGCAGGATCAGGTATGCCGCCAGGATCGCAGTAAGAGCCGGTATGCACCGTATCACAATAAACCAATGCGGGAGGCCGAAAAGGATGCCGAAGATCCTGATGGTTCCAAAGAAGAGGAGCATGAAGAGGATCGCCGTTCCAGAAACAAGGGTGATTAGGAGGTATCCCTTCTTCTGAAATGAATTGGTCGTTTCAAATGCCCGTTTGCCCCCGATGACTGCCCCGGAGAGGAAGACTCCGGCAAAGAAGAGGAGAAATGCATACTGGATCTGCGGGTTCTCTCTCCATCCTGCCCGCTTCCATCCGATTGATGGCAGGCTGTCCAGGAAGAGCCAGTCTTCTCCCTCCCTTTCAGAGAAAACAAGCCTGTCCGGATTATTCAGCCCAATACAAAAGCCCGGCTCCACCTCTGCATATTCAGCATCATTGATTACAATCATCTCTCCTTCCAAACGCACCCAAATCGATAGCTGATCGCGTCCGATTACAAGCAGTATCTTCTCAAATCCTGCAAGAGGGGCACGCGATGATATGTAGGTTCCCGCATAGTCCTTTGTTGATTCTGTTTGGTATGTGAATTGTTCTTCTCTCTCTGTCTGCAGGTATGTATCAAGGAAGGTATGAAGGAGTATAAACCGCTCGGCTGATCCGCCCGTTCCTGTATAGCAGATATAAATCCCGAGATTCTCTTCGGGTATGAGGGCGAGAAGGGTGGACGTTCCGGGAACATCCCCTGTATGCCAGAGAATACGTTTCTTTCCATGGTACCGCTCAAAATATCCGCCCTGAACGATCCCTGAAAGCCGGTTGTCATGGGAGAATATCCGGGGGTAGGCGTCTTCTCCTGCTTCCAGCACATGGATCATATAGAGCCCCATATCATGTGCAGTCGTATGCATGCCGCCTGCCGGGGAATAGCGTGAGTAGGCGGGGATGCCTTCTGTCAGGATCATCTCTGGGGATCTGGATGCAAGATGATCCGGGAGGGGTTCCCGTGCCGCAGTCGAAGCCATCCCGAGAGGTGTGAGGATCTCCTGCTCGATATACTCCTTGTAGGATGTGCCGCTCACCTCCTCGATCACCGCTCCGGTAAGGAGAGCTCCTATATTGGAGTATGAGGCGATCCTGCCTGGTTCACGAATCCGTTCCGGCTGCGTTTTTGTATAAGTCTCAAATGCGGGGAGTATCTCCTCAGGATTCTGTGTGAAGATACCAACTGCCACTTCATCCAGGCCGGATGTATGGGTCATCAGGTGAGTGAGCGTTATTGGTTCGGTATAGGTGTCCGGGATGACCGGCTCTGGAAGGAAACTATTGAGATCCGAATCGAAATCGAGCAATCCCTGTTCTGCCAGCGAGAGTGCCGCCTCCCAGGTGAAGAGCTTTGTCACTGAACCGATCGGAAGGATTGTATCCTCAGGATCGAGTAGATAGCTCCCGTCAGCATCAGCGGTTCCATACCCGAGGAGAGCGACGATTTCACCGTCATCGACGATTGTAATGACCGCGCCGTTTATGTCCGGATCCCTGAGATCTTCTGCTATATGCGTGGTGAAGAACTCCCCAAGGCTGTCCTCTTCAAGTGCTGCTGCGATCCCACAGATCCCGGCGAGGAGGATGAGTGAGAGGAGGAGAGCCCTGATCATAGCCTCTTCCCAACCGGCATGAGATAGAGGGGGATCTCATCGTCCGGGAGTCCAATGATCTCAACAACCGCTTTATCATCAAAAGCGCCGATAGCAACGGTGCCAAGCCCCCGTGCAGTGGCTATCAGGTAGCAGTTCTGGGATGCATGCCCCGCCTCCATCCAGGTATACTGCTCTGCCCGTTCGCCATACCGTGTGCGTGTCCGCTCGTATATGCCTGAGATGACGAATGTGACAGGGGCATCTGCAGGCATCTGCTGGCTGAAGGCTGCTGCTGAGAGGCGTTCCCTCTGGTCTCCATCATGTATCTTCCTGATCTGGTGGGTTGCCGGGATATACCGGTATGAACCGGGTGAGAGCCCCTCAACCCTGCCGACGGCTACCGTCACCTCAAGCGGGTACTGTGCTCCTGCAGAGGGGGCTGTCCTGAATCCTCTCGGATCGGTCACCCCTTGTGTTCCCCAGAGGAGCTGCGAGAGATCGTTCATATCCAGTGGCTCATCAGCATAGGTTCTCACCGATCTCCGCTCTGCAAGTGCCTTTTCAAGGGTGTTCGATCCTGTAAGATCCGGGGGAGGGAGCATGATCGCCTCGCCATCTGCCATGGAGGTGATCTGTGCAGGTAACGGTTCCTCTCCTTCCACACTGACACAGAGGTGTGTTGCAGAGGCAAAGAGGATGAAGGCGGCGACTATCCAGATCGAACGCACCATACTGGCTCCACTTGTCCTCTGCCATCAAAAGCATATGGGTGCTTTTGAGAAGCATTATCGACTCTTATCGCATATCCACTATGCATGACTGATGTACAGAGCGGACAGAAGGTTCTGCTGAAGACGACGATGGGCGATATCACCATCGAGCTCTTTGATGATATGCCGATTACTGCCGGGAACTTTACGAGCCTTGTGAAGAAGGGTTTTTATGATGGGATCATCTTTCACAGGGTTATTGCCGGATTCATGATTCAGGGCGGCGATCCAAAAGGCACAGGGACTGGCGGGCCCGGATACACCATCAAAGACGAGTTCTCGCCAAAGAGAAAGAATCTCCGTGGAACGATTGCAATGGCAAACGCCGGACCGAATACAGGGGGCAGCCAGTTCTTCATCAACCTGGTAGACAACACCTACCTCGACTCAAAGCACCCTGTCTTTGGGCAGGTCGTTGACGGGATGCAGGTCGTCAATGCCATCGGCAAGACGAAGACCGGTCCAAACGACCGTCCAAAGACCGAAGTGAAGATCATCTCGGCAACGCTTGTCTGAGTACTTATTTCCTCTATTTTTTTAATAGCAGGGTAGCGATCCCTGCGATAGCTTCTGTGAGCGGGCGTTTCTCTCCGGCTGCAAGTGCTGTCAGTTCTTTTTGTCTGGTGAGCCCCTCATCATACGGAAGATGGAATACCTCTGCAAAAAGGTCTGTATCTCCGAGAATCTCACGGGATATCTGGAAGTCTTCTTCATTCCGAATTTTGTTTATGGCAAGGAACCGGTTTTGAATGCCCAGTTCGCCTGCGAGTTCGGCGGTTCTGCATGCCGTTCTGAGTGCCTGTGCGGTTGGCTCGGATACTGCGATCAGGTGCGAAAAACCCCTGCCAAGCCCGCGGCCGAAATGCTCAAGCCCGGCGGGGGTGTCCATCAAAATTGCCTCCCCATCTTTTACGCGAACCTGCCTTGCGATACTCCTGATGATGGTATTCTCAGGACAGAGGCAGCCGCCCCCGGCGGAGTCCACAGTTCCCATAACGAGGAGGCCTATCCCGTCTGCTCTTCTGGTACCACAGCGGGTGACAATATCCGAGAGGTCGGGGTTGAGATTGATGATCCCTCTTCCTCCCACTTTCTCCTCCAGATATGCCCTGTTCTTTGTTACAGGAGTAATCTCAGATTGTGAGAATCCAAGTGAATATGAGAGATCTTCCTGTGGATCAGCATCAATTGCAAGGACAGAGAGCCCTCTCTCTCTCAGCTCACCGGCAAGGAGAGCGGTGAAGGTTGTCTTCCCGACACCGCCTTTCCCGGTGACAATCACCCTGAGTCCTGAAAGTGGCTGTTGTTTTCCGCTTTTTTGCGGGATTCGCTTTTTCCTCTCAGATGCCAAGTGCTTTCCTCTTCTCCTCAATGTGGGTTATAATCAGCTCTGCTGCCTTCAATGGATCGGGCTCAACTGCAAACTTCGCATTCACAACGCCTTCCAGCCCGTTGGTGAGGAGATCGATAACAGCGGGGCTGCCGCTGATATTCGGCATCGGTCCAAGGACGGTATAGACGCCGGATGCAACAAAATATGCTCCTATGGATACTGCCTTCTGCGAATACCATTCAGGTGCCGCACCCGCAACCGGGAGCTGATGGATGCCAACGCCGAGGGTATTTGCAAGAGCTGCCAGGAGGACAAGGATTCGTGAGCAGTCTACACAGGAGCCCATATGAAGAACCGGCGGGATGCCGACTGCCTTGCAGATCCCTTTCAGCCCGTCACCGGCAAGGAAACAGGCATCTGGTGTTAGGAGACCTGCCTTTCCTGAGGCAACTGCTGCACACCCGGTCTCAACACAGAGGATGTCATGCTTGATCAGTTCCTTTGCCAGGGTTACGTGCCCATAGTCGTGTTTGATCTTTGGGTTATTGCACCCGACGATCCCGACAGCACCCCTTATCTTTCCGCTTGCGATGGCATCGACAAGTGGCTGAAGAGTCCCCCCGAGTGCCTTTGTGATCGCTTCCACCGAGAATCCTGCAGTCACTGCAACTGGTTTTCCCGGTATGAAGATCCTCTCAGGAATCCTGTTTTTGAAGTTTTCAACTGCGGTCATGACGATTGTTTCAGCCGCTTCGGTGGCATTCTCAGGCGAGAACTCGACATAGTAGGAGCCCGGTATCTTTGCCTTCTGGCTTGTCGAGATGATCTTTGTATGGAAGCAGCTTGCCGTTCGTGGGAGTGAGGGGAAGATACACTGGTAATCTACAATCATCGCATCAAGCGCACCTGTTGCTATCACCAGTTCCTGGTTGAAGTGGTTGCCTGCCATCGGGATGCCTCGCCGCATCAGGAGTTCGTTGCCTGTACAGCAGAGTCCGATGAGGTTGATGCCGGTTGCCCCGTTCTTCTTTGCGAGAGCCTGCATCACTTCGCTCTCCGCAGCCTCAACGATCATCTCCGACAACATCGGGTTGTGGCCATGGAGCGTTATATTCACCTGATCTTCTTTGATAACGCCGAGGTTCATCATCGACTCTACAGGTGTCGGGGTGCCGAAGAGGATGTCGGAGACCTCTGTTCCAATCATCGATCCGCCCCACCCGTCTCCAAGTGCGGTTCTCAGACCATGGAGGAGCATGTTGGCGTAATGTGCCCCGACACCCATATGGACGCGGTGCATCGCCTCAACAATCTCCCGGTCAATCCCCCGCGGCAGGATGCCTGCTTCTTCCCAGATGGCGTATGTGGCATCCGGGGCTCTCCGGCAGAGTTCTAATTCACCTTTGATCGTCCCGAACTCATCAAGGAAAGCAAGAGCAAGATCATGGGCCACCTCGATTGCCGCACGGTCGGTTGGGATATTGTACTCTTCTGCAATGGCAAACAGCTTTTCAGTGTCTTTAATAGTATAGCCGCTGCTTTCTCCTTTACCTACAAGCAACAGCGTTTCTGCAATCTCCCTCCCATGATCGGAATGGGCAGCTGCACCAGTTGTTAGCATATCAAGCAGGTTCCGGGCAACAATCAGATCTGCATCTGCTCCGCAGACACCCCGCACACGGTTCCGTTCAGGGATGATCCGGCACGGCCCCATCGTACACCTGCTGCAGGAGAGGCCGGTTGAACACCATTTGCACTGCGGCTCCTGCATCTCGCTCCTGTCCCAGACGGTCTCGATACCTTCTTTCAGGCAGTGCTCAATCGTCTTCTTTGCGAGTTCGTCGATCGTCCGCTCCTCCACCTTCTCGTGGATCACCTTCGGGTTCATGAGGGACATCTTCGCCCTATCAAGCTCGCAGGTCTCCATCCGTTCGCCCACAAGCTGCGGTTTTGGCTTTTTTGTTCCATCAGACATGTTCATTCACTCCAGACTGGTGAGATGCACCTTCTTCATCTCATAGCGATGAAAGAGCGCAGGGGCTCTTATAGGTAACGGTGTAGGAATGAAGACGCAAAATTGTCCAACAAGCCAATTTTTGAAGGATATAAGGAATTATTGCCATTTTTACAATTATTATGAGAAAAAGGTGATTCAGGCCAGGGCCGGGACTCGAACCCGGGTCAAAGGATCCACAGTCCTATAGGATGTCCAGCTACCCTACCCTAGCATAAATGCTCGTTATTATTATAGGTAAACAGTATTGAACCTAACGGATTGCACCCTGCCAGCTTCTCATAACAGGTTCACGAAGGGCTCTCAAAAGAATATTAATACTCCGAATGCGTTATAGTGTATCACTTTTCGGTGTAATCCGAGATATCACGGCTTTTCGGAGGGAGATGGAGAAATGGCAAAGAAGAATATCAGAACACCTATTGTCTGTGTACTCGGCCATGTCGACCACGGCAAGACGTCGCTTCTGGATAAGATCAGGGGCTCTCAGGTCGTTGACTCTGAAGCTGGCGCCATTACCCAGCATATCGGGGCGACACTGATACCAATCGAATCCATACGCGAGATGAGCGGGGTTTCGGCTGCAACCGAGATCAATATTCCCGGCCTCCTCTTCATCGATACTCCCGGACACCGCGCCTTCACCACTCTTCGCGCACGCGGAGGGGCACTTGCGGAGATAGCGATCCTTGTTGTTGATATCAATGAAGGGTTCAAGCAGCAGACCCAGGAAGCCCTCCAGATCCTGAGAAACTGTAAGACCCCGTTTGTCATCGCGGCAACGAAGGTGGATCGCATCCCGGGATGGCGGATCCATCCGAACGAACCATTCCAGAAGACATTTGCCAAACAGAATGAACGGGTGCAAGGGATCCTTGAAACCCGTCTGTATGAGCTTGTCGGGACACTCTCTGATCTTGGGTTTAATTCGGAACGATATGATCGTGTCAGGGATTTTGCACGTAACATTGCCATTGTCCCGTCTTCGGGGATCACCGGAGAAGGTGTGCCGGATCTCCTGATGGTGATGATAGGCCTTGCCCAGCGGTACCTCACCGAATCGCTCAGGATCACCGCTGAGGGTCCGGGACAGGGAACTGTGCTTGAAGTGAAGGAAGAGCGGGGTCTTGGGATGACACTTGACCTGATCCTCTATGATGGCATGCTCTCAGTAGGCGATGAGATTGCAGTCGCAGGAACAAATGGGTGCATTGTCACCAAGATCCGCTCCCTCTTAAAACCAAGGCCGATGAAGGAGATCCTAATCGAAGACCGGTTCGAACGGGTGAAGTCGGTGACTGCGGCAGCGGGGGTCAAGCTCTCTGCGCCAAACCTGGATGATGTGATCTCGGGTTCCCCTCTCCGGGCAATTAAAGGGAATCGCCAGGAGATGATCGATTCAATCGATGCCGAGATGCAGGCTGCAAATATCTCCCTCTCAGGTCTTGGGATCAGCATCAAGGCAGATACAATTGGGGCGCTTGAGGCGCTCTCAAAGGAGCTGGAGGCAAAAGAGATCGAGATCATGCGTGCCGATGTAGGTCCAGTCAGCAGGCATGATATTATTGAGCTGGAGACGATGCGCGACCCTCTCCATAAGGTGATCATCTGCTTCAATACCGATATCCTTCCTGACGTATCCGAGATGCTGAAGGATCCACGATATGCGGATATCGTCGTCTTCTCCGGCGATATCATCTACCGGGTTATTGATGATTATACTGAATGGAGGGATGAGCAGATCCGCCGCCATAAAGCTCAGCAGTTTGAAGCAGTTATTATGCCTGCAAAGTTCCAGCTCCTTCCAAACTGCGTTTTCAGGCAGAGCGGTCCTGCTGTTGTCGGTGTCCGTATCCTTGCCGGGATTCTCAGGCCAAAGGTTGACCTGATGGCGCCTGACGGCCGCACCGTCGGGACGATCAAGATGATGCAGGATAAGGGGGAGACCGTCACCGAGGCAACAGAAGGAATGGAGATAGCAGTCTCCATTGACGGCCCGACTGTGGGGCGCCAGATCAGTGTGGGTGATACCCTGTATGTGCAGATCCCTGAGCGGCATGTGAAGGTGCTTGAGACTGAGATGATGGCGCATATCAATATCAGCTCACAGGAAGCCCTTGCCGAGTATGCCATGATCAGAAGAAAGGAGAATCCCTTCTGGGGTAAGTAGTATAAACCGGGACACTCAAACAGTATGGGTACTTCGGCTTCGAAATAGAACGAGGAGTTGTTTCAATACATGGTTGACTTAAAAATTGTTGTGTCAGACCCAAAAACCGGCCGTTCCTACAATACTGTAGCAGGTGGGGGTGCAGCTGGCGCCTTTATCGGAAAAGCAATATCATCCAGAATTGATGGTGGCGCAATCGGGCTTGACGGGTATAGTATCGAGATCACCGGTGGCAGTGATAAAACCGGGATTCCCGCACGGAATGGCCTTCCGGGTTCCTCCCGTCGCCATCTCCTTATTGGGGGCGGTGTTGGTTTTAACCCGACAAAGAAAGGTGAGCGAAGGCGTAAGACCGTCCGCGGATCAGAGATCACACAGGACTTTGTCCAGATCAATGTGAAAGTCGTTGAATACGGCGCCACTCCTCTTGCTGATATCCTGGGCCCAAAAGAGGAAGCAAAGGCTGAATAAGCCTTTCTTCTTTTGTTCTCAATCGCTTTTTGAATTTGTTTGTGTCATGAGCTTTTCTTTGAGCTCAGGTTTGTATGTTCCAAATGGAACCTGGTACCGTCGCGCCAGTATCACGACTGCTGCTTCGGGCATCAGGTTTCCAAGGAATGTATCTGAGATGATACGGTTCATCTCAGCATAGATCGATTGCGTTTCGGCTCCTGCTTTTCGTGCAATATCCGCAACCAGCCGCTCGACAGGGTCATGCTTTTCAAGGACGTCTCCTGATGGCTTGAATCCAAGCGGTATATCCACCTCTGCAGGATCAAAAGCAGGGACAAATGTACCATCCTTCTGGATGATCAGACCCTCATCACGTGCCCGCTCGAGAAGGAGCGCAGCCTGATCCTTGTTCATCCATTTACGGTCAATTGAGATGTAATAGATGAACTCAACCTTTTGAAGCCGCTCTTTTCTCAGGTGTCTGAAGGCTGCTGCCACAACCGTCTTCAGGCTCAACTGAGAGCACCTTTCAGCAGATTCTTCAGATCAAGCGAGTCAATCTCGCCCGTTCTTCCCTCATGAACGATGAAACACTCGACCCTTCCCCTCTTGTCATCGACTCTGAGCAGGAAGGTATAATCTGCTGCAGGATACCGGCCATCGCCCTTCAGAAGCGTGTCTCTGATCCGAAATGTGAAATCTGCACGTTCGGTGATATCTGAGATGAACTCCGTATCTGTCCTGACCCTCTCAAAGCCTGTCTTATCTGAGGCGATCTCGACTTTGATCTCACGTTTAAAGAGGCCGAGATCTGTTCTGAAGTTCGTCTGCTTCCCATCCATCCTGCATATTGAAGAGATTGCACGGGAGAACGGCACGTCATGATCGAAGACGAGATCACAACGGTTTGGAAACTGGTAGGAGATGCGACGCATAATACTCGTATATGTGATGATACATGGCATAAACTCTCTCCCCCGATTGGCTGGTGCGCAGTGGAAGGATGCCTGTGTCATTTGCCCGAGGTCTGCGCAAATTGGCTTTTGCTTTGTAGAAAAATGTGAAAAAGAGGTTTTATCGGTTTATTCGATCAGAACGGCGTTGACAGTGCCGTCCTGGCTTGGGCGGGATACGATCTGGGCGCGCCCGATCTCTGTCTTGATGATGGCGCCTTTTGTAAGGAGGTTTCTCCGGACATAGTTTGGGTTTGCGGAGTTGGCCTCGACTTTCTCGATGGCGACTTTCTTTGTTATTCCGGTTTTTCTGTCAGAAACAGAAGCGAATTCTGCACGGAGTGCCCGTATCTTGCTGTTACCTCCGCGGGTGCGGATGATGCGGGTACGGGTGGTTCCGATGACTGTATCTGCCGGAGATCTTCCGATCTCAAAACGCTTCTTGCCTTGTGCGGAGTGGTAGCGTCCGCCTGTTGATTTTCGAATTGATCTTCCTTGCCAGAGCATTGATTCTCCTCGTATCAGATAGTATCTCGCGTATGGGTTTTCCCAAATTGGAGTTCTCTATATATCACTTTACGAGATATTTAAGTTTGGGTTCCTTTATCTCCTGATCATTCCGAAAGGATGGCGTCAAGAAGTCTCTCCGTGCCATCGCCTGTCTTCAGGTTTGTACGGAATACCGGCATTTCAGGATTATATCTCCGAATATCTTTCTCCATCCTGTCGAGGTTGGATCCGATCAAAGGCGCAAGATCGACTTTGTTGATGACGGCAATATCGCCCCCCCGAAACATCATCGGATGCTTGTTCACGACATCATCACCTTCTGTTGCGCTGATGACGACGATCCGCTTCTCAGCGCCGAGCTGAAAATCGGTCGGACAGACCATATTGCCGACATTTTCGATGAAGAGGATGTCGATATCGTTGAGGGGAAGGTGCTCCAGTCCATGTTCGACGAGGTGGGCATCAAGATGGCATTCTTTTCCGGTATTTGCATTATATGCCGGGATGCCTGTTCTCACAATACGCTGGAAATCGTCATCGCCATAGACATCGCCTGCAATGGCACCTGCGCGAAGCCCCCGCGCCTTCAGGATTGGCACCAGCTTCTCGATAAGCGCGGTCTTTCCGGAACCAATAGCACCAAGCAGATCAAATGCCCTGACGCCGTGTTCTTTAAGGTGGCGTGCATTTGCCTCTGCAAGGCGGGTATTGCCATCAAATATGTCCTTTTCCATATGGACGTCGATATGATGCATATAGATACTTGGCGTGATCTGTTTATAGGTTCATCGCGGATCTAGTAGGTATGGGAACTCGCCGGATCCTGTACCCCTGTTACTTCAACCCTTCACTGACACGTGCAGAAGGCAGGAGGATCAATACAACGTATGCATTGAAAGCTCCAAAGATCCAGGAGATAGAGCGGGCGGCTCGGCAGGTTGGCGCGACTAATACTGAGATAGAGCCGCATTCCCACCCTGCACACTGGTTCAGGCGCGAAGGCCGCCTTGTGCTCGACTGGAACGGGAGCAAGGAATCGCTGATTAAAAAGGTTTCACGAAAGCTTGCGGAGAGGCAATGATCGGCATGTACGATTTCCATTGCCATAGCACTCTCTCGGATGGCGATATGCTCCCGATCGAGATGATCAGGAGGATGTCAGTTCTTGGCTATTCGACTGTGGCAATCTCTGACCATGTCGATGCAACCAATCTCTCTGATGTTACCGGTGCAGTCAACAGGTTGAAGCAGTCTGCATCACTCTTTGGTGTCCGGCTCCTCTGTGGGGTGGAGATTACTCATGTCCCCCCTGAAGAGATCCATTCAATTGCCCGTGAGGCAAAAGAGCTCGGGGCCGATATCGTTCTTGTGCATGGCGAGACGGTTGTTGAACCGGTGGCACCGGGCACAAACAGGGCCGCAGTCTCCTGTAAGGATGTTGATATTCTTGCTCATCCTGGTCTAATTTCTCGTGAGGATGCGCAGACGGCGGCAGAGAATGGCGTATATCTTGAGATCACATCCCGGAACGGGCATAACAGGACGAACGGGCATGTGGTACGGACGGGACGCGAATGTGGGTGCGAACTGATCGTCCAGTCTGATGCCCATGAACCGCGTGACCTGCTGGATCGTGAGGCCAGATGGCTGGTTGCACGCGGTGCAGGACTAACTGAAGATGAAGCGTTACGAGTGCTGAGTCCTGAGAGAAGCCTGTTCCACCGCTTCTAACTTTTATATGTTGTCGATACTTTTAAATAGGATCTAAAACACATATATAATTATATAAAGTTACCGAATTGCATTCGGATATCCCATGAGGCTTAAATTTGAAATTTGCAGGACGAATACTCCGTAATTGTGGTGATCGCCTTCTGGTTGCAGCGTGTGACGCAGGACAGCTGCCGCCGCTCTTCTGTGATGTGGTGGATAGCCGTATGAAACCGGTTGGACGGATAGTTGATTTATTTGGAAATATAGCAGCTCCCTATGCGACGATCATATGCCAGAATGATTGCCGTGTTCTGGAAGGGGAGAAGCTCTTTGTGAAAGAGAAGGTGAATAAATGCAGGAGATAGAGAAGTTAAAGCAACTAAAATCTGAGCGTGAAGCACAGAAATTACGCCAGAAAGAGGTTGTAGTTGAGAAGAAGAAGTACGAAGAGCATATCCAGACTGTCTGCCCTGAGTGTGGCGGGAGACAGCTTATCCATGACTATGAGCGGGCCGAACTTGTCTGCCAGGGCTGCGGCCTTGTGCTTGATGATGACTTCATCGATCGCGGTCCTGAATGGCGTGCCTTTGATCATGATCAGCGGATGAAGCGATCCCGTGTCGGTGCCCCTATGACCTTTACAATCCATGATAAGGGTCTTTCGACGATGATTGACTGGAGGAACCGCGACAGCTATGGCCGCGCCATCTCATCAAAGAACAGGGCACAGCTGTACCGTCTCAGGAAGTGGCAGCGGCGTATCCGTGTCTCGAATGCTACCGAGCGGAATCTCGCATTCGCCCTCTCCGAACTTGACAGGATGGCATCTGCCCTCGGTCTTCCGAGGAATGTCCGTGAGACGGCGGCGGTCGTCTACCGTGATGCTGTAGACAAGAACCTGATCCGCGGACGTTCCATCGAAGGTGTCGCAGCTGCTGCCCTCTATGCGGCCTGCCGCCAGTGCAGTGTCCCACGAACCCTTGATGAGATTGCAGAAGTATCCCGTGTCTCGCGGAAAGAGATCGGCAGGACATACCGGTTCATCTCCCGTGAACTTGGGCTCAAGCTCTTACCAACCTCCCCGATTGACTATGTGCCGAGATTCTGCTCGGGCCTGACCTTAAAAGGTGAAGTGCAGAGCCGTGCCGTTGAGATCCTCAGGCAGGCAGGAGAGCGGGAACTGACGAGCGGACGGGGTCCGACTGGTGTTGCCGCCGCCGCCATCTATATCAGCTCGATCCTCTCGGGTGAGCGACGGACCCAGCGTGAGGTTGCCGAGGTGGCGGGCGTCACCGAGGTCACCATTCGGAACAGATATAAGGAACTGGCTGAAAAATTAGATATAGAGATTATTCTCTAATCTTTTTGCCAGGGGCTCGTAGATCAGGGGTAGATCGCTACGTTCGCAACGTAGAGGCCGCGGGTTCAAATCCCGCCGGGTCCATCTTCTTTTCGGTATTCGGGCTTATTCCGGTCGTTATTAGGATCGTTTTGTTTTCAGAATTTGTTTTAAGCGCATTTATCGCACTATCGAAGAATCGGGATGCGTTAAAGCCTTCGTTCTTGATGAAAGTGTGATGATCAGGATCGATACTGAGAGTGATCCTTTTCCTGATTCTCTCAGGTAAAGGGCAGATTTCCTTTTTTGCCTTTGATTTCATTTTCTTTTCTCCTGTGCGTACATGTGCGTACGTGTACGCACACTTTAGTACCGCCCTAACATTTTGAAAGGTCATAAAATGAGAGGAACTTTTTAAGGGTGAAGGGGGGATCCCGGCTGTAACTTACAATGATGGGGGCCTTCCGGCTGTATGTTTTCTTTAAGTATGAAGAGATCCGGACGGGCCGGGTGATCTTCCTGGAGGGGTGAAGGGGGATCCCGGCTGGGTGGAGATCCTGAGTACCTGCAGTACGGCCGGGCCGGGTGATCTTCCTGGAGGGGTGAAGGGGGGATCCCGGCTGGGTGGAGATCCTGAGTACCTGCAGTACGGCCGGGCCGGTTTTCGATCAAAAAGTGAGGTTTTCCACTGGCATAGTGGTTTTCCACTGGCATAGTGGTTTGCCACTGGAAAAGTGATCGTTTTTCATGAAAAATGAGATGGTGATCCGGGGCTGATATGGCCTCAGATCCTCAGGATATGATCCCGATCTGAAAACTCCTCAGAATGAGCTTATTTTTCAGGGGTGTTTTTTGAAAAAATGAAGGGTTTTCGATCAAAAAGTGGGGGTTTTCCACCGGCAAAGTGGTTTGCCACTGGAAAAATGATCGTTTTTGGGGGTAAAGTGATGGATCATCCTCTGAAAAAGATGGCTGATATGAGCGGTTTTCTTGGGGGATGGTGAAACGGGGGGAGATACGGGCTTATTCTCATAAAAAAGGTATAGGGGGGGTGGAGATCTCTATTAATATTATTGATAACATAATTTATGTTATTACTACTACTGTACTGTACTCTGTACTCTATACTACTACTACTACTACTACTTTTATCGAGGAAGATTATTGTTCGCCGTCATGCTCCTCCTCCTCATAATCATCAAAGGGCTCTATTATCTCCCCTACTCTATTAGGGAGAAATTTAGCTTCAATGACGAGACGATCGGGGTCAATATTATAATCGTTCATAATCTCTTGTTTAATATAATCTATACATTGTTGATGGATCAGTGTGAGAATATGATCCCTGTAATAGCTTACAATTAAAGTTTTGATAACTTGCGCATCTGAATCAATACCATATTTTTCAAAGAGGTCTTGTTTGATTATTTCATACTTCTCATTAAGAGGTGCATTCATCGTGAGTGTTAACGATCTCACCATTTTATCTTTTTTAACCATAATCCACTACTAATTGGTTATAATATATATATAAATATCTGATCTTTCTCTTACTTTCACACTCCGACCGATAAACTTATTAAAAAAACAGTATTAGTAATTATTATGCCGCAAAAAACGGTAAAAAAATTAGATGGCGGTGAAACGTCTCTAAAAGCCAGTGTTAACCTAAACGGTGGCGTTCTGGCTATGTATCGAGATCTGAAAGCTAAACTCACCTATCCTGATGCTGCTGATACGGTAGTTATCAGGCTGATTATTCAATCGGCGCATAAGGCTGAGTTTCCATCACTCTATCCTCAGGATGAGGGGGAAGGGCGGCCTTCTGGCGATATCATCATAGGATCGTGATCTCATGTCCTGGAAGAACAAGTTATCAGGCCAGAACGGCCGGGGGGGCCTTCCGTCCAAAGATGATCCCTCCGCTGACCGTTCACCTGGGGCCTACCTCGGATACAGATCCGCTTTCACGGCTGCACTCCGGGGTATAGAAAAATGCTCCGTGTATGATATAGATGTTGTCATAGAACAAAACTCTATGCTGCGGTCTCTTTTTGAGTATAAGCGGTATGAAAAGACGTATTCGCAGATTTTAGTACCATATAATCAGTATGTGGTGATGAAGAAATGGGCGGCTCGACTGGAGATCCCGGCCTATCTGGTAGTTGAACAGGGGCGCGGTAAAGGGCCGGGTTCCGGTGAAGGCTCTTCTTTCTGGGTGGTAGAGTTTAATCCGGCTGAACGGCCGGTTGATCGTCCTGGCGTGGAGATGAAAGGATCGAAGGGCCTGTTTGCTCCCTGGTCTGCTGAAGAAGGCGCGGTACTATCTGCTGAAGACTTCACTGAATTTTGCCAATGGATCGCGCGTGGCCGGGTGGGTGATCTCTGATGAAGATTGATATTTCCATCCCTGAAGAGCTGGCAAAAGCTCTTGATGAGTATAAGGCATCGGGCCGGTCTCCCGATGTTTTGGTATCAAAACTCCTTGCTGCTTACTTCACGGGGGGGTCTTATGAACCTGATGTTTCACAAGTTGATTCCGGGATCTTGCTGGATATTCTCCAGACAGATCTAGAACGGATAAAGGATCAGCTTTCCCGCATCATGAAAGAATGTGCTGATTTGGGTATTGAGATCCGGGGGCGATCCTGATGGTTCGCATTTCTACATCAATATCTCTCTCTGAAGAGAATCATCAACTTTTAAAGAATTATTGTGAAAATTCGGATGCTAAGGTATCTACTCTAATTAACCGTCTTATAAAAGAGTATTTTACCGGGGATCGCTCTGAAAAGGATAATTCTATGGCGGATATTCGGTATGAGATCCTCAAGAAACAGACTGAGAAACTCAAGGAAGAAGTAGCGGCTCAATGGGAGGCCATCCATGCGGCTATATCCGATCACGGCGCGGCCTCTGAAAAACGGATCTCTGAGAAACAGAAACAGGAGGATCAGATCCTTTCCCGGCTGGAGAAAGAATTTTCCGATATCCCGATCCGTGATGGTGCTCTTCAGTACCGTGCCTGGGCTCGCTCCCTGAAACTTGACGGTTCCGATCCTCAGGGTATCATCAAGAATCGGATCGCGTCTATTGCGACACTCACCGGGGCCTCTCGGGCCGATGTCATGGCGATCGTTGGCCGTGACTATCCGGGCATGACGGAGATCCTCAATGCTGATCCGGGGGTGCTCTGAATGACCCTTCTTGAAGATATCGAGATCTGCGATCGGGTGATTGAGAACCGGCGTAAAGAATTGAAAGAGATGGAAGATCACCGGGCCGGCCTGCTGGCTGATGCTCTGAAGCGCGGGATCACGAAAGAGGATCTCCCTCATGGCCTGTATCTCCTGATGCCTGAGAAGCGGATCAGGTATGTTGTCAATACCGGCCGGCTGGCTATTGAAGATCCTGATTGGGAACGACACGCACATATACCGGGGCCTGAAGTGATCCGGCTGCTGGGCCGGGATCGGGTGCGTGATCTGGTAAAGGATCTTGTCACGGCTGATGATTACCTGGAGGCCTTGAGGGTCAACGTGACCGATCTAAAAAAGGCCCTGAAAAAGCGGGCTATGTCATACCTGGATAAAGAAGAGGAGATCACGGGGTATCATGTGCATTATGATCCCCGGCCGATCCGGGTGGGGGGTCGATCCTGATGCCTTTAGACTTTAAATCTCAGGCTGAGGTAGTGGCCTATCTCCGTGAAGCGTCCGAAGATTGCCGGGGCCTCTCTGTATCATGCCGGGCCCGGGGATCCATCCTGGATGCTCATTATCTGGCCGGCCGGGCTGATGCGTTCTCCCTGGCTTCTGCTCTCATCGAGGCCCTGCCATCATTCAAGGGTGAGAAGACGGGGGCCTCTGCTCCCTCTCCTGAGGGTGGGAAAACTAAGCGGGGCGGCGGACGGCCTAAACGTGATCCGGCGGCTGATGGCCGGATCGTCTGTGCTGCTGAATGGACGAACGGCTTTAAAAACGATAATTTGAACGGCTATTGTATAGAGGTTCTTACGGGTGATCCTGATGAAGAGTGATCGGGATGATCTCCCGCTCCTTATGTGGCATTGTGTTTCATGCGGGGGCCGTCCGTGTTTCTTTGTTACTTGCGGCGATCCCGGTACGCGTAACATGGATCATGTGGGATGCCTAAATCCTCAGGCGGCCCGGCTGGGGGTTGTTCCGTCCTGGCAAAAGATCTTTGAGGGGTTTGATCTCTTATGAGTCTGAAGGTGGATCAGGCTTGGGCTGATGAGTACCTGAAGAAGAAGAACCGGGATCCTCCTGTCCTGCCTGAGTCCTGCGCTTGTGCTGATCTCCGTGTGCCGGATATGCGAGAGGGTGATCCCTGTCGGCGGTGTGGTTCCGGGTTGCCGGGGTATAGGCGTTCAATATGTCCGGCTGGAGAGGGGGATCCCTCTGATGGGTTGTTGCTGTTATACGTCTGTGAGGAGTGCGAAAAGAAGACGGTGAAGCGGATCATGCGGCGGGGCCGGGGTGATGAGTGATGACGATCAGAGATCACATTATCCGGGCTGAATATCCCGCGCTCATCCGGGCGGTTTATGAGAAACACGGCCGGGGCCCTCCTGGTAACGTCTGCATCTCCTCAGATCCGGCCGGGGGTGGATGAGTGAGTACCGGGGGGGCGGATCTCCTCCTCTTTATGGAGCGGTGCGGCTGCTGCTCCTGGTATAGGAAAACAGAAGGCGGCGATTTTGCCGGGGTGAGGCTGGACTATTGCCGGTATTATAAGCGGTCTGTCTATGATGTCCTGGACTGTGAACTGGGGGGGCGGCCTCTGGTGAAGAGGCCGCTATCAAAGGATCAGAAGGATCTTTCCCGGTTCGGTGATCCCTCTGCTTGAGATCCTGAAAGGGATCGGGGTGATCCTGGGTATGGCCGGGGCGGTCTGTGTGGCCTCCTCATCTCTCTCTGTGAGGGCGGGGGGCTTTATGGCGTGGATCGGGGCTAATACTGCCTGGGTGGCTGTGGGTCTCATCACTGAGGATCTGTATCTGTTCTCCCTATTTGGGTTCTATCTGATGACGGCTTGGCTTGGGCTGAGGGTTGCGGTGAGGGGGATCTGATCCCTGTTTTCTCCTGATTTCCTCCATTGTTCCTATCTCTTTTTCTCCTCTTTTCTCCTCTTTTCTCTTATGCCGAGGAAAAACCTTAAAACGCTTAAATGCGTGGCTTGCGGGCGGATCTGGACTCCGCGCGATCCTAATCGTCCTAAATATAAGTGTCCGACTTGCGGAAAATACACCTTTGAAGAAGTGGTAAAAGATGCCTCAAAAACCGATAACACTCCTGGATCTGGCCCTGACGGGATATCTGTATCTTCTGCTGATCCTGTTGATCCTTCTGATCCCGGTATTCTGGAGGGTGATACCGATAATCCGATCGTGGCTGGAGAAAAAGAGGTCTCGATACTTTCGGAGATCCCGGCGGCCTCCGGTGTGTCTGGATCTCCTCTGGAGGAAGAGATAGATCCCGGCCATCCTCCAGGCCCTTCTCCCGTACCGGCGGCCGGTCTTGGTGGTGGTCTCTGGATCGGTCTGGTTGTCCTGGTCGCGGGTGTGGTCTCTGCTCTCTGGTATCTCTATCAGAAAAAATCCCTTGCTGAGGATCTGGAAGAGGCGATCCCGGATCGCTCCTATGGTGGAGATGGTGATCTGTATGGCCGGGGTCGTGCAGCATATCGGGGGCGGGCGTAATGCTTGGGGCTATGGGTGCGATCGGGCGGCTGGCTGGGATAGCTGAAAGGCTCCTGGATGATACCCGGCTGAAAGAGAAGTGGGAGAAAGACGGCCGGGTAAAGGGCCGGGTAGAGATTGATGAGTATGATCTGATCTTTGAGCTTGTGAGGCGTTCTGATGACTGATGACGATCTCCCTAAGAACAATAAGGATATTACTGATGATCTGCTGGACTTTGATATCTCGGATGAAGAGGATCCGATCGGCTCTCCTGAGGGGTCTGGAGGGGCTGAGGATCGGGGTGATCATCCGGCGATCGCTCTCCTGGATATGGCGATCAGTACCGGGGCTGACTACTGCAAAAAAGAAAGGCTCCCTCCTCCAAACACGGCCGTTTATGATGGCTTCTCCCGGCCGTTCCTGAATAGTGCGTTCTGGCACTATTTCCCCGATGGTTCCGTACCAGATGATCCCCGGCTCGGTCTTGTGGCCGGGCTGGCCGGTCTTGCTCTTGCTTGCGCTCCTCCTGCTATGGCGATATACAAGAGAGAAGAGGAGAAGAAGAAACAGAAAGAGAAGAAGAGAAGAGATCCTGATGAAGAGGGCGATCAGGCTGAGATCAGAGAAGAGCGGCGCCGGGCTCCTGCTCCTGTCGATCCTCATCCGGGGCCGGTTCCCTCCTGGATGTCCCGGCTCGATGATATGATGGTCCCGGGGATCTGATATGGATCTGGATCTCTCCGGGTCTGTGCATCGGCTGATCGCGGGGCCTACTGGCAGCGGTAAAAGTTACTTTGTGGGATCCCTGGTTGAACAACTACGAAAGGAAGAACGGCCGTTTATCATCCTGGATACAAAGACAAAGAATCACGGCGGCCTGATCTCCCTGGCTGGAGTGGTGCGGGTGGTGATCCGTCCTGGGAAAAGTTACAATTGGGATCGGCTGGTGAAGTATCCCTATGTCCTGGTTGTACCGTCTCCCCGGATGATGATCGGAGATCTGATCGCTCATTATACTGATCTCCTGGATCGGCTGTATGCGGCTGGAGAAGAGCGGGTGATCATCGTTGAAGAGGCTCATAACTTTAACAAAAATGCTTATTCTCCCTCTCCGATCCTTGAGCTCATATCAAGAGAAGGCCGGGGCCGGGGGATCTGTCTCTGGTTCCTCACACAAAGGATACAAGACTTTCCAAAGCTTCTATGGTCTCAATGCTACTGGTCTTATCTGCTTAAATTCCTCATTCCTCAGGATATCCGGTATGCTGAAGCATTGATCCCGGACTTCTCCCTGATTAACCGGGATCTTGATAGGCATGATGTACTCGAGTATGATCATATTACTGGTAAGCATAATATTATCAAGGCTCATGAAGTAACCAGATCATCAAAGCATCTGGGATGATATGATGGCTGCTACAAAGGCACAAAGCACAAAGAAGGGCCGGGATAATTACGGCCGGAATTATGACCGGGGGCGGTCGTGTGAAGAGAAGATCGCTCGATCGCTGCGTGGGTCTGGGTGGTCTGTCTCCCTCTCTCCTGGTTCGCGGGGCTGGGATCTTACGGCTCGGAAAAATGGCCGTACAAGAAGAATACAAATAAAGTGCCTATCATCCCGGCGGATCGGATCTGCTGCTGTTGCACGTACGCGGATCGCTCATCGTCCCTGGAATATCAAGACGATCCCGGCGGGTGCTGAGGTCTGGGTGATTGATGCAGACGGTCGGCGGTATATCATCCGGGGGCCTGCCTGATGGCTGGAGAAGAGAGAAAAGGATGGTGGAAGATCTCTCTTTCCAATCGGGTATATGATCGGCTGAAGCGGATCCGGGCGGATCTGGAGAGAGAGGCCGGGGGCCGGGTCTCGTATGATCAGGTTATGGATCGGCTGATCTCTGATTACCGGCGTTCATAATTGTTCCTATCAATTAATCTCTTCTTTCCTCTATTCTGAGTATGGATCCTGTTGTATTTGGGGTTCTTGGATTCCTTGCGGCGGTCGCTCTGCCTTTTGCAGCGTGGACGTTCGTAATCTATGTTAGGGCCTCTACGGCTCTGTTCTCTGAAGAAAAATCCTGAGGTTAAAAAAATATGGCTCTCAATGTTGAAACCGGCGTAAATGCCGCTAAAGAAGCGTTCTTCAGAACTGCTTTACCGCTCCTTGTGGGATCGTTTGTTGTTGCGCTCATTTTTGCGTTCATGAAAAAGTGAGGTCTGATCATGGCTTACCACAAATACAGAACGTTGAACGATACCCTTTCCCGCGTCAATTCGACTGTACGCCTTCCGCGTGACACGGTGATCGATGCTCTCCTTCTAAGGTGTCAGATTGAAGTGACCAACGGATCCGGCACGTCCTGGACGGGTACTCATCTTGACATGATGAAGGCCCTTGAAGAGATCCGGGTGATCAGTGATGGTACTAACGTACACTATGCCCTGAATGGCCCTGATATTGCAATGCTGAATGCCTATACCGGGGCCTATGGTGGCAGTCATCCGGGCTCATCTGCGATCACTATTGCGAATGGTGATGCTGGCACGGTGGATCTTGTCCTTCCTCTGAATGAAGGGGATATCCTGGCAGTGACGAAAGATTCTCTTGAATTAAAGGGTGTGTTTGCGGCTGAGATTGCGGCTGATCTGGATGTCACTGATGTATCGATCGTGCCTACGATCTCTGAGAATGTCTATACTCCTGAAGAGTTCGCGGGGATGTATGGCGCAGAACTTGAAAGGGCGGCTGAACCTAAAGTGTACGCTCTTGGGGCTCAAATCGGCGCAAATACCGAATTGACCGGGGTTCTTGACCTTCCGACTTCTACCCTTCTCAGGCGTGGCCTGTGTCAGTTCCGTAACGGCGCGGGGGTGCTTGGTGCTGCTGATCCTCTCAGGTTCGGTCTCATCGTGACGGCTCCCGATCGCCGGGAGTTGGTGAACGTGAACTATGACACTTTCCGGGGGATCCAGAACTTCAAGTATAACGCTGGATCGGCTCTCCCGGCTGGTACTGTCTCGATCGACTATGCTTCAGAAGTCACCGGGGATGGCTTCGGGCTCCGGGGCTGGAGATGGACAAAGGGAGATTATGAGCTTGCAGTCCGTACGAACAATGCGGGATCTCTCCGGTACGTCTCCTGTGAGCATGTCGTAACTCCGGCGGTCTTTGAGGCCCTGGGCGGGGCTGTACTTGAGGGGCGGCCCGGCTTCTAAATTCTCTCCATTTTTGGAGGTGTGATCAATGTTCGGCGGTCTATTCAAAGCTGGATCAAAGATCCTTTCCTCCCTTCCTCCGATCAAGGTTCCTTCACTGCCTAAGGTCTCTATTCCTCAGGTGAAGATCCCTCAGATATCGATCCCTAAGATCACGGTTCCTTCACTGCCTAAGGTCTCACTTCCTCGGGTGAAGATCCCTCAGGTATCGATCCCTAAGATCACGGTTCCCTCTCTGCCTAAGGTCTCTATTCCTCAGGTGAAGATCCCTCAGATCTCTCTTCCGGCTGTGAAGCTTGGGATAGGTGCGGGCGCGGGGGCTCTTGCCGGGGCTGCTGTTGGTGGTCTTGGATCTGCCTTGCCGAAGATCTCCCTGCCTGATGTAGGGGGGGCGGTCTCTGGTACGGTATCCGGGATCGGCTCTGCTGTATCCGGGGGGATCTCCTCTGTGAGTGCAGCGGCCGGGGGCCTGGGTGCTGGTGCTTCTGGTATTGCAGCGGGGGCCTATGATTGGACGTACTCCTCCTATGACGAGGCGGAAAAGAAGATGGGAAGTGAGGATCCGGGTGAACGGCTGGAAGGGTTCGGACAATATGCCGGTACTTTAGGTTTTCATGTTCTGGCTCCGGTGGAGCTTGGGAATGTCGTTTCTGCTCATGCAGAAGGGCGGGCCGGGGATCTGACTTTAGAAGATTATGCCTGGGCCGGGTTCGATGCCGTTTTCCTTGCTTCCATTCCGTTTACCGGGGGGCTTGGATGGGTTGCTCGGTCTGGGATCAGGACGGCTATAAAAGGCGGTGGTGTTATGGGAAAAGGAAAAGTTGTTAAAGGAGTTCCTAAGGCCTGGACGGCTCTTAAGGGCTTATTTTCCGGGGCCTCAAAGGCTGGGAAAATTGGAGATGTTGGTAAAATAGGCAAAGCTGGCAAAGCTGGAAAGGCCGGGAAAGGTGCGTCTGAGTTTGCGGCGTATCAAAAGAAGATGGCCTCTCAGATAAAAGCGTATCAGAAGAGTATGGCCTCTCAGATCAAAGCATATCAGAAAGGCGTTGCTACTCAGATCAAGGGTGTACAGAAGAGTGTCAAGGGCATTTCTGGGGCCGCTCCTGCTTCGCGGTCTCTCCTCCGTCCTCTGGCAGCTGCCGGGGCGATCGGTGTCGGCGGGGCGGGTATTACTGCTCTCATGCTGGGTGCTGGTGGAGGGGATCAGGTTACGGGCTGGGATGATGGCCTGGGGGATCCGGCTCTCACTCCCGGGTACTATGATCAGTCTGGATCTCCTCTCTGGGATTCATCCATGTTTGATCTGCCGTACGATCTATCTGAGGATTGGTACTCAGATTATGGATCGGCGGGGTATTATCCGGCTGCGTATCCCGGCGGGGATGCTCTGATGCCTCTGGAGGCTTACTCTCAGGATATGCTTGATTATATGCCATTCGGAGAGGAGATCAACCAGAAAGGGATCGCTTTCCCGGTGCTTCTCCTGGGTGGTCTGGCTGTTGGGGCCGGGGGGCTGTATCTGTACAAGAACCGGGCGAAGATCGGCCGGAAAATACGGGGGATTAAGAAATGAGTCTATATCCATTAATCCGGCCTCTGAAGGCGGGGGGGGCTTCTGCTCTCTCTATCTCAAGGGCTGCGTTCGGGAAAGCGGCGGCGGGTCTTAAATCCCTCCCTGAGGGTGCAAAGGTTACTATGAGTAAGCTTGGCCGTTATGCTGCCTATCCGGCGGGTATTGGTGCGGGCGTGGGTCTGGGATCCCTGGCAGCGGGTGAAGGGATCCGGGCTGGGTTCGGTTTTGATCTCTCTGATCCGGCTGGCGTTAAGAAAGCGTCTGGCACGATAACCGGGGTTGCGATCTTTGCGGCTGTGGTGCTGCTCCTGGTCTTTGTGTACTTCAAGGTGATCAAAGGATAGGGGGGGGCTGATTGTGTTTTTTGATCTTCAACTGATCGCGATCCTTCTGGCTATCCTCGGACAATATGCGATCATGTTTGCCGTGTATCGGGATCTTCAAATGATACAAACTGAGTTTTCCCTGTGTAAATATCACCGATCCGTGACTCAGATCGGGGATGCTCTGCGTAATGGTGAAAAAATCTGGAAGGATGATTAAAATGACGTTTAAAGGCGTTGCTGAAAGGATCGGCCGTAAATATGCCATGTGGAACGCTAACCGGATCCGGGGTGTCCTGGTAGATGATACCTTCAAGGCTGATGGCCGGGTTCTCATGTATCACGCGGCTTCTGATCGGCTGGTGTATGTCGATCTTCCGTCCGGGGGCTCTCCGTTTGTCACCCTGGACGGTGGAGATCCGGGTACTGGTGGATCGCTCCTGATCGATTGCGGCGATCCGGGATCTGTTGGTGGTGCGATCATACATTGCGGGGGTGTTTAAAATGAGTGATTTATTATATAAAATCAAGAACCGGCGCGGCCTGGCTGCTGAATGGCTGCTTACTGATCCGGTGCTCTCTGCTGGAGAGTTTGGTATTGAATCCGATTCGGGGAAAATAAAGGTAGGGGATGGATCTACGGCGTGGTCTGAATTGCCGTATCTCACGGATCACGATCATGATGAGGCGTACGCTGCGATCGGGCATGCTCATGATGAAGCATACTCCGCGATCGATCACGATCATGATGAGGCGTACGCTGCGATCGGGCATGCTCATGACGGGATCGGGGATGCTCTCACTATCAAGGGCGTGATCGTGGATGATACCGATCTGGCCGATGGTCGGATCCTGGTCTATGATGAATCCGGGGATGGATCCCTGAAATATATGGATCCTCCTGAAGGCGGGGGCGGGGGTGGTGCTGCTCCTCTCATCTATGATCACCGGGGACCGGGGTATCCGGCGATCTCCCTGCCTGAGGAGTTATCATTTATCGGGCTCGGGTGGTATGATGCTCCTGCTGTTGGCGGCCTCTCTCCGCTTCTACATGCTGCGGTACTCCATCCTAACGGTAAAGCGTACTTTTTCCCGCGTTATATCGATCCCGGTGATCCGGGGGATCCTACCTATCCCGATCAGGATCGGATCCGGGTGTATGATACGGCTTTGGAGGTCTGGAGTTCGATACAGATAACCGAATCGGCCCTGGAATACTTCGATAAACTCCGTTGTGCGTGTGTGGCTGCCGATGGCCTGATCTATTGGTGGATGGGTGATCTAAGTGACAAGATCATTAAGTTCGATCCTACTACTGAAGCACTAACGATCCTCACTGTATCCTTTACCGGGGGGCAGTATGAACCGGCGGATTTCTACGGTAAAGTGGGATCCCTGGTTCCTCTCCCTGACGGGCGGATCGTGTGTTGGCTGGATACCTCAGATAGTGATCTCCCTATCTACGATCCTGCAACTAATACGGCCGATCTGATCTCGCTGGGTTCGGGTGATTATGGATCCTGCACTAATGGGATCCTGTCCTCGTCTGGCTTGGTATATGCGGGGCCGGGTTATGAGGATGCAAAATTACGGATCTTTAATCCGGCTGATAATTCATTATCCGGGGTTGTTGTGTCGGATCTGGGTGGTGGGGGGATCATCACTGAGGATCAGTATGGGCGGATCTGGATTATTGATAACGCGGCTCCTATTGATAAAAAAATTCATATCTACGATCCTCATGAGTGGACTTCTACCGGGCCGGGCCGGTTATATGAGGCTGCTTATCCTGTTCCGTTCTGGGATGGTGCAGGGGCCGGGATCGTCCCGATCGGCTGGGCGTCTGCTCATCTTGCGAAAAATGGCCGGATCTATTGTGTGCCGGCTGGTTCCGATCAGGTGATGGATAATGCATATGCTTATATCGGATCTTCTTATTGGTCTCCGATCCTGGAGATCGATCCCTCTACGGTGGTACTAAATCTGAGTGATGGTACTTTCACCTATGCGGCGCGGGTGATCCTGGTAGAAAGAGATTCTCAGATCAGCGAAAGATCATCAGGTGGGCTGATGTTACCGGATGGCCGGATCTGGGCGGTTCCTCGCGCCGATAAAACCGGATTCCTGGAGATTGATCCGGGGCCGGGTGGTTTCCCGGTTGATCCGTTGATCTCTGTGTATCATAACAAGATCTGAGGTGGGAAAAATGCGTTTAACGGGGATTATAGAGAAAGGGGGGGCTGATGTCTCCTCCCTTTCTACTGAAGAGAAGGCGGGGATCGATTGGCTGAAACTGTGGCCTTATCTCCTGGCTGCTGCTGTTCTGGCTGCTGTTGTTCTGTGGTGGAGGCGTAAGAAATAATGCCGGCTGAAGCTGACGATCTCGGGCCCTCTACTTATGAAGAGGACGGATCCCGGTTCCGGTGGTCTCTGGCCCTCGGGGCCGTGGTGCTGCTCCTGGTTATCTATGCCTGGAGGGGTAAATGATGGCTGATAAGTATAATATCGCGCTGGAGACTCCCGAATATGGATATACTCTTCAATCTGCTGATATTGCTATGACTACGGCGGCGGGAAATACTCAGGTATTCCGGCTTGATAATATGCGGGGGGTGATCCATGCGATCTATCTTGTGGTTAATGATCCTGATGCTGCGATCCGGCTGCTGGTGGATGGCGTGGAGATCTCCGTATCGTCTGCATCTTTGAATCAGTTGATCGCGGGCGGTCTGGATCTGCCTCATCCGGTGTACCCTGGGGCTCTGGGGCCTGATCTCTGGGTCTGGTGTCCTGTATCAGGTCATAGGCTGTCCCGGTTTCTCCAGTCGATCATCGTTGAGGTAGGGCCGGGGGCGACTGTGACCGGCCGGGCGATCTGGTCTAAAGCTGAGATGTGAGAGGGGGATCTGTATGGGTGGATCTTATCCTCTCCCTGGATCCCCGTATTCTGTTTCAATCTCGGGGATTGTGGGGTTTAATGGCGTTCCTCTGGAAGGCGAAAGCGTTAATATTTCCCGCTATGATGCCGTACCGGGGGCTTATCTGGTTTCATGTTCCTGTCATGAAGTTGTAACAGAAGAACGGGGCCTGGTTTATCCTTATGCTGCTGAAATAACCCATAATATCAGTATTGGCATACCGTTTTATCTGGTACTTCATACCGTTGTGAGTGGATCCTATGTATCCGATCAAATACCTCCTATAAATCAGGATGACTATTCACCGGCGGGTGATTGGTCTCCTCGATTAACCATAACTGCAAGAGATTCGCGGGGTCATGAGTGGGGGATCGGTACATTCTCACCGGGCCCTCTTAAATCGGGTGAATCAAAAACTTTCGGGGGTGAATATGAGCATTTCGGGGATCTTAAGTATTGTGTTTGGGGCTGGAATTGCGATCCGCTTGTCCGTTATAGGCTAATGCTGCGTAATTGGGCGCGGGGCGGTGCTGCTTCGATCGGATATTCTGGATTTACCGCTTTGATCATTATCCCGGATCCTGAGATTGATCCTTCTGAATATGTGATCCCTCCTGAGTGGTGGGCGGAGTCCGATCCCGATCGCCGGCGGCGTGCTGCCTGGGTGGCCGGGGCCGGGGGCCGGTTCTCGGGGGCCTTATCCGGGGAAATGAGGGGGATCTGATCATGTCCTCCTCTATCCCTGGGATCAGAAAGTTTGCCGGTAAAACCTACATTTTTGAGCGGCTGCATACCTCTGAAGCAAAGGCAAAGGATCATCTTCATGATCTCCGGTACTGGGGATCGCGACCGGCCCGGATGGTGAAGATCACGGCCGGAAAAAGAACGATCGGCTATGCTGTCTATGCTCGCAGTAAGAACAGCCGGTCTCAAAAACGGATCTCGGCCGGGAAAAAGAGAAAGAGGGGGGATAGTGTGGAGAATAACGGCGGTTTCATTTGAAACGCTTATCCTGGCGTTTCTGGCACGTTCCTTTCTATCACGATAAATCATAAGGGGGGATCTGAGATCCTCCCTCATTCCTTCACTATGAAGGCACTTTTTTTAGATCATGAGTATCTGAGGGATGATTCCGGTTTTCAGGGCTCCTATCATCAGGATCCCGATCCTGGGTGACCAAAAAAAGATCTTGTAGTAGTGGTACTCCTGGAGGAGATCATTCATGAGTTCCGGGCTGATGTCATAGGCTGGGATCTCGGAGTACTTGAGCGGCTTGATCATAGTGAAGGTATGGATGATTCCGATCCCGGCTGCGTGGATTTCTCCGCACTCATTCAGGAACTCCGCGATCGGGCCGGTGGGATTGTAAAGGCGGGGGGTGATAGTGATCCCGATCAGGATCCCGATCATAATACCCGCAAGAAGGGCCGACATAAAGACGGCTGCATAATCAAGCGGGGGGATCGGGATCATGACTTGGTCCTCCTGGGTGTGGCCTGGTTTGTCTTTGCAGCGGGGGTCTTGAAAGTAGGGAGTGAGTCAAGGGCCTGATTTACTACGGCTGCTGCTGTCTCCTGAGGGTTTACATAATTAGTTAAAAGAACCGATCTTAAGCTTCTCCCCTGGATATAATCGATCATGGTTGTATCAGGGCTTCTATCTCCGAATGACTCGATCAGGGCTTGGGCCTGGTATTTCCTGATCTGTTTTGTGGTTACTCTGACCGGGGCCTCTCCTCCTGCCTCTCTAATCTCTGTGTCTGTGGATAGGTGTATAAATCGGGGTGCGATCCGGGCTCCTGCATCTCTGATCATCCGTGTTAAAGTGGATTCATGATAATTAGGGATCCGGTATTTCTCGATCTCTGGGATCATGGAAGAGGGGAAAAAGGCGATCTCTGTCTCTTTGGTTCCCGTGGATAGATCAGAGGTATCATACCATGAGATCTTAGGATGTTTCTTTGAGGTTCTGATCGCTGAAGGATCAAAGGCCTTCATCATCCGGATCAACTGTGATCCTCTCATTCCGGTATAAACTAACATTTTAAAGAACGGCTGTATCTCCGGGCTTAATTCATGATATACGGCTTCTATCTCTTCCGTCTCAAGTTCTTTTCTTTTCTTTGTTTTTCCTCTCTTGGGTGCTTTTATAAAGGCCTTCCATCGTTCAACGGTATAACCTCCGATCGTCTCTACTTCGTGGATTTTATCAATATACTCAATCAGGGCGGCCAATCCTAAAATAGGCGTTTCTTTAAGGTTGGCTTTCATCAGTTCTCTTGGATCTTTCAGGTTAAGCGGTTTTACTGTGTTATTGAGGGCGTTAATATACGTCCGGGCTCTTTGTACTGTGATCGCTCTTCCGTACGGTTCCGGGCCTATGAGGTATTGGAATAACTCCTTCTTCTCATACTCTGTGATCGGGGCTGGTGGAAGTTCATTCGTTCCTTTCACATAAGCATATTTAAGGATGTAGTGATTAATGGAATTAAGAGGTGTGTCCAATTTTCCGCGAGGTTCCGAATTTTCAATATTATTATCGAGTGCCGATAACGCCGATAATTTCTCCAATTCGGAATCAGACGATGCAGGCGTTCGCAACGTAGAGGCCGCGGGTTCAAATCCCGCCGGGTCCATTCGTTTTCTCTCTTTATTTTTTTAAAATGGGTTTTCAATCGCTCTTTTTCTTCCAGTTACCTGTTTCTTCGTCTTTCTCATATTTGTTCTTTACAGCAGCCCAGGCAACCCGATGCGCTGTTTCTTCACGGGATGCATCATCCCGCCTTTTTTCAGGGTCGCGATATTCGTCCCATGCGTTGTTAAAAGCCGCCATATATATCTCCTGGGCATGATCGGGGAGATTATCTTTTACAGCATCTGGTAATTCATCAACGTTTTTGTATGGCATTTTCGATCAACTCCTCTGTCATCCCCGGTTGGGAAGACCGGCCTGATAATATTTTCGTTAAAAAAAGGGCTCTTATACTTTTTTTGTAAAAAAATGTGTTATTCAGGGGTTTACTGCTGCCCTGCCATCCAGGAATGCCTTCTCATTGATCGGGATCGTCTTCTTCGGAACACACCGCCTGACTCCTTCAAGGAGCGATTCAAGGCCAAGTGGGATAGAATGGGATGCTGCACCGAGAAGGGCGATATTAGCAGCCAGAGGGCTTCCAGCGGCGGTTGCAATCGCGGTTGCATCAACAATTGATATCTTCAATCCCTTCAGCATGCCGATAATGTCGTTCTCAGTGGGTGGCGCCTGCCCTGAGGTGAAGGTGGATGTCGGAAGGACGAGCTGGTTGTTTACGATCATCTCCCCACCCTCTTTCAGGAAATGCCGGTACCTGACAGCCTCAAGAAGGTCAAAGGCGATTAAGAGATCTGCCGTCCCCGGTACAATGAGCGGACCAAATTCGCAGTTGATCCGGATCTGGCTCTCGACTGAGCCGCCTCTCTGAGCCATGCCATGTGTCTCTGCTCCCCGGACACTCCGTCCCTCGACAAGGCATGCCTCGCCAAGAACGTTTGAGGCGAGGATTGTCCCCTGACCGCCGATCCCGACAATCATGATGTCAAAACCAGTCTTCATCTTTTCACCTCCCGCCGGATTGCACCCGCAGGACAGATGTCTGCACAGACTGCACATCCACTGCAGAGATCGTTTATGGATGCCTTCTCATCATGGAACTCGATTGCCGGGCATCCGTATTTGACACAGAGCTGGCAGCCAGTACAGGTATTTGTCTCCACCATGAAGGGGCGGCGCTTCAGCCCTTCCCGCTTCGCAACGATAATACAGGGCTGGCGGGCGATGATCACCCTGACGCCCTTCTCAGCTTTTGCCTTCTTCATCGTCTCAAGCAGAAGCGTGAGATCATAGGGATCCACGGTTTCGACAAATGATACCCCGCAGGAACGGCAGAGTGATTCAAGAGAGAGCGGGGGGCTGCTCACCCCGCATGCGGTCTTCCCGGTATTAGGGTTCGGCTGGTGCCCGGTCATTGCGGTGATCCGGTTGTCCAGGATGACCACGACCATGTCTGCGCCGTTATACACTGCATTGATAAGCCCGTTTACACCTGTATGGAGGAAGGTCGAGTCCCCGATGGTGCAGACCACATCACGTTCCTCCCCACAGAGACTGATCCCGCTTGCAACGGTGATGGATGCGCCCATACAGATGGTGGTATCAACGGCACCAAGCTGGAGTCCGAGCGTATAGCACCCGATATCGCTTGGGAAGATCCCGTCTTTGAAGACCTTCTTCATCGCATAGAAGGTGGAGCGGTGCATACATCCTGCACAGAGGATTGGGGGCCGGATAGGAAGATTCTCTGCCGGTGTGACTGCAGGATAGAGTTCCCCGGTGATAAAGCTGGCCTTCTTCAGCGCACCTGCGATGAGTGACGGGGAGAATTCGCCCTCATAGGGGAGATAGCCGTTTTTCTTGCCATAGATTGTCTGTCCACAGGCAACTTCGAGAACCGCACTTTCGATGACCGGCATCAACTCTTCGATCACCAGGATCTCGGTATGCTGTGAGACGAATGCCTTCAGCCATTCTTCATCAATCGGATATGCGCCGATTGTTGCAATCGAAACATCGTCCGGGATGACTTCACGTGCATAGGCCGCGCTGATCCCGCCGGCAATAACTGCTTTTTTGCCCCGGATTACCTGCGTATTGAATCCTTCCTCGATGAGGCGTTTCTTTATGCCGGGCTGCTTTTCGTTCAGCTGCTTGTGGAGAATCCGGGTGTGGGCGGGGATGACGACGTACTGCCTGGGATTTTTTGTGAAGTTACCACTCCTGTGGCCGGTTGCAGGTTCTCCAAGGTTGATGTCGCCTTTGCTATGGCAGATCCGGGTGGTGGGCCGGACCATCACGGGAAGGCCGAACTCTTCTGAGAGGTCAAATGCCTTCACCATCCCGTCATGCGCCTCCTGGATTCCCTGTGGATCGATACAGGGAATCTTAGCAAAACCTGCATAGATTCGTGAGTCCTGTTCATTCTGTGAACTGTGCGCAAAGGGATCATCAGCTGCGAGCAGTACAAAGCCGCCGGTGACGCCAGTATAGCTGCTGGTCATCAGGGGATCTGCTGCAACATTGACGCCCACATGCTTCATCGTCACAAGGGCGCGGCATCCGCACCAGGCCGCGGCAAGGGCATTTTCGAATGCGACTTTTTCGTTTACCGACCATTCCAGATGGGGGATCTCATCCGATACCGTTCTCAGGCTCTCAATAACTTCTGATGACGGTGTTCCCGGATAACCGCTGACAAAATCAACGCCCGCTTCCCTGCACGCGTGTGCGATAGCAAGGTTTCCGAGGAGATATTTTGTATCCATGTCTTCCTCCGGCTCGCTCAATAGTACACTTGTCGTCCTCTCACCATAAATAACAAAACGTTCGGAAATGTTCCGGAAACCTGATCCTCTCTGGTATGATCTTCCAAAGGATGCCAAAATGAAATTGACAATCTATAAATGTAGTTAATGTGAATGTATTAAGGTAACATCTGGGCCCGTAGCATAGCCCGGTGGTGCGCTCGGCTGATAACCGAGAGGTCATGCGTTCGAATCGCATCGGGCCCACTTTTCTTTTTCTTAATTGATCGAATAGCTATTGCTTATATCCTCTGAATATAGAATCTCTCTATGGATTCACGCCAATCTTTACTCATCCTTATTGGTGCGATCGCCTGTCTGGTGTCTGCATATTTTGATTTTTTCCTTGCTCTTGGTGTCGCCGTTATCGTTTTTACCCTTTATATGATGCTCTGGATCATGCAGGATTCTGCATACCTGCCCCATGTTGTCTGCTCATTGTCTGAGGATGCAAAGTCAATCATCGTTCGAAATGTCGGGACCGCATCCGCCAGAAAGATTCATGTCGCACTTGTTCCGCTTGATATCGAGTTTGATATCAAAGAACTGGAGCCGGATACAGAAGAGGTATTCGTTCTTGAAAAGATGATACAGCAGGCGAAGGTCGTGGTCCGGTATACGGCTGAAAAGAGCGACACGATCATCGAGAACTCCTATCCGCTCTCAAGTGTTGACGGAGGGGCATATGATCCCCTCAAACCGATGTTTCCAATCTTTGGATGGAAAAAATAGGGGATATTATTCTTCTTTTTGCTGAATGAAGGCGAGTGTGGTGTCAAGCGCCACTATCAGCTCCTCCTGAAGGTTTCCATAGTCATTGAGTGCCCGGTAGAGCATAAAGAGCAGCTCAGGCCCATAAAGATCGAGCGCTTCTTCCGGGGTGAGCGGATTGATATAGCTATCAATGATAAAGCCGTCGTCCGAGTACATCAGCTCTGCGATCTTTCCATCTTCTGTGAGGACGCAGAACTGTTTCTGAACGGATTTTTTCAGGTCATCCGGGCGGTAGGATGCGGGTTCATCTGCACGCCCGAGGATGATCATCTTCTTCTCGTAATGGATGCTGTCGTAGAGCTCACCCTTTCCATCCTGCTTGCTCTTTTCAAGAAACTGGTTGCCAAGCGTTCCCACAAGCGGAGTTGCGAGGGTTGCCATTCGTGCAAGAAGCCCGGAGAGATCTGCGAGAATCTCTTTCTCCAGTGCACCTCTCTTTTCTCCGAGCTCCTGTATCGTCTCGGTAAGACGCGTAAACCCTTCTTCAATGATTGTATCCATGGTATATGCCTCCTTATGTTTTCGTATACTATGATTGACTCCCGTTGATAAGGTTCTTCTGATTCCTGGATCAACTGAAGCTTCTAAACGTCTTTTACTCCGGTGTGAACGTGTTTGTGCTAATAATTGTGTCCAGACAGCCTTTTAGCTACAAGAGTACTGGCTTTTTCCCAGATGTCGAGCCTGAGGAGGAGGAAGATCGCTATGATGCCGAGAATGGCAACTCCGTATATCCCCGTCCCAAACGAGTATATCATATCTGACGGATACGAGAGATACAGCCATGCAAGTGGTTCCATGGTATCCGTGATCAGGTGCAGTATGACTGCAATCCAGACGCTCCCTGTTTTCAGGACAGCAATGGAATAGAAAATTCCCATCACGATTGCGAAGAGAATCATTATACTATTTCCGAGTATTGGCTGACCGGGATAGTTCATCCCCATCAGGATCAGGCCGCTGTGCCACAGGCCCCAGATTATCCCGATCACTATTACTCCTTTCAATCCTCCGAGGATAGTAAATACGCGATCCTGCAGGTAGACTCTCCATCCATACTCCTCACCGAAGTAGAACTGCCATCCGACGAGAAAACCGATGAATAAATTTATAAAAAGAGCTGTGGTAAACGCCTCAAGGTTGAACTCCCAAATAGGGTTGCCGGAATTGGTGATATGATTTAAGAAATAGACTCCAAAAAAGAGCATCCCAAAGAGGACGGGAATGATGCCATACCATCTGGGGTTGTGTCCGAAGGATAGTCCGGCGGGGTAGAGCTCTTCCCGGCTCTTTTGTACGAGGTTCATTGCAATCAGAATCAGGACGCTGATCGATGATACAATGATGGAGAGGGTGGGCATGAACCGGTAGATCGGCAGGTCAAAGGGAGTAAACGGTACGATCGGGGATATGCCCATCTCCCAGAGAAATACTGCGGCATTGAGAAAGACGAGTATAAAAAAAAGCTTTGCAGATGGTGAAAGGGTTTGATCACGGAAGAAAAAGATACAGAATATTGCCACCAATGCAGGTATCATCATCTGGACGAGGGTGCTATAGGGTGGAACATTATTGATTGTGCCGAATGAAAGGATCAGCCAGAGATTGTAGGCATACGTGAGAAAAAAAGTGATGCCAATGAATGCAATAAGTTCTTTATGGATTCTCCTTATCCTTCCCTGTTCAGAATGTGATGAATTCATAGATGCACTCCTATGAGATTGTATTCTCTGGTATGAGTTTACCTTTATAAAAGTTCTGATTCTCTCATTGTTATACACCTTACCTGATGGTCCGGATGAGTAGTTCTCTCTCAAAAAAACTCTCTGGTTGATTATTTTCTATTTTCGTTTGAAATTGGATGAGAAAAAAAGTGAGTGGTATCGTTTAGAGAATCTCAACGAGGGTGATGGTAAATGTCAGATCCTCTCCGGCAAGATGGTGGTTCTGGTCGATCATAACGACCTCATCGTCAACAAGGATGATTGTTCCCCGTGGCTGATAGAGGGATGTACCGACAACTGCGATCTCATCCGGCACCTTCTCCCTTGGAACAACCAGGATCAGATCCTCGTCATAGTGCCCATATGCCTCTTCGACCGGGATTGTCACGGTCTTCTCTTCACTAACAGCCATGCCCAAAACAGCATTATTAAAGCCGGGTATGACCTGCCCTGCTCCAAGTGTAAATTCTAAAGGCTCTCCTCCTGCAGAGCTGTCGAAGGTAGTCCCGTTGGCGAGGGTGCCTGTATAGTGAACCTTAACGGTATCGCCGTCACCTGCTGTTGGTGCTGCTCCCGTGCAGCCTGCGATGAGCAGGAATGCTGCCAGCAGACCAAGCAGGCATATGAAAAATCTGGTCTTTCCTTTCATCAGAAAGATCGTTGGCGCCCCGTCCATAAAAGGGTAAATGGTACAATGCCTTACCCTTCATGCTGACTGGAGTTTGCTTTCTGACTCAGATCCTTCGGTTTACCTCATCCCAGTTCACGATATTCCAGAAGGCCCCGATGAATGCCCCGCGATCATTTTTGTAGTCGATATAGTACGCATGCTCGAAGAGATCCAGAACCATCAGCACCTTGCATGCCGGGAAGACATTGGTGTTATGCTTCTCAACCTGCATGATCTGGAGACTTTTTGTGAGCGGGCATTCGATGAGGGCTGCCCATCCCGATCCTTCTACACTTGCTGCTGCCTGGGTGAATTCTGCCTTGAACCGTGCAAAGCTGCCAAAGCCGGTTTTGATCTTGTCAGCTACCGCTCCTGTCGGCTCCCCCCCTCCGCCTTTTCCGGCGGGAGCCAGGTTTGCCCAGAAGAGCGAGTGGAGATAGTGGCCGCCGAAGTTCCATGAGAGATCTTTTAGGACCGGTTTCATGTTGGGATCTGTTCCCTTCTTCCTTCCGTCGTCAAGTGCGGCAAGGTTGGCATTGGCGCCGTTTACATATGCCATGTGGTGCTTGTCATGGTGTATGGTGAGCTGTTCCTTTGATATGTACGGCTCAAGCGCATCTGCTGCATAGGGCAGGTCCGGTAATGAATACTTTGCTTCTCCTTCCATTCTCTTTTCACTCCTTGTACACAATTACACCTTCAGAGTGCAATCCGGAACATCTCTTCTGTTATAATGTTCCGTTATGCTCTCTTCCACCCTCCATGCACTTGAAGGTAACGGATTGAGGCACCTCGGTGTCGATAGCCTGGTTATCTGTGGTTGATATGGTGTCTGGAGATGCGTTACCTCCCATACTATGCTGTCAGGATGCAGTGAACCTGGAGCGGAAACGTGATACGTCTGCATGACTAATACAAAAGGCTAAATGAGTGCCGGTGCGCTCCGGACAGGAATCCGGCCGGATGGCGCAACCGGACTGGCAGGAGATCTCCGATATGAGTCTGTTTAGGTATGCACACACCATCTACAAGTACAATGATTTTGTCGATCTCTTCTTCGGTGCCTGCCGGTATGTCGCAGCAAACGGTCTCTCCGAAAAGGGTATAGCCGATGCCCACCACCGGCTCACCAGGCCGGGAGATAGGGTCGTTATCATCGGTGGCGGAGACGGCGTGACGGCGGTCACTGCGGCAAAGCTGGTGGGGAGAGCGGGTTCGGTGCAGGTCTATGAAGGGGGGGACCGGGCTGCCGGCCGGCTCATTACGCTCACTGCACGCGAGGGCATCAGCGGGATCTGCACCATCCACCACGCGGTCGTCGGCCCGCATATCGATGTCTATGGTGGGGATTTTGCCAATGCCGATCATGTTGCGCCGGACGAAATCCCTGAATGTGATGTTCTGGAACTGGATTGCGAAGGATCAGAAGTTGAGATCCTCAGATCAATGACGATCCGCCCCCGTGCGATCATCGTCGAGATCCATCCCTTCCTCTTTGCAGAAGATCCGGGATGGGTCACAGACCGGCTCGCGGATCTTGGCTATCAAATCGTCTACAGAAGCGGACACGACGGGATCGAGATCGACGACAAAGACCTACAGAAGCTCCTCACCCGCTCAAAGCAGTGTGGCGTCATCTACTTAAAGAACGGAGCACGGTCGCCGGTTGTTGTGGCTGCGGTCAGGGGATAATACGGCTAATTGATGACTTTTTGTCCTATCAGCCTCTTTTATATGAAAATGCTTGGGAACACCCAGCATTTTCATCTTGTATGCCTGTTGCCTCAGTGGGCATCATGAGCGTTTTTTTCAGGTTATTTTGGTTATATCCCTATCTCATAACGTTTTCCGGGATGATACGCAGTTATCTCATGTATTCGCAAGACTCATTTTATCAAATACCGTACCTGTTCTCTTGTATGGATGACATCTGCCTTAAACGGGAAAAGCACATCCGGAAAGATGGCTGGCTCTGCGAACTTGTCTCATCGCGGTATCTTGATGAGCCTTTTGTCGGAATCCATACCTATGTTGTCTCCATTGCTCCCGGATGCACCAGAGCAAACCACTACCATAAAAAGAAAGAGGAATGGATCGCTGTTACGTCTGGAAAGGTTGTCCTGTATCTCGAGTGGGTGCATGGAGGTAGAAGAGAGACTATCCTTCTTGATGCGATGTCTTCTGATTGCAACCTGGTTCATATTCAGCCATATGTTGCACATACTGTCTTGAATCTGGCTAAAATCTCTTCTTCAATAATTGTATTCAGCAAAACGCCTGAGGATAAGGAGGATACAATTCCCTATTCGATTGTATGAGGGTATTCAACTTTTTGTGCTCAAGGGATTGTGCCAGATGGTGATATGTGTAACCGTTTTTGATTTATAAAGCAATGTAACAAAAAAGCAAACGATGGGCCCGCTGAGATTCGAACTCAGGACCTCCGCCATGTCAAGGCGACGTCATAACCAGCTAGACCACGAGCCCCATGCCTTGCGACCTTACGATATTGGCTTTTGCAGTATAAAAGAATTGGTTTTTGCTTCAGTGATCTGACCCACTGAAGCTCTCTAAGATGGCAAAGCCTTCAGAGCGTTGCAAATGTTGCCGAGATGATGCCCGGTACCGCCCTCAGCTCGTCCATGACATTTTCAGGAACAACCGAGTCCACATTCAACACCATGAGCGCCTCTTCACCGGCACTCACCCGGCCGACCTGCATCCCGGCAATATTGATTGATTGTTTGCCAAGAACCGTTGCGGCAGGCCCGATAACGCCGGGGCGGTCGATATGGCGGGAGATGACGACTGACCCCTCGGGAACAAGATCCATTGTGAAAGAACCGATCTCAACGATCCGCACCCGTTTCTTCCCAAAGACCGATCCGCTGATCGTCTCCTCGCCATCTTTTGTCCTGACGGTGATGCTGATTAAGTTCTTAAACCCGTGAGATTCCTCAGTCATCGTCTCGGCAACGGCAATCCCCCGCTCCCGTGCAACAAACTCGGCATTCACGATATTGACCGGCCGCTGAAGCACCGGGTCAAGGATGCCTTTGATCGCCATCCGGGTCACAAACTTGAGATTCTGCCGCATCTCGATAAGATCGCCTGCATAGGTCACCTCAACCTTTGTTATTGCGCCGCTGACAATCTGGGAGACGAGCCGCCCCATCTTCTCGGCAAGCCGGGCATATGGCTCGATCGTCTCCTGTAGCTCTGTTGGGATCATCGGAGCATTCACGACATACTTCGCAGCACCGCCTTTTAAGACATCGATGCACTGATGTGCAATTGAGATAGCGACATTCTTCTGCGCCTCGACGGTGCTTGCCCCGAGATGCGGAGTCACAACGACATTGTCAAGCCCAAGGAGCGGGGATTCGGTCGGCGGCTCCTCTTCAAAGACATCAAGTGCCGCACCGGCAACCTTCCCGCTCAGAACGGCATCGGCAAGCGCCTTCTCATCAATGATGCCTCCTCGCGCACAGTTGATGATCCTGACGCCGTCTTTCATTGTTGCAATCGAGGCAGCATTCACCAGGTGCTTCGTCTCCTTGATGAGCGGCGTATGCACGGTGATCACATCGGCGACTTTGAAGAGATCCTCGACACTCATCATCTCAACGCCAAACTGCGCACCGCGCTCGGGTGTGATGAAGGGATCATAGGCAACGACCCGCATGTTGAAGGACTGGGCACGCTGCGCCACCTCGCGGCCGATACGCCCGAAACCGACGACACCGAGCGTCTTCTCGTTCATCTCGACACCCATGAACTTCGACCGCTTCCACTCACCTTTCTTGAGAGAAGCATTTGCAGATGGAATTCTCCGGGCAAGTGAGAGCATCATCGCCATCGTGTGCTCAGTTGCGGCAAGGGTGTTTCCTTCTGGGGCATTTGCGACGATGATGCCTTTCCGGGTTGCGGCGTCTGTATCGATATTGTCGACACCCGCACCGGCACGGCCGATATATTTCATCTTCGCGGCTGCTTCGATGACCCGTGCTGTGACCTCGGTTCCGGACCTGACGATAAGTGCGTCATAATTGCCGATTATACTGATCAGCTCATCCTCAGAGAGTCCTGTCTTCTCGTCCACGTTACAAAAATTTTTCAGTATTTCAATACCCTCTTCAGCCAGCGGATCACTGACAAGGACGTTATAGCTCATGTGAAACCCGAGTACGCATTTATATCTCACAGGTAATGATGGTTGTTCTCACCGTGATCCTGAGTGAATGCCTTCACCCTCTTTTATGTATCTTCGGGTCGATTCATACCTGAGATGCTATGAAGGACGCGCCGAACATTCTCTGGCTTGAGGAGATCAGAAAGAACGATCTGCCATCGGTAGGTGGCAAAGGGGCATCGCTTGGCGAAATGTCCTCAATCGGTCTTCCTGTACCACAGGCATTTGTCGTAACTGCACAGGCTTTCCGCCGGTTCCTTGTCGAAACCGGGCTTGAAGAATCGCTCTATTCGATCCTCGAAGGACTTGATGTGGATAATAACAACGCATTAGAGTCGGCTGCCGGAAAGGCGCAGGATCTAATTCTATCCGTTCCTATACCCGGGCATATGGCCGGGGAGATTAGATCTGCGTATTCCCGTATGGGTGGCGATACTGTTGTCGCGGTCCGTTCAAGCGCAACAGCTGAAGATCTTCCCGATGCAAGTTTTGCCGGGCAGCAGGAGACATTCTTAAACATCCTCGGGGAAGATGATGTGATTGAAGCTGTCCAGAAATGCTGGGCATCGCTCTATGGAGCGCGGGCGGTATATTACCGTTCCAAGCAGGGATTTGATGACAGAAGCGTCAATATCGCAGTTGTTATCCAGCAGCTCATCTTCTCTGAAAAAGCCGGGGTGCTCTTCACCTCCCATCCGGTTACCGGGGAGCCCCTCACCATCATCGAAGGATCATGGGGGCTCGGTGAAGCAGTCGTATCCGGCTCTGTCTCACCTGACAATTATGTCTTTGACCAGATGAAACAGAAGGTCATCGATACGATCATCGCAAGCAAGGAAACAGAGATTATACCGGATGGTAAGAAGGGGACAAAGGAAGTTCCCGTCTCTGAAGAGAGAAAACATGCGCAGGTCCTCTCTGTGGCTGAGATCGGGCGCCTCGCAGCCCTTGGCAAACTCTCTGAAGATCACTATGGGATCCCGCAGGATATCGAATGGGGTATCGTCGGGGATGATCTCTATATCCTCCAGTCACGCCCGATCACCACGATTAAACCGGCATCCTCCCAAAAAAAGGCTGATACATCCACAGGATCAGAGAAGATCCTTCTTGAGGGGCAGGGTGCATCTCCGGGTATTGCAACGGGCAGGGTAGCCATCATTCAAAGTGTGAAAGATTCGGGCTCGGTGAAGGAAGGAGACATCCTCGTTGCAAAGATGACGAACCCTGATATGGTGCCGGCTATGAGGCGAGTGAAAGGGATCATCACCGATGAAGGCGGGATGACCTGCCATGCAGCAATCGTCTCACGCGAACTTGGCACTCCGGCCGTTGTAGGGACAAAGAAGGCTACTTCAACACTTAAAGATGGTCAGATCGTCACAATCGACGGTGACAGGGGCATCGTCTATGAGGGCGAAGTCCGTAAAGCCCAGGATGAAACCCCTGCTGTTGTGCAGGGAGGATCAGCTCCGATCGTTACCGCAACCCTTGTCAAGGTGAATGTTTCGCTCCCTGAGGCGGCACAGCGGGCAGCTGCCACCGGCGCAGATGGTGTCGGGCTGCTCAGGATTGAACACCTTATTTTGGGATTGAATCGGACTCCCCAGTGGTTCATCGCCAATAACAAGGAAGAGGAATTTATCTCAGAACTCTATGACGGCATCAGGATCATCCTCGATGCATTCCCCGGCAAACCCGTCTGGGTCAGGACACTGGATGCACCGACTGATGAGTTCCGGAATATGGAAGGTGGGGAAGACGAGCCAATCGAACACAACCCGATGCTTGGATGGCGCGGTATCCGCCGTGATCTCGGAGCACCTGAGCAGTTCCGGCTTCAGATCGAGGCGTTCAAGCGGCTCTGGAAGGCAGGGTATGAAAATCTTGGCCTGATGTTCCCGCTCGTAAATCATCCAAGGGAATTTATCCAGGCAAAAGAACTCCTCCGAGGATGGGGTGTTTCTGTGGATTCAGTTACCCTTGGTATCATGGTCGAGGTTCCTTCATCTGCAATCATGATCGATGAATTCATTCAGGCGGGTATAAAATTCGCCTCATTCGGCACTAATGATCTTGTCCAGTATACGCTTGCAGTTGACCGGAACAATGAACATGTGGCGTCGATGTACGAACCGACGCATCCGGCAGTCCTCAGGCTGATCGACTATGCAATACGAAGGTGCCGTGCGGCAGGTGTCGAATGCTCCATATGCGGGCAGGCGGGATCTGATCCGAAGATGGTCGCCTGGCTTGTCGAACACGGTATCCGTAGCGTATCTGCGAATATCGATGCTGTGCAGGCGATCCGCGAGTCAGCAGCCCGCACCGAACAGCGGATGGTCCTGGATATGGCATTCTCCAAGGGTGGAAATGAAGGAGAACGGTTCTTCTGAGGAGGAACTCTTCTCCTACCTCTCTTCCGTCAGGGAAGAGGATCTGAAGTACGGCCGGATTCTTTCATCAATGTGCACACGGCCCCATCCGGTTGCTATCCGTGCACATATGCAGTTCATCGAGACGAACCTCGGGGACCCCGGTCTCTTCCCCGGCACCATGGGGCTTGAGGATGAACTGATCACGATGCTTGGGGATCTCCTCCACCATAGCGGAGCAGGTGGATATGCCACATCCGGTGGCACAGAATCAAATATTCAGGCGCTTCGGATCGCAAAAAAGCAGAAGCCGGTTGATACCCCGAATGTGATCATCCCGGCATCCGCACATTTCTCCTTTGATAAGGCCTGCGACATGCTCGGGCTTCAGATGCGTTCGGTTCCGCTCGATGCAAATTACCGGATGGATCCTGTCCTTGTGAATGAGGCCATTGACGAGAAGACGGTTGCAATAGTCTCGGTCGTCGGCACTACCGAATACGGGATGATCGATCCGGTCAAAGAGATCGGATCGGTTGCAGCCGATCACGATATCTTCTTCCATGTCGATGCCGCATTCGGGGGTCTTGTAGCGCCGTTCCTCCCAGGTCTTGCACCCTGGGATTTTCTGGTTCCGTCCGTATCAAGCATCTCGGTTGATCCACACAAAATGGGGATGAGCACCATTCCCTGCGGTGCCCTCCTCCTCCGTGATCCCGAGGCGTTTGGATGCCTGAATGTCGATACCCCGTATCTGACAGTGAAGAAGGAATGTACCCTTGCGGGAACCCGCCCCGGTGCGCCTGTAGCTAGTGCCTATGCGGTTCTCCGATATCTTGGCCGTGAAGGCCTCTCTGCACTCGTGCAGGGGTGCATGGAGAACACCCGCCGCCTCATCGAAGGGATGGAGGCATTTGGTTATGCCCGTGCAGTGACTCCCGATGTGAATGTCGCCACCTTCGACTGCCCGCTTGTGCCAACCGGGTGGCGCGTTTCCAGGACCCGCTGGGGTCATATGCGTACGGTACTGATGCCACATGTGACACGGGATGTCGTTGAATCATTTTTAGAAACAATCGGTGAATCTCATGCTTGAGGTACTCAAAAGATCATTGGAAATCTGTCCGATAGTACAGCGGGGTGAGTATAGCTATTTTATTCACCCGATAACAGACGGTGTTCCCCTTGTTGAACCAAACCTCCTCAGGGATGTGGCATGTGCCCTCTTCAAGGCGCTTGATCTAAAAGATGTCAATAAGATCGTCGTCAGCGAGGCAATGGGTATCCATATCGGCACTGTCCTCTCCCTGATGACTGATATCCCCTATACAATCGTCAGGAAACGGGAATATAAACTCCCGGGTGAGGTTATAATCGGCCAGACGACCGGGTACTCGAAAGGAACTCTCTATTTAAATAGCGTCTATGAAGGTGACCGGATTGCATTCATTGACGATGTGATCAGTACAGGCGGCACGATCCGGGCACTTCTCCCTGCCATAGAGTCTACAGGTGCAGAAGTAGCTGATCTCTGTTTTGTGATCAATCGCGGGAACCCCGATATCGGGCGGGCATATAAATCCCTGGTCACAATAGACGTTGATAAAGACGGCGTACATGTCCTTGATTCCTATTTCTGATATTGTTGAACGGGTACGATCCCTTTCTATCAGGAGAATTGCCCTCCAGGCCCCTGAAGGTCTGAAGAGGGAGCTCCCCGTCCTTGCAGAAGTCCTCCGTGAAGAGGGATTTTCTGTAATCATCTCGGGAGATCCCTGCTACGGTGCATGCGATCTCGCCCTCGATACACTGGATTATGCCGACATTCTCATCCATTTCGGGCATACTCCATTGATGGATCACCCTCGGGTTCTTGTCGAGCCGATTCTCCAGCCGGAGCAGATTCCCCTGCTTGATTCTGTACTTCCCCTGCTGACTGGGAAAAAAATAGGTCTCATATCGACAGCACAGCATGCGAATTCCCTTCCCCTGCTCGCAGAAGAACTCATAAAGCATGGGTTTTCACCGGTGATCGCACCCGCCTCGCCTCGTACCCCGCTTCCGGGGCAGGTGCTCGGCTGCACCTATACGGCAGCACGCGAAACACAAGCAGACTGTCTTCTGTATCTTGGAACGGGAGTCTTCCACGCTATCGGTTCAGGGATAGCAACCAGACTCCCCGTCATCTCCCTTGACCCATACACAGGTGAAGCAGGTGTCGTCGAGACCGATCGCCCTCTCAGGAGGCGTTTTGCCGTAATCGAAAAGGCACGATCTGCGGATCGGTTTGGGATCATCGTCTCGCAGAAGTGTGGACAGAACCGGATGAAACTGGCAGAAGAGCTCCTCCCGATTCATCCAAACGCAGAGATTGTCCTGCTCCGCGAGGTGACAGCTGATCAGCTCCTGAATCTCGGCTTCCCCTGCTATGTGAATTGCGCCTGCCCCCGCCTCGGGCTTGATGATCAGATCCGTTTCCCGGTCCCGGTTCTCTCGCCACCTGAATTTGAGATCCTCTGTGGCAGGCGGGAGTGGGATGATTACGAAATTGATGAGATCCGGTCATGAAACTCAGAACACTCGAGATGAAACTGGAACGGGTCTCCGGCATCCCAAACCCTGATCCTGTAAAAGAGCAGTACATGACCTCCGCTCCCCTCGCGGCCCGTCTCCTCTTTGATGCGTACCTGGCAGGGGATATCGAGGGGTGCTCTGTCTGCGATCTTGGATCTGGAACCGGTATCCTCTCGATCGGTGCGGCACTCCTCGGTGCCGGCGAAGTGGTCGGCGTTGAAGGTGATGCACGCCTCGTCGCCATTGCCCGTGAGAATGCAGAGAAGCTCTCTGTAGACTGCAGGTTTATCGCAGATGACGTAAAATCTCTAAGGGAATCCTTTGATACCGTGGTGATGAACCCGCCGTTTGGTGCACAGAGCGAACATGCGGATCGCCCCTTCATCGATGCTGCACTCAGGGCTGCACCTGTTGTCTATGGGATCTTTAATACCGGCACGATGCCGTTTCTGGCCTCGTATATCAGGGGCAGGGCTGAGATAACCGGCGTGGTATCGGCGTTATTTCCAATAAAAAGAACATTCTCCTTTCACTCACGGGATCTACTCGAGATTCCCGTCGAAATTGTTTGTATGAGGCGCACATAAATGATTAAAATTCCCCGTCCCATTGCCGGGTATACCTTCGGCCATATTGTTATTGATTTCTATAGCCCGGTGATTCCCGCGATCATCCCTCTCCTGATCCTCTATCCCGGTATCGGTTATTTCCTGGCAGGTCTTCTTGTCAGCATCTTCCAGATCACCTCATCCCTCTTCCAGCCTTTTGTCGGCTGGCTCTCTGATCGGACCGGGTGGGGCGCTCCGATCTGGCTTTGTATCCTGACGAGTTCCATCTGTATCAGCCTCTATGGGGTGGTGCAGAATTACTATCTTCTCCTCATCTTCGCAGCCGCAGCCGGGATCTCCCATGCTCTCTTCCACCCTTCTGCACTTCTTCGGGTGCATGGTGAAACATCAGACAAAAACCGGGGCTCTCTTACCTCGATCTTTGTAACCGGAGGAAATCTGGGTTTTGCTATTGGTCCTGTAGTCGTTGGCATCCTCATCGGGTTTGGCGGTATGCCCGCGCTTACCCTGATTGCAATCCCCGGTCTGCTGACAGCTGCATTTCTCTATTATCTGACGCGGGGGGTGACAACTCCTGCAGCCCCGAAGAAAGAGGCTCTTCAAATGCCAAAGGTTCCCTATGGAAAGGTCGGACTGATCGTCACCATCGCGGCATTCCGCTCTTGGGTGATCATGGCATCCGTTGCGTTCTTCCCGGCATACCTCATCGCAACTGCCGGCTCTTCGCTGGTCCTTGCCAATACGATGCTTACTCTGATGCTCCTTGCAGGGGTTGTGGGACAGGTATCAGGCGGCTTCCTCTCTGACCGGTATGGTAAGAGAGAGGTGACGATCATAGGTCTCTTTGCCTGTATACCACCTTTCATCCTCTTTTTCATGACAACCGGATGGGTTGCGCTTATCCTCATGGTTATCATCGGGTTCCTTACCTGGTCCACCTTCTCGGTGACAGTGACGATGGCACAGGAGTACCTCCCCGGCAGGGTTGGGCTCGCTTCAGGTCTCCTGATCGGCTTCTCTGTCGGCGCAGGAGGGCTAGGCGTCTCTGTTGTCGGGATTGCAGCAGATCTTATAACGTTGGAGACAGCCCTCTTTGCCCTTGCAATTCCGCTCATAATCGCCGCCCTCCTTTCCCTTGCCCTCCCCCGATCCCCGGTTGCCTCAGCCTGATCCTCTCCACAACACCTTTTACCCAGAAGATCAATCCAATCCTGATCGCAATGCTTGCGGGGATGAAACGATATGCCCAGATTGCTGATATTCTGGTGAAGCACGGGTTTGGGATCGTGGTTGATGAACTCTTCCCCGGTCTTCCCGGACATAATCTGAAGCTCGGGAGGGGTGAGGAATCGCCTTCACTTTCGGTTTATGAGCGGATACGCCTTTCAATAGAGGAACTTGGCCCGACATTCATCAAATTTGGCCAGATCCTAAGCACCCGGCGTGAACTCTTTCCACCTGAGCTGATCCACGAACTCAGCCGCCTCCAGGATCAGGTCCCCGCACTTCCTTTTCCTGAGATGGAAGCTGTGCTTGATGAGACCCTTCCGGGATGGAGAGAGGCGTTCCTTCATATAGCGCCATACCCGGTTGCCGCCGCCTCGCTTTCACAGGTACATCGCGGGGTGCTGGCCGATGGAACGCAGGTGGCGGTGAAGATCCAGCGTCCCGGGATCGACGAGGTGATCGAGACCGATCTACTCATCCTTTCCTCGCTCGCAGAACGGATCGAGGTGGTGTTGCCAGACTATCGCGTCTTTAACCCGACCGGACTTGTCCGTGAATTTGCGGGCCAGATCCGAAAAGAGCTGGATTTTACCCGTGACGGCAAGAATGCCGAACGTATCCGGAGAAATATGGCGGAGATTGGGGGTATCAGGGTTCCCCGTATCCACTGGAATGTAAGTTCCCGCCGGATACTTACGATGGACTATATCGAGGGTGTCAGGATTGATGATGTTGAGTCCATCATGGGCATGGGGCATGATCCTGCCAACATTGCAGAGCGCGGGTTCGCGGCGTATATCAAACAGATCGCAATCGACGGGTTTTTCCATGGCGATCCCCATCCCGGAAACCTGCTTGTCATGGCCAATGGAGATCTTGCCTTCCTCGATTTTGGGTTCTGTATGGTGCTCAGGCCACAGCGGCGGGAGACATTCATCAGGCTTCTTGCCGGAATCGCAGGAACTGATGTTGAGGCATGCATATCTGCATTTGCTGATCTTGGCGTGCGTGTTTCAGATGAAGATATAGAGCTATTCCGTGATGATCTCTATATTCTGCTCCTTGATTACTCGGATTATGAGGTTCAGCAGTATGATTTCTCGAAGATGGCAATTGAGCTCTCTGAGATACTGAGAAAATACCAGCTCCAGGTTCCCGGAGAACTTATGCGGCTCCTGAAAGTGATCGGGATGGTTGGTGAGATAGCACTTGCGCTCGATCCATCGTTCTGTTTTACCGAGCGGATCCGTCCCTGCCTGGATGAGCTTGTGAAAGAGCAGTATTTCTCCTATGATGCTCTTAAACGCGAGATATCAACCGGTGTTGGATCGATTCGGACACTTCTCAGGATCCCCGATCAGGTGACCTCTGCCCTGAAGAAAGTGAGTGAGGGGAAGGTCAGGATCGATGTAGTTGCACATGATATCCGGAGGCTCCAGGAGACACTGGATAGGTCAACTGATCGGATCATGGTGGGGCTTATTACCTCATCGGTAGTGATCGGATCGTCTCTCCTGCTCCTTGCCTCCGGGTTAAACATCCCCAATGTCCAGTATATTGCATTGTTTGGATATGGTGCGGCGGTGTTTGTAGGGATCTATGCGATTATCCATGCATTCCGTGTATCACGCCGTGCAGACCTCAGGTGGAGATGATCAAAGGGTAGCGAGAGATTACAGATGCCATCTGGACGGGCATATTCTCAGAGAAAAGAAAAACTCTTTGTGGTTGCAGGGATGTGGAGTATCATTCCCTGAAGAAGAGATTGCAGTGGCAGTGCCCGTCCGTTTCGATTTCATCCCTATGATAGATGCAGGGGCAGATGATCTGCTTATCCACATCAGGATCCCCGCTCATGATCCTGCAGGGACAGTACCGCTCACCATTCCTGACCATCCTGCGTGCGAGCCCTCTGATAACCGCATCAAGTTGTTTGGGATCGGGATTCAGCATAAGTCCGTTCTCTTCTGCATACCGTTTTACCCAGTCCCGGATCAGCCGGGCAGCCTCAAGTTCATCCATGCTTACGATCTCCTAGGACTCTTCCACATAAGCAATCATCGAATCGAAGATCTTCTTCCCGTCAGCTGATCCAAGGATCTCTTCAGCTGCCCGCTCGGGATGGGGCATCATCACAAGGACATTCTCTTTCTCGGAGAGGACGCCTGTGATATTGCCGGTGGCGCCATTTGGGTTGGCGGTCCAGGTGACATTTCCGGACTCATCGCAGAAACGGAATGCGATTCTCTTCTCTTTTTCAAGGCGGGCAAGTTCATCTGCCGGGATGATGTAGCGCCCCTCTTTGTGGGCAATCGGGAACATCACCACCTCCCCCTCTGAATAGAGCCGGGTGAAGGGGGAGGTGGTATTTTCAACCCTGAGATATGCAGGGCGGCAGAGGAACTTCGGATAGGCATTGATGGTGAATACTCCGGGGATCAGGCCACTTTCAGCTGCGATCTGTGCCCCGTTGCAGATACCAAGGACAAGTGTTCCTTTCCCGGCTGCCCTGATCACATCACCCATGATGGGTGTCCGGGCAGCTATTGCACCTGCACGGAGATAATCCCCGTAACTGAAACCGCCGGGCAGTATGATTGCATCGTAGGATCTATTCAACCCGTCCTTATACCAGACCAGATCGGCGTCAGCACCACAGACCTCTTCGATCACGTGCACGACATCACGGTCACAGTTGCTGCCGCCAAACTGGATGACCGCTGTCCGCATCAGATGACCTCGATCTCGTATTTATGGATCACCGGGTTTGCGAGGAGCCGTTCACAGATGGATCGTGTAATTTCTTCTGCATTCTCTTTGTCTCCTGCATCGAGAACGAATCGGAACTGATCTGCTGTCGTAAGATGCTCCGTTGTGTGTCCCAGATGTGCAATTGCACGCCGGATTGCCTCTGCTTCGGGGTTCAGCATCCCCTCTTTTAAGCTGATGGTAATGATTATATCAAATTTCATGATTTATCTGCTCCCGAAAATTCTGGCTGATACGGTACGGTACGCCTCCATAACGTCTCCTTTCTCAAACCTGTAGACATCCTTGTCCATTGACTTCATGGTGCCTTTCTCCCAGAGCCGCATTGAATCCATGCTGATCTCGTCCCCAAGCAGGATGGTGTTGCCATATCTGCCATACTCGATCTTGAAATCGACGAGTTCGAGCCCAATCCCATCAAAGAATGCCTTCAAAACCAGATTGACCTTCAGAGCGGATGCTTTAACACGGGCAATCTCTTCATGGGTGAGGAGGCCAAGTGCAACGATGATATCGTCATTAATCATCGGATCATGCCGGGTATCATCCTTGTAGTCGGTGACAACGACCGGGGGGTCGAAATAGTGTCCCTCGGTAAACGGGTAATTCCTGACAATTGATCCGGCGGCACGGTTCCTGACGATCACCTCAAGCGGGATCATCGACAGTTTCTTCACACGCATCGTTACTGGATCTTCCATCCTGATGAAATGAGTCTGTACTCCTGATTCTTCGAGGATACCAAAGAGGAAGGCTGAGACACCGGCATTCGAGGCGCCTTTGCCCTGAAGCTGATCCTTCTTGCCGCCGTCAAATGCGGTGATGTCGTCACGGAATGATACAATTAGTTCATCCGGCTTTTCAGAGAGGCAGATGGTCTTTGCCTTTCCACTGTAGAGAATTTCGCCCTGGGTCATAGGTTCTTCTCCTGTACCTGTTTGTCAAGCTGCATGATAAGTGGTGCGAGTGCCGGATCGAACCACCCTTTTTCAATGTAACGGGGATAGATGCAGAGCCGCTCCCGGAGTGAATATCCGGCTGTGATCTCCCTGAGCCGCTCGATCTCAGGCCAGGGATGTTCCGGGTTGATGTAATCGACGGTGACCGGGGAGACGCCGCCGAGGTCATTTACTCCGCATTTGAGGAAATAGCTGGCATCTGCAAGGTTTGGAGGGATCTGGACGGCAATATCTTCTGGAAGGATCGCGCGCGCCATCTGGATCGTCTCAGCAAACTCCTTCTTTGTGACTGTTCCGTCTTCGCCCATCGGGGTGCCGGGTTTTGGGCAGAAGTTCTGGATGATTACTTCCTGGATATGGCCATACCTCCGGTGGATTGTGGCTATTGTTTCAAGAGACTCTCTTCGGTCCGATGCTCTCTCCCCGATCCCAACCAGAAGCCCCGTTGTGAAGGGGATCTTAAGGCGTCCCGCATCCTCAAGCATCCGGATTCTCACATCAGGATCCTTGCCCGGAGAATTGGTATGCGCAGGTATTCTTGCTGTTGTCTCAAGCATCAGCCCCATGCTGGCATTCACTGTCCTGAAGCGGGCAAGCTCATCATAGGTCATGATGCCTGCGTTTGTGTGGGGGAGAAGGCCAAGAGTGATTGCCTCTCTGCAGAGGTCAAAGCAGTAATCAAGGATGTCGGAATAGCCAATATCCTTCAGGTAGCGATCGAATCCTTCTTCCTCGCCGGGCCGCTCGCCGAAGGTGAAGAGAGCCTCGGTACAGCCAGCCGCAGCACCCAGACGGAGTATCTCACGAACCTCCTCCGGAGCCATCAGGCAGCCTTCTCCAACGGGTTTCCTGAAAGAACAGTACCCGCAGCGGTTATGGCAGACTGATGTCAGCGGAAGGAAGACGTTTTTAGAGTAGGTGATGGTTCTCCCCTGCATGCTGATTCTCTTTCTCCTTAAACCACTTCAATCAGTCGTCTTCATGGATAGAGATGACACCATCCGGCTGAGGGTGGTCCGGGGCTTCTATTCCCAATCGAAACTCCCGATAAAATTACCGGGGGTATGAGACCTTATTCTGATCCGAAGGTATCATCGATCCAGCCGGTGATCGCGTCCCGGATCACCCGGATGCCTGCGAGGATCTCCTCCTCTGTACCGCTGATCGCCTTTGGATCAGGGAAGTTCTGGTGAATCGTCTCCTTTGCCCAGGGGAAGAGCGGGCAGGTGCCGGAGTCGCAGAGGGTGACGAGCAGATCAATGTCGATACCGTCGAATTCATCGATCAGCTTCGGCTTCGCACCTGAGATATCGACTCCGATCTCCTGCATCGCCCTGATAACGAGCGGATTTACCTGGCTGGATGGTTCTGATCCCGCAGAGAATGCAGAGTAGCGGTCGCCATACGTTGCGTTTACATATCCTTCGGCCATCTGGGAACGGCCGGCATTATGGGTGCAGATGAAGAGTATCTTCTTCATAGGAATCAACCTGGCAGTATTGTTGGGACATTATGTATTTCTTTTGGGTTTGCTCAGATCCGCCCTTTCCCTTCCCAGGCAGCAGAGACGATAACCTCAACATCATCATCGGTATACTCCCTGGATCCGGCTTTTGTAATTCCGAGATCAGTTACGATAATATGCTGGCTGATGGGGATATTCTGGTCTTCCGCAATCGTCTTCGCACACTGAACAGGACAGCCGTCAAGGATGAGTATCTCATCTGCGGATCCGATATTCTTCAACAACCCCTCTGCCCCCGTGGCAAGGAGTGCGACGCAGGCAGCCCCGCCGTACCCTTCCCCAGTGAGCTGGATGGCGGCGTCGTTTGTGATCTGGCCGACATTTGCAACTCCTGCACAGGGGAAGATGATCCGTTTAACGGTCAATGCATCAGTTGCTCCACATGAACAGGTCGGCTCTTCTGCCATTTCATGCACCCCCCAGGAGTTCCTTTAATTCAGCCACATCGGCAACCCTGCCTGAGATCTTCAGTTCGCCATCGATAATAAGTGCCGGTGTCAGCATCACATCTCGCTCCATGATGGCGGTGATATCCTCCACCTTCACAATATCGGCTGGGATACCGAGTTCTGCAACTGCTTTTTCGACATTCTTTGCAAGGCGCCTGCATTTCATGCATCCGGTTCCAAGGACTTCAATCTTCATTATTTTCACCTTTTTTCTCTATTTGAATGTGTCTCTTCTGTATTGGTCGTTCTCTTCACCCCATTATAAGTCCATAGCCAAACCCTGCAAGTGCCGAGAAGATGATCACAAGGATTGCATAGACAATAGTCTTCTTCATCCCCATTATCCGTGAAATGACAAGAAGCGAAGGCAGGCTCACCGTTGGTCCTGAAAGAAGGAGGGCAAGTGCCGGCCCCCCTGCCATCACTCCTGATGTGTATCCGAAGGTGGTACCGATCACCGGCACCTCAAGGAGGGTCGGCATATACAGGATGGTGCCGACGAATGAGGCAAGCAGGTTCGATTGAAGTGTGCTTGCCCCAAAGAATGGCGCGAAGGTCTCCGGTGGGAGGAAATAGGCGAGCATCCCAAGGGCAAATGTTCCGATGAGGAGGATCGGAAAGATCTTCTTTGTGAGATCCCAGGTCTCCCATCCCCACTCGGTCACTTCGTCTCTCTGGAAGAAGTATATCAGGAGATATGCCACACTGAGCGTGAGGGCATAGATTACCGGGAATTTGATCATCCAGTCTATTTGTGCCGTGCCTGTGATCAGGATGCCAATTAAGAGGATGAAGAAGAGCGGGATGCTCCATTGAGGTCGTTCCTCCTCAGTTGCGGGTGCCTGCGGCATTGCCGCTATCTTCCTCCTCCTTTCGTCATCATCTGATCTGAAGAGTGCTGCCATGATCAGGCCGATTGCAATTGCCAGAAGAATGGCAAAGGCGGCCCGTGCAAGGCCGAGATCAAAACCGAGCACTTTTGCGGTGTACACAATCGCCAGGATGTTGATCGCCGGCCCTGCATAGACGAAGGTGATCGCAGGCCCAATCCCGCTCCCCCGCTTGAAGAGGCCTGCGAACATCGGGAGGATGGTGCAGGAGCAGACGGCAAGGACAGTGCCGGAAACTGATGCCAGCCCATATGCGATAGTTTTCGGTGCATCAGGGCTGAAGTACTTCAGGATCGCATCCTTTCTGATGAAAGCCGAAATTGCTCCGGCGATGAAGAATGCCGGGATAAGGCAGGTGACGACATGCTCGGCGAGGTATACTGCGAGTGTCGTCCACCCCATCATAAGGGAGCCGATGAGTATCTCGATCATAGGCATCTCCTGAATGCGTATATCATATACTGCATAGTGTGTCTCTCTCCGGGAGGTGTTGGATTTGCCGAATCCTGTGTGGAGGGGATTGACAGCGTCATTATTTCAAAACCTCTTGAAATCATATCGGTCGTCGGAAAATAAAAATGCTTCCATTTCAACATATGTTGAAATACATGGTGTCGGGACTCTCTCCCCAGTTTTTTGATACATCCTCGAAATGCTTATCTGATGGTATTTCATAATAAATTGAAGTATGGCAGACGTACCGGAAGATAGTTGCAGTGGATTGGCTGTGCCTGGAAAGGGGTGTGGCATTCCCCCGGATGTCGAAGCATCCCTCACCGCATCAGGGGGGATTCCCGGGCTTGTTTCCCATCTGCCGGAGGATGCAGAAGCCCTGGCTGCGGCCTCTCTCTTCCGTGCACTGGCTGACCCCTTCAGGCTGAAGATTCTTGCCCTGCTCGCAGTTCAGCCACTCTGTGTCTGTGTGATCCGCTCTATACTCGGGATATCTGACTCCCGTCTCTCGTACCATCTCTCTATCCTGAAGAAGGCAGATCTGATCGCAGGCGCACAATCCGGCACCTGGATCATCTACCGGCTGACTGAGGAGGGGGAGCGGGTGAAGGGGATGGTGGCGGGGAAGGATTGATGGTGGTTCCTGGGGCTCGCACCATTGTAGATTCGAGATGAATGCTCCGGTGTTTTCTCCGGATTCCGGTGGAATAAATTTGCCGATCCGGATCAATTATCCATTGGAATGATATTGCTGCTTAAAGAGAACTATATCCGTGTGCCCTCCTCGATAATCCTGACATAGTCCACAAACATATACTGCTTATATCGTTCTTTTCCGGTAATCTCTTCCAATATTCCAATATTCTCAAATTTTCCCACGAGATTGGTTGCAGACTGGCGGCTTATTCGTAACTCCTCCGTCACCTGCCCTATCGTGATGATAGGGCGATCAAAGAGTGTATCGATCAGTTTTACTGCATGCACACCGCTGATATTGTTCTCCAGCAACCTTTCAATCAACGTCTCTTTGAGAAGAATAATTTTCTTTGCTGTTTCAATAGAGTTATTAGATATGTCAATGACGCCCTGAAGGAAGAAAGCCAGCCATGCTTCCCAATTCCCCTGATACCGGATATCATTAAGGAGTGTGTAGTAATCCTCCCGATATCTCTTCAGGTAATAACTGAGATACAACAATGGCCTTGCCAGAACACCTTTTGAGCAGAGATAAAACGTGATCATCAAACGGCCCATTCTTCCGTTACCATCCAGATATGGGTGGATCGTTTCCAGTTGGGCGTGAATGAGAGCGGCCTTGATCAGCCTTGGCGTTTTATCATCGTTCTGGATAAAGCGTTCAAGGTCATGCATTAATTCTGGGACCTGCTCTGGTGGAGGTGGAACAAATAACGCATCCTGAATCGTCCCTCCTGGTAGGCCAATCCAATTCTGAACATGCCGTAGCTGACCGGGAAGTTTATGCGATCCCCGTGTTCCATGAATTAAAAAGCGGTGAATCTCATTGATCAGATCCAGAGTGAGTAGAGAGAACTCCAGTTTCTCTATACCATGATGAAGTGCTTTTATGTAATTCAATACCTCCTGTATCTCGTTGATGTCGTCTTTTGGCCGTATATGGGCTTCGAATTCAAGAACTCCCTGAAGTGATGCCTGCGTTCCCTCGATCTGGGAACTTAACAATGCCTCTTTCTTGATGTACATCGCCACGAAGAGATCGGGGTTTGGGAGTACCTGGGTGACACCGTCAAGGCGGGCCAGAGCTCCGTCGGCTTTCGATAACAGGTAGAGAAGTCCCTCATCGAAAACCAGGTCCGGGGGGGGTAAAGGATGCGGGATAAAGGCTTCATATCCGCCTTTCTGGCGGACAAAAACACCTGCCCGATTATCAGAATATTTTCCCATATGTGGTATTTCATTGTGTAATGCTATAAAGTGTCTTGTAAGTCAACCTATGTTGACTTAGACGACTACTGGTCTCTCTAACGCAACCAGACCTGACTTACATGCCACATAGCCATGTAAGTCAATCTAACGTGACGTAGCAGAATTCCTCCTCTCCTAAGGTATCATACGTTGAGTTAGAGAAAAGGTATTTCAAAACGCTGAGGGGGAGATTTGAACTCCCGAGAGACAAACGCCTCACGAGGTTTCCAGCCTCGCGCCTTCCCGCTAGACTACCTCAGCAAAAGATGCAGTAAACTAATTGTTCCGGGTATTACTTAACCCTGCTCTTCTTCGTCCAGCCACTGGGGTACGTGCCGGGCTCCATCAGAACCGCTTTTGGGCGTGCAACAAAGCCTTTTTTCCCTGGTACGCATTTATCTGACGGGATACGAGCAGTGCCCAGGCCGATGCATTCTCCGGATGCTGTCATCAGCGCAACCGTCTCTCCTTTCGTAAAAGTGCCGCAGGATAGAACGCCGGCTCCGGCAAGCTGTGCGCCCCGGCATAATGCATCAACCGCGGTATCGCGGAGAGTAATTGATGGAAGATCGGCAACCGCCCGCTCCACCGGGAGGATCATCTGCTTAAGCGGTTCCGGATCCCCTTCGTCTGCCGCTGCTTTTGCGTCCGCAAGTTCATGCAGGGTGTGTGCATCGCTCTCTCCGAATCCTCCCGAGAGGGTACGCCGGAGCTCGACCATCTGCCCCCGCACCCCAAGCGCAAGGCCAATATGAACGCAGAGTGTCCTGATGTAGGTTCCCGCCTCGCACCGCACCCGGAAGAGGACAAGCCGCCCTTCGATATCAAGCACCTCAATCGCATGGATCGTCCTGATACGGAGCGCCCGCTTCACCGCACTCCGGCGCGGGGGGCGCTGGTAGATCCTGCCACAGAAGCTGTTGACCACGTTCCTGATCTCGTCTTCCGGCGCCTCGCCATGCAGCTTCAGGAGGCAGATGTACTCCTTGTCATGGGCGAGGAGATGCTCTGCGATTTTCGCAGCTTTCCCGAGCATCACGATCAGGATTCCGGAGACCATCGGATCAAGTGTCCCTCCCTGCCCGGTGCTGACACCAAGGATATCCCGCACCCAGGCGGCAACCTCGTGGCTGGTGGGACCCGGCGGCTTATCGATGATGATAATTCCTGACTGGATGCTGGTCTTTGGATCTCCGGTCATGCTCTCTTCCTGTTCAGGTACGAATTCAGTGCTTCAAGGGTTCCGGCAAGGGAGCCGTCGCCAACAACCTCCGGCTCCACCCCTCCACCTCTCATTGCATCAGCGGTGATATCCCCGATTGCAATCGGGATTATAGCAGTATCCTTCTCCCAGACAGCCATTAAAAACGAGTTTGCACTTGTGAAGAGGATCGCATCTGCTCCCTGTAGATCAAGGGGAGTGTGTGTCGGGACAAGCCCATAGCACCGGTACTCATATACTGTTCCTCCGGCATCCTCAATGCCCTGAATAAGGGTTGGGTTTGGGACATCCGCACGGGGAATGCCGATTGCCTTCCCCTCAATCCAGTCACCAAGGTACGGCACAAAATCACGGGAATAGTATGTGGGGAGTGTTTCAACATTCAGCCCTTCTTTCTCCAGCATCCGGGCTGTCTGGGGGCCGATTGCGATGATCCGGGCATCTGTTGCAAGCAGCGGGGCTATCTTCCCGGCAGGCAGCGCACTTGTGAAGAAGATGCAGTCGAAGGCGCCGCGGTTTGCCTCCAGCACAAATGCCTGGATCTGGTTGTCATAGACATCTGCTATCAGAGGCGAGACGATCCGGCAGGAATGGCCGTATTGCTCACAGCTAGCCCGATCCCTGCCTGCCTTCTCCGGAAGCCTGGTTATCGCAATGATCATTGATCTCTATTGGGACGGATGCATGATATTCTTGTCTTCTCCTGTCCAACGATCATCTTCGCATGATTGGTGGTATCCTTATCGGAGCGGCAATCGGGGTGGTGCTTGGCACCATCAGCGGGTGTACGCCGGGGATCCATTCAAACACGATGGCCGGTATCCTCCTTGGGGTGCATCCGGCACTTCTCGTCCTTTTTGGCCCTGCTGTCTTTGCCACATCTGTTACTGCAACCCTGATCACCCATACCTTCCTTGATGCGGTACCCTCCACCTTCCTTGGGGTGCCCGATCCAGATACCGCGATTTCGGTTCTCCCTGCACATGATCTCTGCATGAAAGGGCTTGGGGAGGAGGCGGTACGGATCTCGGCACTTGGATCTGCTGCTGGTGCCGCATTCGGGCTGGTGCTCTTTCCCCTCTTCTTTTTTCTCCTGCCTCCGCTTCAGCCGTACCTTGACTGGTGGATCGGCCTTCTTTTGCTGACGGTCACCGGTATGTTGGTGGTCAGGTCAGAGGCGCCGGAATGGGCGGCTGTTGTCTTCATCGCATCAGGGGTTCTTGGATCTTTCTCGCTCGCCTACTCGTATCTCTCCTGGGAGGTACTCCCCGGCGGGAGCCCGCTCCTCCTTCCGCTCTTAACCGGCCTCTTTGGCCTGCCTGTTCTCATGAAAGGAGCGGGTGGATCGATCCCGGAGCAGATCTATCGCGGTATCAGGATGGAGCGGCGGGAGATTGCCGGGGCTGCTGCTGCCGGGACGGTTGCCGGTGCTATCGTAGGCTGGATGCCCGGGTTTTCAAATGCAACTGCAAATGCGGTGCTTGCATCATTCATCTCGTATACGCGCCATGGGAGGGGGTATATCCTTGCTACCAGTGCAGCGAATACGGCAAATGCGTTTCTTGGGATCGCGGCACTCTATGCCCTTTCACGTGCCCGGAACGGTGCAATGGCAGCAATTGCAACAGATGAACTGCCACCCCTTGCCGGGATCATGCTTGCCGCCTGTATTGCTGCGCTGGCGGCCTATCCCCTGACGATCCTTGTATCAAAGGGTTCCCGTTATCTTGCAGCCCTGAATGTCAGGCGGCTGAACTTTTCTGTGATCCTTTTTCTTGTGGTGCTGACTGCTCTTGTAACTGGCCCGTTTGGCCTCTTCATTCTCGCCCTTGCAACAGCCATCGGGTCAGTGCCCCCGATGGTCTCGGTGCAGCGTGTTTTCTGTATGGGGGCGATCATGGTGCCGATCATCTGCTGGTCGATTCTCGGAATCCCACTCTTCTAGATGAGTCCTGCCAGTATCCCGATATAGGCAAAGTATCCAATCAGAACAGCGAGCGAGATGATTCGGGTCGCCCGCCCATCTGCATAGATGAGGGGGAGTACGGCGAGCGAGAAGAATGCCATCACCAGGAGATCACCTGTTTCTGCAATTGGTATGGGGGTGATCAGGGCGATGATCCCCATCACGAAGAGGAGATTGAAGATGTTGCTCCCGAGCAGGTTTCCGACCGAGATCCCTGGCTGATCTTTGATGATTGCGACAACCGATGTGGCAAGTTCAGGGAGTGATGTTCCAATGGCCACGATGGTCATCCCGATCACAAAGGCAGAAACTCCAAGGGCGGTGGCGATTCCGACTGCGGAGGTGACAACAAGCTGTGCGCCGATGATGACCGCTACGATGCCTCCCGCTGTCAGGAAATAATCAAGGCTGCCTTTTTGCCTGGATGGAAGGTTTCCCTCTTCCCGTCCCTCCTTCCAGAGCGCTCTGAGGATCAGGATAAATGCTAATAAGAATATGGTCCCTGCTGGTGCTGAGAGAGTGCCGGGCCATGCCAGGACGATGAAGAGAGCAGTCGCCGCAAGCATAAGTGCAGCCTGTTTCTTCATTCCGCTGTTTGCCGGGTCGTCCCTATTAAGGGCATGTGGGTTGAGCAGCCCGCATAATGCCAGCACAAGCGCGATGTTTGCGATATTGCTCCCGATGATGTTCCCGGTTGCAATTTCCGGGTTGCCGGTGAGGCCTGCATTTAAGCTCACGACGAACTCGGGTAGAGAGGTTCCAAATGCGACAACGGTGAACCCGATGAGTGACGGGGTGATCCCAAATCGTGAGGCCAGCCCGCTTCCGCCCCCGACAAAGAGGTCCGCACCCTTCACAAGGAGTATGATGCCGACTACAAAGAGTGCCGCCTCGATGATCATACTCAAAGATTCGGTCGCCGGATATATAGGTGCTGAGGTATCATCTCTTCTGCAATGACGGTGTACTGGTGCGGGAGTGTTGATGATGGAGGAGTCCTGGTACCCTGTGAGGGATCACCGGCTGAACTCCTGGCGAGGGTCGAGTCTTTAAGGATCGATATGGAAAGTTTCCACCCCCTCACGGCTGCACAGATTGAGGGAACCGGAGTCTTCTCTGATCGTGGTGAGTATCTCCGGCGGCTCCGCGAGGTTACTATTCTTCAGGCAAAAGGTGTGATCGAGGCAGCGGCATCAGGAAAGGATGCTGAACTCCTACAGATGGTCAGGATGCTTGACCAGGTGGATGAGGTGGTAAATCTCCTATCCGAGCGGCTTGTTGAATGGTACCAGGTGACAAACCCGGCGTTTTCACAGAAAGGCAGACAGGGATCAGTGAAACGGGTGCTTCCAAAGATCAGGCGGAGCAGATCACGTCCCCTCCGTGGAATGGCGGATGAGCTTGAAGGGCTGATCGCCGCCCGGACATCACTTGCCGCTGATGTTTCGAGGCTGGCGGCGCAGGTGATCCCAAACACAAGCGAGCTTGTCGGCGGCCTTGTTGCGGCACGAGTTATGGCCCGTGCCGGGGGGCTTGAGAAGCTTGCCCGGATGCCCGGCAGTTCTGTCCAGGTGATCGGGGCCGAGGCCGCCCTCTTCTCGCATATCCGGGGAAACTCGCCCTCCCCAAAGCATGGGATCATCTTCCAGCACCGGCGGGTGCATAACGCACCCCGCGAGATTCGGGGGCGGGTGGCACGGGTGCTTGCCGCAAAGCTTGCGATTGCCGCACGGATCGATCTCTATCGGGGGGAGGCGGATCCGGCTTTCCTCTCCTCGGCACAGGCAGTGATCGATGGAATCACAGGAGGTGGATCAGAATGATCCGGATTGATGGACAACTTGTTTCGGCTGGTTCCGGCGGGGTGTACAATGAGAGGATGGTGAAAGGGTATAGAGTCTGGGATCCGTACCGTTCGAAGCTTGCCGCCCTCTGCATGCTGGATGAGTCTGTCGATCTCACGACTGATATGAAGGTCCTGTATCTGGGTGCTGCTAACGGAACAACAGTGTCGCATGTGGCTGACTATGTGGATTGCGTGTATGCGGTTGAGTTTGCGCCACGGCCTCTGCGGGATCTGCTCACGGTAGCAGAAAAACGGAAGAATATTGTTCCGATCGCAGGCGATGCAACCCGCCCTGACCGGTATGCGCCGTTTCTTGAGGTGGTTGACCTGCTGTACCAGGATGTTGCCCAGCCCGATCAGGCGGGGATTCTGATCAAGCATCTACCGTTTCTGAAGCAGGGTTCCGGGATAGATGGCGGGATGACGGCAATTCTGATGCTGAAGACGAGATCGGTTGATATCAGGAGGACACCGGAAGAGGTCTTTGCGGAGACGATCGAGCGGCTGACGGATGCGGGCTTGTCTATCCTGAACACCTGCTGGCTTGAGCCGTATCACCATGACCATGCGGCGATTGTGTGTGGTGTTGGGGAGAGGAAAAAGATTCCTTTATAGCTTTTTTTTTATTTAAGGGATATTTGCTGTGTTATTATTGATAGCATCTCTTACCCGATATATTTCATTTTTTAGCTCTGGGAGCTGAATAGTAATGATATACCATATCAAATCAAGATCCACTCCAAAATATTTGTGAAGAACAATATTTCGAAGACCAATAATTTTCTTCCATGGGATCTTGTTATGCCTGTCCTTGATTGTCTCAGGAACTAACTTACATGCTTCACCGATAATCTCCAGATTTCGTAAGGTTGCATCTCTGGTTTTTGTATCTTTTTGAAATTCTCCGATAGAGAGCGTGTTGGTATATTGTTCAATGAGATTGATAGCCTCAAGGATGTCATCTAAGATGAGTGAACTACCACGTCCTGAAGGGCGTGGCTTCCTGCTTCATGGACAATACTTGCATCACTGAGATGTGATGTAGCGGTATCATCTCCACAGGCTCAAAGGGCTGTTCCATCCCCACGCGGTGAATATTCACCGCAGCATTG
>NZ_VOTZ01000012.1 GCF_024372745.1 Methanocalculus taiwanensis
GGCGATCGGGGCTGTGCACAAACTCCCAACAGGAAATACCCTTTGGACAGAGTTTGCCTTCGTTGACGGGTGTTCGCTTATAAGGCTCAACACCGACAACCTTTCCGTTATTCACAACGAGGTTCAACCCGCAACCAACACCGCAATACGGGCAGGTGGTCGGGACATACCTCATCATTTCTCTAGTTTCATTCATTTCGATACTCCATTTCAAATAATCTCAGCGAGTCACAAACACCAGCTTGAGATCACGTGTACTCAGAGTAACCACATATAAAAGAATACCATAATTTCTATATAGAAGGTAAAATTAACCCAGTAAACAAATATCAAAGTATCGAATAATAACCCCAAACAGAGCCAAAAGCCCGTGCGCGTTTTGAAAGAATTGCAATATAAAGCAATTACACAAACTTATTATATAAGTTGTAAAAACACTTATTTTCATATATCAATATCGATCATACCACGATCTCTTATATGAACCTAAAGAGACGATACGGGTATATTTATACTAATCACCAGAATACCCGGTTACTCAGAGCCATTTCGAAATGGAGATATGTAATTTATCAAGCAGACGTCCTGAATTAAACAAATAGAGACAAGATAACTCAAAAGTTGAATGGTTAATAACCAACAATTACCTTGATAGAAAAGATATTATGATGTATTTACCAAATAGTTGAGCTATGTTGACACTCGACATACTTCCGGAAATAGAGGCATTGATGGATAAACAAGGTGTAAACCCACAAACAAAGGAACATTTATTAAAATGCAGTCGTTTCCACACCTTTTCAGCACCGGGACTTCTCATCGGAGTATATATGACAGAATATGCTCTCGAACTGCTCAAGGCACAACCAGATGAGATTCTCTATGCAGTCAGTGAAACACACAAATGTGCACCGGATGCATTACAGATTATCGCCGGTTGCACCGTAGGGAACAACCGGCTGAGAGTCATTCCCATAGGCAGATTTGCAATTACTATCAACCGCAAATCATGGGATCCGGAAGTGGAAGGAGTGCGGGTGTTTGTCGATCTCAATAAGCTCAAACAGTATCCGATTATCAATGCATGGTTTACCAATGATCCCTCATTTGATCATCATGGTAATGTAATGCCGCTCCTCGATGAGATCTTTATTGCAGGGAGGAAGATACTCAGTTATGAGAAAGTGATGGTTCAAACCGAAATCAAAAAGAAATGGAAATCCGTTACCTGCACTATGTGTGGGGAAACAGTGCCGGACTATCTTGCGCAGGGCGATCTTTGTATCAGCTGTGCAGGTACGAACTATTTCCGGAAGATTTCAATATAAATACTTTTTTAGATGGGCTGGATAATGCAAGGCAGAGGATTGAAGGGCACTCCACCCTTAAGATAATACAGTAAGCAAAAAGCCCACTCCCAGCCAGATCTTTTCAGAGACAGGAATCTGAACCCCGAATTCGGTTCATGCCTGAATATATAACCGCCCGTGGCCTCCGCACAAACCCGGCAACGGTGATATTCAGTTTGTTTGCCATATCAATGCCCGAACTAAACGGTGCATTATTTGATATGATAAGAGGGATACCAACGCGATATGCTTTCCGGATCATGCCAGCAGGAAGCCTGCCGCTGCATGTCAGGGAACAGGTGGAGAGTGAAGTGCCCTTTATCAGTGCCTTGCCGATTGCTTTGTCGATTGCAGTATGCCTCCCCATATCCTCGGCATATGCAACCAGATCTCCATTCATTGTAAGAATCAGTGCCGAGTGGGTGCCCCCGGTTTTTTTCCAGGTGTTTGAAAGATCATGCAGCCTGTCAACTGCTGAGAAGACCGCGTCAACAGGGAAGACGCACCCGTCCGGAAGAGCGGGAGCCTCTTCATCGGATCGGCCGGCATTCTCAGCCCCTCCTGAACTCCCAACTTCCAGATCATGACTATTAATACAAGCCGCATCGGATCTTGTCCGTATATCTATTGAAAGATCATCGATTCTGATCGAGTCAATCTCATGTATGCCCTGTAAAAACCCCTCATCAATGATAAAGCCAACTGCAAATTCCACAAGTTCATCCGGCGTTGCCACCATTGTCGTGCAATGCTCTCCATTCAGGAACAAACGCACCTGTTCCTCAATACAGATCGAAACGGCATCTGAAACAAACCGGGATCCATCAAATACAAGAACAGGATAATCCCGCGTCAGATCGCATTCTTTCCCCCGTGATGAGGATATTTTCAATTCAAATGCATCATTCATCAGGTATAGTATGGAGAGAGAACATCATGAGCATTTCTTTTTATATTGAGTTAATTATGTCAATTAAATGTACTCCATATTTACAATAATAGTGACCAGGAGGATCTGAGAAACAGATAAAAATAGACAAACAGAGAACAATTTTTTAAAAAAATCATATGGGAGTATTCCCACAATGTTTTCAATTCTTTATTCTTTGAAGACGTTGTCAAAGATCTGGTCTGAGCCTGTGTCATCAAGACGCTTCCGCTCAACCCTCTCCTCGGCATAGGCAAGGACTGGTGGATCCATGTTGATACCGGGTGTGAAGCCAAACATCTTCTGAAGCTCAACCTGCTGGGCGTGCATGAAGAGTGCATTTGGAATATCCATCGCACAGAGTTCCTCGCACTGGCCACAGTTGATACAGGAGTCCGAGATGTGGGCAAACCGGATCATGTGGAACATGAAGCTTGGGGGCACCTGTCCGGGCTTTACAAGGTGAGGCTTCTTGGTGCTGCACTCGACGCAGTAGCAGATCGGGCAGTTCTCAATGCATGCGTAGCATTTGATACACTTTGAAGTCTCTTTCATGATCTTCTCAAGACGCTCACGGCCTTCGCCGAGCGCTTCGAAGTCATGCTGCCGCCACTTGTCACCAAGTTTCAGCATTGCATTCTCGACTTTGCTGCGGATTGCGATACCCTTTTCGTCTGCTGCTCCGGTCTCAAGAGTTCCTGCCTTTACAGCACCATTTACAAGGTTTGCTCCCTTCTCGGAACAGACCTCAACAAAGGTTGCCTTTCCGGCTTTGTCACCGATGACACCCCAGTTACCACAGGCAAGGTCTGCCTGGCGGGGGATCTTCATCTTGCACCGGCGGCAGTTGCTCCTCCGGCCGTAGCCTTCTTCCTCAAGCTCATCGATGGAGATTCCCTTGTGCTGTCCATCCTTTGTGACAATGATGAACTGGCCCTTGTCGATCTCCTCTTTCACAACGTCAGCTGGATCAACTTCGAACTTCTCCTTGATCATCTTCCGGGCAACAACCGGGGAGACTGTCCCACCACAGTTGACACCGATCATGATGACGTTGTCGAGGTTGATCTGGTTCCTCTTGGCAAGCTCATAGAATGCCATTGCATCGCATCCCTTTACGGGGACGGCGATCTTCATGGTGCCTGCACCGCCGAGGTACTTCTTGATCATCTTCGGGATGAGCAATGTACCGCAGTGGAGGGATCCGGCAGATCCTACGATCTCAGCCGGATCGGTGATGAGTTCGAGTGTTGCATCATAGATGTCTGCTCCCTTCTTGACAGCAAGGACACCATCAACCATCTTGCTCTCAAGCGCGTACTTCAGGAGCGTGGATACTGCTCCTCCGCACTCACCTTTCTCAGCAAGTTCTGATTCCTTTGCCCATGCATAGAGCATATCGCCTTTTGCTACCATCTTCAGGCCTCCTGTATCTTCTCAATCTTTATAGCACAGGCCTTGAACTCCGGAATCTTTGCGATCGGGTCAAGTGCGTTGTTGGTCAGGACGTTTGCCGCACATTCTGCAAAGTGGAACGGCATGAACATCACACCCTTCATGATCTCCTCTGTCACGCGGGCAGGCACCTTGATCTCGCCACGGCGGGTCTTTGCGACCACCATCTCGCCATCAGCAACACCGAGATCGTGTGCATCTTCAGTATTGATCTCGATCCAGCCGGTCGGAACCTCGCTCTCAAGCGATGCGGAACGACGGGTCATTGAACCGGTATGCCAGTGGAACAGGGTTCTGCCGGTTGTGAAGATATATGGGTATTCTGCATCCGGAACTTCGGCCGGGTACTTGAACTCGATCGGGAAGAAGACTCCAAGGCCATCAGGGTGCGAGAACTTGCCGATATGCAGGATTGGTGTACCTGCATGCTCAGTTGTCGGGCAGGGCCAGTGCAGCGCTTCGGGCTTGCGGAGACGCTCGTAGTTCATACCGCCATAGGATGGCGTGACTTTAGCGATCTCATTGAAGACGTCTTCAGCACTCTGCCATGGGAACTGGCCTGCATACCCCATCTTTGCCGAGAGTTCGGCGAGGATCTGCCAGTCGAGTTTGGCCTGGCCGGGCGGATCCTGGGCTTTCCGCCACATCTGGACACGCCGCTCGGTCGAGGTCTGGGTGCCGTCCTTCTCGGCATAGCAGGTTGCGGGAAGCACGACATCCGCAAGCTGGGCGGTCTCGGTCAGGAAGATATCCTGCACAACGAGGAACTCAAGGCTTTTTATTGCGTGTTCGACATGTGTCAGGTCAGGGTCGGAGAGCATCGGGTTCTCGCCCATGATGTACATTGCTTTCAGCTCACCGGGTTTCTCGGTTAAGACATCCATCATGGTGGTGACTTCATACCCGTTCTTTGGTTCGCAGATACCGTCGGGGAAGCCCCAGGCATCCGAGAACTTCTTGTGGGCGGCTTCATCGATCACCTTCTGGTATCCGGTGAAGACGACAGGGAGTGCTCCCATGTCACAGGCGCCCTGCACGTTGTTCTGGCCACGGAGCGCGTTCACGCCGGCACCGGGTTTGCCGAGGTTGCCACAGAGCATCTGGATGTTGGCAACCGATTTGACGTTGTCGACACCAACGGTGTGCTGCGTGATACCCATCGAGTACAGGATCGCGGTTGCACCGGATTTCGCAATCCACTCAGCGGCGGTCTTCAGCTGGTCAACGGGGATGCCTGAGATCTTTGAGACGTTCTCGAGGCTGTAGTCGGGCTTCATAACGACTGCTTTCAGCGCTTCAAAGTCTTTTGTCCGGTTGGCGATGAACTCCTTGTCTTCCCAGCCGTTTCTGATGATCTCCTGCATCAGGCCGTTGAGAATAGCAACATCACTGCCGGATCTAAACTGCATGTACAGGTCAGCCTGTTTGCCGGTCGGGGTGAGACGGGGGTCGGCGTAGATGATCTTCGCACCGTTCTTCTTTGCCTGCATGACTCGGCGCCCAATAAGCGGGTGCTGTTCGAAGGTGTTGCTCCCGATGATGAAGACGCATTTCGACTGGGCGATGTCGCCGATCGAGTTGGTCATTGCACCGGACCCGAATGTCGCAGCAAGGCCGGCAACGGTCGAGGCGTGGCAGAGACGGGCACAGTGGTCGATGTGGCGGGTCTTTAAGACACCGCGGGCGAACTTCATGATCGCGTAGTTGTCCTCGTTCGAGGTTCTTGCAGAGGCAAGCACCGCCATCTCATCTGCCTTGTACGACTTCAGTTTCTGGGCGATCAGGTCATATGCCTCGTCCCAGCTGGCTTCGACGAACTTTCCATCTTTCTTGATGAGAGGAGTGGTCAGCCGGTCTTCGCGGTTCACGAACTCGTGGGCATACACGCCCTTTGGACAGAGTTTTCCCTCATTGACAGGGGAACGCTGGTAGGGGGCGACGCCCGTGACCTTGCCGTCAACGACGACGAGGTTGAATGTGCATCCTGTCCCGCAGTACGGGCAGGTCGTTGGTACATATTTCATTTCCATGGTTAACTTACCTCGGATAACTCTACATTATTAATCGAGAGTATTTATAGGTAGCCATTTTTCTCTAAAATATGATGAATATCGGTGGAAGATGCAGAGAAAAACCGAAAAGAGAGAATACTAATTGTTGAAACGCACCATCTACAATTCAGATGATTGTCATCCACATCTTCGGAAGATCAAATACCGGGAAAACCACCCTTGTAGAGTGTTTATGCAGGCAGCTTGCCGCAAAGGGCCGTGTCGAGACGATCAAACACAGCGGACACCACCCACTTGCTCTTGAGGAGGGGAAAGATACCACCCTGCATTTCCGGGCAGGGGCATCAGGGACCTGTGCCATTGATGAAGAGAAGAGCATTCTGATCCTTGCAGATCAACGCCTGACCAACGCTCTTGATGCCGCATCTGACAGGGGAGCAGAGTACTGTATTGTGGAGGGTTTTAAGAACATACCCCTTCCGGGCATTGCCCTTGGAGACCTCGAAGGCAACTACATTCTGATGAGGAATCCAACGCCTGAGGAGGTCCTCCTCAACCTCAGCCTTTTTCCGACATGGTACACCCCAAAGGCTGTTCTGGACAGGCTGCTGCATGACACCGGACCAGGAACATATGGCAGTCTGCTGATCCTGCATGGAGTTACCAATAAAGCACTTCAGGACGTTGCAGAGGTAGCTGGCAGAGCTCCCGGCATAACGGGATCTGATGGGAGATTATTGAACATTGGCTTCAAAGAAGCCTTTGGAGAGGAGATTGGATGCCTTGCATTAGTGGGAAAATCCATGAGAGCCGTTACAACAACGCTCAATCAATGTGTAGAACTTCTCAGCGATGCAGAAGATGATAGGAGTTATTAGTATAGAAACGAAGGAGGTACCATATGGAGATCGAGCGAGACACCGGAATGCACACCCGCGGAGGTGTGATCACCGAGAGGAACAGCGATTTCTGCTGTGTCAGGATCAGGCTTCCGGCAGGCATCATCACGCCAACACAACTGTCAGGGATTGCACGGATCACTGAGGAATATGGAGCAGGCACCGCCCACCTCACCACCCGGCAGACAATGGAGATCCCGCATGTCAAAATCGAAGATCTCGAGGCACTTGGAAGAGCGCTTGAAGAGAACGGCACACCAGTAGGATCCGAGAGAGAAGAGATCGTCAATATCACCGCATGCCCCGGAATCGACCGGTGCAGGCTCGCAAATATCGACTCGATCGGTATCGCCCTTGAGATAGACAGGAAATATTTTGCTAAAAATATGCCGGTCAGGGTTAGAGTAGCCGTTTCTGCCTGCCCAAACAGCTGTGTATCAGAGCGGCTCTGCGAGATTGGCATCACCGGAGTCCGGCAGCCAATCAGAAACCCCGGACTCTGCACAGGCTGCGGCACCTGCGTCAATTTCTGTAAAGAAGGAGCTCTTTTCGTGAAGAGAGGAGAGATTGTACTGGATCGCCAGAAGTGCATCGACTGTGGAAACTGCATTCATATCTGCCCGTTCCATATTATAAAAGGCGATCCGCCTGCGTACCTGATCTCCGTCGGAGGCAGGCGTGGGAGGCACCCGATGCCCAGCCGCCCCCTGGTTACGGTAAGGACGATCGATGATACACAGGCGGTCATAGATATGATCGTCACCTGGATCTATCGGAAGGCATGGGATGGGCGCCTCCTTGGAGATCAGCTCGATGAAATAGGGTTCGATTCGCTTAAAAAAAGTGTTCTGGAGAAGATTTTACCGGAGAACATCGTATCCGGCCCGGAGATATCCTGATCCTCGGGAGCGCAGAGATATGTAGGATGAGGTGTTGGTATTACAACATACATAGTTGTACAAATGTCTCAATATAATCTTACTATCGTTCAGTGAAAAACTGAACATCGTTCCTATATTTGAATATTACCCCTTTTTTTATTTTTATTTTACATCTAGAGATAATATATTCCCCGAAGATGAAAAGACAACACTTATATTCTGAGATACGGTATTATTCAATGTCCCAGAGGGGACGTGCCAATCATCATCAGTACCCAATTCAGTGACATCTTTTAGCATTCAGCATTCAATGACCGGAATGTATCAAATCAAACGGTATTTGGAGGAAAATTTATGGCAAAATATTCAGACAAAATCGACCTCTATGACGACAACGGCAAGCTCCTGAAGAGCAACGTCGCACTCGACAAGGTCAGCCCGCTGACAAACCCAGCGATCCTGAAGCTCGTTAACCTCACCAAGAGGACTGTCGCAGTGAACCTCGGTGGAATCGAAGCAGCACTCAAGACCGGTAAGATCGGCAAACACCAGCAGATCCTTGGCCGTGAGCTTGACCTTGACATCGTCAAGAACGCTGACGCAGTCACCGCAAAGATCAAGGAGATGGTACAGGTAGCAGATGGGGATGACACAGTCATCAACACCTACGGCGGAGGGAAGCTCCTTCTCGTTCAGGCGCCAACTGCCCGGCTGACCGCAGCATCCACCTACGATGCATCAATCACCGCAGTTGCATCCGCAACCACCTATGCCATCATGGAACAGTTCAATGTCGGCATGTTTGACGCAAACACCGTCAAGGCAGCCGTCTGGGGTACCTACCCACAGACAATGGACATGGCAGGAGCGGGCGTCCAGTCTATCCTTTCCATCCCACAGAACAACGAAGGTCTCGGCTACGCGCTTCGGAACATCCCGGCAAACCACGCCGTCATGATGACCCACAAGAACGCAATGCAGGGTGCAGCACTCTCAGCAACCTTTGAGCAGGCAGGAGAGTTCGAGATGGGAGCCGCAATCGGCCCGTTCGAGCGTGCACAGATGCTCCTCTACGCCTACCAGGGACTGAATGCAAACAACCTTGTCTACGATCTCGTCAAGAAGAACGGCCAGACCGGAACTGTTGGTACCGTCGTCCAGTCGCTTGTTGAGCGTGCAATCGAGGACAAGGTCATCGTACCCGGAAAGAAGGGCGGCTACTTCCAGTTCTATGACACGAAGGACCCGATGCTCTGGAATGCATATGCAGCAGCAGGCACACTCGCCGCAACCATGGTCAACTGTGGTGCCGGCCGTTTCGCACAGGCAGTATCTTCAACACTCCTGTACTTCAATGACCTGCTTGAGCACGAGACCGGTCTCCCAGGCTGTGACTACGGCCGTGTCATGGGTGTAGCAGTCGGTTTCTCCTTCTTCAGCCACTCGATCTACGGTGGTGGAGGCCCCGGTATCTTCAACGGCAACCACGTCGTCACCAGGCACGCAGCCGGTGTCGGTATCCCATGTATCGTTGCCGCATGTGCACTTGATGCAGGAACCCAGATGTTCTCGCCAGAGTCAACCTCGAAGATCTATCAGGACACCTTCGGCCAGATCGATGAGTTTGCAAAGCCGATCCAGGCAATTGCAAAGGCTGTATAATCAGTCTCCAATCAAGGATTCAAATGGCAGAAACCAGTTATCCCCAGATACGAATCGTCCCCGCACGTTTCCTCACCCCCGATACCGCAGAGGTTCTCTTAAATGAGATCCTCTCAAAAACCGGTATCCGACGGATCGTCATTAATGGTCCAAGGGTACCGGAGACCGTTCCATACGGCCCTGCCCGTGGCACACCAAATGTGATTGCCCAGCGCAGAGAAATTGAGGTCCAGGGTGAGACGATCAAACTCCAGGTACAGGTAGGAACGATCCTCATGGAACTTGAGGATGAAACACCAATACCGGAGATCAGAAAAGCATGCGAGGCGGTTCTTACGAACTTCCCATTCACTCTTCAGGAGGGCAGATTCATGCGCTCCAGTATGACCATGACCGATTATGCAAAGTACGGAATCGTCGAAGACGAACGTATCCTCGGCATGGTTGACCCAAAGAGCAAAACCCGACCGATCATCCTGCAGGGGAATAGATAACATGCCAATAGGACGTGTGACACAGGTCGTCGACTGCCGCCAGTCCATGGGGATGGGCAAAGGTGGATCGCTCGCACAGCGCGGGACGATCTCCGAATGCCGGTACCCGGACGTCATCGTGGTGGCAATGTCTCCCGGACGGAGGCATGTGACAAAGCCGATCTGCGATATCACGTCAGCACTCAGGCAGCAGGGGGTCGAATACAGCGTAAGTACCCTGGTGTTGAACGCGGGCAGCGGCATCCCCGCTGATGCAGGAAACGCAGGCGGAGCGGCCATAGGTGCAAATTTCGGCTTGAATTACCGTGAGATCGAACAGATCGAACGGCATAAAGTCGCTGTTCTTCACCATGGCAATGTTCGATCGCATGTTGTTCATAAAGTCAGAAGCATACTTGAATCGTGCGATATCAGAGCGGTCGTCGTCTCCCAGGCGCCGATCGATTACGAGGATCTCGCACGGGAAGGAGTAAAGACCGCCTATGTGATGCCCTCCGCAGATGCAATACGGACGAAAGGAACTGTAGTTGCTATCGTGAGCGGCGTAACACGCGGGCAGACGCCTACGCGGGAGAAACTGGCAGATGTTATCCGCGAAGTACTACGAACAATGAAGGAAAAAACCTTCACTGAGGTGAATTAGTTTATGGCATACAAACCACAGTATGGCCCGGGAACCTCCAAGGTCGCCGAAAACAGGCGAAAGCAGATGAACCGGGATATAAAACTCGAAAAGATTCGTGATGTAACCGATGAGGACGTCGTTCTTATCCTCGGACACCGCGCACCAGGACAGGCATACCCAACCGCACACCCGCCACTCGCAGAGCAGGGTGAGCCGGACTGCCCGATCAGAAAGATCGTCGCCCCAACCGAGGGAGCAAAGGCAGGAGACCGCGTCCGGTATATCCAGTTCGCAGACTCAATGCTGAACGCACCATCACAGCCATACCAGAGAACCTATACCGAGATGTACCGGTACCGTGGTATTGACCCAGGTACGCTCTCAGGTCGTCAGATCGTCGAGTGCCGTGAGCGTGACCTTGAGCAGATCTCAAAGGACTTAATCAACACCAACCTCTTCGACCCGGCACGTGTCGGTATCCGTGGCGCAACTGTGCACGGACACTCACTCCGTCTCGCAGAGGACGGCATGATGTTTGACATGCTCCAGAGGTGTATCCTCGACAAAGACGGCATCGTCAAGTACGTCAAAGACCAGATCGGAACCCCGATCGACAAGAAGGTTGCAGTCGGCAAGCCCATGGACGAGAAATGGCTCGGCGAGAATACGACCATCTTCCACGTCCTCGGTGGGAACCCATACCGGAATGACGCAGAGTACATCGAGTACATCCAGCGTATCCACAGCCTGAGAACAAAATACGGATACATGCCCAAGGAGTGATAAAAGATGGCAAAAATTGAGAGAGCACAGAAACTCTTCCTGAAGGCACTGAAGGAGAAGTTCCCGGGACAGGATGTAGAATCCCAGAAAGCCAAGTTCTATGCATTTGACGGTCTGAACCAGTCTCCCCGTAAGAAGGAGTTCATGGCAGCAAACGAGAAGATCGTCAAAGAGCGTGGCATTGACATGTACGACCCGGCACGCTGCCACCTTGGCGGTATCCCGATGGGCCAGCGCCAGCTGATGACCTACGAAGTCTCAGGCACCGGCACCTTCGTCGAGGGTGACGACCTCCACTTCGTCAACAACTCTGCCATGCAGCAGTTCTGGGACGACATCAGGAGAACCGTTATCGTCAACATGGACCTTACCCACCAGACCCTCCAGAAGCGTCTCGGCAAGGAAGTTACCCCTGAGACGATCAACGAATACCTCCACGTCGTCAACCACGCAATGCCCGGAGCAGCCGTTGTTCAGGAGCACATGGTCGAGACCCACCCTGCGCTCACCGACGACTGTTACGTCAAGGTCTTCACCGGAGACTCCGAGCTTGCAGACGATATCGAGCCGCAGTTCTTAATCAACGTCGAGAAGCTCTTCCCGAAGAAGCAGGCAGAGGCCCTGATGGGCGCAGTCGGCAAGTCCATGTGGCAGTGTGTCCACATCCCGACAACCGTCTCCCGCACCTGCGACGGTGGAACAACCTCCCGGTGGTCTGCCATGCAGATCGGTATGTCCTTCATCGGTGCATACCGCATGTGCGCAGGCGAAGCAGCAGTCGCTGACCTCTCCTACGCAGCAAAGCACGCCGGTGTCATCCAGATGTCCTCACACCTGCCAGCCCGCCGTGCCCGTGGTCCAAACGAGCCAGGTGGTATCCTGTTTGGCAACTTCGCCGACATGATCCAGGCAGACCGGAAGTATCCAAATGACCCAGCAAAGGCATCCCTTGAGGTTGTCGGTGCAGGAACGATGCTCTTCGACCAGATCTGGCTCGGCTCCTACATGTCCGGCGGTGTCGGATTCACCCAGTATGCAACTGCAGCATACACCGACAACATCCTCGATGAGTTCACCTACTATGGTATGGACTACATCAAAGACAAGTACAAGGTCGACTGGCAGAACCCCAATCCAAACGACAAGGTCAAGCCAACCCAGGAAGTTGTCAACGACATTGCAACCGAGGTCAACCTCAATGCAATGGAGCAGTACGAACAGTACCCGACCATGATGGAAGACCACTTCGGCGGTTCCCAGCGTGCGGGTGTCATGGCAGCAGCCTGTGGTCTATCGACCTCAATTGCAACCGGTTACTCAAACGCCGGTCTGAACGGCTGGTACCTCTCGATGCTTATGCACAAAGAGGGATGGTCACGTCTTGGATTCTTCGGCTACGACCTGCAGGATCAGTGTGGTTCAGCAAACACCATGTCTGTCCGTCCTGACGAAGGCTGTATCGGCGAGTTCCGTGGACCAAACTACCCCAACTACGCAATGAATGTCGGCCACCAGGGAGAATATGCAGCTATCGTCGGTGGTGCACACTACGGACGTGGCGACGCATGGTCACTCTCCCCGCTCATCAAGATCTGCTTCGCAGACCCCGCCCTGAAGTTCGACTTCGCCGAACCAAGGAAGGAGTTTGCACGCGGTGCGATCCGCGAGTTCATGCCAGCAGGCGAGCGCTCGCTCATCATCCCCGCAAAGTAAATCTTTCAAACCAAACTTTTTTTCTCTAATGAAAGATGTTCTGAAATACAGGCCCGAAATTCATAGTCTTTCTCTCAAAAAGAGAGTGACAATGCCCCAATTCAGCAGTATTTCGAAACCTTTAACTCAATCACTATCAAGTCTTCTATATCTACACGTAGTACTCCGACTCTGGAGAAGCAGCGCTGATCGAACACTCTCATACTCTTATAGATCAAGGGAGAATCTCACATGGAGAACATCGTATTAAGTATTGGAGTAGCAGCATTTGCGGGAGCGCTTGCCGCTGTGGCAGGGGCAGCCGAGGATACCGAATCCAATATCGGATCCCAGGGTGACCCGAACTCACAGGTTCAGCTCGCACCGCAGATGGGATACATGCACCGTATCTTCAATAAGGCTGTGGCAGGTGAGCCACCATCCTGGGCTCTCTGGATCGCTCTTGGTGCGGGTGTTGCATGGGCATTTATGGCAATGAACGTCAATCCGGTTCTTGCTATCATCCTTGGAAGCGTACTGGCATCTTTTGTTCAGGGCGTATATGCAACCACCGCGTATCTTGGCAGGACTGCAAGTCTCGCCAAGTTCGGGCAGCCGGTCTATGTTGATATCCTGAAATCGGTTACACCGGTCACAACAGCTCATGCATTTGTTGCGATATTTGCAACGGTAACAATCTGTTACCTGATGAACGCAGTACTCGGCCATCCGTTCCCGCTTCCGATCCTCGGTATTATCTGGGGTATCGCACTTGGAGCCGCCGGATCAGCCGTTGGAAATCCGTATTACGGGAAAGAGCGCCAGTACCAGAACCAGAAGTTCGGAGCAGGTGTCCCTATTTCAGCATCCGGAAACATCGTCCGCTATGCTGAGGCAGGCGAAAGAAGCTCACTGGACAATGGCTGGTTCACCGCAAAGTACGCAGGACCCGCATCTGGTATCTGCTTTGGCCTGATCGTCTTCTTCGAACTCTGGAGGCACCTCATCTTCGAACATTATTTCGGAGGATGGGGCTCAGTCATCGTCGGAGGAATTATTGTTCTTCTCATTACGATCATGGCACGGTTCATTGAGGTCTGGGCACGCAAGACCTACGGCCCATATACGGCGCCAGAGAAAAAACCTGATGAGGAGGCAGCATAATGTCAGCAATCGCAGCTAAACCCGCCGGCGGCGCAGAAATGCCCAAGGGTCCGGCAGCAATCGCAATTGTATTACTGCTCGTTGTCGTCGGTATCGGGTACTATATGACCATGGCAGGCTTCTTCACGATGGCCATTTTCTATTCATTAATCGGCATCATCGTCGGAGGAATGCTTGTTACATTCAGTGTCCACCTTGTTCCGGTCGGTGGAGCACCTGCCGCAATGGGCCAGGCACCAGGTATTGCTACCGGTGTTACGATGCTCGCAGCTGGTGCAGGCCTTGCCGGTCTCTTTAAGGGAGCATGGGCAGCCCAGTTTGGCTACCTTCCGGCACTTGGAACAGGAGCTATCGGAGGCGCACTGTTGATGGCACTGACCTGTATGTTCGTCAATGTCACGTACGTCTATGGTATGGGCATTCCGTCAGCATCCGGAAAGGTCAGAAATGATCCCATAACCGGCGACTCACAGGACGAGTACAAGAGCCAGGGTACCGAAGGCCACGGCCTGCCGTTCATCTCCTATGTAGGCGGTGTCCTTGGCGGCCTTATCGGAGGTTTTGGCGGAACACTGATCTACATCTCGCTCTATGATGCATATGTAAACGGGCTTCCCACACTGATGGGTGGAACGACAGAGAGCATCATGCCGATTGCAGTCAGTGTTGCAGGTATCTTTGCTATCGGCATGTTCCTTGTCAACGCTGTCCTTACCGCGTACAACATCACCGGTACAATCGAGGGTCCGCATGACCCCAAGTTCAAGCGGTTCCCACGGGCTATCGTTGCCAGTGCCGTTGCATCAGCATTAACCGGACTGCTCGCACTGATGATCATCGTGCCGATGCCATTCTGAGGTGAAGAAGATGACAGTAAAAGTTGAAGCATCCGCAGACGCAATCCCCCACAACACCCTGTTGATTGTCGGATTAATCGGATCTATCGTCTGTATCTACCTGACATACCTCAATACCATCACCGGACTTGATGTATTCTCGTTCTTCGGCGGTATTGGTGCAATCATCGCCCTTATCTGGGGTACAAGCACCATCAAGAGGCTCTGCAGCTACGGTATCGGAACAGGCGTTCCATCCGCAGGCATGGTCGCATTTGGCGCAGGTATCATTGCAATGCTCGTTGGAACAAAGTTCGGCATCATGTCACCAGTCGCCGCTCTCATCATTGCAGCAGTCTCAGGTGCCATCTTTGGTTACCTCGCAGACAGTGTGCTGAATATGAAGATCCCGGTGCTGGTTCAGTCCTTAGCTGAACTCTCGATCATCGGAGCACTCACCATCATGGGATTCACCGCAATGGCAACCGGAGACTTTACCTTCGGCGTCCTGACAGCAGGAACAATCAGCATCTTTGGATTCGCAGTTCCCGCAGCACAGGCATCGTTTGTCGGCGGCGGCATTACCGCAGTTGCATTCATGCTCGGAGGCATTGCCATTCAGCACCCGTTCAATGCAGCACTTGGCCCATCCAACACACAGGACCGGACACTGATGCTCGCAGCAGAGTGCGGCTTCCTCTCCATGATCATGATGGCAATCATCTCGTTTGCTTTCATATCAATGGGATCAGCACTCCTTGGGCTTCTGATTGCAATCATTGGATGGGGCTACACCTACGCACAATTCATTGACCTCTCGAAGCGCGATGCAGCCGATTGGCTTGATGCCAAGATGATCGTGGAGACCGAGGACTAAACTGGAGGTGAAAGACATGGGATATGTTCTTGTATTACCTGAGTTCGGCCTTGTTGCCGATCCAGTTCTCGGATTCGTGACGACAGCCGGAGAGTCCTACCAGCCGATCATTGATCGGGTTGCTGAACTCGACAAGGTTGCAGATGACCTGGTCAATATGCTCTCTGGTGAAGGAAATCTTCTGAACAGCTACCCCGGCCGTGAAAAATCACTTCTTTATGCCGGTGGAGTTACCGCATTCTGGTATGGCCTTGCGGTTGGTCTGCTGATTGCAGCCGTCGTTGCATTACAGTACCTGGGGTGAAGAAAGATGGCAGAAAAGAAATCACCGGCAAGCGGATGGCCAACCGTCAAGGGAGACTTCCATTCTGGCGACGCAAACAGCTGTGTAGCTGTTGTCACCATGGGATCCCACCTTGATGAAGCGGGCATCTGTGCAAGCGGAGCTGCATTATGCGGATCATGCAAGACCGAGAACCTCGGGCTTGAGAAGATCATCGCAAACATCATTGCAAACCCAAACATCAGGTTCGTCCTCGCGTGTGGAACGGAAGTGAAAGGCCACTTAAGCGGTCAGTCACTTGAAGCACTCCACAAGGGAGGCGTCTCAGGCGGTAAAATCGTCGGAGCCGAAGGGGCAATTCCCTTCATCGAGAATCTCGACGATGCGGCTATCAAGCGTTTCCAGGAACAGGTTGAATACGTCAACATCATGGAGACTGAGGACGTCGGCAAGATCAACGCCAAGATCGCAGAACTCACGGGACGTGACCCGGGAGCATTTGCCGGAGACCCGATGATTGTCGAGGTCAAAGAGGCAGGCGGAGCAGGTGGCGAAGAATCAACCGGCGAAGTCAAACCACTCTCAGGAGAACTTGCCCTCATCCATGCCCGGATGAAGATAATCCAGGGAATGGTCACCGATATCGGGTACCGTGACAGGTTCGCAGCTGGCGTATACTCAGGAAAAATCGAAGGGCTGATGATTGGTCTTGTGGTAATATTTACCATTATTGGATTCCTTCTGATGGGGTGAGTAAAATGGCAGGTTCTAGCATCAGAATGACATCAATTGATAACATGGTTGAGAACATCCGATACAAGGCGCAGATCATCGCCAGAACCAATAAGCTTGATTCTGGCATAATGGCTGCAGGAATCCCCGGATTCGTTGCCGGGCTTCTCCTTGCCTTGATCTTCGTGATGGTGCCGATCCTGGTTCTGGGGTGAAGAAAGATGGCAGAGAAGAAATCACCGGCAAGCGGATGGCCAACCGTCAAGGGAGACTTCCATTCTGGCGACGCAAACAGCTGTGTAGCTGTTGTCACCATGGGATCCCACCTTGATGAAGCGGGCATCTGTGCAAGCGGAGCTGCATTATGCGGATCATGCAAGACCGAGAACCTCGGGCTTGAGAAGATCATCGCAAACATCATTGCAAACCCAAACATCAGGTTCGTCCTCGCGTGTGGAACGGAAGTGAAAGGCCACTTAAGCGGTCAGTCACTTGAAGCACTCCACAAGGGAGGCGTCTCAGGCGGTAAAATCGTCGGAGCCGAAGGGGCAATTCCCTTCATCGAGAATCTCGACGATGCGGCTATCAAGCGTTTCCAGGAACAGGTTGAATACGTCAACATCATGGAGACTGAGGACGTCGGCAAGATCAACGCCAAGATCGCAGAACTCACGGGACGTGACCCGGGAGCATTTGCTGCAGACCCGATGATTGTCGAGGTCAAAGAGGCAGGCGGAGGCGGTCTTGAAACATCAGTTGCCGGAGCGAACCCCCAGTTCCTTGAGATTGAGAAACGGCTTGACGCAATTGAGAAGAAGATCGAATTTGCAGACGCAGAGATTGCCCAGAGGGTGGGCAGGAAGATCGGACGTGACATCGGCATCCTCTATGGCCTTGTAGCAGGGCTCATCGTCTTCATCATGCTGCTTATGCTCCTTCCGAAAATTAGTATGCTCTAAGTGAGGTGTTCCAACTATGTTCAGGTTTGAGAAAGAACAGACCGTTCTCGACTTTAATGGAATCAAGATCGGTGGACAGCCAGGCGAATACCCAAGGGTACTCGGCGCATCCATCTTTTATAACAAGCACGAGACCGTGCTTGACGATCACACAGGAAAGATTGACAAAGCAAAGGCAGAAGCGCTCTGGAACCGCTGTATGGAGTTGTACGATATCACCGGCAACCCATACTTCATCCAGATCATCGCCGAATATGGCGAGGCATTCGAGAGCTACTTCAGCTGGTTTGACAGTATCGACAACAAGACCCCCTTCCTGATGGACTCATCAGCACCGGCAGCACTTGCCCATGCATGCGAGTATGTCACGGAAGTAGGCCTTGCAGACCGTGCAATCTACAACTCAATCAACGGTTCGATCCCGCAGGAGAACATTGATGCACTCGCTGCTTCAGATGTTAACTCCGCAATCGTCCTCGCCTTCAATCCCGGTGACCCTTCAGTTCCCGGACGTGAGAAGGTGCTCGTTGAGGGTGGCGTTGCAGGTCAGGCAAAGGGTATGCTCCAGATCGCAGAAGAGGCAGGTATCACCCGCCCGATCCTCGACACAGCAGCAACCCCACTCGGCCTTGGATCAGGCGGCTCCTTCCGTGAGATCCTTGCATGCAAGGCGATCCATGGTCTTCCGACCGGTGGTGCTTACCACAACATGACTGTGTCATGGACCTGGCTGAAACGCTGGAGAAAGAGCGTCCTTGAAGAGCAGTACAAAGGAAAAGATGTACTCCTCGAACAGATGGGACACCACCACTTCGGCGGATTCCAGGGAATCAAGCAGGCCGCATGGTCAAGCCCCGATATCGGGTGCAATATCATGGCAATGACTCTTGGTGCCGACTTAATTATGTTCGGTCCAATCGAGAACTGCGAGGGTGCAGCAACTGCAACCGCATTCACCGACATCGTGCTTGCTGAAGCATGCCGCGAACTCGGTGGAGACGTGCAGGAACCAAACCACCCCCTGAATAAACTCGTATAAATCGAGGATCAGTGGTGGTGGGAAAAACCACCTTTTTTTATTTCCCGTACCGAAGAAGGCATTCGGTTGCTCTTCTGATATCAGATCCCTGTTTCCGTACTTCCGCAAGATAGAGATCAAATGTCCGATCATCGGCCATTGAAAGTACCGGCTTGTTGAGATCGGCATGGAGCATCAGATCAAAGGCACGCGCTTCTGCAACAGACAGTCCAAGAGCCTTATATTCTCCCGTATGAGGCATATAGACAGGGTTTTCATGTTGGGGTGTGGAGAGGACAAGATCTGCAAGCGGCGTTTTAGGAATCGGCTCTGCCGCACTTACAAAAACATCGTCAAGTGAGAGCTCTTCGATCAGATCTTTGGTCTTCTGATAGTCATCTTGGGATTCGCCGGGATATCCCACAATAAAACTCCCCGCAACCTTCAGCCCATGGTCACGGCAGCGGCGCACGGCATCCCTCACCTGATCAACATCTGCCCCTTTCCGCATCTTTCTGAGAATGGCTTCACTGCCTGACTCAATCCCAAAAAAGACCCAGCCGATGGTATAGTCACGGATTGCATCAAGCACCTCGTCAGTGATGCAATCCACCCGGATATCCGGGGAGGAGAGATTCTTCCTTCCCATAATCCCGGCAATCCCACTGAGCAGATCAACAAAAGCAGGGACATTCATCTTCCCCTGCTCAGAGGCATAGAGCGATCCGGTTCCCCCGGAGATGGAGACACGATTCGCCCCGGCATCCCTGAATGCCTGCACTTCAATGAGAATAGCCTCAATACTCCGGCTTCTGATCTCCTGCCCGAAGTACCGGGGCACCTGGCAGAAGCCGCATCCGCCGATACAGCCACGGTGCGTTTCAATATATACATTCGCACCCCTGATATTCTGTTTCCCGATATCAGAAGGTATCAGGGGAAGAGGACGCTCCATTGGCGCTGGAGAAGATGGACCGGTAGTGACCATCCTCCCTTCTTCCATATAGGCAATCCCCTGCATTTCGGGTGAGGGGCCATCACGAACCAGCCGTGGCGTGGTCACTTCACCCTCTCCAATAACAACTGCATCCGGGGATAATTCACCAAGTACCATAGCCGGATGCGAAGATACCGGACCACCGACATAACACCTGCCGCCCCGCTTCTTATGTGACTCAATTACTTTTTTTATACGATCATCAAAGAGATGCTGGGTGGAATAGAGCGATAGAAGCAGGATTTCAGCAGTTGTATTTTCAATGAAATGCGATATGGAAACATCATGTCCCTGCTCCCTGAGCACTCCGCCGATCACCATTGCGCCATAAGTGACGATATCCGGAGAGATGACCTTGATCCTCATGATATGGGATTATTTGAAAGGACACAAACATAAACAAACCGGGTTGTTAGTACAATCAATACCTTTTTGGCATTATGCGCATATGAGTACTTATTACCAAAAACAGGTGATACACAATGCCAGGATTTGATAGAACAGGACCCCGCGGTATGGGACCACTAACTGGACGGCGTTTGGGGCGCTGCGTTGCCATGGAACCTGACGTACAGGATGCAGTACAGACTGAAAGACAAATGCTAATCGGACGTGGAAGAGGCGGAGTCGCACGCGGAGGCGTTAGGGGATTTGGCAGGAGATGGACACAGAGACGGTTTTAATATACCTCCAATTTTTCAGGGCAACCAAGAGGAACACAAGAGAACCATTCTGAGGAATCACTATTGATTGCCCTTTCACTCCCCTCTTCATAAACATAGAATGAAACCCAAAAGCTATGAGGTTTCATGAGTAAGACCACAATATTTAAGTATTTTTGCGCATATGAGTACATATACCAAAACAGGTGATACATAATGCCAGGATTAGATGGAACAGGACCCCAGGGTATGGGGCCAATGACCGGAAGGCGCATGGGGCGCTGTGTTGCCCCGGCACCTGACGCACAGAGTGCAGTACAGACTGAAAGACCAATTTACGGACTCGGAAGAGGCGGTCTGCCACGTGGATGCGGCAGAGGCTTTGGCGGAGGACGTATGCGTGGAGGGAGATTCTTCCAGCCCGCAAACCAGACGGAGGTGCAAGAGTGAAGATCGCAATCGCAATGGATGGAACAGAAGTATCGGCTCATTTTGGACATTGTCAGAAATATGCCATATTTTCTGTTGAGAACGACAAGGCTGTCAGGGGAGCAGATCTTAACAGCCCCGGACATGAACCCGGAAAACTTCCCCGCTTCCTTGCAGAACATGGTGCAAACCTTGTGATTGCAGGAGGCATGGGTCCACGGGCAATCGATCTCTTCCACCAGAATGGCATTGATGTCATCCTGGGGGTTTCCGGAGATGTCGATTCCGTAGCGGAGGCATATGTACGCGGAGATCTTACAGCCGGGGAGAGCACATGTCATCACGGACCTGAAGACGAATGCGGCCATGACGACAGAGAAGGAGCAATAATCTGCATTACAGCACAGGCTGCAGGCGTGGATGCACCCTTTGAAGAGCGGTTTGGACGTGCGCCTTACTTCATCATTCTTAACCTGAAGACAGGAACAATTGAATCGGTTCAGAATGCGTTTGCCCAGGCATCAGGGGGCGTTGGTCCACGATCGGTTTCAACCGTTGTCGACCATGGGGCACAGTATCTCATCACCGGACAGATGGGGGGCAATGCCGCAGAGGCGCTTGCTACAAGCGGGATTAAAGCCTACTCCTATCGCGGCGGCGGCACGGTTGCTGATGCAGTGAAGGCATTTCTTGCCGGAAATCTCCCCTCAATCTCCTGATCCTTTGCTTATGAAGATTGCAATCGCAAGCGGAAAAGGAGGAACCGGCAAGAGCACAGTGGCAGCCAATCTTGCCTTTTCACTTGCACAGAGGCAGCCGGTTACCGTTGTCGACTGTGATGTTGAGGAGCCAAACATCCACCTTTTCTTTCCCGCACAATCAGAGGATCTCCCGGTAATGGTACAGATCCCTGAGATTGATTCTACACGGTGTACATACTGTGGAGCATGCGGGGAGTTCTGCCGGTTTGGGGCACTGACCATCTTTAAGGATCGCCACCTCTTTCTTCCAGAACTCTGCCACTCATGTGGAGGGTGTCTTCGGGTCTGCCCGATTGGAGCTATCAATGAAATTGAGAGGCAGATTGGAGTGGTTCAGATCCGAAAACCCATTCCGGGACTCACCCTTATTACAGGCTTGTTACAGGAAGGGGAGGTTCAGGCGCCGCCTGTTATCAGGATGGCAAAGGATCAGGCAGAAGGGCATCCCCTCATCCTCTACGATGCTTCACCGGGAATTGCATGCCCCGTCATCGAGACACTTGATGGCGTGGATTATTGCATATTTGTGACCGAATCAACCCCATTCGGCATCCATGATCTCAGGCTCGCATACGGTGTTGCTGAGGAGCTTGGGATTCCTTCCGGTGTTGTGATAAACCGCAGTGATGGAGATGATGAAATAATCAGGGATTTCTGCACAGCACATTCACTACCAGTCCTTATGACTATTCCATTTGATAGGGAAATAGCTGCTATCCAGAACAAAGGAAACCTTATCGCGTGCGAACTTTCGGGATGGAAAGAGCAGTTCATTGAACTTTTTGATTCGGTGATCAAAACGATGGAGGGAGTACAATGATCAGGATTGCAGTGATCAGTGGGAAAGGGGGAACTGGGAAGACGATGGTGACCTGTGCACTCGCGGATACCAATACCAGGAAACAGGTGCTGGCAGACTGCGATGTTGATGCAGCCAACCTCGAGCTCCTCCTCTCACCCACACATCTCACCACTGAGCCGTTTTCCGGTCTTGATGTCGCACGAATCGATCCGGATCTCTGTATTGGGTGTGGAATCTGTGTCAACACCTGTGCATTCGGCGCTATAACGATGCACGATGAACGGGCGGAAGTACATCCTCTCCATTGTGAAGGATGCGGACTCTGCTGCTATATCTGTCCGGAAGGTGCAGCAATGATGGAAAAGAGGGTCTGCGGCGAGATCTATACCTCTTCAACAGAATTTGGCCCGCTCGTTCATGCCCGTCTCTTCCCCGGCTCTGGCACATCCGGACTCCTCGTCCATGAAGTGAAGAAACGGGCACTCACTATCGATCCATCCGCAGAGGTGCTCCTCGTCGATGGACCCCCCGGGATCGGCTGTCCCCTTATCTCAACGATCAGCGGGATGAACGCAGTACTGATCGTCACCGAGCCCAGCGTTTCAGCCCTCCATGACTGCAAACGTCTTGTGACTGTCTGCCGGAGGTTTGACCTCTCTATTCTCCTGTTGATAAACCGGTTTGATCTCCTTGAAGAGATTACCAGCGAAATCGAGGCATATGCAGAAGAAGAAGGAATCGCAACTGTTGGTAAGATCCCATTTGACAGTGCTGTTGTAACCGCAGTCAGGCAGGGCACCCCGATCACACGAACCGATAGTCCGGCTTCAAAAGTCATCTCGACAGTCTGGGACCAGATTAGATTCAAACTTGATATGCCATGACACCACAACAGGACGGTAGAGGATGCTGCGGAAAGCGGCGTGGACGGCCACGAGTTGCCCGTATGATCGATGACGAGGGGCAATTCAGGTGTTTTGCACCGCTATGCGGAAACAGGACGGTTCATGAGGAGCAGATTCTCCTTCTTCCCGAAGAGCTGGAGGTGCTGAGGCTTGTCGATCTCCTTGGCTTTGACCAGGAAGCGGCAGCCGCCACCATCGGCATCTCCCGAAAAACCCTCTGGCGTGACCTCCATGAGGCACGGAGAAAAATTGCCGATGCACTGGTCTATGGCAAGACCATCCGGGTGCTTGGGTGTCTGCGCCGGGATGCAGAAGACTGTCCATCCGATATCCAAACAGAATAGATATGACACAGTATCTTCAGAACAACCTTTTATATGAAAATGCATGGAAACACCCATCATTTTCATCTTGTATTCCTGTTGCCCTTATGGACATCAGGGGTGTTTTTCCTCTCCTATTCCATACGATCATTCCGTCGAGAGAGTGATATAGCTGTATAACCAACTCTGATGCATGCATCAGTACGGAGGCATATCAGAGGTATTCCCGGATTATTCAGTGATACGAGAGGAGATCAGATCAAAAAAACACGTTGACGTAGAAACGCTTTTTGGGGAGATGATTCTCCAGATCATCTTCCTCCGGAGAGTTGAGACTGATCCTGCGTTCCGATGGAATGTCTGCATCAAGATCTCTTCAGATGAAAAATCATCTGATGCACTGCGCAAAACATTCACCAATGCCGCTTCCGTATCATCGGACTTTGTTGAAGAAGGTCTTCTCCGTCTCCGCATGATGGAAAAGAACCCCGATGCCATCTGCTGCCTCTTTGCAGAAGAAAGCGATCTGCCAGTTCATTACTGGCAGACAAAAAGGGCAGGTTTTCTATACCAGACTATTGCATACCAGACTGCACTCCAGACCCAAACACCCGAAAAGCCAGGACTCCTGCACCCGATGGACAGGGTAATCATCAGCTCCTTCATGGAGGAGACAGAAGGGTATATGATTACAGCAGACATCAAAGAAAGCTCGGGTATAAAAAAATACACAGATATCATTACCGCTGTTGCATGCCGCTCTTTTCTGGCTTTATCATATGATGAGAGGGTCTCCATCCTGAACAGACGATATCCTGAGGATGGATGGGAGACGCTCATTCGGGGATTTATGATCTTTGAGCCGTCACAGCATATGGTACTGGACGGAGCACGCTATTGTGCTGCAACACACCAGATTATTGCCGCACGAAGCCTGTACTCCCAGGCATGCTGCCATACTGATGACCCACATATCAAACATCTCTCGTACAGGGAGATGGGGCTTATATCCCGGAATATCGGGGAGTATGAACGTGCATTTTCTGAGTTCCAGTCTGCTCTTGAAGCTGCCCGTGAGAGCCCGGAGGATGATTCCACAGTATTTCATGATGAGCTGATTTACCTCTGTGAAACCGCCGAGAAGCTTGGTTTATCAGAAGAGGGCAATACCATCTTCGATAGGCTGATTTCAATTGCCCGAAACCTGAAAGGAGAAGAACGATCACGTCTCCTCATACAGATCGCATCATCATGCAGACGATCCGGGTGGTTTGATCGGGAATATGCATTAATCGAGGATCTGATCGGGGAGGATGAATGCAGCGACCATATCTTATCCCGTCTGGATACACTGAACCGGGCGATGAGAAGAGACGGCAGCTTCGATACGGCCCTGCTTCTTGATCTGGAGGCAGGAGCTGGAGCAGAATACACCGCCCTCCGGGGTATCCTCGCATTTGGCGCATTCCAGTTCGATGATGCATGTATATGGTTTAATACGTCAGTTACCATTAAGAACACTCCTGAAGTACGCCTCTGGAGAGCAAGGGCGGCATGGTATGCCAATAAACCTTCTGTAGATTTATATTCCGCAAAAGACGATCTTCTTGAAACCCGTATCATATCCGCATTACTCAGGAAACAAACGATCCGGGAGGCAGCGAAATTGATATACGAACGTGATGATGAGGAGAGCTATGATGCGATTCTTGTCATTTTAGAAGCGATGCAGGGGAAAAACACACCTTCAACCATCTCTTCTCTTGCCGAATCAATCCAGAAAGAATCTCTGCCACAGGAAAACAAGAGGCGGATACTGAGAACAATTGGAAAAGTACTCTCCGAATGCGGTATCCCCGATGCAATCCCAATCCTGAGGAAAGCCCTTAAGATGACGACAGTGAAAGAATCACGTGCCGAGGTCCTCTCTGAGATCGGATACTGGCACGAGACACAGGGGCAGGCAGCAAAGGCAGTAGAGGCATATATGCGGGCGATTATAATACACCAGCAATTCCCTGGTGGCTGGTTCGGGCTTGCCAGAGCATATGCACAGAATGGGGAGTACGATGCCGCAGAAGAGGCGATTAACTCTGCAATCAGGTATATGCCAGGAAAAGAAGAGTACCTGTCGTTTAGAGAATTGCTTCTGAATATGAACAGCACACACGGGCTTGACCCTGCAATGCAGCAACGGATTGATGAAGTTGACCACTGCTTCTTTACATGGGGAGGCGAAGTACCTTCATCATATGCGAATAGATACCAGGCATTGATGAATTCAGATGGTACTGGAACTGTGCAGGAAAGCAGTGAACATGGGCTACCTCTGATGATGGCATCAGAAGAGGTGCTCAGGATACGAAACAGTGTAATCCAAGCACTTCAGCCATGAGATGAAAACTCGCTATTGCGAGGATCTGTATTGAAACTAAGGGCAATGATGCAACCCACCAGGGGATGTGAGGAGGAATGAAAAGGCTCATTTTAATAATCGTCATAGCTCTTGCCCTGTACATGCTGGTTATGTTTGGAGGGATTCCTTCAGGAGAAGATGATCCAGGAGAGGCTTTTTTGTCTGCACCAAAATCGCTGAACATTCTGGCAATACTGCCACTAAGCGGGGACAATATAGATCTTGGATTAGCACAGCAGTATGGGATCAGGCGGGGAACAATCCAGCCACGTGACCATCCGGTGAATCTGTATATTGAGGATTCACAGGGAGACCCCGAACATGCAGTGGCAATCCTCAGAGAACGCAGTAAAACACACACACTTCATGCAATAATCATATCAGGCAGTGATTGTGCTGAGTCCATCGCCCCTTATGCTGAGGAATTGGGTATCCCAATGGCAACCATCGCAGCTCCCCTGCAACCCGGAATTGAAGTGAGCAGAAACAGGATCAGTTTTACACCGCCAATTGGAGCTGAAATTGATGCAATCGCCCCATTCCTCTCTGAATATTCGGATGTTGCCTTTATCTACCCGGATTGCGCAGAGGGAAGAGAGATGGCTGCTCAGATCCAGACGATCCTCTCCGGGAAGAGCATCAGACTGATCGAATATACACAGGAGAGCGAGGATTATACTGAACTCATGCACCCACTCCGGATCACACCGCCAGAGATCTTCATCATCCATGGCGATACCCAGGTGCCGGCGATCGTCTCTGCAATCCGAAGCAGAGGGGCAAACCCGGTCATTCTTATATGGGAGCGCGGCAGCATGCATCTTCTGGAAGAAAAACCGGATTTATCAGAAGGGGTATTTGTCCTTGCACCCGGAATAAATCCGGATCACCCTGTTTTTTCAGGAATAAGCAATCAGACGTCCCTCTTCGCACCAGGTATCGTTGCCGAGTCATTTGATTCAGCACATAGCCTTTCATCATCCATTACAACATGCGAAGGCGATATGGAGTGTCTTGCGGGGTGGTTCTGGAATCGGAAATACACCGGCGCACTCGGCACTATCCAGTTCAATGAGAAGAGAGAGGCATCCTATCATTTTGAGATCCGCCAGATTCGAAGAGGCGAAGCGGAAACTGTCGGGATAATCACTGCACCCAGGACAATTGTCTATATTCATGTGATAACCGGTTCAACTGATGACTGGTTTGTTGATGAAGTGAAGAAGGGTATAGAGGCCGCGTTCACAGTGATCAATGAACAGACAGGCATTGAAATTCCTCTGGCAATAGATAACGGCATTCCTTCTCTCTTTGACGCGCGACTTGGAGCAATCTATGATTTGGGAGATGTACCGGAAGGGACTCAGATCATCGGGACACTTACCATTACTCCGGATGGAAAGACGAGCATATCAGGGGGAGACACAGATCGTGAGAGATCAATCGGAGTTGACAATGAGGCATATATCCGGTACTGCTTCGATTATATCGATGAACAACTGAATGGAGTGGAGAACAAAACTCCTGTTTCCCTTCTTTCAGGGGTTCCAGACGATCCCCTGATCGGAATGGTGCGTACCACCGCAGAAAGCCATGGGTACCAGGTTGAAACTGATATCACCTATGAAGATATTAAAGAGATTGGGTCTGCAATCGATGTAATCATGACAGGCAGCCCTGATACCCCCCTTTTTGTCTCTGTAAGATCACCCGGGGAGGCAGGTGCGATTTTGCTCTCTGCACGGGAAGCCGGGTACTCCCCGGCGATAATCTTTACCCTTGGAGATGCCTGGAAAACTGAATCATTCATCAGAAGAGCGGGCGTCTTTTCAGATGGGATCATTGCCGCCTCGATGTACCAGAGAGAGAGCACAACAGAATCCCTGGCAATACGTAATGTAAATTCACTCATGGTTCGACAGAGTGGACAGGAGATAAACGACATCAGTGCCCGCGCTTTCACCGGAGTCATTATGATAGCCGACGGAACAAACCGTGCAGACAGTATCGATCGCGTTTCCATCGATACTGCAATCCAGATGGCTTTGATGACACCCGAATATGGGGCTCTCTATGATGGAACCACCCATATGGTGCAGATGATAAATGGAGTATACCGGACGATTCTATGACAGTATTATGGAATAACAATACAATATAAGCAACGAGCACATTGACGGAGGAAGAGTATCCATGCCTCGTGAACTAACAGAATATGATATCAGGATCCTGAGAAAACTTGCACCCGAATGTGAGGATCTGATCTGTAATGGCACCAGAACCGAGTTTCGATCCATCCTTCCACCTGTTGCGAACCATTACTCAACAGATGAACATGATTTTAAAAGCCGGCTCGAACGGCTCACCAATGAAGAACTCGAATACCTGATCGAACAGATGCGAAGCGGCAGTGAGAGCGTTGGCTGCATTTCACCTTTCTTCTTTTCAGGACTCCTTGATCTCGTCACACGGCGTCTCTCGAAGAGAGCGGCACAGGAGCTCTTCTCTATCTATGAAAACGATGAGGGATGCGGATAAAGGTTTAAAGGACTCTCTACCTCATCTCAAGAACCGAGAGGACCCGCTGCTGCTGCTCAGTTCCGCGCGTGCAAAAGAACTCCTTCTGAAACCCGACATCCTGATAGACTACGCATTGGTGGCATTTGCATCCGGGTGATTCATCACTGATACATCCCTCCCTGCTCTTTCCAATCGTACAGAAGCAACGATCATCTGCCTTTTCAGCACATTCACGATAGGTCGGACAGGTTGGGCAGATACAGTAATCTTTCCTGGCCATAATGATCCCGGCACGCTCAGAAGGGCTCAAAACTAGCGGATGGTCTGTGATAAGGGCCATATACTTTTCAAATTTTGTAATATCCATAGCACTATTCCTCAGTGATATGAGAGATACAACTGTATAAAAAAGGTACTGAAGGGTGGATTATTCGTAACAATCAACGGTTGATAAGCTCATTAATCGCAGTTATAACGATGAATACAAGAGATGCACGTCCAAATCGCTCTGAGCTGAGTACCATATCATAACAGGAAAGATCCCCGATCTCGATCCCATAGTAGGACCGGTACCGCTGTGCTTCAGAACGCTCTCTCTCTATTGTGACCGCCGTTGCAGTATCGCCGTCCTGAATGTCACGATCGGCAATCCTCTTTGACCGGCATTCTGGGCTGGCTGTCAGCCAGATCCTGAGATCGGCATTCTCCACCATTCTTCCTGCAAGCCGCCCTTCTATTATGATGTTGTCTGAACTCATGCCGATCTCTTTCTGCCGCTCATCAATGAGACGATCAATAGAAGGATCACTCTCGGCAAGCCGCCCGAATGCACCAAGATCCATATTCCGTTCCTTTGCACAGGCACGGAATACTTCACCTGCCGAAATGAAGGTGAATCCAAGTTCGGCGCTGAGTGCCTTTCCAAGAGAGGTTGTTCCACTACCGGGAAGGCCGCTGATGGTGATTCGCATCAGATGCCCCCGATATTAAGGGCCTTCCTGATCACCTGGCTGACGGTGAGCGAACAGATCATATACCAGAGAATCCACGCAGGAAGAATCCAGATTGCCATATCATTCAAACTGATAATTCCCAAAAACGGGAAGACGATGGCGGTATCCATTGTAAGAGCTGCACCAAGATCCATCCCGTGAAGCCGGTAGAGGAGCCAGAAAAAGATAGGAACGGTGATGAGGATGATGTATGCCATCGGCTTGAACTGCTGTTGAGACATCTCAAGCTGATCCTTCATCATGGCATCACGTTTTGCCTCAAGCTTCTTGATGGCTTTTTCATCACCTGCAAGCTGTGCCTCACGGAACTTCATCTGGAACTCTTTCATCTTTGCCTGAACTTCCTGCATCTTCTCATAGTCGATTGTGTACTTCTGAATCAGTGAAGAGTACAGACCGGTTGCCGAGGAGAGGAAGAGGAGAACCGCAAAGAACGGTAGGCCAAAGGTATCTGTCAGAGGTCCAAGTGCAATATCAATAACCCCGGCAATACCATCCCGAACCCACTCTACTCCATATGCAAGCATCAGCCCAAAAGCCAGGATGAATGCGATATATGTCCCGTACTTCTTCATCAGGTTCAGCATCATGCACTTCCACTATTTCAGCACTGCAACAAGGGATTTGACACTCTGTTCAAGGAGATGATCTGCATTTGTGACAATAGCTACGGTGCATCCGGTGAGCATCGCATATGCAGCAGCAAATGAACGGTTCATCTGCTGGTGCTCGCGGATAGAACCGGCACCTTCCATATCCCTGACACGGGATGCATCAGAGAGCCTGCGAATGAGGATCTGATCGTCATCGGTTTCAACGAGGACAATTGTATCGGGCATAAGGGCGGTAAGCACCCACTCAGGAAGACCGGCCAGATATCCGGCCGGGGTCTTCACAGATGCATGCGTATCAATGATCACATTACCATCAATTGCTGCCATCTTCTCAGCAGCAAGCTTTTGAAGGCGTTTCTGGACAGTTCGATCAAGTTTTCGCATCTGGTCGCGATCCTCGGCAAGCCCCTCGGACAGCGCAACCTCAAACATGAATGATCCAAAATTGATGTTCTGGTAGGGGATCCCTTCTGCGAGAAGGGTCTCCATTGCCTGGTTAATGACTGTTGTCTTCCCGACACCGGGAACACCTGTGATGATTATCTTCTTTCCTGCCATGAATCATTTCACTCCTTTCCAAAGAACGGCCGCATGAACGGATACATCTCCATGATCTGCTCGCTTGCGATCTGCTCATACATACGGTAGACGATACTTACCGCAAGTAAGAGACCCGTTCCTCCAACGGCACCAACGACACCGAAGAGGTTTGCGGCGACTGAGAGAATACCCACAAATACACCGCCAATGACGGTGACACGAGGGATATACCGGTCAAGGTATCGCTCAAGCACCTGCGGGTTGCGGCGATACCCGGGGATATGCATGCCGCTGTTCTGAATCTGGCGTGCGACATGTTTTGAGTCAAGCCCTGCTGTCTTCACCCAGAAGAGGGCGAAGATTGCACCACCGACAACCATGATAGTCACATCGATCCCAAGACGCAATAGAACTTCCCATGGCGCATGGCCGACATCAGCCATCCACCACATCCAGTCCTGAGGACTATTGATCGGGGCAAGGAAATACATGATGCCATCAATCGGCTGTGTCCCGTCGAAACGGCCGAATACCGTAATCCCCATGCTTGAGAGGAACATCCCAAACATCTGGACATTTGCCTGCAGGACACGGACAAGGATCATCGGAAGCACACTTGCATAGATGAGCTTCACCGGAAACTTTGCTCGTGATCCCCTGACATTTGCATGCGCAAGAGGGATCTCAATCCGTGTCGACTCGACATATACAATTACCAGGAAGATGATCACGGTTGTAAGAAGCGCAATCACATCCGTTGTGAAGTACTGCAGGAAATTCCCGCCATCGAATACGATAGCAAAGAGGCGCGGGAAGAAACCAACAGGGTACTGATCGGTCACCGGCGTCCAGTTAAAGAATCCATTAATCAGACCCTGTGAAACGCTTGCCACGATGAAAAGCCCGACTCCGGATCCGATGCCCCACTTCGTCACCACCTCATCCATAAAGAAGATAAGAACGCCGCCAAGGCAGATTTGCAGGAATATCAGGAAGGAAACCATAGACAGGCTTCCCCCGAAGAAGGCTGCTGCAACTGCCGGATCGGGCTGGAGGAAACCACCCACAAGGTTTGGCGCTGCCTGAAGGACGATCATCACAAGGATAAGCATCTTCTGCAGACCCATGTACATCACCTGTCCACGGGCATCAGATGTATCAAGGGGGATAAGATCTGCACCTTTTAAGAGCTGAAGGACAATAGACGCCGTCACAATTGGACCGATACCGACATGGAGGATAGATCCGCTCTCACCTGCAAGAAGTGCACGATAGAACTGAAAAATATCCACTGAGTCGGGTGCCAGTCCAAAGACGGGAATGTTCGTCAGAACAAAATACAGAAGCAGAATAGCAAGGGTCCAGATTAACTTGTTCTTAAAATGGACATGCCCTTCAGGTGCCTTCACCGCAGGCATTCTTGCCAGCAGAGGCTCCATTCGATCCAGCAGTTCTCCCATAGGTCACCAAAAAAAAATTTACTGGGCCAATGCCTGGCCACCGAGCTCTTCGATCTTTGCTTTTGCACGTTCGGAGAAGTATTCTGCAGTAATGTTCATCTTATGATGAACACGGCCCCCTCCGAGTACCTTCTCGATACCGAGATTTGCTGCATCGAGGGTGATGCAACCATCTTCCTCACGTGCGATCCCCTGCACAACGAGCAGAGGGAGCATCTGATCGATCTCACCAATGTCAAGGACAGTCACCTCGACTGAGGTCGGGGAGACAAAGCCATGTTTTCCTTCACGTTTGCCAAGAAGATGGAACCTGGTAAAGTTATGGTCACGCCATCCGGCAGCGCCACGCCCACCCCTGTTTCCAGCCCCGCGGCGGTTCTTATGTGTTCCACCGCCACAGGTTCTTGATCCACGATATTTTGATCGCTTATTGACTGGCATCGCGAATTCACCTCATCTTATACAGGAGAGCGTTAATCTCCCTGCCATAATATCCAAGCGCTCCACCCTGGTTAAAGGTCCGCTTGATTGTCTTGTATCCTTTTCTTGGAGGATGCATTCTGAGCACCGGTTTGAGTTCGGGGATATCCTTCAGCTTCACCCTGCCTTCTGCGAGAGCCTCAGCAAGTTCGCTGACGCTTCCATACTCAGATGCGCTCTTCAGGTATTCGTCGGTGAGAGGTTTGTTACCAAGAAGGCGGCCGCGGGTCCTGAGAATTGTCTCAAGCGTATCAGCATCAACCTCGCCATAGGCGACAAAGTCCTTTACTTTCCGGATCATTCCAAGGTACTCGGGCGTCTCAGGGATGAGGACGCAATGGTTGATATGGTGGAGACGGAGCATCTTTAACGTCTCTTTGATCTCACGGCGGGTATTGACGACGCCGCGCACCTGCACGACTGCGTACATTAGTGCCGACCTCCCCCGATACGAACCATATTCGTCTCTTTCAATGCCTCAAAGGTTGCCTTTGCATAGTTGAGGGTCGTCCTGGTGTTGCCTTTTGTCATTACCCAGACATCCTTCATACCTGCAAGATCAAGCACCTTCTTTCCAATTTCACCGGTCACAAGGCCGATACCCTGGGGTGCGGGCTTCAGGGTGACACGGACACTCCCTGCCTTTCCTTCCACCTGCATGGGTATGGAGTGCAGATTGCTGCATCCACATTCCCAGCTGCCACAGCCACGCCGTACCTTGATAATGTTCAGTTTTGCCGAAACGATCGCCTTACGGATGGCGGTACCTACCTGGACATCCTTACCCTGGCCAAAACCAATGTAGCCATCACGGTTTCCAACAACAACAACCGCACGGAACTTTATACGCCTGCCGGAGTCGGTCATTCGCTGCATCATATCGATGGAAAGCACCTCATCACTGAGATCAGGGATGAATGCATCAACGATACCTGCCTCCTTGATCGGGCGGCCGCTGTTGAGGACCTCTTCGAGGCTTCCGTATTCACCTGCGGCTACTGCTTTACCAAGGCCGGTGACAGGGATCCATTCTTCATGTTCAAATGCCATGTCACTCAAGCTCCTTCATAATGGCATCCGCCACTTCTTCCACATTAGCAACAAGATTGCCTGCCCTTTCAGGGGCATATCCTGCAATTGTAACACCCTTTACACGGTCTTCGTCCGGGAGGATCTCCTCGCCGTGTGGTATGTCAAAGCCAGCCTCTACAGCTCCTTTCAGTGCTGCAAAGACCCTTGCTCCTTTTGTTGCTCGATTCAAACCGATATCGAGGATACCACCCTCATATCCTGCTTTCTGTGCACGGACTGCGCAGAGCATGCCTGTGAGGTATGCCGCGGGGGTGTTTCCGGTATATCCGGTGTATCCGAATTTTGACAGCTCGCCACTGGTTGCAGATACGAGTGTCCGGTCTCCGGTCATCTCTGCAACGATCAGCTGGACGATGATCTGCCGTGATGTCTTTCTGACAACAAACCGTGCCCTTCTTGAAATGATAAGGCGCATCCGCTGATAATAATCGGTTTTTCCTTCCTTCCGTCTCCTGAACGGGACGAAATATCGCGCACCTGTCGCCATATCAGTTCACCTTCTCGATGTGCAGTTCAATATTCTGTTTCAGATGCGAGACATTACGGAACTGACCACCTGCTGCACGCCTGTAGAATTTCCGGTATATCGAACGGTCGATTGTACCGTTATCGCGCATCTCACGGAGTGTTGTTCGCTGTGCACGGATCTTCTGGATCCATACTCTCTTTGAAGGAGTACGGGCGCCCTGTGCACCTCTTCTCCGGCCATGTCCTTTGCAGTGGCCATAGGCACGCTTTGCGATCCGGATTCGGGCACGTCCACGGCTGACTCCCTTCTTCTGGTGTGCCGTGATAACACCGTCACCGATGAGATTCCTGATATCCTCACGTGATACGGCATTTGCGATCTCAGTGATCTGCTCAGGATCAAACCATACGCGGTTCTCTCCACATTTGAGAATTGCTGCTGCAATTCGCCTCTGGGATGCGAGATCACTCATCGTCTTCAACCTCCTCTTCCTCGATATCGGGCTCTTCCACAGCCATGACCTTTGGGTTTAAGACTTTGAATCCGCCTGAGAGAGCCTTATCCTGGATCTCCATCCGCTTTTTCATCCCGACAGTTCCGCCAATACGGATCGCAGTGGTTTCAGGGTCAAGGGACGTAAGTGTCGCAGCCGTCATTACGAGTGCTTCCTTCATTCCACACGGATGGAAGCCACGGACAGCAGCCGGTCCGGCAAATCCCGGTGCGGGGATTTTGCCCTTTGCTTTCTTCTGTTTCCGCTGTTTGCTCTGACCGCCACGGGGCCTCCGCCAGACATCATCAAGCTTGGCTTTTGCATGTAAACACTGGCGTTTAAAGTCTCCCCGTTTTGCCCGGCGGTCTCGAATCAGCCTTCTAATAGCGACCATCTGGATCACGCCTTCTCCACTCTGTATATGCCATCCTGGAAGACACGTGGATCGCGTTTTCTGATCCGTGTTGCCTTCTCAATATTGGCGGCAGTATTACCCACCTTCTCTTTATCAATACCAGTCACGAAGACTTCGTCTGATCCGACCTTTACTGTTACATCGTTTAAGATCTTAGCATTCCGGACCATCTTCTCGCCGAGGAAGTTTCCGATCTCCAGGATTCCTGGATGAAGTTTAAGCTGGATTGGGAAGTGGCTGTAGACAACCTTCATCGAGATCTCAAATCCTTCTGTGACACCAATGCACATATTGCGGATGTGAGATGCAAATGTCCCTACCATTGCATAGACCGTCTTCCGGTTGGATTCAGTGCTGATCACGACAACTCCATCCTCGATTGAGACGGAGATGTTTGGATAGTACATCGATCGCTGAAGTTCGCCCTTTGGCCCTTTCACGACGATATTATCCCCATCCATTTGGATCTGGACGCCTGATGGGATATCAATACTTTCTCTGTGTACCATCTCAGTGCACCTCAGTAGACGTACCCAATCAGCTGCCCGCCGATTCCAGCCTTCCTGGCCTGTTCATGAGACATAACACCCTGGGATGTGGTCATCAGCAGAAGCCCAAACCCTTTGGCGGGCAGGTACCGCGTCTCCCAGGACTCCATGTCTTCCATCTTTACGGCAAAGCGGGGTGATATTGCACCACACTTATTGATCCGGCCTGTTAATTGGATCGAGAAACGGCCTCCCCGGCCATCATCTATATATTCGAAGCCGGCGATGTAGCCATTCTCCTGCATGATGCCGAGCATCGCACCAAAGAGCCTGGAGGCAGGTTCTACCGTCACCTCAAGCCTGCCTGCATCGCCTGCATTCTTGATGGCGCTCATTGCATCGGCAATAATATTCTGTTGTGTCATTCTCCGGCCACCTAGTTCATCTTCTTAAAGCCCATCGTCGGAGCCCACTCACGGAAGCACTGGCGGCAGAACATGATATTATATCTCCGCACAAGACCCTGCTTACGACCGCACATCTGGCAGACGTTGCTCCCGTAGCTGACCTTCTTCTGAGGAGTTTTTGTCTTCTCCGCCATTACTCAACCACCTCGACATTGAAATGCTCCTTCATAAACGATATTGCTTCATTTTTCCTGACATGCTGTTTTGAAGGAAGCTTCTTCTTCTGTGCAGACCGACGCGCAATCCGTACACCCTTCTTCTCGATGACAACGTTAATGTCCATGCCATAGATACCGATCTGCGGATCATAGGACTGGCCGGGGAAATCCGTATGTTCTTCAATCCCAAAGCCAAAGTTCCCATTTGTATCGAACCGGCTCGCATCAATCTTCTTCTCAATGATGTTTAAAGATGTCCGGAGGAACTCTTCGGCTTTATCTCCTCTCAGGGTAAGCTTACAGCCCATTGACTGGCCTTTCCGAAGGCCAAAGGCAGGAACCGTCCTTCTGGCGATTGTTCTGACAGATGTTGCTCCGCCACAGATCTCTTTCATCAGGGCCTCTGCTTTCATCAGTTTGTCTCCGCCTTCGCCAACACTCATATGGACAACGATCTTATCGACATAGAGCTCCTGCATCCCGGTCATACAGTGATCCCCCATATACCAAGTGCAGGCTCTTCCCGCCCTACCATAAAGATGTACGGCTCGATAGTCTCGAATACCTCGCCTGTCGAGATCTCTTCAAGGCTGACACGGTTTGGTACACTCCCCTGAACCGGGATCACTTCACGGATCCGGGCTACCCTTCCGGAGTGCTGTCCACCGACAACCATCGCAACATTGCCGACTGCATAGGGGAAGTGCTCGGTTATCTCAAAGCGTGAATCTCCATCGACGCCCAGTTTCAGGATAATCGAATCTTTCGGTCGGTATGAATCATCAGCATTGACATTAGCCCCGAAGAGAAGGTTCAACTGGACTTTTCCTCCGGGAAGCGTCGTCTTGTTCCTGATCTTTGAGAGACGGATCTTCGCTGCATCAGCTCCAATCTCGGATGATGCAAACCGTCCGCGCTTGTCAAGGAGCATGATGTAATGCTTCCCAAGTCTTGGGAACGAGATGATGTCAAAGACACCGATACCGATATGTGGATCAGTACAGATTTTGCCGTTCACAATAACCTGACGATCATGAAGAATCTGTTTAATCTCCTTCATGTTTCTGGCAATACCCATGTGATCCCGTATCCAGATTGCAATCGGGAGTGCACCTGCATTATGTGGGCCGGGGGCTGTGGCCGGAGCATATGTGCTGACTTTTCTTTCGACACCCCATGATCCTGGGGCAACCATTCGCTTCATATGTGCCATTATTCCTTCACCCCGATACGTTCCTCACGCTTTGGATCTTTAAGATTTAGTTTGGTGATCATCACCTTGGAGGGATCGAGTGGTCGTGCAACCTCGGTTCCATCCGCCTTCTTAACGGTGACGCCATGAACCTGTATCGCAAAGCGCTTTGCATCGATTCCTTCGACAACACCTGTTGTTCCGGCGTGCTCACCCCGAAGCACTTTTACGGTATCTCCGGTCACTAACCGGATATTTCGGCGGCCGTGCTTTTCACGAAGCTCAGGTGAGAGCATCGCATGGAGCAGCGTTCCACGGAGGTGAATCGGCGCATTGTACCGAACCTTCCGCTGTTTCCTCGGCTGACTGCTTGCTATTCGCACCATAAAGCACCTCAGATGATGATCGTCGCCATAGACGCGATCTTTGGATACCGTGTGGCAACTTCACGTGCAACCGGGCCTTTTATCTCGGTCCCACGGGGATCGCCATTTTCATTAATAAGAACCATTGCGTTCTCTTCAAATGATACACGGAGGCCGCTTGGCCTTCTAAATTCTTTCTTCTGCCGTACTACGACTGCTTTGACGAGTTTTTTACGCATGTCCGGGGTTCCCTTCTTGACAGAGACGGTGGCAACGTCGCCAATCCCAAGTTTGGGCTGACGCCTTCGCACACCATGATACTTGTCAACCGAGACGACCTCGACAACACGTGCACCGGTGTTATCCGCACAGACCATTCGCGATCCGGTCTGGAGTGCGCGCGGAATCTTTGATCCCAGTGCTTTCATGCGGTTTTCACCTCAACAACGACGAAATGCGTCGTTTTGTTCAGGGGCCTGCACTCCGCTACCTTGACATCGTCGCCAACCTTCACGTGGAGGCATGGGGCGACATGGGCATGGAGTTTGGAGGAGCGCTTTTCGTACCGGTCATACTTCTTAACGAAGTGCAGGTACTCGCGTTCTACCACAACAGTTCCTTTCATCTTCTCGCTCACGACTTTGCCGGTAATCACCTGGCCGCGCACCGGCAAAGTGCCATGAAACGGGCAATCATCTTCGTTGCATTCCTGTGTAGGAGGTGCAACATTCAACCCAATGTTTCGTGCCATTAACAACCCTCATTTTCTGATGCGCATGGTGATCCGTTTCTCAGGCCGGCCGATAATCGTCGACCCGAGGAGTTCCACCTGCACCCTGTCCGGGAGGGTAACCCGGAATATAGTATGTTTCTTCGGAACATGCTTTAATCCGACGGATGTCAGGATTGAGATCATGCTCTTCGTCTCATCGACGATCATACCCGAAATTCCCTCCTGGGCAGGGTTTGTCGCATGCACAACCAGAACGTTCCGTCCGATTAACTCATGACGAAGAACGTTCTCTGGCGTGATCATGCACTTCTTCTCTTATTCTGCTCGGTTTTTATCCGGGCAATGGTTCTTCGGAGTTCGCGGATCTGGCCCGGGTTGTCCGGGGCACCACCTGCACTCACCTTGCCATACTGCTGGATGAGTTCGGTCCTGAGCTTGCTCTCCTGTTCGATCAGTTCGACATCGGAGAACTGGGCAACCTCACGTGCGCGGAATATTGCCATCAGAGATCCTCCCTCTCATACTCATCTTCCGGTGAGATGACTGCCTCAAGTTCGCGATCGATATCTTCTCCGATATCGCTGACATCCAGGACATTGATCTCCTTTGGCTCTGATGGAGCGGCAGGTGGAACAATTTCGAAGTGATCAGGGATACGTGCGCCGGGAGGGATGATCTTGACCTGAACACCGATGGTGCCAAGTTTTTTGATCGCAACCGCATACCCGGTCTCGACAATGCTGATTGCAGGCTCACCTGAGTGTTTGATATAACCCTCAACGAACTTCTGGACACGGGACCTCGATCCCGTCAGTTTTCCTGCAATGATCACTTCGCAACCAAGGGCGCCGGATTCCATCACGCGGCGGATGACGCTTGTTCCCGCCTTTCTGAAGTACCAGCCACGTTCAAGGGCGTTTGCAAGCCTTTCTGCAAGGATCTGTGCATTCAGGTTTGGATTTTCAACCTGCTGCACCTCAACCTGCGGAGATTCAATACCATACTCATTTGCGAGATCGGCGGTGATCTGGCGGACGAGCTTGCCGCCCTTTCCGATAACAATACCGGGCTTCTCTGCAAAGATAGCAACCTGGGTTCCGATTGGAGTCCGGAAGATATCCATTCCTCCATATCCGGCCCTCTTCAGCTCCTTCCGTAAAAATGCCTCGACCCGGACCTTTCGGACTCCTTCAGAGACAAATTTCTTCTCTCCTGACATTATTCCTCAACCTCCCTCACGATCACTTCAATGGTGACGGTTTCACGGACCTTGGGAGTTGCACGCCCCATTGCACGGGGGAAGATAGCCTTCATGCTTCGGCCCCTGTTTGCGGCAGCATGGACAATTTCAAGGTTATCTGTTGAAAGCCCGGCATATTCTGCGTTCTTCTTCACCGAGTCAAGGAGACGGATGTACTCTTTTGATGCCTTTACGGGGAAACGTCCCTGGCAGACAACTCCTGACAGGCTCTTCTGGTGAGCGACATTGCACTTAAACCGCCTGAAAGGTATGGCTTTCTTCTTTTCGACTACCTCATGCAGGTAGTCAAGCGCCGAGTTGACATCCTTGTGCCTGATGAAGTTCGCGATCTCGATGGCATGTTTTGGCGAGCAGTTCAGCTCGTTTGCTTTGGCTCGCGCGATGTTCTCGCCTTCGAGTTTCATGATATAATCTGTTCGTGCCATAGAGATCACTTCAGGGGAACGTACTTACTCGACCGGGTTGCACCGATACCGGCACTACCATGTGAGATCTTCCGCCGGGTAAGGGCGAACTCTCCAAGATAATGGAAGACACCTTCAACCGGGATCTCAACCCGCTGAAACTCTTTTCCATTATAAATCTCGATAGTCTTTCCAACCATTTCAGGGAGAATGACCATTGCACGGCTGTGCGTTCTGATCTTCTCATCGCCGGAGCGGATCTTTTCGAGGAGATTCTCTTCATCACGGGTCATTCCACGCTGCATCTTCCTTCGGGCGCGGCATGGCATGATCGGAATGAGATCATTGATCGACATCTCCTGAAGGGCAGGTATTGTATACCCGTGGTAGGTAAACTCCTCACGCCGCCTCGGCATTCGCTTAACTTGTTTCTTTGCCATTATCCGATCACCTCTTGTATCCGGTTCTCCGTGCAGCAACATGCCCGACCTTCCGCCCTGGCGACGTGCCACGCGATACAGTCTTTGGCCTTCCGGGGTGCTGGTGCCCACCGCCACCGAATGGGTGGTCGATGACGTTCATTGCTACACCACGGACACGCGGCCAACGGGTTGCCTGCGATTTTACCTTATGGAAGACTTTGCCAGCTTTCACATAGGGCTTCTCACTGCGTCCGCCACCTGCTACAATACCGATGGTGGCACGGCAGTGGCTGTTGAACCATTTGATTGCCCCGCTCGGCATCCGGATACCTACCCTGTCCTCGGACTTTCCAATGACAAGGGCCTGCACTCCGCTCGATCTGACAAACTTCCCACCATCATTGGGACGTGCCTCGATATTGCAGACCGCTGCTCCTGTCGGGATATCCTGGAGAAGGAGGGTGTTTCCGTTCCTGACTGCTGCATCGGATCCGCACTCGATAACATCGTCAACGCCCATTCCTTCAGTGACGAGAAGATAGATCTTCTCACCGTCTTCAAGAGCAACACGGGCAATCGGGGCATGGCGTGCCGGGTCATGCTCGATATCGATGATCGTTCCACGAACCGTTTTGTCGCCGGTGCCGGGATGTTTGAGATCTGATTTGTACTTGTGTGATGGGGCGCGGTATGTAGGGCCTCCCTTACCTCGCGCCTGACTGCTAATTCGATGTCCCATCTCAACTCACCTACACGATTCCAAGTCGGCTTAGGATTTCTTCTGCGGCTTTGTCATCTTCAAAGCTCACAATAGCCTTCTTGGTGCCTTTATTTGTCATCAGGGTTTTAACTCCGGTGACAGTCTTTCCAAATGTCTTCTCGATATCGCGGGAGATCATATCCTTATCGGCTTCTTTTCGGACAATAAAGACGAGCTTGTTCTCTCTCTCCAGGATCGCCATGGCCTTTTCCGTAACTGACGGATGATCAAGAACCATTTCAGTTCACCTCCGATAACTGCTTCAATGCTGATTCAGTCCAGACCGTGAGGCGGCCTGCATGAGTGCCTGGCGCAAGAAGTTCGGCATTGAGTTCATGAACGGTCACTGAGTCGACACCGGGCAGGTTGGCTGCTGCACGGAGCGGAATCTCTGAGGTTACAATTAAGAGGCTCTTCCTCTGCTTCATTCCCCTGCCACGGAGGTTACCACGCCCAGGCTTTCTGTTCCGGCTGAGCTTCGACCTGATGACATCTTTCATCAGTCCGAGGGACTCAAGGACAGCTATGACCTCTGATGTGCGTTCGAGATTCTCAAATGAATCATCAACAACTGAGATGAGATCCTGTTCAAACAGGTGTCCGCGTGCCCTGACAAGCTCCGGGTTTGCCGTTGCTGCAATTGCTGAGCGGATAGCGAGTACCTTCTCTTTCTTATTGATCTTCTCAACAAGGTTTTTCATTGTAACCGGGGGGTGGCATGCCCGGCCGCCACGTGCGTTTGGAACTCTTGCTGCACGTGAGCCGTTTTTGATACGCGGGATCTGGGCTGCACCCCTGCCTGAGCCCCAGCTTGCTGCTGACGTCCGCATTCCTGCGTACGGGTCACTGCCATGGGGCTGGTAGCGGGTGCTCTGGAGTGCCAGAACCGCTCGTTTAATGATATCTGGACGGTATGGCGTGTTAAAAGCGTCCGGAAGGTCAATCTCCTTCAGGGGCGAACCGTCAAGTGTTTTTACTGCTGCTTTCATCTCTCATTCACCCCTGTTTGCTCTTCTGGCTGACATATTCGACAACCGGAACCCGCACCTGGTGTTCACCCTGGCGGATTGCGGGGCGGAACCTGATGATCCTTTTCACCGGACCCGGGATGGAGCCCTTGACAAGGACATAGTTGTTGCGGACAAGCCCGTAGTGAAGGAATCCGCCTTCAGGGTTGACTGCTTCGATATCCTCGCCGATTTTGATGATGCGCTTGTTATATTCGGTTCTCTGCTGGTATCCCATCTGGCCGACGTTAGGCACCTGCCAGCGGACATGATGGGGCGTCCATGGACCCAGAGTTCCGATATGGCGCTCCTTCTTGCCACGGGAGTGTTTCCGCTTCCTGAGGCTGATGCCCCAGCGCTTCACGGCTCCCTGTGTACCCTTGCCTGTTGTGATGGCGGTAATATCGGCATATGCCCCTTCCTTCATGACTGAAGCAAAGTCCACCTCGGTTCCAAGGAGGGATTCTGCATATGCAAGACGCTCTCCCATCGAACCTCCTGCAACACGGATCTCCATGAGATCCGGCACTTTCTTCGGGATGCCGGATATGATCTCGGGGGTGGTGTGCATCAGAAGCATGATCTCAGTGACGCTGTCGGCTGCAACTGCATCATTAATCGCTTTGATCGTTCCTTCGCGATCGTGGTTCTTCGGCATTGTAATTCTGCCAGCGAGGGTTTCGCTCAGCGAGTCTGCCCAGACCTCGGTCATCGGGTGTTTACCATAGGTATCTTTCCGGTACGCGCGGATGGCAGCAACCTTCATGGACGGAACCTCAACAACCGTCACGGGGATCATGATATCCTTCCCCTCATTTGGGCTGCTCTTGTGGTCGTCGACCATGATGACATGAGTCATGCCAACCTTATACCCTGCAAATCCCTGCAAAACCGGTTTACCGGCATATTTTGGCCAGGACTTGTACTTTGGAACTTCACTCTTTGCTCGTTTCCTTGGGCTGAATGCAAGTGAACCTGAGCGTGGCCTGTGAGTTTTCGGCATGTATTCTTCAATCCTTCGAGTCTATCTATCTGGGCCGTTCAACTGAAAGCCCATTCTACACCGCTCAGTTCAGCCATTTTCAGGCTTATCAGCGGGATACGTTGGTAGGAACAGTATTGGAAGAGATCGTCACCTGATTCCTGAGCATAGAAGAGATACTATCAGCGGAAATGTTTTTCCCGGAGATATTCACCCGTCGAGAACTATTGAGTTCTGCTCGTCAATCAGCTTTCTTGGTCTCTCTAAAGAGTTCCTGACCCTAACCGCGCTTCCGGATGGCCGGAAATGGGCTCGGCAATGCGTTGGCCCGGCGCGTTTAATCAGACCTGCTTATGGTCGTCTCGTTGCAATCCATTGCAACATCCACCAGTATTCCATTGAAATTACTGGCTGAAATGATCTCTTCGCACAGAGGGAAGCGGCGATAGTACCGGTTCGATCTGAGACAGCCTGATCCGGCTTCCTATACTATTGACAGGAAGAGATTATAAAAGTGATGAAAAGCGGCGAGTGAACCAGGCAGGATCATTCAAAAAAGAGGTCGCCCTTATCATTGATATACACCTGGATGGTATCCTGGATATACCGGGCATGTATCTTATTCGGGTTTGCATCTTTTACACGGTTAATGAGTGTGACTGTATCGTAGCGGACCTTGATACCACATCTCTCAGCCTCTTCATAGATAGTATTGATTGCTTCAAGGAGATCTTCTTCGGCTGTAATGGTGCAGAGCTCCTTGGCATCCAGTGTATTCACAAAATCAAGTGTTTCCCGTGCACGCCTTATATTCTCTGTTGCCGACTTTTCGATTGTGCAGACATTTGCTTTTGAAGTATTGATCAGATCTGCGATCTGCTGCTGGGTCATCCCCTGTTTTCTGTATCTGAGCACCTCTTTCTGCCGCTCGGTGAGAAGGCCGTCTTTCATTAATGTACTATATTGCGCCACAAGTTTAAACATTTTACCTTAACTGAGCGATATCAACACAGACGTGAAAAGCAGTTTCAAAATGTTTATATGCCCTTTTATCAAAAAAGGAAGTGTTCTCAAATTTTTTGAGAGGTGTAATTCTATGGTAGTAAAAGTAGGCATAGCAAAACTTGGCAATATCGCCTCCGGTGTCATGGCCGAGCTGCTCCTTGACGAGCGTGCAGACCGTGAAGACATGCAGACCTTCATGGCAACCTCCGGTACCAAACTTCAGCCCGAAGATATCGACCGCGTCGTCACCAACATGAAGGCATGGGGACCAGACTTCTGTGTCGTCGTCTCACCAAATGGTGTGCTCCCAGGACCAACCGGTGCACGTGAGGAGCTTGCAAAGGCAGGTATCCCTGTTGTCGTCATCACCGACGACATCACGACCAAGAAAGAACAGTTTGATGCACTGAAGGCAAGCAGCTTCGGCTACATCATCATGAAAGCCGATGCAATGATCGGTGCCCGCCGTGAATTCCTCGACCCCGTAGAGATGGCCGACTACAACGGCAACCTCGTAAAAGTTCTTGCTCTCACCGGCGCATTCACCAAACTCCAGGTGGAGCTTGACAAGGTGATTGACCAGGTGAAGGCAGGCAAGAAGGGTGCAGACCTCGTCCTCCCGAAGGTTGTTATGACCTCCGACAAGGCAGTTGATGGTGCATTCAACAACCCCTACGCAATGGCAAAGGCACGTGCAGCATATGAGATTGCACAGTCTGTTGCAGGCGTCAATGTAAAGGGCTGTTTCATGACAAAGGAATGGGAGAAGTACATTCCTATCGTCTGTTCAGCACACGAAATGATGCGCCAGGCAGCTGTTCTCTGTGACGAGGCACGCGAGCTTGAGAAGGGAGCAGACTGCATAATCAGAAGCCCCCACAAGAAAGACGGCGTCATCGTCACCAAGACAAAGCTGATCAGCAAGCCAGAATAAACCCATACTCTTCTTTTTTCCAATCATCTTCAGAATAGCCGTCCCGCAAGCTATAGTGAAGAATAACCCTCGCAGGACTGGCTGCCCTGAATCTGACAGGGATCAGTTATAATCCGGCTTTTATACGGATATCCTCAGGCAGGGTCATAACAACCGGTTCCCTGCATATCCGCTCCATAAATGCAGAATCGCTGATAGATTCAGGATTTGGGTTGATTCGTGCGATCAGAGTACAGAACGCGCACATTCCATCCAGGCCGGATGATCCGGTTTTCTGGAAGAAGACTCCCATATTAAATGCATATGAGCCAAAAGAGCGAAACAGATCGGTAATCCGAACAATGTCACGGCCCAGAGTTTCTGTCAGAGAGAAGAGTTCATTGATTGTTCTGATCGGCAGGACACCCCGGATCTCACATTCACCAATCGGAACCGGGTTTGCATACCAGAAGATCTCTTCCCCAAAGAGGTGCCGGGGGCCGCCAGCCTCCTCATCAACAACAACTTCCCAGTAATCACCCGATGCAGTCTTTGCAGATGCCTCAAGATAGAGTCTGCAGAGTGAAGCCGGTTTTTTGTCAGCCATCCCCTGAAGATGGGGATGCAGGAGGCTTGCACCAGCTGACGGAAGGAAGTTCCAGTGTATCGAGGGGTAGCCGGGGTAATCCTGCAAAGATTGTGCAGCTCCAAAGAGGGCATCGGAGAGTTGCCTGGAGGTGAAAGATTCGACCATATGTGCCTCTGTTATAACGGTCACTGTATGCCGGTCTGCGAAAGGATAGAGATTTGGAAATGTGACACTTTCACCTTTTGTTATCCAGCCTCCATTGGAAAAACCACATGTTGATGAAAAGATACGTGATCTGCAGAAAGGGCAATCCTTCACCTCATATTCGAAAACCGGAGGGAAAGACCCGGTATTAATTCCCCGCGTTCCCCGGAGCGGGCTGATCCGGCAGGAAAGACCTGTTGCAAATTCGGTCCTGTAGCTTATACGTGAACGGGGCGATTGGATCTCCGTTGTTGAGAAGAGAGACACGATTAAAGGATAATCAAAAGAAGCTAAAAAGGTTTGGAAAAAATTGTGAGAGAGGTATAAATATTCCTGTATCAGGAAGATTATACGACGTACTTGCCGAGGAGCCGGATCGAGTTGACCATGTCGGGTCCCAGCGGGGATCCAAAGATGATCTGCGTGACACCGGATTTCGTTAAGTCCTCACACTTCTGTTTGACAACGTCCGGAGTACCTGCAATGGTGAATGCATCGATCTCGGCATCGCCAACAAGCCCGCCAACAGTCTTGAAGTCGAATTTTGCAAGGGCGTCTTTGATCTTTGCAACATTGCCAAGGTCAAGTCCATGGCGCTGAAGCAGTGCAGGTGGAGAACCTGCTGCGATGAATGCGGCAACAATCTTTGCTGCATTGCGCGCCTTCTTCTCGCTCATGTCAATGGACATTGCGGTGTATGCACCGATGTCGAATCCCTTCTTGTCGACCTTTTCACAGGCAGCTTTGATGATTGGGATTGCAGCTTCGAAGTCTTTTGGATTTGATGCGTTGATGAGTGCACCGTCACCGATTGTGCCCGCAAGTTCAAGAACCTTTGGACCCTGTGCACCGATGTAAATCGGGATGCCCTTCTTGCCGGGGAGCTGGACACCGGTGAGCTTTGCACCATCATAGTCAAAGAACTCAAGACCGGTCTTTTTCACTTCAGCTCCCGAACAGAGTGCACGGATCTGGGTGACAGCCTCGCTCAGCCGGGAGACCGGCTTGGCGGGGTCGATTGCAAGCTTCGGAAGGGTGGACAGATCACCTGGACCAATACCAAGGACTGCGCGTCCATCCGAGATTTCATTTAATGTGCATGCAAAAGATGCCATCGCCGCTGGTGTGTCGGTGAAGGCGTTCATGATACCCGGACCCATCTTCAGTTCACTTGTTGCTGCCGCAATCTGCGCAAGAATTGGGTAGCAGTGTCTGTTGTTGTAGTGGTTGGTAATCCAGGCAAAGTCAATATCTTTCGTCTCTGCAAGTTTGCAGTAGTTTACTACCTGCTTTACAGAGAGGTTTCCAGGGACGAATTCAATTCCATAGCTCAAGGTAAATTCACCTCAGTGAGTTGTTTCACACACATACTTATAATCATTATCATTTTGCCCTGATACTGCTTCCACAGCCGGAAAAACCGGTTGCAGAATGGTCAGATATGAGGTTTTGCAAGCCAATGATCTGGTTTAGTGTGAACTGAAAGGCTTTATGCCTTCGGGATAATATCAAATACCAATAGTATGGGCAGCTGCACCCGGCTGCGCCATCTGAATGGACTCTCTGCTATGAAGGCACTTATCATCGGACTGGGAGGAGCTGGATCACGCATCGCCGATATTCTCCACGATCATGACAGGAGAAGCGGTACAAATAGTGTTCTGGCGGTAGCCATAGACACAGATCTCTTTAGCATCAAAGAGCTGAAGCATATACCAAATACCCAGCGGATTGTTCTTCCTACTTTCGAGAATACTGATGAAGAGATAGACGGAGATGTTTTAGATGTTGCTGAGATGATCCAGCATATCCAGCAATGCAATACCGTCGAGATTGATGCAGTGATCATCTGTTCCGGGCTTGGAGGAAGACATGCTGATGCCATCCCCCTGCTCGTTGAGAGGATCAGGGACTCTTTTTACGAGCCGGTTATCTGTGTCCTGACGCTCCCCCTACGGGATGAAGGGAAACGGATCTCCGCACGGGCCGCCAACCAGATCGATGCTATTGAGCCTGTTGTTGACGGCTGCATCATCTTTGATAACGAAACGTGGTACAGAAAGATTGCAACTGAACTACTCAGGCTTGAGCGGACCAAAGAGACCGGAAATGCCGACGAGATGGATAATCTGCCAGATGATGGCGCTGACATTGATGACGAACGCCTCACCAGAGCCCCATTGAATCCCCGCGAACGAAATAACCTCCTGAATGAGCGGATTGCCCGAAGATTCGGGCTTCTGCTCCGTGCCGGGGAATTTGTTGATGGAGGACGGCCGATAGCCGAGGTTGTGCTTGATGCAGGCGAGGTGATCAACACCATCTCCGGAATGGGCATGGTTGCTATCGGATACTCTACCGAGATGATCCCACGCCAGAAGTTCTCTATTTTTAACAGGCTTAAGAAAGATTATTCTGATTTTGAAGAGGGGCATCTGCGTGCTTCCCGTGTCGTGGAACTCGCAAAACGGGCAATCTACCAGGAGATATCAGTTCCATGCGACCTGACAAGTGCAGGTAAGGCACTCGTTCTGATCGCAGGCCCAAGCGAGGAGCTCTCGATGAAAGGGTTCCAGAATGTCAGGAAATGGATTGATAGAAGCATATCTGGCCTTGAAATGCGTGCCGGCGATTATCCGGTCCTGAGTACAAAATACGTCGGCGTGATCATCGTGCTCGCCGGTATCAGAAACATTCCCCGGATCAATGAACTCAAAGAGATACGGGATATGTACCTTGAAGAGGAGAGGAAGGAGAGGAAGCAGCAAGAGATCCTCATGATAGAACAGGAGGAGTTAATGCGGGAGAAGGAAGAGATGGAGAGGATCGCCAGAGAGAGAGCTGAACGGGCTGCACTTCTCCAGCAGGATGAGATCTGGGCTGATGATGATGTTCGGTTTATTGAAGATGATCTCGCCACAATACCAGCTTCCGCTGAGGCTCACGTTTGGGAAGAGCAGCAATGGCAGGAGAAGAGTGAGAGGCAGGAGAGAGAGACGCCGGATACAATGATCCCTGAGGGAGTGATCCTGCCACAGCGGGGGGAGATGAAAGAGGAGAAGAGAATCAACCTCCCGGGAAGGCAGGCAATTGAAGTTGCAGATATATCACGGCAGACTACAATCGGTGGACCGGTAAAACCAAGTGATCGGTCGATGGATGCAGGTGCTCTCAGGATGAAGGAGACACCAACTGAACGTGGGCGTTTTGTGGTTGATCCTTCACAGGAAGCCTTCTCACTCCCATCAATGGTCAGGGCACGTGATGATTCGTTTGAGGCAAAGGCAATCGCCCTGAAGTCCCATTTCTCACGGCCAAGCGACAGTGCCATTGAAGGCGGGGGCATAACCATCAGAAGATCCAAAGTGAAGCCGAAGGATGATCTCTTAACGGGCGGGAGCACGATTGGCATCCAGGGTAAAGGCAGACCGGATGATTCGGCATATATGGGCAGATCCGGATCTATTCATCTCGATAAACAGCCCGCTCCAAATGACGACATTATCTCCAGCCAAAGAAGACAGGGCGGCCAGCCTCGCCCAAGAGATGAGGTGGGTAGGAGATCCAGGTTTGTTGTTATCGGCGATACCCCCTCCTCTTCACGGGAGGAACCCGAAGAGGATGAGACGGGGATCACCTGGATCTGAATAAGAGAGGGATTCCGATTGGAAATTGATATGGGTATTCGGTCTAGCCGGAGATGATACGCGATATCGGGATTGTTCCGGCGCCGATCTCCGTCTTCATTCTGATACCGCACTCATATGCCCTGCCGATCAGGTTCATTCCGCTATAGATGACAATCGAGGACTGATATGGATCTATCGGGACATTCAGGATGCCTGATCCCACCGCAACAGGCAGATGAAAATCATTTTTCCTGAGCTCGCACATGATTTCTTCTGCTTTTATTACGGCGGTAGAGGGGATATTCCGTATATTTGCAAGGGCAACACCATCTCCGGATTGGATCAGCCTGCCTATTGAAGCCATCTCCGCAGAGAGGAAGAGCTGGAGCGGGTCAAGTGTCGTGCCTTTATACCCTATCAGCTGATGGAAGCCCTCGGGCTTATGGTGAATATGGTTGAGACAACCACCATATGCCATCCGGACGGGTATGCCGTTATGCTGAAAGATCCCGTCCATAGTGATGCTACAGACAGTTATAAAGCCGGTATGCCCTTTTGGAATCCTCGGATCATTCTCGGTCTCTGCATAGGTTCCAAAGAAGCCGATATCGGCAGATACAACCTCATCAAAGGCCGACCGTACGGCATCAAGCTCCTCGTTTTTCACAAACGAGAGGTTATAGGCGACATCGCCTGTGCATGTCACCGGATTTAGTGTGCTCCGGAACGCAAGCCGCTCCAGTTTGGATATGACAAAACCAATCCGATCGCCAACAAGTGCGCTTTCGCTCTCTGAAATACCGAGATTGGTCAGTACACGTCCACGGTTTCCGATCTTCCTGGTGAAACCGAGTTCATCGAGATGGTGGAGATAATATTGTACCGCACGATCGGAGAGGACAAAACCCTGTTCCGCCATCCGTTCTGAGAGGTGTTTTGCACCCATAGGATCACGTGAGTCACGGAGAATTCTCAGAATCTCAAGGCATTTGCGTTCGGTTCCAGGATCAGTCTCTCGCATGAACAATACCTCTGCTATCCTGGTAGCGCCCTGAATAGATCTCGCTGCCCCCAATCACTTCATGGAAGATCATCTGTACAAACCGCGTATTTCCGGGCACAAGTATATCCTCACTTCCCATATTTGTACAACAGATGGTGAGCTGCCCACGGAAGCCGGGATCCACATAGCCTGCGCCGAGGAGGAGGCCTTTTCTGCCATATGAGGATCGACCCCTGAGAGTGGCAGCAATATCTGAGGGAAGCTCCACCCACTCAAGAGTGGGTACGAGCGTGCACTGGCCGCGTATGAGCTGCACCTCCTCTGCCACCCTGAGATCATAGGAGGCGGGCTGGAGGCAGGCATCCTCAAATGGACGGATAACGAGGTCTCCCTCCCTGCTATCATCGCCAAGCCTCTTTCGGATCACTCCCGCTGATAACACCATGAGTGATCATATCGTCAGAAGAGATGAAAAAGAGTGCCAATGTGTTCGGGCTGAATGGCAGTGTTCACATGCTATTGGGAGAGGTTTGGGTGCAACAGGTATTCCATCCTTCCTCATCATCTAAATAGTATTTATGCACATGATTATACTACATTCTGGATCTATGGGGTAGAGGATATCCTCTTGGGCTTCGAACCCAAGGACCCGGGTTCGATTCCCGGTGGATCCGTGCATCACTTCATTCTCATCTGTTTTTCTCACTCAATCAGGATATATGCCTGATCTGATTGCATGCCTATTGGGACTGCGATCTCATCGCGGCTCTCGGGAGAACCGGGCGCTGATGCCTCCACTTTCACCAGGCAGATACCAGAGAGACCAAAGAGATCTATCAGATAATCCATTGTCTGTGATTCATGTGGACCGGGGGTGGAATAGACCGCCCCTGCCATCTTCCACTCATAGGGGCCGTTTATTCCGAAACGGTCATAGATCATGGGATCGACGACTGTATACCTGACCTGTTGCGTTGCGATCCCACTGCCCCCATAAGTTAGTTCCCAGGAGATAGGCAGGATATCGGTCACCGGAGACGGAGCGGTGGACCTGAGATTATTAACCTCAAGGAGATACCGATCCAGCCCTATCACTTCAATAGGGGGTATCACACTGATAAGTGTGGTTGGAAGGGTGAGTGTATCTCCTTCGAAGGTAACTGATGCCAGAGGACCGAAGAGTTCGAATGTCCCATCCTTGATGAGCCGGAGCTGGTACTCTGCTTTCCAGACATCATGAAGGTGAATGGTGCCGATATCAAAGGTGAGGGTATAGGGGGGCGGATTGATCCCGATCCAGTCATCTGTCTGATCGATACTCTTTGGGTATCCTTCAATCCATACGATATCATCTCCTCCCTGATTATAGTGTGATAGCCGGGTCATTGGCACGTAATCAAAGAGCTCACCCCCACCCCAGACAGTCATGTTTATCAGGATATTGTCATGCGAGAGCTGGAGGGTGGTATTCACCCCCGCCTCGGTGATCAGTTCACCTGCAATCTGCGTGTACACTGCTGTTAGTTCCTCTTCATCTCCTGCCCATACATAACTCCCTCCGGTTGCTTCAGAGAGAAGGGTAATATCCCGAACAACATTTGAGTTCAGGATTTGAGCAAACCCGATGGTGTATACCCTTACCTGTTCCTCAGGGGAACCGCTCATTGCATACACAGACATGTTCTGGTTTGTATCCTGGCTGTCAAGGGAGACTGAGCCGAACCTCCAGTCATTTATAGGATACCGGCGGTACCACCAGCGCTCTGCATCCAATGTACCTTTCGAATCAGGGAGAGCGCTATACCACTCATAACCTTCAGAATAGAGAGTTGTGCTATAGCGGGTTGAACGCACCTGGCATTCGCCAGGGCTGAATGAATATGACGAGCCGCTCCATGGATATGCCGAGCGCGCTATTCCGTATGTGGTTTCATAACTTCGATCATAGACAGTTTTTTCCGGATCGGTATCAGGAAATCCGACACCAGTTGCCAGTGGAGATCCATGGAGGTTCCAGTCCCCATCCCCCATCAGGATCACCGCTTTCACGGCACCGGGTCTGCCTTCTTCTTTCAGGTGCCGTATTCCTTCATAATAGCCCCTGCGCATGATCGTCGCACCGTTCGCCGTCAGGCCATCGATTGCAGCGTTGACGGTAGCTGGATCATCTGTGAGTGGCTGATGGATGGTAACAGCAGATGAAAAGGATGCCACAGCCACCCGATCCCGGCCGGATTCGAGATCCATCTGAGAGACGAAATCCTTTGCTGCATTTCTGGCAGCTGCCATCCGGTTTGGCGATACATCCGTTCCCGTCATGCTGCCCGAGGTGTCGATAACAAGTACCACATCAACAGGATCCGGCTGTAGCGCCCAACCGTCGCCAACAATCGTTACAGTCACATTGATCGTTTCATTCACGGCTACCGTTTCCGGCTCGACCATCGTGCTGATACTGAGGAACGGATAGTTCTTCCAGGTTACGAGAACTGTCTTCTCCTGTCCGGCCCATTCAGCCCCGATGATCGCCGTTCCGGTCGCATTCTGGCTGTATCCGGGATCGTCACGATCCGTTGTGAACGCGCAGGGTGAAAATCGTACGATAGCAAATCCATTCTCGTTTGTAACCGCTTCTGTTGCATCCAGTGTTGCATTGCTGGTGATGATGTAGTCACCAGTATCAATTACCCTGATTGAGAAGCTGACATCTTCGCCGGGGACGGGGTTCCCCCTTGCATCAATTACTTTTGCCCTGATATCCGCGGTTATATCGGGATCGACATCTGCGCTTGGAATCATCTGGGGATTTGCGGTGAGGAGCATCGCCACCGGATCCGTATGGTAGAACTCCAACGTGACCGAATCACTCACCGCTTCGTTATCAACAGCTGTGCAGGAGATTATCACCTCGCCAACAGTGATGACCGGGCCGTAGCTGATCTGGATCTCACCAAGGGCACTTGTCGAATATTGCTGCGTACTTGTGCCCGATGGTGATGTTACTGAAAAGAGAATCTGCCTGTTACCAGCGCGGTTCCCATATTCATCATAAAACGTATAGAAGAGGTTTATTCTGGATGCGCCATCTGCCGGAGCATACAGGCGCAGATCTGAGGGGTCACGCATGACAGAGTGCGGGATAGCATCTGCGATTGCATTGATTGTAATCCATCGGGACGGGATGGCAGAGGGGGAAGGATCGATCAGGATGACATGTTCGGCCGGGAGGGTATCAAGATGGAGGCTTGCATTGACAAAGCCGTCATCACCAACCGGTATAGAGAGCGTGGTGCCGGATCCACCATCCAGGTTAAAAAAAGCGCCACCCCCGGCCGATGTGACCGTTAGTGTAATGTATTCCGGAGAAAGTGATAGTGACACCTCCTTTTGATCATCAACAATGTTGCCATAGGCATCCCTGAGTGAGAGAGAGATTGGCACAATTGACCCGACAGTTGCTTCTCCGGGATATGCGATATGATCGATAGCAGCCGGCTCCCCATGATCTATCCGCTGAATGAAGAGTGCTTCGATAGACTGCATCCCCTCCTCTGCCGTGTACCAGGCCTGGACACGGATGGTCGCGTCACCGCTCACGGTGTTTGGGAGGAATCGGACGCTGCCACTACCTTCACCATCAGTTTCAGAAGAGGGGTTTGAGAGTGAGCCGGTTTCGGGATTCTGAAGTGTGAAAGTGAGCAAAACACCCGGAAGCGGCGTACTCTGGTTATAAACCGCAGCTGTTATTATTGCTGGATCCCCCGATCCCGCAGCCACCCATTCCCTGTCAGTTGTGAGTACTATTTCATCAGGAATCAAGGCTGCTGCCGGGGTGGTTATGAGCACCAGAAGAAGAATCAGATGCAGGAGCGAGCGGCGCATACCATAGAATCATTCATTCTCTTATTTAATTGCTCGTGTTGGAAAAAAAAGGAGAGAGTCGAGCATTATCGCATTTGAAAGCCTTACCAGTCTTTAAAACGCGTCCTGGAGGTTCCTTTCCGCCCCCGTTTTTTGAAGAGATAGATGCCACCCCCGAGAATAAGAACAGCAAGTATAACCCCACCAACGAGGAATAGGTTGAACTGAGGTTTGAGGGTGATGGTAACCGAGTCCTGCTGTCCATCTGTTGGCACACCATGATTCACAACCCCCTCATGATATCCGTCTCGTGAAGCTGTCAGAGTATACTCAGAGCCGGGAGTAAGTGTCATGCTGAGGATCCCCGATGCATCTGTTGTTCCTTTGTAAACGCCATCTACAGAGATCGAGGCCCCGGAGATTACTGAATACGATTCATCCTGAACCAGCACTCTGACCAAAACCGAAGAATATGCAAGATTTGCGATAAAATCTATTGATTCCTCTGAAATTGTAATTTCCTGGCTATAGGGTTCAAATCCGGCTTTTCTGATCTCCAGAAGATATGTTCCGGCAGTCAGCCTGTCGAGTGATGCACGACCGTAATTATCTGTTTTGCGGAGGAGCATTCCATTTAAATAAACATCTGCACCATCTACAATCTTCTTTGCAGGGTCAAAAACAGATATAAAAGGAGTATAGTATGCTTTTGAGAGAGAGATCGAGAGAACCTGCTGGTCGCCGGTGATATATTGCCGCATTGAATAATCTTCATATTCCGGTTTCTTTACTGAGATGAGATACTCATATCCCTTCCGGAGATTGTACGAAAAGATACCATCATCCCGTGTTGTTCCTCGAAGAACACCATCAACCATGATCTCGGCTCCCTGAACCGGTGATCCGGTTTCCTCATCAGTTATACGAAACGCAAACCGATCGCCCCGTTCCATTACAACCGATATTTCACGGGATGTTCCAGAAAGCTGCACAGACGTCTCAGCATCCCGATAATCAAGAGCAGTTATAAATACCTGATATGCCTGGCCGTCACTGAGAGTGAAGATCGCTTTTCCATTCGATCCGGTCTGTTCAGTCTTTTCAAGGGATGGGCCGACCACTCTTACTATCGCAGATCTGAGAGGTGCGACATTCTCATCATAGACAAGCACTGTCAGGACCATTGAATTGCGGGATAGGACTACAGTCCGGCTCGTTTCAGCTTTCTGGATTGTTAAAGTACGGCTCTCATATCCGGTTTTTGAGACCCGGAGATTATAGTTTTCAGCACCCGGATGAGTATAGGAGAGCCAGCCGTCAGAGTTGGTTACACCGATATAACTTTCACCAACATAGATAGCGGCATCTGACATCCGGGATCCTTCGGTATCCTCAACATAGATGTTGAGTGTGACCACCGCCTGCACCGTTAATGCCAGAGCCAGAAGCAGGATGAACGCGACAACAATCCGAATAGAACGCATATACAATTTACTATTGCTTTCTAACCTATTAGTGCATTGGTGAGCGCCAGCGGTTCCCCGGCACCCGGTCAATCAACATCCCTTCAACAGCTATCGGCATAAGGCGGCGGCCCTCCTCAAGTGCCTTCTGGAGCCGCCAGCTGCGATCAGCATAGATGGTAAAGATCGGCTCTCCTTTCTTCACGTGCTGGCCCTGTTTTTTATGGAACGAAAGCCCGGCGCCATGATCATGCGGGGCGCCCGCAGCGCGCGCAATGGTGATCAGCGCCCGGTTATTCATCTCAACAACATAGCCGGTTTCAGGGGCATTGACGGTGAAAGAGTGATTACCAGGCGGGAGATCCTCTGGTTTCACCCCGGGATCGCCACCCTGGATCTCGATTATCTTCTGCATCATCAGGTCGGCTTTCCCTGATGAGAGGAGGGAAAGCGCCGCCTCGGTTCCAGCACCTGCCTGAACTTTTCCTGCCATCTCAAGAGCTATCCCTGCAATTGCAGCACTCTTCTGGATGAGCGAGTCGGGGGCAGTGCCGCCTTTTAAGATGGTAAGGGCTTCTGCTACTTCCAGGTTGACACCGAGTGACCGCCCAATCGGGGTTTCACCATAGGTGAGGGCGCACTCAACCTTCATTCCGAGCCGATCTCCAAGCTCCATGAAGTCGCGGGCAAGTTTCCGACCATCTTCAATAGAGGTGACCTTTGCGTCTCTTCCGACCGGGATATCGATGACCACAAGATCAGCACCAACAGCAAATTTCTTTGCCATCACCGATGCAAGCATCTGGCCATGGGGATCGATCTTGAGCGGGTATTCATAGAGGATTATCTTATCATCTGCGGGGGCGATGTTTGTAGCACCTCCCCATACAATAGCGCCACCGGCTTTCTCTGTCATCGTCTGAAGCTCGGAGGCGGTGAAGGCAACCGGAGCAAGTGCCTCCATCAGATCGGCTGTGCCACCTGCACCGGTGATCGCCCTGGAACTGGTCTTTGGGCATTTCAGACCCGCTGCCATGATAATAGGGACAACGAGTAGGGTGATCTTGTTTCCAGGGACGCCACCGATGGAATGCTTGTCGACGATCGGGTGTGAAGCAAACGAGAGCTGTTCACCGGTTGATACCGTTGAGCGGGTGAGGTATTCGATCTCATCCATATCAAGGCCATTGATGTAGGTGCCAACAATATATGCACTGATCTCGCCGGGGGAGAGGGTATTATCGACTATCTCACGGACGATAGACTGTGTCTCTTCCATCGAGAGTTTACCGCCATCCATCTTCTTCTTAATGAAGTCGATTGAGGCGGGACGGCCGACTGCCCTAACCTCGATTGCTTCACCGCCATCAAGCTGCAGCTTCCGGTTCGTCACCTGGTACACACCTGCGGTTCCCTGGGGGAGCATGGTTGCAGTCGTTGTTACAAAAGCCTGTGCAGCAGCCTTCTTCTCTTCATTCACCACCTCGACACGATCCCCGTCCAGGACGCCGATTGTACGGGCATCGTCCCGGTTCAGGAGGAGGCCACGGTATTCGATATCAATCACTTTTCCAGAGAGACGAACCATTGCATCACACTACCTTTTGGAATCATTCCGGTGGTATCCGGTATATGATAAGAGGATCTGGTTGGCGTGAGGGATAAGGGTTGCCGGAAGGGAGGGGTGTTTTTGGATTTGGGGGGAGGGAGATTGGCAGGGGGAATGTTGAGGATAGAGGAGGAGAAAGATTGGAAAAGGGAGCGGTGAGGGAATAATCCGATATTGCCATAATGCCTTTATAGTGCTGGATGCAATGCTTCAATCAGGAGAGTTGGATTGTTTTATGCCAGAGACACATCTTCGCTATACAGTACTCATGGAAAAGAATGAAGACGGAGGATATACCGTAACAGTACCCCTTCTTCCAGGATGTATCAGTGAAGGATCAACCTGGGAAGAGGCACTACGCCATATTGAGGAGGCAATTGCCGGGTATATTGACGTTGCTGGAAAGCTTAGCAGGCAGATTCCTGTGGAATAGCCCGCATATTAGATGGCAACAAAAACTACAACAGCTCCACACGTTCTTCTCTCTCCTGAATCCTTCTGATATCATCAAGAAGACGCCGTTTCTTTTCGTGCTCGATCAATTCTTCAATAGCCCCCGAAAGCGTCATTCCCGGTTTACGCAGATGAAGGAGATCTTTTACGATGTCCTCCCTGAGAAAAACCTGTCTTGGAGCCTTCATGAGAATACAGGAATATGGTTTTCAATCATGGATAGTGATTCCGGTAGGAGAATAACCTGCCTGAAAGTAATCCCTCAAGGACAGACTCATTGAAGATTGCTGAAATGCGTTTTAACAAGAAAAGAGCTTATTGCTCACCTATTTTGTAATGGCAAAGAAAAAGAAAAATTAGGGTTGGTTAGGTTTAGTTCCTGCGAAGAACGAGGAATGCTACCGCACCAAGGCCTGCAATCGCGACAAGTGCACCAAATCCGGGTGATGCCGGAGTTGCTGGTGGCTGGGTTGCCGGTGGCTGGGTTGCCGGTGGCTGGGTTGCCGGTGGCTGGGTTGCAGGCGGCTGGGTTACCGGGACACCCTCAAGGACGTTGAAGGTGGCGGTGGTTGATGCATCTGCTTCGATTGATTCAACCGTGACGATGTACTCGTCTGGCTTGAATGCAGCTGCATTGACTTCGAATGACCAGATGTTGGCACCTGCGTCACCCTTTACAACCTTTACAGTTGCGGATGCACCTGAGAATTCGGTTGCGGTGGTCTTCTCGGTTGGCCGGAATTCTGAGGAGGTGACTTCAACGAGGAGATCGTTGTCAACACCAAGGTTTGTGGTTCCTGTGATTGTGAAGGTCGAACCGACATTCTTGTCGCCGATGGAGTCAATTCTGATCCATGGCTCTTCAACGAGGAAGGTCAGCTTGGTGTAGGTGTCATCAACATTCGGGTTGTTCAGAAGCTGAATAAGCGCTTCTGCTGCATCAGATCCCTGGAGACGGCCTGGACCGACAACCGGGAAGTAGTCAGTGGATGCAATACCTGCAGCGGGAACAATTCCGAGCATGGTTGCATAGGTTCTTCCTGCGACTGAGACTGCATCTTCAACAACATCAAAGCGGTTGTTACCCATCGGGTGCTGCACAACGACGAAATACTGGCCGGATGCCATGTTCGTGGTTGCTGCACCTGTCAGCTCATATTCGAAGCTTGAATCATCTTCAACGGTCTGAGTGTTGCGTGCATAGAAGTTGCGTCCGAGAACCCAGACTGCAACACCTGGAGAGGGGTTACCTTCTGCATTACCGCGGATGAACATTTTGTCGCCCTTTGCAACAGAGGTCTGTGAGGCGCTTGCTGAAACGAAGCCCTTGCGGATAACAACTGAGACGGTTTCGTACTTGTTGTTTGCAAGGTTGTTCTTATCTCTTGAGTCAGCAACAGCGTAGATTGTGTAGGTGCCGGCATCAAGTGCAAGTCCGGAGGTATCCCACTTGTACTCCCATGTGTCGTCACCCTTTACATTGCGGTTGATGAAGTTGACACCAGTTCCACCTGCACCATCAATGACTGCAACTGCCGGGTTTGTCAGCTGTGCACCATTGTTGGCGAGGTTTGGACCGGTGATGAAGAGGTAGACATTGGCGGAGTCGGTGTTTGTACCTGAAAGGACCACTTCTTCGCCGATGTAGTAGCTCCGGTCACCTGAGGCGGTGATTGTCACTGCGCCTTTCTCGACACGGACCTTTACTTCATCGTAGTCACCGGATGGACCTGGTGCTACATAGCGGTCAGTCCGGATGGTAAAGCTCTGATCTTTGGTGTTCTGTGTGGTTGAGAAACCAACAGTCCTCTTTCCGGAGGTTGCAGTGTTGACCATTGCATAGAACGGAGAACCAACTGCAAGACCGCCGGGGACATCTGCTCCAACAGTCTGGGCTGCGGTGAAACTATATGCACCAGCATTACGACCAGCAGATCCTACACCTGCATCAAGACTAACACCCTGCTGACCAGCTTTGATCTGAGGGGTTTCAGCTGCTGTGAGTGTTGAGGTTCCCTTCACCCAGAGGACATAGTTGGTGCTTGGACGACCCTCGATAGTTACAGCGAAGTCGTTGTTGCGGATAACGGTGTCCATGTTTGAGGTGATGACAAGATCATCATCTGCAATGGTGATCGAATAGGTCTTTGAAATGGTCTTGCCGACGACATCATAGTTATCGTTCATGCTGTTTACATTACAGTCGACCTTAAATGTGTAGGTACCACGTGGATAGTTAGCATTGCCAACATCCCAGACACCTGTTGAACCAGCACCACCAGTTACGATGAACGGGTTCGAGTTGACGACGTTTGCTGCAACATTTATTAATGCACCAGTGTCATCGACAAGTGATGTATAGACGTTGCCACCCGGTCCTGTGACGCGGACGCGAATTGTTGCTCCAAGAGTTGCCGGAGCAGTAACCCTCTGGGTAAACGCATCAAGGTTGGTGTCGATCCTGAATCGAAGGACATCGGTTCCTTTGACGACAGTGCCGTCATTCTTAACGTTACCACCAACATCGAGGATCTTAACATCGAGTGCCGGGTCAGCAACAATGAATGCAAGAGGCGTACCTGCGACCTGGCGGTACCATGCACCAGCCTGCATGCTTGGATCTACATAGAAATTCGTTGGGTCCGATACAACAATTGTTGCTGACGGAGCGCCAGTACCTGGGGTAGATCCCGCGGCATACCAGCCGAGAGTGTCACCGATAACAACGCCGGTAGCAGCAATATTGAGCCCCTGTTCACCACGGAAGACAGTGTCACCAGCTGCTGCGATGACATTGTCAGCCGCTGCAGCCGGGAGCACTACAAACATGGCGAGTGCAAGGAACGCAATAAGTGCGATCGTTAATCTCTTAGTCATTAATTATTTCCTCCTTTTGTTCAGTTTGAACAATTCAATTACCTTACATGCACAGAAGAAACCCTTCGACAGTTGCCGAAAACGGTTTCAACGTGCTGTATACTCCGATCAACGGAATATGCTTCCTTATTAGATGAAGACTTAATATATCCTTTGTGGTCGGACAGAGATCTGGAGCACCATGATGAATGTCCGGATAGGAATTACCACGATAAATAGGGACATTCCGGGGGCTGGAGAGACCAAGAGCAGGGCAGGTTTTAGACATTGAGATTAATCATTCTACACCGAGAAGCGACTATGGAAGTGGCTGGCGCAGATCATATCCCAAAGACACCCCGGATTCCACCCCCGTAGCCGGACGTTCGCACTATTACTATCTACCCCCCGCACCATTAGTATGATCATGAAGATCATCCGTGCAGCAAGCCTTGGCCGTGCCCACGAACTCATCATCAAACACATCCTTGAGAAAGGAAGAGAGCGGCGAACCGAGAACGGCGAGGAGACGCTTGAGACTGATGAAATTGCCCTCAGGGTGGAAAATCCTTTAGCGGAGCCGATGGCAAGCTCTCATTCACGATTCAGGAGGGCATTTCTGGACTGTTATGCTGATGACCTGATTGCAGGATCAGATTCAGTTTTTGAGTACGACTACCATTCCCGCCTCTTTGACTGGGGTCAGGGGCTCACACTCGGCGGAGCCGATATACATGCCGACCAGATCAGGTACATTATAGAGAAGCTCAAGAGCGAACCCGTCAGCCGTCGGGCAGTTGCCGTTACCTGGAACCCCGCAATTGACGAGAGCCTTGACGACTGCCCCTGCCTCCAGCTCATCCAGTGTGTTATCCGGAAGGAGGGGGAGGAGGAAGGGGATGCCCGGCTCCTTGATATGAAGGTCATCTTCCGATCAAACGACATGCTCTCGGCAGCAGGCGCAAATATGTATGCACTGGCACGCCTCCAGCAGCATATTGCAGACGCAGTCGGCGTGCCGGTTGGAGCCTACACCCATATCTCGCTCGTCCCGCACGTCTACTATCGCCGCGATGTTGCGGACATCCCTCCCTTCTGCGGAGAGGGAACGCTGATCCGGCCGGTGAGAATTGTCTGTGCCGCCTGCCGTGGATGCCTGAGAGGAGAGGGGATCTAACCCTCAATTGTTACGTTTTTTGATCCATTCTGATGCGTGGATACGGGATCTCTGCCAATAAACACCTCCACGAAGACGCAAAACGTCCTCGTGATTTCCGTCAGGTTCATTAATCATCAGGAATCACATATTATGGCACATTAGTCCGGTAGTGTAGCGGTCAATCATGGGGGACTCTGGATCCCCCGACAGCAGTTCGAATCTGCTCCGGACTACTTTTTCTATTTTAAAACCCTTAAATTAAATATAACCGCAGATTAGCGCTTTTCTATAGTTTTTACAGGGCATTTTAGAATCATAGCGGATGCCACTTTGTACTTCAATAAACCACATATGAGTTTATACAAAAGTCTAAGAGGAGAAATGAATTGCTGAGTGTACGCTTTGTGAGCAGATACAATTGAGCAAGGAGAATGAGAAAAGGAGGGAGCAGATGTGAAGGTCCGGGTTTAGAGCAGATTAGCTATTCCTTCTTTCGAAGATACTGTGTCAGAACATCTGCCTCAAAAGAGCTGCGTTCATCCTCATCACGGGCAAAAACAATCCGCCCACTCTGTAACACCTCATAGAGGAAACGAACGGGAGCACCATTCAAAATACGAAGATCAACCTCACACCGCGGAGCAATACTTTGTTCCATAACAGAGGCAATTCGCATACCATATTTGAAGTAGTCATAGGGCTTCCTCTCCCCGGCCACAAGGATCCCAATATCAATATCATTAAATTGATTGCTTTTCAAAAAAGAGCCGAAAATATACACTAAAGCGACATCAGCAGTGATTTCAGACTCGGACGCGAAAACACGAGCGATCTCACCGATAATCCGTTCCCTCGCCCGCTCATCCAGATCATGTTTAACAGAATTAACATGGGAGGATAGTGATGCCATAAGCAGAACTCCTTGAAGATACTATTATCAGAAGGCACATATTAATATAAGCCAGAAAATATCGAAAACTGCCCCTCGATTCAATTTATTTAAGCCCCAGATCCCGCTTCAGTTCTTCATGGGTGACGAACTCACCCCGTTCAACCTCTTCCAGAGCTTCCCGGATCTCGGCAATATCCTCATCAGTGAGAGGTTCATTGGTCAGCGATGAGCCATAATAGAACTAAGGAGGATTATCGGACTCGGTATCCTCCTGCATCTCAACAATCTCAGCATATATTTCCTCAAGATTCTCACTAAGCCACTTGTTTCGCTCCTCCGTATAATCCCCCTTCCCATGATCAAACATCTGAAGGAAACGTATCATATCTACCGGACCCAGGGTTTTATAGAGAGCCTGAATCCCTTCGACATGGATCTCATGCAACGTTTTCACTTTCATCATCTATCACCCCCTGATACCAGTAATTCACCCCGCTTAGGGATTAATGATCCCCTCAACACTAACTCCCCTTCACGCCAGAAACGCCGCGATAATCCCGGATAGAAAGATCCCGTCAAACGTCCCGGCACCCCCGATCGAGACGATCGGCGCACCAAGCGATCCAATCTTCCTGAGATTTAGGAGATCCGCTCCGACAAGGGTCCCGATTGTGCCGCTTACATATGCAATGATAGCGGCATTCAGGCCAAAGCCACCGGCAAGCAGGATACCGCATACGAGAGCGGCAAGCGGCGGGAGGAAGAACGGCGTCCCTATACCAACACCCGGAATCAGCCGGGCATTCCTGTGCACCACAAAGGTGACAGCGAGTGCCCCCACACAGGCAAGCATGAAGAGCCGGGCATCATTCATTCCGATGAGGGCGTGAAAGAGGAGATACACCGATATCAGGATAGGAATCACTGCACCGCCGAGATTCACCGCCACCTGCGTTATTTTGGCCGGCGGCTGCACCGTATACATCCCATCATAGAGGGAAGGAGCAAACTGGCGCCCCTTCGGCCGCTCCACCGGCGTAGACGCCTCTTCCCGGATCGTTGTCACCGGGATATTCACCAGGCTCCCAAACAGGATCAGGAGGAGGAGCCCGATTGCCTGGAACCATGTAAAGCCGAGGTTCGTTAAGGCACCCCCGACAATACCAAGGAGAACAAACGGAATAAGGAGAATAAGGGCTGCGAAGAGGATGATCACCATCAGGATGGAGAAAGGGTTGAAGAAGACATAGCGGGACATTGGCAGACGATCCTGTTTGCTTGTAATCCATTCTCTTGCATCAGCTCTATTATTAGCGTATCGATGATTGGGGTATCGATGGAGGTGATGAGGCTTCACCCGGAGATCGCCCGGATCGCAGAATCTAATTCATGAGTGGATGAAGCGGAGAGGAGATAGGGCAAAGCGGCAATCCGGCTCTTCACCACCATCATAAACTCACATAGAGTTTATTGACGAACGGGCAACCCTGCGATAAACCACATGCTTTCGACGATATTTCAACTCAAACAAGAAAATACAATACAAATAGCCCTGAAAAAGAATAGCTCCGAATTTTGGAGGAAGAGAAAAGAACCATGCAGCAAGAATCATTATAATAGACAAGATCATAATTTACCAATAATCCACAGGAGAGTAATGAGTGATGCCACAAAGACCAGAGGATATACCCAAAACATGGACAGTTCACTCCATCATCAGGAAGATCCAGAAAGCCAAGCCGGAATTGCAGCAGCGTTACCCGATCAAAGAGATAGCCATCTTTGGATCATTCGCACGAAACGAACAAACAGAAGAGAGTGATCTTGATATATTAGTGGCATTTGAAAGACCAATAGGATGGGATGTCATCGACCTGAAAGACGAACTTGAAGAAATCCTCAAAAGAAATATCGATCTTGTTCTAAAGGGCGGCATAGCCACCCGGCCACGCCTGATGAGCTATATCGAAAAGGATGCCATATATGCCTGAGCGTGACCTTTTAACTTGCGGGGGTAAAGGGGCATAAGCGCCAACTTAATTGCATGTTGCACATCCTTGTCGTTGATACAGATATGCACCATTTAATTGCCGCTTTCTCTTCCTATTTCCTTCTGCAAGCCCTCTTCCAATCTGGCCCCAGCGTTTAATGCACGTTTTTAAAGTTAAAACTGGATTTATTGCAGAACGTAGCAGGTGAAATGCAAACGACGTTTCCCTCCACAAGTTAGAAAGTTCAGGATCGTCTTCATATAACTTGAGGGGAGGGATATCCCCAGGGGGAAAAAAAACGCCCCTTATCAACGATTGCAGTCGTAAGAAGAGCCACAAGCATTTTTCCATGCAACCATGCTTTTGAGCTTTCAAGATCAGTTTTTGGAAGGTGCCCAAGACCCAATATTGTTTTTAACCTTTTAAAAGCCAATTCGACCTGCCATCTCATCCGGTACAATGACATTATTTCTCCTGCAGACAAGACATCTCCTGTCACAGAGGTGATAACGAAAACATACTCATATAATTCAATTGTATCTGGATGTAGTTGCCTTTGTTTTTTCTTCATCTCATTTATGGCAACTTTTCTGGATCGTTCTGCATTTTCTGGAGATTTTCGTATTGCACATAATCGAATCTTATTATATTGATTATTTGAATAATTGTACAACACTTCATAGTCGCCAATCTCTCCATATTCTAATTTTCGAAAGTGATCGAGGAGAATAAACTCCTCATTCCTTTCTGTTATTAATTTGAATGCTTTATTTCTAATTCTAACAAGAAAATGCCCTTCATTATCAATAACATGATTAATGCCTCTAATAGATCCATACCCTCGATCGCCGATTACTAAATCCCCTTTGTTGATTGGAAAATTACAGAAAGTTTCTCCCACAGTCTGATCAGTGATTCGAAAATAATCGCATGAAAGGCCAAATAACTCGATGCTGTAATGTAATCTCCAATCCGATCCTGTACTTCCTGGTTCTGTTATAATGCTGCCATCCACGACACGGACATTAAAGCCTTCTAACCAATCTGGTTTTTTTACAATGCCATGTACCTGCTCCACAAGATGAACAGAAATCCATCGTAACCATTCAGAACTCGCTTTTAACCGTTTAAATAGTGCAACATCCGAAATATCTGCCAAACCAGACTCTCTTGCTCGTATAACCGTTTCACGCATAGAACATCCATCGGCGAGGTGAATAAGAAGTATTCGTAATAATAATTCAGCGGACGTTATTTTCCTCTGCCGTGTCAAAGCTCCAAGTTCTTTTGCTTTTTGTTCCCAATCTCTGGGTAAAAATTGTAGAAGAAACTTCCAGTTCTGATCATCTGTCATTAGCTATTCCTCGTTGGTGACAGTCTATTATTTCACCAACTATATATTATTATCGCTTAAGTTAGCGCTTATGGAGGTAAAGGGGGCGGAGCGGGAAGTCCCGGGTCTTCAGGCCGGGGATGAAAGCGGAGCCGCCCTTTTTCCCTGCGATAGATATACCTTGTTGGGTGACGTATTATGATATACCTAACATGAAGTATAAACTTGATAGGTCAGCGCATTCGGTCTTTGCTCTCTATT
>NZ_VOTZ01000013.1 GCF_024372745.1 Methanocalculus taiwanensis
ATTCTGATTATCGGAAAGATAATCTTCGATAAATGCATAGGTATCCATGGCCCTGTGTCTCCTTTCTGCAAACAATGGTAGGCTGCAGGGCCAATTTAATTTTTACAGAAGATTTGTTACGTTACCAATGTCTATTCTCTTTGAATATTACTGGTTGCGTTTTATTATATTTAAGTATGTTCTTCAAATGTTGCAATTAATGAGATTTTATTTTGGAATAAACCTCTTTTATGTATCCTATAGTGAATATTTTTAAATATTAAAAGTCAATAGTGTTACTCAATGGAACATCTTCGGGATGAGTATATTAAAATTCGAGAACTTCTCAGGAAACATCCGCATGGTATGAGTGTCACCGAAGTGTCGCAGGCGCTGGGGAAAAATAAGCACTCGACCGGACGGTATCTTGATGGCATGTATGCAGCAGGGCTTGTCGAGATGAGGATGTTTGGGAAGGCAAAAATATATTCCCCTTCATACCGTGTACCTCTCGCCTCACTTATATCAAAAATGGAGGAGCGGATCATGATACTGGATTCGGATCTCCGTCTTCTCGTGATTAATGATGCGTGCCTTGAGCTTCTGGGAAAAAAAAGCGGTGATCTGGCAGGTCAGGATCTCAGGTATGTTGAGGTTGCCGATTCTGGTGTGCACGACCTTCTGTCAGTCCTTGTTGGGAAAATTGGAGATTCGGAGCAGGTGCTTGAATATCCCCTTTATCTGGATGGAGGAGAGGTAATCCATCTCCATATTCATATTGTTCCGTCATTAGATGAGGCGCATCATGCGGTGTATGTCATTGTTATGGTGGATATCACAGAAGAAGTACGGATGATCCAAGAACTCAGGGAGCGGGAACACCAGTATCGCGAGCTTGTGGAGATGGCCGATGCAATCATACTCAAACTTGATAAAAATGGCAATGTTCTATTCTTTAATGAGTTTGCCGAGACATTCTTCGGATATTCCAAAGAAGAGGTACTCGGCCGAAGTGTCATAGGGACGATTGTTCCCCCAGAGGAGTACTCAGGCCGTGATCTGAAAGAACTGATTGCGCAGGTCTGCACGGATACCGATTCGTACAGGCGGAATGAAAATGCAAATATCACCAAAGACGGTCGCCTCGTCTGGGTCCGGTGGTCGAACCGGGCGATCCGGAATGAGGAGGATCAGGTGATTGGCGTTCTGTCGGTTGGAAATGATATTTCAGATCGAAAAGAGATGGAGCTTGCCCTCCTCTCGCAGAAGGATCAGCTCGAACGGAAGTTTCAGGAGATCGAGTGTATACAGCGTTTCTCCGGGACAATCAACTCTGTTATGACGCTGCCCGCTATTCTCCAGGAGCTTGTCAGGGTGATTGCAAAATGCTGGTCAAAACGGGGGCCTACCGGGGTTCGGATCACCTATGCCGGAAATGTCTATGAGAGTGGTATCCCGGATGGGCTTCCTTTCATATTCTCACAATCGATCTGCGCAGGCGAAAGGGAGGTTGGTTCCTTTGAGGTTGGTTTTGGCGGCAGGAATGAAGAAGCTGAGTACTATGAGAACAAGGAACGGCTCCTCTCCATGTTTGCCGAGAAGATTGGGTTTGCGATTGAATGGATGGAGGCAGAGACAAAGGTCCGGATGGAGCGGGATCTTTCTGATAAAATCCTTGCCACGGTGGATGCCGCCATATTCGTCCTCGATCCGGAGGGGCGGATACTTCGCTTTAACCGGAGATCTGAAGAACTGACCGGGTGCCTTGAAAAGGAGGTTCTAGGGAGTTATATCTGGGATATGTTTGATCCCGCCGGGTTGAGTGAAAGCGTCCGCTCATATGTCAGCACCCTGGTCGAGACGAAGCGGGGTTCACATATCCGGGGTGCCTGGACCGGGAGAGACCAGATCCGGCGAACAATCGACTGGTCGAACTCGGTTGTCTGTGATGATGCCGGGGTGGTTACCCATATCATAAGCACCGGGCTTGATGTTACGCGTCAGGTGGAGGGTGAAGCGGAGCTCAGGCGATGCAAGTCTGTGCTTGATCGCCTTCTTGCAGGAGAAGAGCCCAAATGATAGTGTTCCCTGCTTCAGCCAGATTTGGTTGTATGTTCAGGTGAACGGTTATCTCCTTCCCCTCCGATCACTTCTGTATGAGATTAAGTTTCTTCATAATCGCCATTCTCCTCGCAGTCGTTCTTGTCACCGCAGGCTGCTCCATGGTAACAGGCGGATTGCCTGGTACTTCATGGACACTTATCGCCTATGAGGGTGATGATGGTGAAATGGCGCGGGCAGATGCGTATGCCACCCTTCACTTCTCAGAAGATGGCAAAGTCAGTGGAACTGCCGGATGCAACAGTTATTCTGCTGAGTATCGTGGCAGCGGGGATCAGGTTGTCTTCAGCTCGCCTGACACCACACTGATGTATTGTACAGGTGAAGGTGTCATGGAGCAGGAGGGAAGATTTCTCTTTCTCCTTGAGGAGGTACGCTCGTATCAGATCGATGGCGATATCCTGATGATGTACGGGGCTGGTGGCCGGGAGATCCTGGTTGCCGGAACGCTACGGTGATTCTTCAGATAAGAAACTTTTTTCCTCTCTCCGATGAACTATCATCTGGTATGCGACAGAATATATATTCCACATTTCTTTGCCTTCTTCTTCTCATTGCTGCTTCTGGATGTATTTCGGCTTCTGAGCCCAGACAACCTGATGTAACCCAAAAAGAGATGGTGGCGTTTGTCCAGATCGCATTTGAGTATGCTGACATGTATGGGAAAGAGGCAGCCCTCCTCGCCTTCAATGATCCGAACGGGCCATTTGTAAAAGGTGAACTCTACATCTTTGCCTATGAAGAGGATGGCACAACGCTCGCTCTCCCCTTTGAGCCCGATCAGATTGGAAGCAGCCGCTCTGATCTCCAGGATGCAGAGGGCCGCTATATTATCAGGGAAATTATAGAAACCGGTCTTGAAGGCGGTGGGTTTGTCAGGTATCTCTACGCAAATCCAACACATGGCTTTGCTGTTGAACCCAAGATCAGCTATGTGATGAAAGGCGGTGATGGATGGGTGCTTGGATCAGGTCTTTATTCCACGGACGAGACAATGATGCCGGATTCGGAAGTGACAGTGGCCCTTGCCGATTTCGTTGACTATTCCGCCCTCTATACAGAAGCAGCCGGGAGGAAGGAGGCGCTTGTCACCCTGGTCGCAATGCAGGCTCTCCTCTCACGGTACCATGAAGAGACAGAAGCACAGCTTACGTCCCTCGATAATGAAATGCTGCTTGCAGGAGCCCATATAAGCGCTGTCGGGCTTGCTGATCCCTCCACCCACAAGGTGCTCGCATATGTTACTGGCACCTCTGAAGTGATATTTGATGTTGTCTCATTTGATGCAGAAGGCCGGATCACTGATGTGTATCCCGAAACATATGCATCGGCTATCGGGGCGGATATCTCAGCTCAACCGCATATCCGTGTTATACTGGATGAGAAGAAGCCGGTGATCTCACAATTGTTGCATACTCTTGAGGGGCAGGACGGAGTTTCACTCGCCTACCCGGTTGTTTCTGCCGATGGCAGAATCACCGGCGGTATCTCAGCACTGGTTCTCCCGCCGGTTCTTATCGGGGGAGCAGCAGATGCGGCAGGGATCAGATCCCCTTACTCGGCACGGGCGATCCAGGCAGATGGCACAGTCCTCTATGCAGAAGATCCGGAGGAGATCGGATTGATGATCTTTTCCGATCCTGGATATGAAATCTTCCCTGATGTGGGGCGTTTCAGAAGCCGGATCGAATCTGATCCGGAAGGTGACATGATCATCGGCCTCTCGGGTGTGAAGAAGCATGTCGTCTGGGATACGGTCTCACTCCACGGAACTGACTGGAGGCTTGTGGTTGTGAAGGAGTTTTAGGTTGAGAAAAATACGTGAGAGTGGTACCTTACTGGATCAGAGCAGTTTCGTCTCGGTGGTAGGTCTTGGGACCTTCACAACAAGCACCCTGAAGATTCCGCTGCTCTCATTCATCCACCGGTGTGAAATCATTGCCGGACTGTCAACCAGCATATCCTTCCCCACCTCCTTCTGTTCATCTCCGATCTCGATGATCCCGGTTCCTTCAAGCACATAGAAGAAAACATCCACTGGTGTGACATGCTTCTTCAGGACCTCACCGGGTTTGAGCGTGATAACAACGGCCACTCCGTGTTCGGTATCATATATCTTACGTGCATCGACATGATGCGGGTTTTTACCGACAGGGACATCGGCTACGGATACGATCTTCATGAGGAAGAGATTGCATCTCTTTTTTATAAGATTATCTCAGGTTTCATCCTTTGTAGTTCGTCCAGTAGTTGTTCAGGGACTCTTTTTTCCTCTGCTCCTTCCGGTGTTCCCGCATCTCAGGGTATGTCGGCTCTTCGCTCTGTTTTGCCGGGCAGTAAGGACAGAGTGCAAAGGGTATTCCGTCTGCCATATCCCTGACCGGGCAGAGGTATGTGCCTTCCCACTCATCAATGATCTGCCCTCCGGGAAATGGGGTGCCAACCGGATGAGCAGGTTCTTCCATCACAAAGATTGTAAAGCCAGCGAGGAGGTATTTGAGATAGAGGAAGGTCGGATCTTTTGTCTTTGCTTTTTCTCGTGCAGCAGCTTCGACCATCCTGAAGTATGATTGTGCAGATTTTGGAAGGGGCGCCTCTTCATCATCACCACCTCCATTCCGTACGAGGAGGAGGAGCCGGTGGTGGGCAGAGAAGATCTGTTCTTTTACCTTTGGGAGGAGCAGGCTCCGATAGTGATCCGGCAGATCGCGTGTCTTCTCCTCGAACCGTGCATACATCGTCTGGAGGTCACGGAGAGAATACCTCTCCACCTCTGTTGCAAGGAGCCGGATCAGTTCTTCCCTGGTCCTGGCTTCCTGCATCCGGCGGCAGGAGAGCGTGATCTGATCGACCGTGCGATTCTCTGTGATGCTATCCCCGGATGCGGACTCTGCAAATGTATCAATCAGCAGGGAATGTATCTCTTCATCTGGTGAACGGGCACGATCCGTCTCTTCCCCGGAGATCCAGCTGAAGAGCCAATGAAAAAATGTCCGGATGCTCAATTACACTGCTCCTGCATTTTTATATCCTGTATGTTCTGTTCATCAGCAATTCAATCAACCATGGAATTGGAGAGGAAGGATCTCAGCATCTAATGTATCTGTATCAAGAATCGCAACTGTTGCCTTCCCGTACCGTTCACCACAGGCTTCACCCGGATTGATCATAAGTATCTCTCCAACCCTCTTAACTGATGGGCGGTGGGTGTGGCCGGAGATGATGATATCAAATCTCTCCATTTCAGCGAGTGCCAGTACTGATCCGGGATCATCGCCATGCACCATCCCGATTCTGAGGCTCTCGACTGAGAGATCCGCGGCGAGACTCTCAAGCCTTATCGTGCCGCATTTTCTGCTTTCGTCCCGTAGCCGCTTCTGCTGATGGTCACAGTTTCCAAAGACACCTATCATATCGCAGGGGAGATCGCAAAAGAGCCAAAGTGAGCGCGTTGTGGTGATATCCCCTGCATGGAGGACGATTTCCGTATCCAGTGAGATGAATTGATTGATCGCCTCATGGATGGCGGGATGGTTATCGTGGGTATCAGCTATTATTCCGATCTTCATAATGCTCTTCTATCTGGTTTCTTGAGATAATCCTGCTTTTTTTGATATTCGTAATAGAGTTCTGGATAGCAGCATTACAATACTCGAGCATCGGCCTGCCATGGCCAAAATAGATCGCCCTCACATCTTTTGTGGCGATATATTGCATTGCTTTTACAAATCTTTCTTCAAAGGAGCAGCCCGGAACACGGATGATCACTGGTGTGTCTCCTACAAAGAGAACGCCTTCCTCCTCGCAGTAGAGGCAGATCGAGTCCTGTGTGTGGCCCGGGGTATGGATGACTTCAAACATACGATCTCCGATACGTAAGGTTTCGCCCCCCCTGAGCATGATATCAACACATTTCAGGGAATCAGAGAAGGCATAGGTCGTTGGGGAATAGAGCTCTTTGATATGTGGGAGTAGTGATGCATGATCGTAATGGGAGTGAGTGAGTATAGCCTGATCGACCTTCCGCTTCCCAACACCGGTACGCATGGTGTTAATCTTTTCAACGATCAACGGATCCCTTCCCACATCGATGAGAGTGTTTTTGTCTTCAAGTGTATTCCAGGTTCCTGTCACAAGATACACATTCGAGGTGTAAATTGCGCTGTCTTCGGTCAGGTTAATGATCTTCATTATTCCACTCTTCAACTACCTGGATAATGGAAAGAGATTGTCTGGTCTGCTTGTATGCCTGCCCAGTTTATACATCTGTGTATCGAAGAACATTGAATTTAAAACGGGGCAGGCAGTTTCCTGAAGACCTGGGCATATGGGATCACCTGTTCAAAGAGATCTTCACACTGAGGGGGCATCTTCTGGGTCTGTTCGGTCAAAAAGAAACCTCCGTCAACCAATGCCTCGTGGAACATCCTGATAACCTTGATCCGCTGTTCTTCTGTGAAGTGGAGAAGGACATTCTTACAGCTGATCAGTGAGAAGTTATCTTTTGGAGGTTTGCAGGTGAGGAGATCATGCCGTTTGAACGTAACCCGGTTCCTGATCTCATCAGATAGTATAAAATTCCCTGGCTTATCGGGGTCTGGTGAAAAATTTTTGGTAAAGAACTCGTCAGGGATTCTCTTCAACTCTCCCCATGGATAGCTCCCCTTCGCAATGATCGGTCCAAACAGGTTTGAGTGATCGATGTCGCTTGCGAGTATCCTGACATTTCGAAAGATCATCGCCCCCATGTTCTCTTTTAAAAGAAGGGCTATTGTATAGGGCTCCTGTCCCATTGCGCACCCGGCACTCCAGATATCAATGTGCGTCTTTCCCAGGATAGACGGCAGCATGTGATCGATGATCATCTGGAGTGTCTGAAGATCCCGAAAGAAGTATGTGAATGCCATTGATTTGTTTGTATTATATGATTGAATAGAATATAAAGCACAGGTCCTGATAATAGCTCTGAAGATCCGGGTTTTACATGATCCCACTCTTCCATGCCCCTGTCGGGACAGATATCTCAAACCTCGCTCCTCTGCCATAGATCCCGGTTTCCCGAATTATAATGCCGGTGATTCCGAGGATCTCGCGTGCAAGAAAAAGTCCAAAACCTGTGTTTTTTCCAAACCCACGCTCGAATATCAGCTCCTTCTGATTGTCCGGAACGCCGGGTCCGCTATCCTCCCAGATGATTATGAGCTCTCCCTCCCGCTCCTCACAGGAGAGAGCGATCCGGCTTGCTCCCTCAGCATACCGGATGGTGTTGTCATGGAGGTTGTAAAAGACTTTTTCCAGCATCGGGTCGGCATAGATCGAGATCACTTTGCATTTGTCGTGAACCTGTACCTGTTCCTTTTCAAGAATTGCGAATACGGTTTGGAGTTGCTGCCATACCGGTTGTTTCACGCCAACGTCTTCATACATCCTCGTAAACTCAATCTGACCCTGAATTGCGCCGATAATGTTTCTCACTTCATTCAGGTACCCTGACTGTTTTGAATCCACACACATCTCCTCGGCAAAATTGAGGAAACCTTCTAGTGCCATTATCTTGTTCAGGATGTCATGGCGGGTGATACTTGAGAGAAGCTGGAGTTTTTTGTTTGCTATATGGAGCGACTCCTGGGCAGCTGTACGCTCCACGTTCTTCTGATATAACTCCTCAACTGATCTGATTCGCTCAATGTACCGGCCGATCTGCATGGCGATGCTCTCGATAAGCTTCTCTTCTTCAGGAAGAATCTTATCGTTCCTAATGAGGCAGATAGTAATTGAACCGACTGGCTCCTGGTGAATGAGGATATTTGCATGTATGCTCCATGGTGTCAGCTGATAGCCGGGAGTGGCATATTCTTTTTCATTGATCCTGATACTGGCGGCTGTTATCTCAGGATGCCTGAACCCGCCCGGTATTATTTCAGCGATTATCTGCATCACCTCTTCATATGGCCTGTCGGACTCTCCGATGACATCTGATATCCTGTACAGGCAGGAAATCTCCTTGATCCTCTCGTGTAATGCATCATCAACTTCTTTTTGGTTGGTGATATCCAGCAGGATTCCATTGAACACGAGTTCAGATCCACGCTGAATCGGGCGGGACATCCCCTGAAACCAGATCTCTTCTCCAGACGGCCTGATGAACCGTCCCTCATAATGCCAGGGCTGACCGCTCTTTGCTACTTCCTCAATTGATTGGAGGAACGCATCATGGTCACGGGGGTCAACATGCTCTGTAAAACGGTCAAAGAATCCCTCAGTGGAGCTGCTGATACCAAATACCTCCTCTACCCGGCTGCTGATGTAATATGCTCCTTTTTCTCCATCCGGCCGGATATAGAACTGGTATATAACCCCCGGAACCATCTCCGCAACCTCGGTGAGCTGTTCCTGCTGACTATATAATTCCTCTTCGATACGCCGCCTTTTGAGAACCTGCCAGAGCCCCTGTATCAGGAGCGTGAGTTGACGTACATCTGTCTCTGTGTAATCCAGTGGCTTATTTGCAACCCCGGCAACAATCACAATCTGATCGTCATCGAGGATCGGGACATTCATATGCCGGATGATCTGCGGGTGCCCCTCAGGATAGCCTTTCTTCTGTGGGTTTGGGGCTGCATAGTTGTTTGTGATCACCGGACCGCGTTGCCGCACTGCCTCCCCCCAGAGTCCTGTCTTCTCCACCCGGTACACGATCGGCTTATCCCGCAATGCACACTCCTCCATGGCAGTCTTTGACCATGCATACATCGAGAGTTCTGTCTCATCATCATTGAGGAAGGCAAGGTATCCGAGTGGGCTGCCGGTAATTACGCCTGCCCCCTCCAGTGCATAGGTAAGCAGCTCCTTTTCAGGCAGGTATGCCATCTCATAGAAACCAAGCAGGTACCTGAGCCGGGACTCGCTCTCGCGGATGAGCTGTTCGTGCCTTTTCAGCTCCTCTATATTCTCTTTGAGTTTCTCTTCGGATGCGGTCAGTTGTTCATAAGCGGAACGGAGCTCTTCATTTTTCTGGATGAGGCTCTGTTCGGCTGCTTTTCGCTCGGTGATATCTGTTGCTATCTCCATGCGGACGATGCGGCCGTCGATCCACGTGATTGCCATATCACGACATTCGTACCAGTGTCCGTCGACGGTATTTTGAAACTCCCAAATATAGACCCCAGTGGGATTTCCCTCTCCATCAAGGAGCTTCTCATTGGTGCAGAATACACAAGGACCGTCCTGGTTCTTTTGTAGCGACTTCCAGCAGATGGTACCTTCTGCATCGCCCCAGGCTTTTCGTGCGTATTCGTTTTGAAAGAGAAGCTCATATGAGTCCATGTCCGCAATGTAAATAAAAGCGTCAATGCTGTTAATGACCTTTTTGAAGCGTTCATGAGACCGCCTGAGTGCATCGTCAGCTTTGTTCCGGTCGGTAATATCCTGGCCCTGTGCGATGGTTGCAATGATCGTCTCCCCGTCACTACCACGAATGTTTGCAGAATTCCAGAGGACTGTTCTCTCCTCTCCTGATCGGTGCAGAATTGGTATCTCGATGACATTCCACATCTCGCCTGCCATGGCTCGCCTGATCAGATCCATCGATTCATCCCGGCTCTCTTCAGGGAAGAGAATTTCGATGTTAGATCCGATCGCCTGCTCAGTCGGTATGCCGGTAAGCCTCCCAAATGCATCATTGAATCGTGTTATCCGGAGATCCCTGTCCCAGACGATGATCGGGGCATTGGCGTGTGTGATAAGGTTTGCGAGGTATTCATTGGTCTCCTCCAGTACACGCTGTATACTGATAATCTCCTCAAGCTGGGTTCTGAGCTCTTCCTCTGCACCTGCCATCTCCTCGCTCTTCTGGAGGAGTGCGAGTTCCGCCTGCTTCCCCTCAGTGATATCCTGAATGCTCACCGCAAACTTTCCTTTTTCAGGACTGTATGCAAGTACATCAAACCATCTTCTGAGTTCAGATGAGTAGTTTTGAAAATGTTGGGCATTGCCGTGAAGCGCAACCTCACCAAATGTAAAAATCCAATTGTCCTCTGTTCCAGGCAGAATCTCCCGGACGGTTTTACCAATTATATTCTCTCTTGATAAACCAGTTATCTCTTCATATGCAGTATTAATATTGATAAATCGATAGTCACAGGGTATCCCATTCTCATCGAGTATAATGTCGTGGAGTGCAAAACCGGCATTGATATGTTCAAAGAGAAGGTTATATTGCCGCTCACTTTCTGCAAGCGAAATCTCTGATCGTCTCCTGTTAACAGCATAACGTATTTTATTTGCAAGTTCTGCAAACTGTGCCTTCGGATCTCCGCCTTTCTGGAGATAGAAGTCGGCACCTTCGTTTAATGCCTCGATAACGACCTCTTCACGCCCTTTTCCGGTGAAGATAATGAAGGGTGTGGTATCGCCTGCAGATCGCAGGTGCTTCAGAAATGCGATCCCATCACACTGTTGCATCTGGTAATCGGAGATGATCGCATCATATGGCTGTTCTTTGAGACGTTTAATCCCCTCGTGTGGCCCGCCCGCTGTTGTGACGGTGAATTTCCCGGTTTTTTCAAGAAATATCTTTCCAATCTCAAGAAGTCCTGGCTCGTCATCCACATAGAGGATTGAGAGACATTGATCGCGGGTATCGACCATTATGCTATGATGCTCCCGGAAATGGATAAAATTATGTATGGTGTATCATCTTCGATGATAGGGGTCTACTCTGTTACTGCCTGTTTCTCAGGAAGCCATACGGTAAAGGTGCTCCCCTCACCCGGTGTACTTTCCACGGTAATCCTGCCGCCATGAAGCTGGACGTAGCGCTGGGCGATAGGAAGGCCAAGTCCCAGCCGGTTATACTGCCTGCTCAGACGATCATGATCAGCGATATGGAACGGCTCAAAGATCTTCTCCTGTGCCTGGAGAGGAATCCCGATCCCGTTATCCCTGAAACTGATGAAATGTGTTCCATCACAGGCTTCATAAAAGATAGAAATCTCTCGGGGAGGTTCATTGAAGCGGATCGCATTTGAGAGGATCACCATAAACACCTGGTAGAGGAGAGAGGGATCACCCTGCACGATAAGCTCGCGTGGAATGTCATTTTTTATCTCCGCATCTAACCCGGATCCGCATGCATCAATGATATCTTTGAGAAAACTATGAAGGAGAATCGCATCATAAACCGGACTAATCTTGCCGGAATCAACAAGTGAGAGTTCGAGTACCCGATCGATGATTTTTCGTTCCTGATCGATATTCTTCTGGCAATGGGTGAGAAGATCCACAACCTCTCCTGAGAGGCCAAAACCATGTGGATCTGAGGTGAGGAGGCTGAGATAGCCGAGTGCCGGCTGGAGTGGTGTGCGGAGTTCATGCGAGGCGATCATAACAAAATCCGATTTCCGCTCGACCTCGTCTTTGAGAGCCTGCTGTGTTGAAACCAGTTCTTCAAACTGGGATCGTATCTCCTCTTCTGTCCTGGCAAGACGCTCATTCATATCAAGCAGGATGTTGTTTGAGTCCACCAGCTCCTCATTCATCCTCTCCAGTTTCTCTTCGATCCCCTGTGATTTCTCTGCAAGTAGTGTGACGATGAATGCAATCGCCGCGAAGAGAAGGACCCTGATCAAGCCTTCGGTCAGGTATCCTGTTCCCGCATACAAGAGGAGCATTCCAAGATAGCTTCCTGAAATGATAACGGAGAAGAGGAGCCCTTTCCTGGTATAATAGATACAGGCGATGACTATCGGGATATAGAAGAGATTCTGAAAGATGAAATAAACGCCTGATGCGAGTGCCAGAAAACCGATGATAAAGGAAAGTGCAGTTGTGACTGCAACGAGGAGGAGGGGAAGATACTCATGGGCATCTCTCTTTATTCTGACTGGAATTTCCGGGTTTGAGGCTCTCTCTCCTGTCATTGATTCTGGCCTTCTGTTGCAGGTGCCTGCCTGACATCGATTCTGTAAAGGAGGAAAGGGAGGGAGGTGAGTGGCGTCACTCACGTATTTGAGGATATAATTCTTTAATTCCTGAGCATATCGCCAAGCAGCTGCTTGATCTCAATCCAGATGATAAGATCAGTCTGATCCCTGTCCTTCACCCTTGTCTTCTTCTTGATGATGCCAAGGATGCTTGAATCTTCATCGACATCTGCCGCACCTGTTCTGTCAACCTGGTTCATCTCAAAAGTTGATACCGAGAGGACATCGTCGACCATGATCCCGACCTTCTTCTTTGTGATATTTTCATCAAGAACGATGATCCTGGATTCCTCATCAGGCCGATCGTTCTTTCTCATGATATTCAGTCGATCCTTTAAGTCGATGATGGTGGTGATTTCGCCTCTCAGATCGATGATCCCTTTTATATAAGAAGGTGAATTTGGAAGGGCGGAGATTCGCGTATACTCCACCACCTCACGGACATCGAAGAGGTCTATTGCAAATTTCTCATCGCCAAGGATGAACTCGACGACCTGGATCGACCCTGACATCACCTGGCTATCATCACTGTGCACTTCACTTGCCATTGTTCCGCCTCACCTACTTCGCCAGTTTGAACTGCTGGTTTGCCTGGAGGGTCTTGTTTGCGACCGTGCTCACGTTCTCAACCATCCGGGCAACCTCGTCGATACCGGCAGATGCCTCCTCGGTTGCGGCTGCCGCATCTCCTGCTTCACGTGCATTCTCATCGATTAAGCCGGTCACCTCATGGACGCTTGCTGTGATCTGCTCAACGGTTGCCGCCTGCTCTTCTGAGGCACTGGCAACTTCCTCAATTGCCCGTGAGATCTGCTCGACAGACTGGACGATCTCATTAAAAGCGACAATTGTCTTCTCCATCTGTTCAGATCCCGACTTAACGGTGGTTCCGGCATGGTTCATCGCCTCAACTGCCTTCTTCGCCTGAACCTGCAGATCACCGATCATGCTCGCAATACTCTCGGCAGATGATCCCGACTCCTGGGCAAGCGATTTAACTTCTGCTGCAACTACCGCAAATCCGCGACCTGCATCCCCTGCACGTGCAGCTTCAATCGCAGCATTGAGTGCAAGAAGATTCGTCTGGTTTGAAATATCCGCAATAAGTCCGACGATCTTACCGATCTGCTCCATCTGTTCGTTGATGCCCTTGATGATCACATCGACATCAGCAGCAGACTGGCTGATCTCGCCGATCCCTTTCTCGGCTGCTGCTGCAAGCTTAGCGCCTTCCTTCGACTGGTCGTTTGCGTTTCGTGCAAGGGATGCAACCGACTCGGCGTTCGAGGTGACTTCCTCAACTGCGGCCGATAGGTCTTCCATAGCTCTCAGCACCTGCACAGCACCGTTGTTTGCCTTCTCGGAGTTCTCACTTACATGTCCGGTATTCTTTGCGATCTGCTGGGCTCCGGAGGAGACCTCCTCGATACTGGCGTTTGCCTCTTCGGAGATGGCCGCGAGTTCTCCCATCATCCGGTTCACATCACCAATCGACTGTGAGACCTTGGTGGAGACATTATTCAGTGCCTTCTTCAGCTTCTCCATATCACCTTTTGCTGCGACATCGTCTGAGAACCTGGTGCTGAAGTCGGTGTTTGCAAAGGAGTCTGCAACCCTGATCACCTCGTTTACCGGCTGGACAACCGCATCAAGGGTATTGTTCAGTCCGTCGATGACCTTCCTGAAGTCGCCCTGATGTTTCGATGCATCGGCACGGGTGGCAAGCCTGCCCTCGACTGCTGCGCCTGCGAGCAGGTTTGCATCATCGATAAGCAGGTTAATTGCATTGATACACCTGTTTACGCTCTCCTTCAGTTCATTATATTCGCCTTTGAACTCCTGGTTGATCTTCTCGGGAATGTCACCTTTGCTGATACGGGTCATCGCTCCGCCCATACCTTTCACAGGTTTGACAACGGCTTCGAGGGTGTTGTTTAATCCCTCAATGACTTTCCTGAAGTCACCTTCATGCCTTTGTGTATCTGCACGTTCATCAAGGTTTCCGTTAATAGCAGCATCTGCCAGCCTGTTTGAATCAGCGACAAGGAGATTCACCGCAGCGATGCACTTATTGAGGTTGTTCTTGATCTCGGCGAAATCTCCCTTGTAGTCGTCGGTGATCATATCTGGGATCTGCCCGTCGCTGATGCGGTCGATGTATTCTGCTGCAACATTCAGCGGCCCGATCACTGCATCAAGAATATCGTTGACGCCATGGATCATCTGGGCGTAATCGCCCTGGAATTTCGAGGCGTCACCCCTGACATCCAGCCTGCCGTCACTTGCGGAGGCACTGATCATATTCATCTCAGAACCAAACTGCTGTATTATCGAGACGACATCTCCAAATGCGCCGGCTACCTGGCCGATCTCATCTCCGCTCCCGTCAGTTGTGACTGTTCCGGAGAGATCACCCTCTTTGACGCGTTGTCCGAGGCCGACAAGCTCGCCCATGCGGCGTGCAATGTTCCTCCCAAAGAGGATTGCGATTGCTCCTCCGATGATGACGGCACCGATCACGATGATCAGGATCGCGTTTCTGATATCGTTAATTGGCCCGGTGAAGTCATTCCAGTCTGCACCTGCGGCAATATACCAGTCAAGAGGCTCATAGTAGGTGAACGCGACGATCTTGTCCTGCCCTTCCCAGTCATACCTGATGAGACCTTCTTTCTGCCTCAGCATCTCCTGGACGAAATCGTACTGGCTAAGGCTTTGTCCTTCAAGAGTCGGGTGAATGATTGCAGTTCCTTTTGAATCCATGACGTAGATATAGCCTGCATCCCCGACAACCATACTCTTGTAATCTGCGGCAACAACGCCAAGTGTCGCATCTTCCCTGACTCCGGTGAAGAGAATACCAATCACTGCACCGCCCGGTCCGCGGATCGGCTCATATACGGTGATATAGCTGACACCTACGACATTTGCGGTTCCATAGAACGTTTCTCCACGGACAACGACTGCATCATAGACTTCCTGCGAGACAGGTGTCCCAAGAGCACGCCTGCCATCTGCTCCAATGACGGTTGTTGCAACCCGGATCGCCTGGTTCCCCCGTACCTGGAAGATGGTTGCGGCACCGCCGACCTGGTTCACCACATTGTCAACCATTGCATTGTTGTCGTTCACAACAGTGACCTGCCCCGCTGAATTGACAAGAACCAGCTGGTCATTCTGGATCTGTGGTGTTCCATAGCTTTGGAATTCAGATCTGAGGACATTCAGTCCCACTTGCAGTATGTCCATAGTGAGCGTATAGACGGCATCAGCCTGTTTTTTGCTGTCGCTTACAAGAAGCGTGAACTGATCATTGATCTGCTCTTCCAGTGCCGCACTTGCATTATTATATGCAATAAGTCCAAGCAGCACCGTCGGCACGATGACGAGCGCCAGACAGATGATCAGGATCTTCGTCCCGATTTTCATGTTGCCAAATTTTGAGGTTTTATCCTCTTTCATCATTCATCTCCTCCCAATGCATTAGCCGAATGAATCGGCTTCCGATTAATCTGAGCTGAATTGCCTTTTCAGGCAATCAGGCTCATCCACATCCATGTTAATCCTATGTATTTTCGTTTGGAATACATGGGATTAAATGTATGTCTAAAGGCGATGGTACTAAAAAACCCTTTGCTTTAGATACCGGTTAATGGCACAGGGTATCGGTTTTATTGCAGGATTATGCCATCCTCAAATGAAGGACTTGCACGGATGCAGGATCGAGGAAGAGATCGAATGGCTGTGTTTCTGTTCAAGTGATGCTAAATTATTTCCCAAAAGAATTCCTATATAAGGGATGCCTATGCCAACAATTCTCATCATTGACGATTCATCCTTTCAGCGCACCATCATTAAAAAGACACTCACAAACGAACAGTTCACCTGTATCGAAGCCGATAATGGCCGTCTCGGGCTAGAGATGGCGGAGAAGGAGAATCCTGACGCTATTCTCGTCGATCTCCTGATGCCTGATATGGATGGGATAGAGTTTTTGAAAGTGATACAGGAGAAGAAAATCTCCATCCCTGTTCTAGTTTTCACCTCTGATATTCAGGATACCACCCGTGATCTCTGCCTGAAACTTGGAGCACGCAGCTTCCTGAACAAACCGCTCAGACAGGAAGAACTTGTTCCGGCAATCCGGAAGGTGCTGGAACTCCCTGGTGATGCCTGATGGAGATTGACCCCCTGGATCTTGATGCCATCTGCGAACTGGTGAATATCGGTGTTGGAAAAGCCGCAGGCATCCTCTCTGAGATGACCGGATCGGTAATCGAGCTTACCATACCGAACGTCAGCATCTATTCCCAGGATGAGTTTTCGCAGATTCTCTCCCAGATTGGAAAAGATCGGTATTCTGCAATATCTCTTGATTTTCAGGGTGTATTTTCCGGAATGACATACTCAATCTTTCCCGCAGAGAGTGCCCATGTACTCATTGATGCGGTAACCGGTGATGAAATCTCAGACAATGAATATGAGCGCCCGTTCAGCTCTATTGACGCGGAAACACTCAAAGAGATCGGCAATATCTTAATCAACGGTGTTATGGGATCGATAACAAATGTGCTGCAAAGCCAGCTAACCTACTCGCTTCCTTCCTACTGTGAGGCTGATATCCCGGCATTAATACAGAATGTCAGGCAGGAGCATCGGGAAGCAGTCCTGCTTGCAGAGACCCACATGTTCATCAGGAATCTGAATATTGAGGGAAAAATCCTGATTATCATGGGGGCAGAATCATTTGAAACCCTTGTCAGAAGAGTAAGGGAGATTTCAAGGGGATAGCCAGCCGTGAGCCAGCAAAAAAATCTATCTGTTATTACAGAATTCTCGGATGCTCTGCCCGTTGGGATCTGTGTCATCGATAGAAAGCGAAAAATCCTCATCTGGAACAGAACCCTGGCAGAATGGAGCGGCCATCTGAGTGAGGTTATGGTGGGCGAAAATCTCATGGAACTGTACCCTGATTTAAACACCCCCTCATACCGGTCACGGATCGATCAGGTGATGGATGGGGGGCCCCCGGCAGTCTTCTCTTCCCAGCTCCACAGATCGTTTATACCCTGCACAAAAGCCGACGGGACCAGCCGGGTCCAGCAGACCTCGGTTATCAGGTATGCCGGAGGCAATCCCGATCATCCCTGTGCAATGATCATCATCGAGGATGTCACCGATCTTGATCATGAGATACGATCGGTTCGCCAGATGAAAGATCAGGCCCTTCTGGAGGTACAGGAACGGAAAAAGGCTGAAGAAGCACTGGAAAATCTAAACGCCAAGTTAAACCTTCTTTCAAGCGTTACCCGTCATGATATCCTCAACAAGATTATGGTCATCGACGGTTTCCTTGGGTTTGCCGAGGACCTCACTTCCGATGCGACACAGGCAGAATATCTTAGGCATGTCAGGGCAGCAGCAATGGTAATCCAGAACATCCTGCTGTTCAACCGCCAGTATGAACAGCTTGGGATAGAGGATGCCGGATGGTTTTCTATTGATACCCTGATCGAAACCCTTGATACAGAGGAGCGTCTTCCAATATATTCTGCATGCAAAGGCGTATCGATCTATTGCGATCCGATGCTGGAAAAGGTCTTTTACAACCTCTACGATAACGCTCTCAGGCATGCTATGGGGGCAACACGGATAGATCTCGCCTGCCAGCCTTCATCATCAGGCCTTCTTATTGCGTGGGAGGATGACGGCTCAGGTATTCCGGAAGATGATAAAGAGGAGATATTCAAACGTGGTTTTGGGAAAAACACTGGTATGGGGCTCTTTCTGGTGCGTGAAATTCTTGCGATCACGGGAATTGCCATCACCGAAACAGGCGAAGAAGGAAAGGGTGCACGGTTTGAGATTTCTGTGCCTGAGGGAGCATACCGGATTGCGAATCCGGCCTGAAGAAAACCATTTCTTCTATTTTCTCTCTTCCGAAAGGAACAATCCTCTTTAATCTTCTCAGGCAGTATCGTTAAGCATCTGATCCATAATCGTCAGTATCTGTGACAGCGTATCAATGGCGGGCATCATCATAAGGTTGCCATTGATCGAATACTGATCGCAGGTGAGCGTTGTGTGGAAGATGATCACCTCATTCACCTCGACGGCCAGTTCTGCCAGGATCTCCTCGATCGCCGAATGCCCCATATCAATGACGAGGCTGGGTGGGGAGGGGATCATCACGACACTGAGCAGCTCAGCGCTTGCATTCAGGAATGCCGATGCCATGATGTTTCCTATCTCCTGGAGAGTGCTCTCATCCATCTCGGTTAATTCCCGCTCCTCTTCAGTTGTCCCGAGGAGCACATTGGTCATACGGATGGCTGAATCCAGCGGAAGCAGGAACATGATATACCCGGCATGATCGATCTCCCCCTGCATCTCAAAGAGGATGGTAACAAAGAGATCGTCGGTGACACACCCATGAATATCTGCAAGATCGATGATCTCAACAGCCGGTACAGTCAGTTCGATCTGGTGCATCAGAAGGGCAGAGAGTGCATTTGCGGCGTGTGATGATCCGATATTTCCAAGCTCATTCAATGCATCTGCCTGTATCGGTGTCAGGATAGTCATGCGTAATCATGATATTTCTGCTCCCAGGTACTTAAGAGCATCGGGTTTGAGTCCGGGTATTCTCTTGCATACCAGATCAAGCCTCTCCTGGGGAAGCGGTATCAACGCATATAAGAGCAATCCTGCCTGAGCAATAGATGCCAATTATATTGGGTATAGGAGAATCGTTCCCAGGAATGGTTCAGGAGCAGAAAAGGTTTGAGACGCCGAGGGGGAGATTTGAACTCCCGAGGTGCAAAACACCAGTGGCTTTCGAGGCCACCGCCTTCCCGGACTAGACTACCTCGGCATAGATCGGGATATAGAATTTCATTTGTGCGGTATTAAGGCTTCTGAAGGGTCCTCCTATGCGTAGACTACCTCGTAATCACTTGCAGATATTGCTTCGCCTCGATCTTCGCAGATAATCAAAACCTGATGACGGGGTGGTATTAAAATAAGAGCCTATCCCTCATGCATTCAGCAGATACAAGGATTCCGAGCAGAAGCAATCAAGATAAGAGTCACTATTATATGCTCCGCTTTCGTAGTGTATCACTAAGTGGTCTTATGCCGGTAGAAGTGGATGGAAGACTCGTTAATACTACAACAATCCAGCTGGATCAACCTTTGGAGAATGGGGGAGAGAAAGTGATTGTCAGGTTAAAAAAACGATCCAAAAAAACAATTAAACTAACTGCCCCTGAAAGATTTATTCTCGATCTGGCCGAAAAAGACCTTGAAGAGTTGTACTGATGCATACCGATGATATTGCCGAGGGGTCAGTTTTTCTCGATACCAATATTCTTCTCTATGCGTTCAGCACTACCCGTTTCTCAGACTCTTCTGAACGACTTCTTGAAAGGATTCAAGCCGAAGAGATCATCGGATATATCAATTCTACCGTCATTGATGAATTTTTTCACAAGGCAATGCTCACCCAGATGTATACAGAAAAGCAGCTTTCTCCACGCGATGCGATTATCTACATCAAACAAAATCCAGGAATTTTAAAGGATATGCATGCTCCATATTCTATCACACATGATATCATACAGGAGTACAACCTTATTATCCTCGATACTTCCGATATTCTGAGCGATACACTTGCAATTTCACAGAATTATGGATTGCTCTTCTCAGATGCCCTCCATGCTGCTTCAGTACAGAAACACCAGATTGACTATTTCGCCACAAACGATCGTGATTTTGACAGAGTGGATTTCTTAACTCTGGCACATCCCTGAAAACAACCTCTCCCACTCCTCACCACCCCCGGACTCCTATAGTCACTGCTATCTGCTCCCAATACAGATATCCCTCTATGCAACATCCACCGCTTCGCCTGATCATCTTTGATTTTGATGGGGTGATCGCCGAATCCATCTCCATGAAGGCAGAAGCATTCAGGGAGACATTCTCGTTTGTACCAGAACATCAGGATGCGATCGTGCAGTACCATCTTGATAACGGGGGGATGAGCCGTTTCGTGAAGTTTTGCCACATCTATAAAGAGATGCTCCATGAGGAGCTCACTCCTGAACAGGAAGAGTGGCTTGGGGACCGGTATGCGGGAATCATCCGGGAAAAAATGTTCACAATACCGCTTGTTCCGGGAGCCTTTGAGCTTCTAAACGAATTAAAGGGCAATATTCCCCTCTTTGTCGTCTCAGCAACCCCTGAGGGGGAGATGCATGAGATTGCAGATCGCCGGGGGCTTTCAGATTATTTTATCCGTATCTATGGCTCCCCACGTTCAAAAGCAGATTGTATTCGGGAGATTCTCACCGCAACCGGTGTTTCACCGGAGGAAACTCTCTTCATCGGCGACGCTCCACAGGACTGGCAGGCGGCAACAGATACGGGTGTCCGGTTTATTGCAAGGGTAGCGCCGGGTGATACGGATAGATTCTTTGGGAAGCCCGGTGTTGAGAGGATCGTCTCTGATCTCCATGAAATCCGGGAATTATTCTCATCAAATCTCTAAAAAAGGGATTTAAGTATCCTGTAGGGAAAAGAAGGGGATTGGTTTTACTGCCCGGGTGCGTGGGACTGGGTGACCATCATATCGTCAACCCGGATCAGGAGGGATGCGATCTCGGATGCACTCTGGATTGCCTGGCGCTTCACACGCATCGGCTCAAAAACACCCTCTTCACTCATGTCGACGATCTTACCGGTATAGACATTGAGGCCAGTATTCTTTTTGCCGTCAGTGTGTGCCTTCTTCAGTTCAACCAGCTTGTCGATTGGGTTGAATCCCGAGTTCTCTGCGAGTGTAATCGGGATGATCTCAAATGCATTTGCAAACGCTTCGACAGCGATCTGTTCACGGCCACCGATGGTAGCTGCATAGTCGCGGATCCGGACGATCATCTCTGTCTCAACCGCTGCGCCGCCGATGGTGTATTTCCCATCTTCCATTGCATCCTGGATAACCCGCTTTGCGTCATTGATCGCACGCTCAAGCTCATCGATGAGATACTGGGTAGAACCTCGGATCAGGATTGTGACTGCCTTTGCGTTCTCGCATCCTGAGATCTTCGTCAGCTCCTCTCCGTAGATCTGCTCCACCTGTTCGGCTGTGCCGAGGGTTGCAGGGGTCAGATCCTCGGGTTTGTTGACGATCTCTCCGCAGAGTGCCTTTGCTGCGTACTTCATCTCCTTCTCTGGCACATCTTCAAGTGTATAGATCCCTGCCTTTGCCAGGTAGTACTGCACGGAATCGGCAATGCCTTTCTGGCAGAGGAGAACATTTGCACCTGAAGCGATGATCTGATCTGCAAGCTTCTTCAACGAGGCTCTCTCGGCATCGCCAAATGCTGCAACCTGTTCGGATGAGGAGATCTTGATCTTTGCCTTGGTCTGGGTCTTTGTAATCTCAAGGGGTGTGCCGATCATGGCAACTTGTGCGCCCTTCACAAGCTTAGGCATCTGTTCGTCTACACGGCCCTTGCCGATGATAACTCCCCGGACAAGCTCGATGTCATCCATTGCATCGCCCTTCTGGGTCTTGACAAGAATATCGTCTTCATCGATGACGATTCTGCCGGATGAAGAGTCGGCGACAGTTGCAACCGCATCAACGACGATATCAGCAGCCTTCTCCATGACTGCCTCGATCGTCTTCCCGATCATAGCGGTCTTTGCGATCTTCTTCAGGCTCTCCTTATCATCTGGGGTGACATTGACTGCAAGTTCCGAGAGGATCTCAAGTGCTTTTCTCATACCCAGCGAATAGCCCTTTGAGATGTTTGTCGGATGGATCCCCATCTTGAGCATCCGTTCGGCCTGCTCCATGAATGAACCGACCATGATGGCAGCGGTGGTGGTTCCGTCTCCGCACTCATCGTCCTGTGCGGTTGCAACCTCGACTACCATCTTGGCGCCGGGGTGCTGAACCGAGAGTTCGCTTAAAATGGTCGCACCATCGTTTGTGATGGTGATATCGCCTCCGGCAACGAGCATCTTATCCATACCGCGGGGTCCAAGCGTCGTCCTTACCGCTTCGGAGATCGCTTTTGCCGCGAGGATATTTGATCGCTGTGCCTCATGACCGCGGGTCTGTTCAACGTTATCCCGCAGGATAATAATTGGTTGCCCGGTTAACTGATTTTGATTTGCCACTCTGTAATCCTCCTGTATTGATAAAAATTGAATTGAACTTCTATATAAATGTAGCCTATGTCGTGACCCTGCTTAATCTATTCTGGAGATTCTGAAGAGTGAGTGTACCGGGACTCCCTCAACCTCGGTGATACCGCGCTTATCAAAGAGGACCCAGACCGCCACCGGCACCCCCCCGTGCCTCCTGAGATATGCAACAACTTCCTGGATGGTCCTGCCTGAGGTGATCACATCATCGACGATAATGCAGCGCTTATTTTTCACATTGGCAAAGTTCCCTGAGATGGATCCGATGGGCGTATCGGAGGTGGCATGCTTTGCAGGATGGTAGATTGCAAGGCTGCACCCCTCGCGTGCACCGATCAGGGTGGCGAGCGGGATGCCCGAGATTGCAATCCCGACGATCACATCGGCATCGAGGGGCTCGGTCCGATCTGAGGGTGGGATGTATGCATCGATCATCATCGCTGCAACTGCCTCGATAAGCTGTGCATCACAACTTACCCTTGTCCAGTCTATGTGCACATCTCGTGGGGCCTCATCTCCCTTCGGCTGGGTCAGAAGCCAGGTAACCGTCTCTATCGAGAGGGAGAGCTCGTCTGCAATCTGGCCTGGACTATGCCCCTCTTCGAGGAGCAGGCGTGCCCGCTCTTTCAGATCCTCAAGGGATGACATATCTGTAAAGGTGATATTCATCTATTTATGCCTTCGTTTCAACGGAGCGCCGCATACCGGGCAGTCTGCTCCCTCCTCAACATCCCGGCCGCAGCCGGTGCATACCATCTTCCAGATACGCCGTTTCGCCCGCCGCTGGAGTATGGGTCTCACCCTGATCCCAAGGGCAGCGGCAACATTCTGAACAGCAAAATCATCTGTTGCCACCTCACCCCTGATCGTAGAGGCAAGTGCCAGTATACTGACATCTGTTTCAGAGAGGACGCCGATATCCCCGGTTGATTCCGCTGCTTTCCGAACATTCCCGAAGGATTCTGGCGGCGGCTCTATTACTGTCAGCCCACCTGCCTTCAGTGCATCGAGTCGGCATTTGGATCTGAGATCGCAGAGTTCCGCAATTACCAGCGGGGTGGTGAAGAGATCGCCATCCAAAGGATATTCTCCAAAGAAGAAGGACGCATCACAGACGATCTTCATGCCGACACCTCCACACAGTCACCCTGACTTGCTATGGAGATCGGGTACCCGAAATGCCCAAGCAGTGAGATCATGGTCATCGCGTGAGATGTGAGCTTTGTTGTGCCAATTGATCCTCCATAAAGTGCAAGGTAGGGGAGGAGCTGATCGCAGGCATGTGGGTCGAGATCAAAGGATCGCCCCTGAAGGAAAGATTCTGCTGCCATTCGCCCCACAGCCTCTGCAGGAAGCCCCTGTTTCCCGAGGGCGGATCCCCCATGCCCTCCTGAAAAGACCGTACAGGATGATCCGATCGAAGATCCCTTTTGCCGAACGATATGGATTGGCAGATCCCCCGCAACAGACGCTGCTGCATCCGCCTGCCGGGTAGCCACGTGATCGGGTAGTCCAGAGGAGGCAGATACAATCCCGGAACCGGCTGGAATAAAAGTGCCGAGCGGGGCGATCCGGGATGGTTCAACTACAACCCTGACTCTGCCTCCTCCTTCCGGATAGTATCCTCTTACCAGTATCTCAAGGGAGATTCTGCCCCCATGTGTTCTCAGATACTCCAGGAAGACACACTCACAGTAATCGATCGTCGGGGCATCACGCACCTCGGTTCCGCCGGTAATAGTGATACTGCCTCCTATTCGGATTGCAAGGGGAAGCCAGGCTGATAAGACTAGCGGAATACTCCCCGCAGTTCCAATATCGATACAGATATCCTTCCTCTCCGGTTCGCCGGGAAGAAAGGTAATCTCACCTGTTCCAATGGAAACACCCGTGGTTGAGGCATTCGAAATCGCGGCTGCCGCCTTTACCGCAGCGACATGCTGGGCGGCAAGACCGGGAATAGATCTGTTCTTCCGGATATTCCTAATCGTAACCGGCTCTCCCGAAACAGAAGAGAGGGCTACTGCTGTCCGGACGATCTGGCCTCCGCCCTCGAGCGTACCGCCATCGATTGTTATCATCTCCTGAGTGCCTCGGCAATCGCCGGTGCAGCAGATATGACAGAACAGCCCCTCTCGATCGTATCGCTTGATGCGATTTGGGAGAATCCTGCTGCAATCAGGCGTGCGTACCCTCCTCCCGAGAAGACGCCATGGACGCAGGCGGCAGAGATAGAACGGGCTCCTTCTGCTGCGAGCATCTCTGCAGCGGTGGTAAGCGTTCCTCCTGTTGAGATGATATCGTCGACGATGACGACATTCCTCCCGGCAACTCCGACATCCTTCTGCCTGATTGATACTTCCACACCCGAATGCCGGGTCTTATCGAGATGGTTGCAGTCCCACCCGCAATCAGCGGCAACGCCTTGTGCAAATGGCCATGCTCCATCATCGGGTGCGAGAATGAGGGGGTTTTCAATGGCGGTTTTCGCAAGGTACTCTCCGACTGCCGGTGCGATCGAGATATTAACTGCAGGCACGCCGAAGTACTTTAGCACATCCGGTTCATGGATATTCACGGTGATAATCCGTGCAACGCCCCTGCTGAGTGCCTGAGCAATCGCACGGATGCTTATCGGCTCCCCGGTATTGAACCGCTTATCCTGCCGTGCATATGCCATGTACGGTATGACGAGGCTCACTTCGGATCCTTCACAGGCATCGATTAAGAGGAGAAGTTCAACAATAGACTCTGCATCGGGGAGGGATGATACGATCACTGTTCTGTCATCAAGCCCGTCTGCCCGGATATATATCTCATTATCAGGAAACCGGGATTTTTTTACCTCTCCCAGGGGTGCGCCCAGGTTTTCTGCTACTTTTGAAGCGATAATCTGGCTTTTATCTGTGTATATGACCTTCATTGTTAGATTCTCCCGGTACTGAAACTACTTAAACTATCGGTCTCCGATATATAAGCATTCAACATATGTGTGAGGTATATCTCAGAATGGGGACAGAGACAGAGACTGTGGGCCTTGCCGAAGAAGAATTCAATGAAGAACTCCTCTTCGGCGATATCGATATTGCCACAACCGCTGACGTTGAGGTGCCGCCCGGGCTCATCGACCAGGTGATCGGACAGGAACATGCTGTCGAGGTGATCAGGAAAGCTGCAATCCAGCGACGGCATGTGATGATGATCGGAACCCCCGGAACCGGCAAATCGATGCTTGCCAAGGCAATGACCGAACTCCTTCCAAAAGAAGAGATGCAGGACATCCTCGTCTATCCAAACTCCGATGACAATAATAACCCTCTCGTGCGGACCGTTCCCGCCGGAAGGGGCAAGGAGATCGTTGCTGCTCATAAGATGGAGTCACGGAAACGGGCACAGATGCGGAATATGCTGATGCTGATGCTCGTCTTCGGTATCATCGGGTATGCCCTCATCTCCGGGATGCTCCTGATGGGTATCATCGCTGTTGCCTTCATCTTCCTCGCATTCAGGACGATGATGCCTCGGGATGATGTGATGGTTCCAAAACTTCTCGTATCGACGTCGCCAGATTCAAAAGCCCCCTTCATCGACGGAACCGGGTCTCATGCAGGTGCACTCCTTGGCGATGTCCGGCATGATCCCTTCCAGTCAGGTGGGCTTGAGACACCTTCGCACGATCGTGTGGAGGCAGGTGCAATCCACCGCTCGCACAAAGGCGTACTCTTCATCGATGAGATCAACACTCTCACACCCCATTCCCAGCAAAACCTCCTCACCGCACTCCAGGAGGGTGAGTTCCCGATCACCGGCCAGAGTGAACGTTCAAGCGGTGCAATGGTCAGGACCGAGCCGGTTCCCTGCCGCTTCGTGATGATTGCAGCAGGTAATCTTGATGCAATGCAGGGGATGCACCCGGCTCTCCGCTCCCGTATACGGGGATATGGATACGAGGTATTCATGCAGGATACGATCGATGACAGCCCTGCAAATCGCGAGAAGTTCATCCGTTTCATCGCACAGGAAGTCAAAAATGACGGTAAAATCCCTCCATTTGACAGAAGTGCCATTACCGAGGTGATCCGCGAGGCCCGGAGGCGTTCGAACAGGAAAGGTCACCTCACCCTGAAACTCCGTGATCTCGGCGGCCTTGTCCGGGTTGCAGGAGACATTGCCCGCGGCGAGGGATCAGAAGTGACAAGCCTCCCCCATGTTCTCGCTGCAAAAGAGACTGCCCGCTCTGTTGAAGATCAGATCTCAGACGAATATATCCGACGCAGCCGGGATTACGATCTAACAATTATCTCAGGAACTGCTGTTGGAAAAGTAAACGGCCTTGCGGTGATGGGGAGCGATTCGGGTTCGGTACTCCCGATCGTTGCCGAAGTCACCCCTGCACAGGGTGCTTCCGGGACTGTGATCGCAACCGGTCTTTTAAAGGAGATTGCGCAGGAGTCGATCAAGAATGTCTCGGCAATCCTGAAGAAGTTCACTGGCAAGGATATCAGAAACATCGATATTCATGTCCAGTTCATTGGCACCTACCAGGGTGTTGAAGGGGATTCCGCATCAGTCTCGGTTGCAACCGCGGTCATCTCAGCAATTGAAGGCATTCCTGTCCGGCAGGATGTGGCAATGACCGGCTCCCTTTCGGTCAGGGGCGATGTCCTCCCGGTTGGTGGTGTCACCTACAAGATCGAGGCGGCTGCAAAAGCCGGGATCAAAAAGGTCTTTATCCCGAGATCAAATGCAGGCGATGTACTGGTCGAGGACCGGTACAGGGAGATGATTGAGATCATCCCGGTCTCGCATATCGAGGAGATCCTTGAGCAGGCACTGGTTCCGGCAAACCGTGCAGGATTCCTTGCCAAGCTGAAGAAACTTGCAGAGCATGCAATGATCCCGCCAAATCAGCCGATAACCACTGAACCAGGGGTTGTCTGAGCGTGGATTCCCGACTCAGGTACTGGGATATCCGCCATGTCAGCGGAGAGCATACCGGCATCGATATCGATAATGGCGAGATCGAATCTGCCGGTGTCACTTTCTTCTCAAAAGCCATCATCCGGGCACTTGGACCTCGCGGCTGGGGCATTGTTGCTGTCTCGCCATTCGATCCCGATGATAAAGGAGCACTCCGGGACTACCTTCTGCGGGCTGAGAAAGCAGCGGTGGTGACTGCAGAGGATGTGGTACTTGCTGATGCGCCGGATCGGAAGCCGTTGCCGGTGCCCCCGGTAAAAGAGGATCCGACTAAGGTCCCGCTCGAAGAGAAGGGGGCGCTGCTTATGCAGATCACTGATGCGGCAAAGCTGCCGGGTGTCTCAAACACACGCGGCACCTACACGGAGCGGTTTGAAGCGGTCACTTTTCTTGACTCGACCGGATACGAGGCATCCTATACCACCTGCCGTTCAGGATTTTCTGTTATGGCTGTTGCAAAACAGAACGGCACAATGCAGATGGGATATATCCGTGACCACAGTATTGATGGTCTCAACCTGAGAGGGAGAACCGAAGACGGCATTAAGGCAGGTACGCGTGCCGTTGCTCTCCTGAATGCCCGTGCTGTAAAAGGAGGCAGGATGCGGGCAGTTCTTGACCCGGAACTCGGCGGTGTCTTTGCCCATGAGGCCGTCGGGCATGCAAGCGAGGGAGATCTGGTCAAGGATGGTGCTTCGGTCCTCAAAGATCAGATAGGCTCTACTATCGGAAGCCATATTGTTACGATTATAGATGATCCCACCATGCATGCATTCGGGTTTGAACCCCTTGATGCCGAGGGTGTTGCCGGGAGAAGGACTGCGATCATCGAAGCGGGCGTCATGAAAAGGTTTCTTCATTCGCGTGAAACACTTGCTGCAGTCGGCAATGGTGATTCCGGGCATGCACGGGCTATGCCGGGTGATCTCCCGATTGTGCGGATGAGCAACACTTATATCGCGGCCGGTGATGCCCGGTACGATGAGATCATCGAAGAATGCAGGGATGGCATCCTCCTTGGAGGCTCACGCGGCGGCCAGGTGGATCCCGGCCGTGGCGTCTTCCAGTTTAATGCTGAATTCGGCTACCTGATCGAGGGGGGCGAGCTGACAGAGATGGTCAGGGATGTCTCGCTCACCGGCGAGATCCTCTCGACATTACATGCCATCACCCTCTGCGGAGACGATCTCAGGATGCATCCGGGATACTGCGGAAAAGGCGGGCAGAGTGTCCCTGTATCTGACGGCTCCCCACATCTCCTCCTTTCTGAGGCGATCATCGGAGGTAGTGGCGATGCATAAAGAGGTCATATCCGATATTATCGAGACCGGACTGAAATATGCAGATGAGGTTGAAGTTGCCCTTCTTACAAGCGAGAGCGTCTCAATAGAGATGAAACGCTCCGTTCCAGCATATGCAGGTGAATCATTTGGAACAGCCCTGATCATCCGCGTGATCGATTCCGGCAGGATCGGATCGTCTGGTACAAGCACCATCGCAGACTGGCGTGTGTGCCTTGACTCGGCAGTCTCAAGTGCACATCTTGCAGAACCGGTACCCTGGGGCGGCCTGCCCGATCCCGTCTCCCTGAAGGGCGGTTCCCTGTCATATGACAGTGCTGTCAAAACAGATCCTGATATTGCACACACATTCTGCAACAGGCTTCTTGAAGGGGCATCAGTTTATCCTGAAGCCGAGGTTGTCGGCGGGGGTGCAGGTCTTTCTCTTGGATCAGTCATCCTGGCAAATTCCTGCGGTATCTGCTATGAAGAAGATCACTCATCGGTATCGGCATCGCTTGAAACGATCGCAGGGCAGTCCACAGGATTTGAGTATGATCGCTCATACTCCCTTGATATAGATCCATTTGAGATCGGCAGGAGGGCAGCAGAACTTGCCCAAACTTCCCAACATGGCGTTCCAATTGAAACAGGCATCTATGATCTGCTCCTCTCGCCAATGGCCTTTGCCGGACTCTGTGCCTCCCTTCTATCGTCTGCATTGAACGGGAGATCTGTACACATGGGAAGATCGTTTCTGGCAGAGAAGCTTGGCGAGGTGATTGGAGCAGAACACCTCTCGGTGATCGATGATCCCTTCTACCCTGGCGGGCTGGGAAGCGGCCGGTTCGATGCGGAAGGTGTCCCGACCAGAGAAAATATCCTCATTGAAGATGGTGTTTTAAAATCCTTCATTTACGATCTTAAGACTGCGTACCGGTTTGGGAAAGAAAGTACCGGAAATGCGCAGCGTGGCGGTCTCGGTGGTGGTGTGACAATCGGGATGCACAATATGGTATTTTGTGGTGAAACGATGCAGGAGCCGGGTGAAGGCCGTTGCATATCGATCAATGATGTGATCGGGGCGCATACAGCTAATCCTCTCACTGGAGATTTCTCGGTTGAGGTCCAGAACGCCTTTATTATGGAAGACGGGGTCGTCCAGGAGCCGGTCAGAAAAGCAATGATTGCAGGAAATATCTTTGATATGTTCGGTCAGATGACCGGAATGGGACGCACTCCAAGGCGGGTTGGATCGGTGATTGTTCCAGCGGTCCGGATCGATGGGATGCGCCTTGTCGGGTGATACCGGCCCATGCTTGAATTACTCATACCCCTTCTTTTTGTGGCGGCGCTCATTGTCACGCTCTACTTTTGCATAAAGAAAGGCATGACGCTGCTTGCAAATGCAGCAGCAGGATTAATCCTCCTTCTGATCACAAACACATTCCATCTCCTCTCCTTCCTCGGCGTTCCTGATATTCCGATCACCTGGGCGACGGTGCTTATATGTGCATTTGGAGGTATCCCCGGTGCCGTTATGCTTATCCTGCTTGCGATTGCAGGGATCACAGTCTGACTTATGAAATCCGCTCTTCGTGCATGGTGTGACAGCCATGAGATACCGCTCCTTGGCATAGCTGATGTAGATGCCTGGAATGAACCGCTCTTTGAAACGTGGATCCCAGAAGCGTATCGTCCCGGCTCGATTGCTCCCGGAACACGGTCGGTCATTGTCATAGGCCTTCCAGTACCGCTCCCCTCGCTTGAATCATCCCCCTCGATCCAGTATAGGGAGATGTACAGGACAGTGAACACGCTCCTCGATCAATACACCTACCGGATTGCAGTACGGCTGAACCAGTCCGGGTATCCGTCGGTTCCCATCCCGCGGGACGGGTATGGCGGTGTCGAGGCACTGGTAAAAAACCCGATCGCCTTCTTCTCGCACCGTCATGCTGCATACCTTGCAGGACTTGGGACATTCGGCCTCAATAATATGCTCCTCACCCCCGAATACGGACCAAGGGTGCGGTTTGGCTCGATCTTCACAACTGCTGATATTGAGCCTGATCCCATCCGGACTGATGATCTCTGCACACGGTGCATGGAATGTGTGGAGCGGTGCCCCGTCAAAGCAGTCAGGAAAGAAGGCTACCCTGAGGGTCTGACCAATAAAACCGCGTGTGCCAAATACAGTGCCATTCTGGATAAAAAAGCGATCTCACCGTGCGGTGTCTGTATCAAGGTCTGTCCGATCGGATCTGATCGCGCTTTCTATGGGCGGGATGATATTGGAATATACAGGGAGGATGCGGCTGATAGCCCGCTCAAAAAGGCATGGGATCACATCAGATCCCATGGTGCTCTCTAGAAGACGCTCGCCTCTGAATAGACGACCACATCATCAGGCTGGATCTCATATGGCTTGATCTCCCGGGAGTGCTGGGATCTCCGCATCTTGACCACCTCAACGGCAAGGTGGGTGCCAGAGAGATCGCTCGCACGTACATAGCGAAGCAGGATGACGCAGTCGACGAGGTACTCGACCAGCCCGTATTTGCTTGCATAAGGGATCTGGGTGTCGGTCTCACTTGTCATCACAAGCGTGCAATTCTCATCCCTCATTCGTTCGACGAATTTGAACATCTCAAGCCTCCTGCTTGCCTCATCGGGAAGCAGCCCTTCAAATAGAGAGATCGGATCGATAACGACCCTTGATGCGTTTGTTTCCTGTATAAGGGTGGGGATATCATTCTTGATGCTGTTGACGGCAAGAGTGAAATCTGTTGGATCGAGCTTGATTAAAAAGAAGGTTTTGTCAAGGTACTTATCAAGTTCATAGCCCCTCCGCCTGATACTCTCCATCAGCATCTCTGCCCGTTCATCCAGGCTGATCAGAATGCAGACCTCCCCCTGCTTCAACCCTTCAAAGATGAAATTGATCGCAAATGTCGTCTTTCCGGTACCATATGTCCCAATGATACCGGTGACAGAGTTTTGCACAAGTCCGCCGCCGAGCATCTCGTCAAGTCCTTCGATACCGAGCTTGATCCGCTGCTCGGTCCTTGTACTGGATCTCTTCACTTCAGCTGCTCTCTCATGTTCTGGCGGTTTGGGCATCTCTGTCATCTCATTCCGTAGCGGCTCCCACTCCTCCTCAGCAGGACTTTCCCATTCAGACTCTAAAGGTTCTGCCTGCTGGATTATGCTTCCCATTCGTGCTGGTGGCTTACCTGCCTGAATTGGAGGTATCTTCCTCATTGGCGGCTTTTTATTATCGTCGTCAATAAGTGCCGAGAAGTCATCCTCCATCTAAATCACCATCCGAATATTCTCAACATCAAACCCGGCTGATGCACTGATCCGAACCGCGAACTTCACCAGATCGCGCTCCTCAAGGTACGGCATCACTCCGCGGAACTTCATGAAATACATGATCCTCTGCCTCCGTTGTCCGGATCCCTCCTCCCATTTGAAGTGGACAACTGCATCTGCACAGTCACAGATCTCAAGTTCACGCGATGAATCGAGGATCCCTTTTGTGAGGTGAAGGTATATTGTCGAGTTCCAGGTCTTTGCAATCCGCTGAAGACCCCTGAGGAATGCAACCAGGCTGTTCCATTTATCAGGGCTAAAATGAAGTCCCGCGATATCGGTGAGAGAGTCGATGATAATGAGGCTCTCATGCTTTCCTTCCTCAAGCACGCCAATGAGATCGGCCAGGATACTGTCATGCTCGGGTTTCTTCCGCTGCATCCGGGCGACGATGCCCCCCTCTCCATCATACCAGTTAGCAGGGACGACACTTCTGTCGAAGTATCCGCTTGAGAGATCCAGAAAAGTGACACGGTCTGCAATCCCGGCAGTCAGATCACTCTTGAAGGATCGGTTTATCTCCTGGGTTACATCTTCTTTTGTCCTGGTAATGCTGATGTACCGGATATCTTCCGGAATCATTCTTCCTGCACCTGCATCCTTTCCCATCCTGGTTAATGTAATGAGTGAGGTGTATGCAAACTCGGCACTGCCTGCACCGATATCGGAGAGCAGCAGGATGAGGGATCCCGGTACGACCCCTCCGTTTAATACCGGGTCAAGTGAGTTGATCCCTGTAGGCATCCTGCCTCTGGTCTGATCAGCCATACATCATCTCTCCATTATAAGAATAAGATTATGTCGTATCCTCTCGTGCATAAGGTATATCTCTTCTCCGTGTGAGGTAACCAATAACGCTCATTCGATCAATTCTGCTCGTTGGGGTTTTCTATGGAGGACAAAGAAGAAAAGCAGCAGGAAGGCCGGGATCTTTTTGCTCCGGACAGTGATCACTTCGGATCACAAAAGAAAGAAAAGAAGAAATCTTCGGGCTTTCTTTCATTTTTTAAGAGAAAAAAAGATTCGGAGAGATCCGTCGCTGTAACCAACCCCTGGGATAATGCCCCTGTCTCAGATTCGTGGCATAAGACGCTTCCTGGTACCGCTGAAGAAGAACCGCTGGATTCGGCTGTTCCAAATACAGATGCGCGTATGTCTCCCGGTTTCTGGAACTCCCCGATGACGGGGCCGGCAGATGAGGCTGAATATATAGCGGCGGGTACTGGCGAAGACGGGGATAAGTCTTCGTATAAAGAGCCATTGGATATGTCGGATCAGGAGATGCTGCCTTCAGATGGAATTCCTCCCTCCTTTGGAGGAGGTGAAGACGATACTGCCGATCCTGAATCTGTGTCTGTTGTCCGTGAAGAGAGCCTGGAAACTCCATTGCAGGATGAAGCAGAAATATCGCCCACCGAGGAGCGATTACTGGCTGATGAAAGCGAATCGCCTGTTGCTGATTTTGGAATTGATCTCACGAAGCCTGATGATGACACGCTTGATCGTCCTGTCCCCTCAATATCGGATTTAGATGATAAACGCGTGCCGGATACATCTGCCTATCCTGTGGAGGCCGTTTCATCCCATGAACAATCGGTATTGCCGTTTGAAACGAAAGATCCCGTTTCTGCTGCCCCACCTAAGGATCAGGTTCCCGAACGCCGGTCATTACTATCCGTTTTCCGAAAAAAGGAAGCAGATCTGGTAGTGCCTGAATATAATTTCGAAACCGCAGATCCGCTTGTCTCCCCCAGTCTTGCCGAGAATGAAGAGGAGGTTGATAGTTACTGGATTGAAAAAGGATTCTCGCTTGTCCTGATCACCTATAATCGGGTGACCCGGCTGAAAGAGTACCACCTGTTTGAACCCGTACTGACCCGTTTTGAATATGAACTCCTTGAACGGCTCTATGAAGATCTCCGCGACATTCTCATCCTCACGGATTCGGAGATCCGGGAGAAACCGGAGCTGCTTCTCTTCAGAAAGGCAGAAGCGCTCATCAGCCAGTACGGGCTCAACCTTGCCCCGGAGACGATGTATAAGCTGAGGTACTATCTGAAACGGAATTTCCTCGGGTGGTCGCGAATCGATCCATTGATGAAAGACCTCGAGATAGAGGATATCTCGTGTGATGGCCATGGAATCCCTCTTTTCCTCTACCATCGACAGCATCGGAATATCAGGACAAATATCCAGTTTCCTGAACAGCAGTTAAACTCGCTGGCAATATCACTTGCACAGCGATCAGGCAAACATATCTCGATCGGAAACCCGATCCTTGATGCCACCCTCCCGGATGGCTCCCGTCTCCAGCTTACTCTTGGAACAGAGGTGACGAGCAGGGGTTCATCCTTTACGATCAGGAAGTTCCGCCCCGAGCCATTCACCCCTATCGAACTGATGGAGAAGGGGACATTCAATGTTGACCAGCTTGTCTACTTCTGGCTTGCAATCGAGAACAACAAGAGCCTGATTTTTATCGGGGGCACGGCATCCGGGAAGACTTCATCTTTGAATGCGATGTCCCTTTTCATACCGCCGCTTGCAAAAGTCGTCTCTATTGAGGATACCCGTGAGATCATGCTGTACCGGGAGAACTGGATAGCAAGCGTCACCCGTGAATCCCTCACAGCAGAAGGGAGCCGGAGCATCAGTATGTTTGACCTCCTCAAGGCAGGTATGCGGCAGAGGCCCGAGTATATTATTGTCGGAGAAGTGAGGGGCCCGGAGGCGCAGACCCTCTTCCAGGCGATGAATACAGGTCATACCACTTACTCGACGATGCATGCAGGAGGTGTGGATGCAACCATCCACCGTCTTGAGAGTGAACCCTTAAACGTGCCCCGTAATATGCTTCAGGCGCTAAATATCATATCGTTCCAGAGTATGATATTCCGTGGTTCCGAGCGGGTCAGGCGTTGCCAGGAGGTCGTTGAGATTACCGGTATCGAGCCGAATTCCGGGAACATTCTCGTGAATAATGTCTTTGAATATGATCCGATCTCAGATGAGATGAGGTACTCAGGCAGATCACATGTATACTCTGCTATCGCCGCAAACCGCGGATGGAGCAGGGAAGAACTCCAGGCTGAGGTCGGAAAACGCCGCCAGGTGATCCTCGCACTCCATGAACAGGATATCAGGGATTTCAAATCCGTATCCGAGATCTTCTCGATATTTGCAATCACCCCTGATGTTATATTTGAGCATATCGATGATCTCAGCCAGGTACTCTCATGATCCCGATGTATGAACGGTTTCGGCGTCTCTCAAGGCGGGATCCGATGCGTTTCCAGCACCTCCGGAACGACATCATATCAGCACGCCTTGGTATCACCGTCGAGCGGCTCTACTATTACGCTTTCGTCTTCGGTATTGGGATTGGAACTGCAATAGGTTTTTTATTCTTCTTTATCGCCGGTATCTTCAAGCCGATAGTCATCCCCCAGGCTGCATATGAATTCACCAGGCAGAACAGGATCTCGATACCGTTTCTGGCTGAACTTCCGCTTGAAGACCTCCTCTTCAGGGCGTTTATTGCAGCCATTGTCTTCATCATCTTCGCCTATATCACCTATCGTATCGTCCTGGCTTTCCCCGGCTTGATGAAGTCTTCCCGTGCAACCAGGATCAACCTGACCCTCCATAACGCGGTTGCGTATATGTATGCGATGCGGAGGGGTGGGGCTGAACTGATCGAGATCTTCCGCTCGCTCTCAGAGAACTCGCATGTCTATGGTGAGGTGGCGCTGGAGTTTCGGCAGGTTGTCAGGGACTGTGATCTCTTTGCCCATGATATCGTCTCTGCCCTCCGCGAACTCCAGATGACAACTCCATCTGCCAAGATGAAGGACTTCATTCAGGATCTCCTCTCCATCATTGAGAGCGGCGGCGATCTCTCCGGCTTTTTAAAGGCGAAAGTGAGCCTGTACCAGGATGAGGCAAAATTTGAGCAGAAACAGTTCTTAAATACTCTCTCTCTGGTTGCAGAGGGGTATGTCACCCTCTTTGTGGCTGGCCCCCTGTTTTTGATCATTGTGATGGTGGTGATGGGAATGATGGGGCCGGGTGCCCTTATGCAGCTGAATATTGTCATCTACGCGTTAATTCCAATCGGAACAGCGATATTTGTCGTCTTCATCGATATGATCTCATCCCAGCCCGAGAGCGTGGAACGGTACACCTTTATCCAGGAGCTGCACGAGTTTCCGGATGTTCTGATCAAGGAGGCTGAAGAAACTGCAGAGAAGGGGCTAATCGCTGCATTGAAAAGATATGATCGGTGGACAAATATCCGTGAGTTCATCTCCGATCCGCTCCATTACTTCCTGATCCTCCCACACCGAACCTTCTATTTCTCGGTTCCGGTTGGTATCATCTATCTTGTTTATTGGTATTTCCAGATCCCCGATTATGGCGATTATGAGTTTTACCTTACTGTCCTTGACGACTACATTATCGCCACATTCCTGATCTTCTTTGTCCCTTATGCGATAGCACAGCTGATATGGAGCCGTAGAATTGGTGATATCGAGGCATCGCTCCCGGATTTCCTCCAGAGGCTTGCCGGGATCAATGAAGTAGGTCTAACCATTGCAAAGGCCCTCTCCATCCTGGTCAGAACCAATCTTGGTCTTCTGAGTTATGAGATCAAAAAGATCAAGCGCGATCTCGAATGGGGATCAAATGTCGAGGATGCTCTTGTCCGTTTTGAAGAGCGACTCTCGACACCATCAATTTCGCGTACAGTGACGCTGATCACCAGAGCAAGTGCAATGAGCGGTGAGATCGGCCAGGTGCTCACCATCGCAGCAAGTGATGCTGATATGAGCGAGACACTCAAAAGGGAGCGGCAGGGGGAGATGTTCCTCTACACCGCCGTCGTCTACCTTGCATTCTTCGTCTTCATCTTTGTGGTTCTTGTGATTGGAACACAGTTCCTCCCTGTCATCGAGATGACTGATGCATCCGCTGCATCCATGAGCGGCGCCGGGGCTTTCTCAAGCGTTGGAGGCATATCTGCTCTAACCTACGGCCGCCTCTTCTACCACGCGGTCATCATCCAGGCGATCTGTTCAGGACTCATCGCTGGTCTGATGGGTGAGTCGTCGTTAGCTGCCGGTGTGAAACATGCCTGCATTATGGTATTTGTGGCATTTGTGATCTTCGCCTTGATCTGACAAGCCAGATGCGATAAACTTTAAGTGAGACTGCGTTCAATGAACATCAGGTGATTGAGAGATGTGCAGCGTAGGTGGTCCGGCAGATATAGAGATTGAAGAGGGAGTGCAGGGTAAGAGTTATATCTGTAATACATGCGGAGAGAAGTTTAAAACCGTCGGAAAACGTCCGATGTGTCCTTCGTGCCAGTCCGAAGATGTCACACCGGCATGATCCTCACTCCCGATGACCGTCTTGTCCTCATCAGGGGACAATCTTCTTTTCTTATTTGTGCCCGTGCCGGCAGGAAGTTCCCTCTCATGATTGAGACTGTTGATTCCGAATATGTGCAGGGGATATATCCTGATGATATCATCGCTGTCTCAGCACCGGAAGGTGGTGAGCTGATTCCGGCATGTTATCTTCTTGATCTGGTACGGAAATATAATCAACCGCTTCTGGTATTGCCACGGGGGCATCCGGGATCCGGCAGGCTTCGGTATGTTGTATCTGCGGGCAGCAAAATCCTTCTTTCATGTGAAATTATGCGGGGAACGCATCCAAAGCAGCATCTCATCTGTTCATCCGCAGAACTGGCAGGACTTGAAATATCCGGTGAAAACGGGTCTATTCTTATTAAGAACCTTCCAGATGCAGTAAAATGGGAATATCTTCCATACATTCCTCCCGAAACAGAACAACAATTATAAGAGATACGGTAAACCAATTATTCTGTTGCCGTGAGAGGAGGGTTGGATGAAAACTGAGGTTCTGAAGAGCATCAAAAAGACCGAAGAAGAATATCGTCAGCAGGTTGAGAAGGCAAAACTTGAGCGCGAGCAGATTATCGCAAATGCCAGGTTTGAAGCCGAGAACCAGGTTGCCAAGGCAACAGCTGTTGCCGATGAGTACACTAAGAAGCGTCTGGCGGATGCACGAAGTGACGCAGCGAAGAAACGCGCCCAAATTATCGAGGAAGGAAAGCATCAGGCATCTATCCTCAAAGAGAAGGGCCGAAAACGGATGAATGAAGCCGTTTCGCTGCTGGTTGAGCGGTTCAAGGAGAGAGTTCATGTTACAGCCTAAGACGATGACGCGTCTGCTCATCGTTGGATCGAAAGAGCAGATGCCGTCAGCTGTAACCGAACTTTACCGTCACCACGTATTCCATATCACCGATTATACCGATCAGGGGAAAGAGGGATATGAGGGCTTTCGGATCGGGCAACCGATGGAAGGTGCAACAGAACTCTCGACAGATCTGATCAAGATCAGGTCAATGGAGAGCATCTTTGGACTTTCTCCCGATGATTATTTTGACACCAGAAAGCGTTCTGCGCAATCGATCAAAGAGATTATTGAGCGTGACCTCCCGGCTATCGAAGATGAGGTCAGCAATCTCACGGCACAGCGATCAGCAGCAGAAGCACAAATAAGGGTGAATGAACAGCAAATAGCTGAGTTATCGCCCTTCTCCGGCATACCCCTAGAACTGGGACTCTACCAGGGGTATGAAACGGTATCGGTGATTGCGGGAAAAGCACCCCGTGATATCGAGATCCCGGTCCCACACGAGAAGTTCTTTGCATCAGGCAAGGGTGAGAGCACCATGGTCATCTTCTTTAAAAATGAAGACCGTGCTGCACTTGAAAAAGCTCTGGCTGAAGCAGAGTTCCAGCCGATCCCGATTCCACAGGGACAAGGGTCAGTCCGAAAGGCAATCGATACCTATCAGTCTGAGATCTCTCAGCTGACTGCAAAAATTGAGGATATCGATGTAAAAATCGCAAGTGTGAAAGAAAAGCATGGTGATTTTCTTGCTGCCTGCGATGAGGTGCTTACAGCCGATGTCGAACAGGCTGAGGCACCACTTCGGTTTGCAACAACCGAGCTCATCTTTATCGCAGATGGGTGGGTTCCTGTATCTGAGGTCGAGAATCTTAAATCAGGGCTTGCTCAGGCAACAGGTGACAAAATCCTCGTCATGGAATTCGAGGAGAAAGATGGGCATCACGAACATCAGCCGCCTGTTGAGTATGATAACCCTAATTTTGCAAAGCCAATGCAGTCGATCGTGGATATCTATTCACGACCCCGGTATGATGAGCTTGACCCAACACTGATGATAGCCTTCATCTTCCCGTTATTCTTCGGAATTATCCTCGGAGACATCGGGTATGGTGCTGTTCTGCTTATTCTGGCTCTTGCCCTTCAGAGAGTGCTCAAAGGTGAGGCTGTTCAGCAGCTGCTCGCAGTACTCAGAAACGCAAGCATCTCAGCCATCATCTTTGGTATTTTCTATGCCGAGATATTCGGAGCTCATCCGGGTGCCCTGGATATCGAGCTATGGCACCCGATCATAAGCAGGCATCTTCTGATTGGATCACATGCACATCACCAGGGAGATATTGCAGTTCTGCTGGTATTTGCGGTATGGCTTGGTATTATCCAGATGACCGTTGGAAGGATTATGGGAATTGTTAACCATGCACGGCATCGGAATATGCTTCATGTTATGGGCCAGGTAAGCTGGATTGCCTTTATGTGGGGTGCACTTCTTCTCATCTGGTCGATTGCGGCGATACCATTGATGCCGGATCTGACAATGCTTCCTCCAATAGTTATGGGATTAAATATTGCCGGACTTATAGGTGCGGTTCTCATCGTGGCAGGTGCAATTGGAATCGGAATCGAGTCGCCTCTCGAATTGATAGAACTTCCGTCAGTCATCAGCCATTCGCTTTCATATACGCGTCTGGCAGCTGTGGGCCTCTCATCAGTTGCAATTGCAATGGTCGTTAACTTCATTGCTATCGAGATGCTGATCGAGCCACAGTTAAAGGAACTGACGGCAATTGGAATAGTTCTCATAATCGTTGGAATCTTAGTTCTCCTCATCGGACACCTGCTGAATACGGCACTTGGTCTTCTTGGAGGGGGTCTGCAATCATTAAGGTTGCAGTATGTTGAGTTCTTCACCAAATTTTACAAGGGTGGTGGAGAGAAATATAATCCATTTGGAAAGAAACGTCATTTAACGGAGGATTAAAATGGTAGATTTTGGAGTTGCAGAATTAACAATTGAAATGGTAGCTGAATCGCAAATGGGATTAAAGGCACTCGGTGCAGGGCTTGCTGTCGGGCTTACCGGTATTGGTGCCGGTGTTGCCGAGATGGGTATTGGTTCTGCTGCTGTTGGTGCAACCGCAGAAAATAAGGATATCTTTGGTTTAGCACTCCTGCTTACAGTCATTCCGGAAACGATTGTTATCTTCGGACTTGTTGTCTCGCTGTTGATTCTATTCTAAATGGAGTCTACAATGGGACTAGAAGTTGTCGTCGAAGAGATCAGGGAGATAGGGCAGAAGGAAGCCACTGCTATACGTAATGAGGCCAATGAAGAGGCCCGACGGATCCTAGCGGCAGCAGAGGAGCGTGCATCATCGATCAAACAGGAGGCAGAGGCAGAGGTTGAACGTCAGGTTCAGCAGATGGAGGCCCAGGAGGTCTCGGCCGCAAAACTCCTTGTCAAACGTGAAACCCTCAATGCGCAGAAAGAGCTTCTTGAAGAGGTTTTCAATGCGACAGAAAAAGCCATATCGGAACTTCCTGCCGCCTTCCATGAGAAGGTCATCCGGGAGCTCCTGAAGAAGGTGGCAAAGGAGATCAAAGATGGTGTCGTCTTCTGTAACAGCAGAGATCAGCAGGCAGTGGAATCAGCCCTCTCAGAACTGAAGACTCTGAGCGGATACTCATATGGTGGCTCCACCCCGATTAGAGGTGGGATCATTGTTCAGAGTGCAGACGGACAATTAACCGTGGATCTCAGTTATCAGACCTTCCTGGATGAAGTCTGGGAATCCGGGCTAAAAGACGGCTCGGATATTCTCTTTGGATAGGAGGTATGTGCTGATGTCTGTGGTGATTGGAGGTCCGGCACCCTATGTCTATGTCTGCACGCGAATGCGTGTGCGCAAATCCAAGCTGCTTCCGAGAGAGGAATATCTCCGGATGCTGAATATGAGCCTTCCCCAGATCACCCGTCTCATTGAGGAGATGGAGTACAAAAAAGAGATTGATGAGCTTGCATCGTCATTTGATGGTATCGATCTCGTTGAAGAGGCGCTCTCATGGAACCTGGCAAAGGAGTTCCAGGCTATCCTTGCGATCACCCCCGGCATTCTCAAACAGTTCACAAAATCGTACCTTCGGAGGTGGGATATCCAGAATGTCCTCACCATCATCCGGGGTAAAAAACAGGGGATGTCTGCTGGAAAGATCAAGGAGGTCGTTGTTCCAGCGGGTTCACTTGATGTTCTGTTTCTGGACCGGATGATTGCAGAAGAGTCGGCAGAGCGTTCAGTTGAGATGCTCAAGAACCTCCCCCTCTACTCGGTCATTGAACGAGAGTACTCGGCTGCCGTTGAATCGGGATCGTTTGGAAGGCTTGAGAATGAGCTCTATCGCCAGTTCTATGCCGATCTAATCGATGAAGCCACAAGTGGTCTGAAAGGAGGAAACCAGTTCCTTAAGTCGATCCAGCTTGATATCGATATCAGGAACATTAAGACGATCTTCCGGCTCAGGGGCCAGGCAATCTCTGCTGAAGAGACATCTGATGTCTGGATACCCGGTGCTTCGTTCTCAGTTGATGAACTCAAACGCATCTCTCAGATCGAAACAATAGATGAGCTTGTCGATACACTGAGGAAGAAAGTAAAGAGCCCGGCACTCGTCGATGCACTGGAAGGACTTCGTGAAGAGAAACCCATTCATGAAGTGGAGAACTCCCTGACCAGAGCACAGCTGGACTATATGGATCGGCTCTCGAAGAGGAATCCTTTCTCGATCTACCCGATCCTCGTCTACCTTGAGAAGAAGAAATATGAAGTGACCAATCTCAGGGCGCTTGCACGTGGTAAACAGGCAAATCTTCCGGCTGAGCGGATCGAAAACTATCTGGTGATATGATGGAGATCGCAGTTATCGGAAGAGAAGAGTTTATTCTGGGTTTCAGGCTCGCAGGGCTTCAGAAGACCTACGCAGCAGAGACTCCGGAGAAATTAACGGAGGTGATTGGCCGGACATTGGAAGATCCCAATGTCGGCATTCTCGTCCTCCAGAGCACTGATATGGAACAGGTTCCAAGAAGGCTTCAGATAGCCCTTGAGAACTCGGTGAAACCGACCGTTATCTCCATTGGCGGTGAGACGGGCGGCCTCTCCCTGAGAGAGCGGATTAAGCGATCAGTGGGTGTTGATCTGTGGAAGTAAAGAAGAAATCAGGAATTCTCAAAAGGATCGCGGGACCAGTGGTCACCGCGGTAAACCTTGACGCACACATGTATGATGTGGTCAAGGTTGGTGATGAGGAGCTGATGGGTGAGGTGATCAAGATCGATGGTGATAATGTCATCATCCAGGTATATGAAGACACCTCCGGCATCAAACCGGGTGAGCCGGTCACAAACACGGGACTCTCACTCGCAGTTGAGCTTGGCCCCGGTCTCCTCACCAGTATCTACGATGGTATACAGCGGCCTCTTGAGGTGCTCGTCGAGAAGATGGGGAACTTCATCGAACGTGGTGTCACTGCACCAGGCCTTGACCGCTCAAAGAAGTGGGATTTTAAGCCTGTTGTAAAAGCTGGTGACCATGTTGAACCCGGCCAGATCATCGGTGAGGTACAGGAAACGAACAAGATGCACCGGGTCATGATCCCGCCGAATGTAAAAGGCGGTATTGTGAAGGAGATAAAATCCGGGTCATTTGCCGTCGACGAGACGGTGATCGTCCTTGATGATGGTTCCTCGTACCCGATGATGCAGAAGTGGCCGGTTCGTGTGCCACGCCCTGTAAAAGAGAAGAAGAACCCGAAGATTCCATTAAACACTGGACAGCGTATTCTTGACGGTCTCTTCCCGATTGCAAAAGGTGGAACGGCAGCTATTCCAGGGCCATTCGGATCAGGAAAGACGGTTACCCAGCAGCAGCTTGCAAAATGGTCTGATGCAGAGATTGTCGTCTACATCGGCTGTGGCGAGCGCGGCAACGAAATGACTGAGGTGCTGACCGAGTTCCCGCATCTTGACGATCCAAAGACCGGAAAGCCCCTGATGGAGCGGACGGTTTTAATCGCAAATACCTCGAACATGCCTGTTGCTGCCCGTGAAGCATCTGTCTATACCGGGATCACCATCGCGGAGTACTTCCGTGATATGGGCTATGACGTATCCCTGATGGCAGACTCGACCTCCCGCTGGGCAGAAGCGATGCGTGAGATCTCAAGCCGTCTTGAAGAGATGCCTGGTGAAGAAGGATACCCCGCGTACCTTGCAGCACGGCTCTCCGAGTTCTATGAGCGTGCAGGTCTTGTCGATGCGCTATCCGGTTCACAAGGTTCGGTCTCTGTCATCGGTGCGGTTTCCCCGCCAGGTGGTGACTTTTCAGAGCCGGTTACCCAGAACACCCTCCGTATTGTGAAGGTCTTCTGGGCGCTTGATGCCAAGCTTTCACAGCGGCGTCACTTCCCGGCTATCAACTGGCTGAATTCATACTCGCTGTACCTTGACCAGCTCCAGGACTACTATAATGAACATGTCTCCCCCGAATGGAACAAGCTCCGTTCATGGGCGATGGAAGTTCTTCAGAAGGAGTCCGAGCTTCAGGAGATCGTTCAGCTCGTCGGATCTGATGCACTGCCTGAATCCGAACAGATTACAATCGAAGTCGCACGTATGCTTCGTGAAATCTTCCTTCAGCAGAACGCCTATGATGATGTCGATACGTACTGTGACATGACCAAGCAGTTCGATATTATGAAGGCGATCAAGGTCTATGCTGATTCGGCATATGCTGCCCAGGCAGCAGGTGTTGCTCCCGCACAGATCATTAGTGTGAAGGCAAAGTCCGATCTCCCGCAGATCAAGTTCGTCCGCGACTACAAGCCAATGCTTGACCAGATTTTGAAAGGTATGGAATCTGAGTTCACAACACTGAGGGCAGGAGCATGAAGGAATATAAGACAGTTACAAAGATCGCAGGCCCGCTCGTCTTCGTCGAGAAGACCGAGCCGGTCGGGTACCAGGAACTGGTCAATATCGTGCTCTCCGATGGAACAGTGAAGCGTGGTCAGGTCCTTGATACAAGCGATGATCTCGTTGTGGTGCAGGTCTTTGAAACGACGGCTGGTATCGGCAGGGATTCAGGGATCAGGTTCCTTGGCGAAGCAATCAAGATGCCTGTTGGAAAGGAGATGCTCGGTCGTATTCTCTCAGGAGGCGGAAAGCCGATCGATGGCGGTCCGGAGATCGTACCTGAGAAGCGGCTGGACATCACCGGTGCTGCGATCAATCCGTATGCACGTGGCAATCCAAAGGATTTCATCCAGACCGGTATCTCCACAATCGACGGGACAAACACCCTTGTCCGTGGTCAGAAACTCCCGATCTTCTCAGGATCCGGTCTTCCGCACAATGATATCGCGCTGCAGATTGCACGTCAGGCAAAGGTTCCGGGATCGACTGAGTCGTTTGCGGTAGTCTTTGCTGCGATGGGTATCACCAAAGAGGAAGCCAACCACTTTATGGAGGACTTCGAGCGGACCGGTGCACTTGAGCGTGCGGTCGTCTTCTTAAACCTTGCAGACGATCCTGCGGTCGAGCGTATCATCACGCCCCGTCTTGCACTGACAACCGCCGAGTACCTTGCCTATGAGCTTGGGTACCATGTGCTTGTTATCTTAACAGACATGACTAACTACTGCGAGGCGCTCCGTCAGATCGGTGCAGCCCGTGAAGAGGTTCCTGGCCGTCGTGGATATCCTGGTTACATGTATACCGATCTTGCATGCATCTACGAGCGTGCAGGTATCATCAAGGGAGTCAAGGGTTCGGTTACCCAGATTCCGATCCTGACAATGCCGGGTGACGATATCACTCACCCGATTCCTGACCTGACCGGCTACATCACCGAAGGGCAGATTGTGGTCTCCCGTGAACTTCACAGGAAAGGTATCTATCCACCAATCAACGTCCTTCCGTCGCTATCGCGTCTGATGAACCTTGGTATCGGGGAGGGGCTTACCCGCGATGATCACAAGAAAGTTTCGGATCAGCTGTATGCAGGCTATGCAGAAGGAAACGATCTCCGTGGGCTTGTTGCTATCGTCGGAAAGGATGCGCTTTCTGAACGTGATCGGCTCTTCCTTGAAGTAGCGGATTACTTCGAGAACCAGTTTGTCCGCCAGGGAATCAATGAAGACCGGTCGATTGCAGAGACCCTCGATGTCGGCTGGTCACTTCTGGCAACACTGCCCGAAGAGCAGCTCGTCAGGATTGACCGTGATCTGATCAGGAAGTACCATCCCAAGTACCGGAAGGAGTAACCTGCCATGGCGCTCCGCGACGTTAAGCCGACCAGATCAGAACTGATCGCCCTGAAACGGCGGATCAAGCTGTCTGAGCGCGGCTACAAGCTCCTGAAGATGAAGCGGGACGGGCTCATCCTTGAGTTCTTCAAGATCCTTGAACAGGCCAAGGATACCCGTGACGAACTCGCCCGGAAGTATGAGCGGGCGCAGGAGATGATCGCTATCGCAGATACAGTCGAAGGCGCCATCGGTGTCAAGGCGGCTGCCTTCTCTGTCGGGGATGTCCCCCAGATTGAGCTGAAGAGCAAGAACATCATGGGTGTTGTCGTACCTGAGATCAAATCCTCTAGTGTACGAAAGAGCCCCACCGAGCGTGGCTATGGTTTAATCGGCACCTCCTCAGTCATCGATGAGGCGGCAGATGCCTTCGAGGATCTCCTCGAGTCGATCATCCATAGTGCAGAGATCGAGACGACGATGAAGCGGCTGCTGGATGAGATCGAGAGCACCAAACGGCGTGTAAACGCGCTTGAGTTTAAAGTGATCCCTGAACTCACCGAGGCACGCGATTTCATCAAGATGCGTCTTGATGAGATGGAGCGTGAAGAACTCTTCCGCTTAAAAAAGATCAAGGCCCGGACAGAGGCCTGATCAACCCTTTTTTAGAATAAAGAATGTATAGCCGTAGTATGAGCTATATTTCCTGAATATCTCAACCTCCTTCTCCATGCTCTCCAGAAACAGATTGATTTCCGCGTCATTGTACCTCTCTCTCCACTCCCTGATTCTTGTGGTAACCGGCCTGTAATAGTCTTCCCATGCTTTCATCGGAAGCCGCCTGGAGATGATTACGGTATATCCTGCTTTCTCTGCATCCCTGATTCGATCTTCTTCTGAAGCAATCCCCGGGGCCTCTTCCTCCCAGAACTTCCTAAGATTATCCGGAGGATTGGCTTTATGCCAGCATATCTCTGATATGGCGAGATATCCATCCCTTTTGAGAAGGGGCTTCCAGGCGGAGATGGCGGGTGAGAATCCCATGATGTAGATGGCACCCTCAGACCAGATGAGGTCAAATGTCTCCTTTGTGAAGGGAAGGCTCTCCATTGCAGCGCAGGTTGGGGATGCCCCTGGTATATCCCGGATTGATTGCAGGTATGGAATATAAACGTCGGTTGGGATGATCCGGCTATTTTGGCAGGTCTCTGCCAGTATTCGTGTCTGCCGGCCTTTTCCTGATCCTATGTCGAGGATTGCCGGATCATATGAAAGGGGAAGGGATTGGATGATCTCTTTTGTTATCTGGTTGTCTCCCGGACCAAGCATTCTGAGGTCTTCAAAGAATCTGAATAAAAGTTCCATGACTGATACTCTTGGATATGGTTAGAAATGAATATTGTCCAGTTCTACCTATGATATATCAGGAGTAGTGGCGGTTTTCCTATGGCATTTGGTACCTTGAAGGATGTTGAGACGAAGGGAAAGACGGTTTTTGTCAGGGTGGACTTCAACTCCCCTATGGATCCTTCATCGGAGACGATTCTTGATGATAAGCGGTTCCGTGAGCATATCCCGACGATTCTGGCTCTTGAAGACGCAAAAGTGGTTGTTCTCACACATCAGAGCCGTCCGGGCAAGAAGGATTTTACGACACTCAAATCCCATGCTGATAAACTCGAGAGGCTGATCAAGAGGCCGGTTACCTATATTGATGATATTATTGGGAGATCTGCCCGTGAGGCCGTCTCTTCACTCAGGAATGGTGAGGTGATTATGCTCGAAAATCTCCGCTTTAATGCAGAGGAGAACCTCACGATGCAGCCTGAAGATGCAAAGAAGACGCATCTCGTCCGCATGCTTTCGGAGATGGGCGATCTCTTTGTCAATGATGCCTTCGGCACCGCGCACCGGTCTCAACCGTCGATGGTAGGACTCCCGATGGCGATGAAGTCAGTTGCCGGACTCCTGATGGAACGTGAGGTCTCAATGCTCTCAAAGGTCTTCTCGGGTGCTCCCCACCCGATCATCTTTATTCTGGGCGGTACAAAAGTGGATGACTCGATTGCGGTTGCAGAGCATGTACTTTCAAACGGTATTGCAGATCAGATCCTGGCAATAGGGGTTGTCGGCAATATCTTCCTTGCTGCATCTGAAATTGAGATCGGAAATCCATCACGCCAGCTGATAGAGAGCCTTGGGTACCTTGGCGAGATCGAGAAGGCTAAGCAGATCCTATCATCATATGGTGACCAGGTGGTGATGCCTGTGTCTGTTGCGGTGCGGGAGGATGGACAGCGGGTTGAGTATCCGGTAGATGGAATACCAGAGGATGCCCCGATCCTTGATCTCGGAAGCGTTTCGATCCAGTCCATGGTCCAATTGATAAAATCACAGGGGACTATAGTCTTCAATGGACCGGCAGGTGTCTTTGAGGATCCGGATTTTGCTATCGGCACCTATGAGCTTATACGCGCCGCATCAACGGTTGACTTCTCGGTTGTCGGCGGAGGGCATACTGCTGCGGTGATCGAGAAGATGGGGCTTGAATCATCGTACTCGCATCTCTCCACCGGGGGAGGAGCCTGCATTGAGTTTCTTACCGGTAAGAAACTGCCTGCAGTCCGGGCACTGGAGGCATCATGGGAGCTCTTTGGTTAAGAGCTCCCCTTTCCCTCTCATTTTTCATGCTGTTCGACCACTTCGTCGACAATTGAACTGATCTGTGTGAGGAGAAGTGGATCAAGCCCCTTCTCAGCGCTTAAATAGACTGCCCTGATATCAAGGAGCCGGATCTTGTTTGTGATAAAATGAATGAATTTTGAGATATTTGGTGAGGACAGATAGATCAAAAGGGTGCTGATCGAATCAAAGATAAGTGCTGTATCTCCGTTTCTCCTCTTCAGGGCTTCGGAGATGGCAATACTCAGCTCAGTGAGGTTTCCAGGATTTGAGGTGAACGTGGTGTTCGGTTGATCGCCTGGCACTTTGCCAAGCGAGTATTTTGTAATTGCATCGATGAAATGGATACGATCCATTGGGATGTTGTTCTTTGTGTAGAGTTTTGTCAGGAGTGATGAGGGGATGTTTGTGGTGACGATGATACAGGCATATTCTTTCCTTGTCAGGCTGGTGACAATCTCCAGATTGGTCTGTTTCAACCGTGCCGGATCAGAGATATAGAGGTATATTCCTGACTCCTCAGCTTCTATTACATCCATCCGCTACTCCTCATCCATCAGGAATTTCCGATAAGATTGCGGGATCTCATCAAGGTTCAGCACTATCGACTGCTGAAGTTCCCTGATATTTTCTATAACCTTCTCGGCATGGCGCACCTGGATCATGATGCTTGTATTGAGTTCCTCATCATCGATATCACCAGACATGTGAAGATCGGTGATCTCTTCAAGCGAATGGGCAATGATTTCGATTGGGTTTTTCAAACGGAGTGCAGCTTCAGTGATGTAGGCAAGGAGTGCCCGTTCAGCCTTTCTGATCTCGGTCAGGTCACGCATAATGACGGCGATACCTGTTGTAATTCCGCGTTCATCAAGGATTGGGGAGAGTGAAAGTGAGAGTTCGATCTCTCCCCCCTCTTTTTTGATGCGGCGTGTTTCGATCTGATCGACCCGTTCCCCTCTCTGGATTTTTTTAAGCGTCTCCAGATGCTGTTGCCTGAGCTCTTCTGGAATAATACGCTGGATACTCTCTCCGATCATCTCCTCAGCAGTATATCCGAGTGTCTCCTCAGCACCCTTATTCCATGAGATTACATGTCCATCAGGTGTCTCGCCGATGATTGGGTCAGGTGTTGTCTCTATGATTGCTCCAAGAATGGCCCTCAATTCGTGAATCTTTTTTATCGAATCGATGTTTCTAAGAATGTGTACAGCGCCTATGAACTCCTCATTATCGCCTATGATAGGATCGACTGAAACCTGGTACCAGTGCTCGCCAAGATTAATGGTATAACTCTCACGCTTCTTTGTCTTCTTTGCCAGAATGAAGGGGCATCCCCGGATATTTGCTGGTGTATGGTGGACGAGCTGATAACACCGCTTTCCGATGATCTCTTCAAGCGGTATGTTGAGAAGTGTTGCTGATGCCATATTGGCATGGAGGATGGTGTTGTCCGGTGCCATGTAGAAGATCGGATCTTCTATTGCATCGAATGTGCGTTTCAGAATCTCATATTCTGATAATGCGGGCTTGTTCGTATCGGTCACTCTGATCCCTCCGCTATGAGTATGCATCGGATTTACATCTGATAAACCCTTTGGATTGTCCGTCAGTTGGAAATAGTGGTGACTGCAGTCACCCGCACAGGCACTGCCTTTGTTATATGGAGAGGGACGCCTCCTGCTGGTGCAATCACAAGACTGAAGCTCTCCTCAGGATGGAGTGGTTCTGGCAGGGTGATGAGAAGATCGAATGTCTCGCCTGCATGGAGGATATCGTCATCATTAGCCGATCCAAACGGGAGATAGCCATACCGGGAGATGATTGCCCAGTCTCCGGGATTGAGGGGGGATGCCTTCTTCAGGGTGAGTGCTGTCTCTTTATTTTTCTCGATAACGCTTATCCGGGTCAGATCCATGTCGATTGCCATATCTCCGATGATCGGTGAGATCGATAGCTGTATGGCTCCTATTGCTTTTTCGTCAGTCTTCGATGGCCTGATATAAAAACCCGATACGGTGCGTGGAACAGAGGAGTAGCCGACCAGATCTCCGGTCAAACGAACCGAGTCCCCCGATTCTCGGACAGCCATCGCGACGAGTCCGTGAGGAGTGCTGGTGTGATGGGGGGTGAGGAGATGGAAAACAAGTATCGCCCCTGCAACCCCTGCAAGGATGAGCAGGATTACTGAGAGTACGGTGATCGCATCATCCCGTTGCCTCTTCTTCATAAGCTCATGTCTATTCCGATATTCTTAAGCCTTATGGCAACTGTCTGGATATCTATGGAATATACTGTAGTTGAGGGAGAAGACCGGGGCGATCTGGTGCTGTATGCCCTTTCAACCTGCCGCTGGTGTGCGATGACCAAAGAACTGCTACAGAGCCTGAAAGTGAAGTTCCGGTACGTGTATGCGGATCTCCTCTCGCCTGAAGAGATTGAGGAGGTGATTCGTGAGGTGGAGCGGTTCAACCCGGCCGGATCATTCCCGACGCTTGTGATCAATGGGAAAGATGCTATTGTCGGGTATAAGGAAGAAGAGATCAGGAGGGTATTTTCCCGATGACCTACGATCCGACAGCCCAGGAGATTGATGCGCTTGAACAGGAGCTCATAAAAGATGCTGAGAGCCATGGGTATCACCTGAGCCCCGATCGTGATGCGGTGCGGGCACTTGTCAGGGGGCTGATTGTGAATACCAGAAGGTACGGCTACCCCGCCTGCCCCTGCCGCCTCTCCTTTGGGAAGAAGGAGGAGGATCTCGATATCATCTGCCCCTGTGATTTCCGTGATCCCGATCTCGATGATTTTGGTGCCTGCTACTGCTCGCTCTATGTTACAGAAGCAGTGAAAAGCGGCCGCGAAGAGCTGAAGCCGATACCGGAACGCCGCCCCCCGCGGAGTGAGCGGAAGAAGGCGGGATCGGCGGGGCTTGCGGGTGGCTTCTCCCTCCCGATATGGCGCTGCCGGGTCTGCGGATATCTCTGTGCACGGGAGAAACCTCCCGAGACCTGCCCTATCTGCAAAGTATCACAAGAGCGTTTTGAACGGTTTGCCTGAAATGATGTCCGAATATGAAAAAGCAACGTTTGCCGCCGGCTGCTTCTGGGGGGTGGAGGCAGCCTTTGCTAATGTTGCCGGTGTCATCTCGACCCGTGTCGGGTATACGGGCGGCACAGTTTCGAATCCAACCTACGAGGAGGTCTGTACCGGCAGAACCGGGCATGCAGAGGCGGTCGAAGTGACCTATGATCCCTCTCTTGTCTCATTCGATCACCTTTTAATCCGGTTCTGGTCTTTGCATGATCCGACGACAAAGGATCGACAGGGACCGGATGTCGGGAGCCAGTACCGTTCTGCCATCTTCACCCATTCCAGAGAGCAGGAGGAGAAGGCACATGCCTCTTTGGAGCGGATGGACCGATCAGGAAGGTTTGCCAGGCCGATTGTGACGGAAATTCTGCCTGCCTCTGATTTCTGGCCTGCCGAGGAGTACCACCAGCAGTACTTCAGGAAGCACGGTCATTCCTGTGGGATTGGGTTCTAGCAGGCTGTTACTCCTTTCAATTCCTCTCCTCCTTTCCTCTCCTCCTTATCTCTTCTCTGCACCAATCTCAGCTGCTGCCCCGGCAAGGATTGCCATTGCCGGGATGACCAGGTACCGGGAGCCGATCTCGATGAACCATTCCCAGCCACCCATTCCGAAGAGGGCTACCATCACCATGAGATCGAGTGCCCAGTTGATCAGAAGCCAGCTGATGCCGACTATGATCCCGGCAGTAAGCCAGTTTGTGCCGGCAGGGAGGGATCTTAGGTAAAGGAATATAAGGAGGGCGCCGCTTGCGGCACCTGAGATGATCATCAGGCTTTTGAAGGCGAATACCCCGATGGTGAGCGTGCCGTCCGGCCCATACAGGAAGAGTGATAAGACGAAGGGAATGAGCCAGGTGAGGATGCCGTAGATGAGGAGGCGGAGGTGCGGGTGCATGAAATGTTTATTGTTTGGATGGGTAGTGAGGGTTGTGTTCGTTGGTGCGAGCCGATGTGATTAATATCTGGTAGGATCATTGTCAGGAAGTGGGCAGTTCCCCCTGTGGGGTGAGTATTGCTTACTCGTGAGAAAAAGGTGGTCGATTTCGATGGGACTGTTTAATTGGCTCTGCTCGGTATTCGGATCTGAACAAGGGGATGTGGGTGATCCCTCCCCCCGCCGCTATCGCACCTGTGATTACTGCGGGAGGGGTTCTCTTGGCCCCTATACTGATCGTGAGTGGGATGCCCGGGGGCGGATCTGCGAGGAATGCGAGTATGCAGAGATGGCGGATGGGACGCTCTGGTGAAGGGGAGTAGGGATGGTTAATGGTGCTCTCCCGGCACCCACCGCTCCCCATCTTCGGTAAATTCTTTCTTCCAGATCTGGACTGTTTCTTTGATCCTCTCAAGGATATACTCACAGCCGTCAAAGGCTTCTTTCCTGTGCCCGGCGGCGACCAGGATGAGGAGCAGGTTATCCCCAACATTGAGCATCCCGATCCTGTGAATAATATCGACAGACATGAGTGGATACTTCTCAAACGCTTCGTCTTTGATCAGATTGAGCTCTTCGAGTGCAGCCTCCTCGAATGCTTCCAGCTCAATCTTCGTAATACCATCATCCCTGACAATGCCCACAAATGAGACCAGTCCCCCAACCTCCGGGGCCTTTCTCGACTGGATCATTGCATTGACATCAAAATCTTCCTGGGTAATTGAAATAACCATTATTTATCCTCCGGCAACCGGCGGGTAGATCGCGATCTCGTCTCCCTCAGATAGTACGATCGTCTGTACGTCTTCCTTGTTCACCCGTTTTTTGTTCTGCATCAGGATAACATATCGGCGCAGGGTGCTGTCATCTTCATATAGTGCAGTTTTTATCTTCGGGTTTCTGTCTGCAATCTGTTCTAGCAGTCCTGCGAGTGTTATTCCCTCAGGAACCTCCTCTGCCGTCTCTGATCCGAGTATCTCCCTGAAACGTGCAAATGCCTTGATTGTGATAATCATCCGGATCTCTCCATATACTTATTCTCCTCTGATGCCTTATATGCATGTACTTCTGAGACGGGGAGGGATGTGAAGGGATGGATGATCGGTTTGAACGAGTCGGTAGGATACTGCGGGATCGAAGCCCCGTGATCGTTGCCTATTCCGGCGGGGTTGACAGCTCACTCCTTGCTGCAATCGTATCCCGGTGCCCGGATGCGAGGGCCCGATATATCCTCCTCGATTCACCCCTCATGCCACGGCGGGCTGTGGATGAGGCTCTGAGGATCGCAGAAGAGCTTGGAATCGACTGCGAGGTGGTGCCGTTTGCGATCCTTGATGATAGCGAGTTCTCTCTGAACCCTTTCGATCGCTGTGCATTCTGCAAGCGTGCGCAATCCCGTATCCTGAAGGAGATCGGGGACGGTGCCCTGATAATTGATGGCGCAAACACCTCTGATCTCGGGGAATTTCGGCCCGGACTTGCTGTAAGTGATGAGGAGGGGATCATCCACCCCTTTATCGAGGCTGGAATTGGCAAACAGGATGTCCGGGAGATGGCTCGTGAATGCGGGTACTCTTTCCGGGACAAGCCTTCAGATGCCTGTCTTGCAACCCGGATCCCCTATGGTGAGCCGATCACGTGTGAGACACTGCACATCATCGAGAAGGGAGAAGAGATCCTGAGGGGTTTAGGATTCTCCCGGTTCCGCTTCAGAATCCATGGTGATATTGCCAGAATCGAAGTGCCTCCGGAGGAGTTTGGGCTGGCACTTGCGAGCCGGGATGAGGTGGTGTCAGCAGTTAAATCGCTTGGTCTTACCTATGCAACCCTTGATCTTGTGGGATTTCGGAGCGGGAGCATGGACGAACAGGTTTGATAATCCTCTCTTCATCGCTCATCTCCTGACATGAGCTTCTGATAGATCTCTTCCCCGACACATTCTTTTGCATACCTGCACCAGCGGACACAGGAGACGATATCATTGAAGATGACAAATCCGCATCTCTCGCATGCTGCTTTCATCTCATCCGAGAAGATCTCAATCTCCTCTCCGCACTGCGGGCAGATGCGTATTTCGAGCGTAGGGTTCCTGAGGTTTGCTGCTCCCGGACACTTAAACTGCATCGGCTGGTCTCCTGGTGGAATTTCTGGGAGAAGGCATTCTCCCGTCGCCCTTCATGCCACTTCTCCTCCATTGATATCCCTGGCATTCATTATTGAAAAAGTGAGGGGATATGCCTCAAACAATTATGCCTTGAGCATCCGTGCCATATCATCTTCTACCGTCGTATTTGATTTCAGATCAAAGTTCTTTACCAGTACATCCAGTACTGCGGGTGAGATGAATGCCGGGAGTGTTGGTCCAAGCGTGATATCCTTTATCCCGAGTGAGAGGAGTGCGAGGAGGACGAGTACCGCCTTCTGTTCGTACCAGGAGATGTTATAGGCGATCGGAAGATCATTGATCCCAACTCCGAATGCCTCTGCAAGCGCCTGGGCGATCACGACAAGCGAGTAGCAGTCATTGCACTGCCCTGCGTCAAGTACCCGTGGGATGCCCCCGATGGTCCCGAGTCCGAGGCTGTTGTAGCGGTACTTGGCACAACCTGCGGTAAGGATAACAGTATCTTTTGGGAGCGCCTCTGCAAATTGTGTATAGTACTCCCGGCTTTTGCGCCTGCCATCACAGCCAGCCATCACGATGAATTTTTTGATATCGCCATTCTTCACTGCATCGATCACAGTCCCGGCAATGGCAAGGACTGCATCATGTGCGCATCCGGTGATCAGATCCGGGCTGTTCTCCCTGAGAAGCTCTGGTGGCTTAGAGCTTTTTGCCATCTCAATGAGTGAGGAGAAGTCCTTCGTTCCATCGTCTCTTGTCCTGATATGCGCAACACCGGGATAGCCGGTGAGGCCGGTCGTAAAGATCCTCTCTTTGTATGAATCCTTCGGAGGAACGATGCAGTTTGTGGTGACAAGGACGGGTCCGTTGAAGCTCTCAAACTCCTCTTTCTGGTGTGGCCATGAACCCCCGTAGTTTGCATAGAGGTGTGTATACTTTTTGAATGCGGGATAGGCATGGGCGGGGAGCATCTCGCCGTGGGTGTAGATATCCACACCGGCATCCTGTGACTGTTCAAGGAGCATCTCTAGATCTTTGAGATCGTGGCCGGTGATCAGGATGCCGGGACGTGATCCGACGGTTGTCTTTACGCTTTTAATCTCCGGCTTTCCATAAGCACCTGTGTTTGCTGCGTCAAGGAGTGCAAGCACTTTGACGCCATACTCTCCGCACTCAAGGACGAGTCCCACCATCTCATCAACAGAGAGATCCTGAAGCGTTGATGCAAGCCCTTTCTGGAGGAACGCCTCGATTGCGGGATCGGTCCGCCCAAGGATTTCTGCGTGTGTATAGTATGCGGCTATTCCTTTCATCCCATATATGAGGGTTGACTGGAGCGATCGCACATCTTCGTTCTCTGTTGCAAGGAGTCCGACTGCCTTCCCCTTCATGATGAGATCATTTTCCGATGCCGGCTTCCAGGTGCAGGCATCAGGCTCATCAGTTCCTGTGGGAGGGAGGGCATCCCGCATCGTAATTGCCTGATTGATCAGATCGATGAACCTTGCCTTATCGAAGTTGACATTGGTCAGCGTGGCAAAGAGGGCATCAGCGAGGAATAACCCCACTTTGGGATCGGCTTTCCCGCTTTTCATTGCCTCGAGGTTTCTGACTGATATCCCTTTGCAGAGGTATATAAGGAGATCGTGGTAGACTGCTATCTCATCCTCTTTTCCACAGACTCCCTTTACGGTACATCCGGTTCCTTTAACGGTCTCTTCACACTGGTTGCAGAACATATTCATTCTCCTTAAAAATATCTTTTTGATACAAAATATCTATTGCATACTATAGTATAAATAGAAGGGAGTATCAAATACTATACCATGCACGAAGGGTGCACGGTTAACCAGACGGTGCGGTACATCTCCAAGAAATGGACGCTCCTGATCATCCTGGAGTTATACAAAGGTGATGAGTATACCCGGCGTTTCTCTGAGCTCAGGGCTTCTCTGGATGGAATTACTCCGAAAGTCCTGTCAGAGCGGCTGAAGGAGCTAGAGGATGAAGGAATCATCACCCGGAACGTGGATGCAACAACCTTCCCGGTCAGATCAGAATACACCCTGACCGAAAGCGGTCTTGATCTGGTTGGCCTGATCAGAGATATTAAGCGCTGGGCACTCAAATGGAAGATAGATAACCTTCCCTGCGGCGAGCAGGATTGTAAGGATTGCATCTTATAAGAGGGAAAAACCATGAAACGACAGATTATCATGATTGACGAGGATCTCTGCACCGGATGCGGCGAATGCATCCCCGATTGCCCGGAAGGAGCACTTCAGATCATCGAAGGAAAAGCCAGGCTGGTCAGCGATCTCTTCTGCGATGGCCTTGGCGCCTGTATCGGCACCTGTCCGGAAGGGGCAATCTCGGTCATTGAACGCGAGGCTGAGCCTTATGATGAATGGGAGGTGATGCGGACGATCGTCTCCAAAGGCGAAGGTGTCATCCGGGCGCATCTTGAGCATCTGGACAGGCATGACCGGATGGATCTCTATGAACAGGCGATTGCCTATCTCCAGGAACATGATATCCCGGTACCCTATAAGGAGAAGGGGCCGGCAGAGGATCCATGCATCCACCCGGATTGCCCGGGAACGGCTCCGCACACCATCATCCGGGATGACATGATGGGAGCTGGTGCCCCGGCACCATCTGAACTCCGGCAGTGGCCGGTTCAGCTCCGCCTCATCAATCCGGCTGCACCCTGCTTTGATGATGCCGACCTCCTCGTCTCCTCTGACTGCGTCCCGTTTGCGTACGGGAATTTCCATGCTGATCTCCTGAAGAATCGTGTGCTGGTTAACTTCTGCCCGAAACTGGATTCTGATATTGAAGGATATATCCAGATTCTGGTTGAGATCTTTACTCTGCATACGATCAAAACGATCACCGTCGCCCATATGGAGGTGCCCTGCTGTTCCGGTGTCAGGTATGTGGTTGAGCGGGCACTTGAGGAGGCAGGTGTTGATATACCGATTATCGAGAAGACGATCACGGTTTCTGGCGGGGTACGGGAGTGAGAGATCAATCTCTCCCTCTTTTATGATTACACCTCTCCTGTGGGATGAATGCACAGGCCAAAAAAAACTAAGAATCCCTTCTCATTATTCGTCTCCATCTGCTGAAGATGAATAATGGGACTGCAAGAATTGGTGCATAGAAGAGGGATGCTGATTGCTCTTTCACTGGCATTTCATCACCATCGTTTGAGAGTGATATCGCAAAAGCCCGGGTTCGCTCTCCTCTTTTATCGTCGCCCTCATCCCCTCCTTTCTCTGTTGATACACTCCCTGCAATGATGAATGCGTCATCTGAGATAAGGAGTGCGTTTCCTGTACTATATCCTCCTCTTCTGATGGAGGTCTGCATGATGGGATCTTTGGATCCATCGATCCGTACTAAAAAGATGGAGCTTTCTTCTGTGAAGAGGGGATTGCCCAACGGGTCGGGTTTGCCGGTCCCCCCAACAGCACAAATATCTCCGCTCTCCAGCTGTACAACTGAGCTGAATGAACTCACTCCATCCCCCGGATAGTCTTTTTGCCAGATGATCTCACCGTTTTGGTCTATCTTCATAAGGGATGCATGGAGCGTGAATCCATCTCCATCATTAGAGAGGGTTGTGCCAGCAGCAATGAATGCTCCGTCTGAGGTCTCCATGATCGCGTTTGGTGTTGTGAGAACTCCTGACCCGACATCTGAAGATTCTCTGAGTGATTTCGTCCAGAGGATACTACCGCTCTCATCTGTTCTGATCAGGCTGAATGCGCCATCTCCGGCAATAATAAACCCTCCGTCACGGGTCTTGCTGATGGAGTGACCACTATCAGTGTATTTGTCACCATAGCTCTTCTCAAAGAGGATGTCACCAGCATCATCTGTCCGGATGAGGTAGATGTCCTGATCTGGGTGGGTTTCGGTCCTGGTTGTCACTCCGATGATGGCAAATCCGCCACTCTCCACCTCCACAAGATCGAATGCACTATCATAGTGCTCTCCTCCATAAGCCCGCTCCCAGAGGATAGTCCCGTCTTTATCCATCTGTGCGAGGTATGCGTCCGAGTCATGGTTCGGTGGATCGCTTATAGAACCGGCCATCGCGTACGTGCTATCCTGCGTCCTGATGATTCTGCTGATGGCTCTCGTTCTCTCGTCATCGATCGTCTTCTCAAAGAGTTTCTCCCCGCTACTGGTCACCCTGATGATATATGCCTGGTAGAACGGGCTTGGGACCGTATATCCTTCCTCCCCTGGGTGAATGGTTGCTCCCACGATGATGTATCCGCCATCATCTGTCTGTTGGATATCAAAAGCACGTGTTTCATCGTACTCTCCGGATGTGATCTCCCAGTTTATGACCAGATCAGCTGAGGTGATCCCTATAGTTGAGATCAGGATGAAGAGGAGGGTGGCTATGAGGCGGAGGGTGGATCGGTGAGATAGAGTGTGTGGGTGCATTCTTCTAAAAATATGCGTAATAAAAGAAAAAGTAGTTATTTCTTTGTTTTTAACTTCTCAATCTCCTCTTCAACCTCTTTGACACCTTCTGCATAGAACTCTCCCTCTTCTGGATCGAGCTCCATCAGGAGGCGGTATAATTCCCCTGCATGTACCTTCTCCTCATTTGCGATGTCGGTTAAGACCTCTTTTGCAAGAGGGTTGTCGGTTGCATCTGCGATCTGCATATACAGCTGGATTGCCTCAAACTCGGCTGCCATGCTGTAGCGGACGGTGCGGATGAGTTCATCATGGGAGATCTTTCGGTCGATATTGTTTCCTGCGAATGGATTTGCAAATTCGGGCATTGAATTCCTCCTGTTTTCTATAGGCTGTTGATCGAGCCCTTTCTCTTAGTACGGCATTCATGGTTATAAGTGTTCTTGGTGGGAAAACCAGCTATCATCGAGAATATTTTCGTGATGGGAATGGGTGTTGTGGTGGTTGAAATGCTGTTGCACCCCTTTTTTCCGTGGGAAGGCTATTTCTTATCCTGCGGCTCACTCTGAGTTCATCAGAAATAAAAGAGAGGATATCATGCACCAGTTGACGACCATCGCACGCCGCATTGATCCAATGTACCCGACAAACCGGGCGATCATCATCATGACAATCCTTATCTCGACAGGGGCAGCAGGTTCATCTTTGTACCTGGGGGCATCCCTATTTCCCGCCATTCTTCAGGGTTTTATCGCTGGTATTGCCATAATCCTTGCATGGGCCATCTCCCGGGAGCTTGATCCTGACTCAGAGTATGCTGCGTTTCTGCCTGTTCTAATCTGTATTCCTCTCCTTCTCATTGCTCCAAAGCCCGGTCTTCTGATTTCATTCTTCATGCTGCTCCTTCTCAGGATAGTGAACCGGACGACAGGGCAGCCTGCCGGGGTGCTTGATTCTGCTGCTCTCCTCCTTCTTGCCGGCTGGCTGGTTTCCGGGGGTTTCTGGCTGGCATGGCCTGCAGCTTTAGCTGCCTTTATCCTTGATTCGCGGCTGAAGGAACCAGATTTCCGTCAGATATGGTTCGCCGCAGTTCTTGTTATCGGCCTTGCTGCATATGCAGCGTTCTTTGGGATCACCCTGCCCCCCCTCATACGTCCGGACTCATCATAGCTTATCATCCTGGTGCTTGCTGCCCCTCTCCTCTTCATCCCTGTCCTCCTCAGAAAGAGCCCGATCCTTTCTGTGGGTGACCGGAGCAGAGAGCCTCTTGATTGGGCTCGGGTGCAGTCTGCCCGGCTCCTTGGTTTCTCTGTGGTGATGGTGGCGATAGCTTCCGGAGGATTGGGTGCGTTTGTTTTGCTGATGCCGGTATGGGCGGCCCTTGTCGGCCTTGGAATATATGGGTGCCTTATCCGGATTGGGAAGAGTCGCCGGGTCAGATAGTGTGCCAGACTTTTCTCTCTCACCTGGGGCTATGATCAATTAATATATTGCTGAGTGTATATTTATTGTATGCTCAAGGGGGATCTCTATGAACATTACTATTGGAAGACCATATGAAGAGGCGATCAGGAGGATCATCGACAAGGAATATGCGGGGAATCAGACGGAGGTTATTCGGCAGGCTATCCTCGCATATGAAAGGATGATTGAAGAGGAAGAGCTGATGCTGGTTCACAGAGGGGTCTCCATAGAGATGGTCGAGGCTCTGGCCGGTACAACTCTTCTTACCTCTCTGGATGAGGTGAAACGGCTCATTACGAAGTGATCGAATGGAGATCCTCTTCCTGGATGCTGCACGAAAAGAGTTTGAAAGGCCACCAGACGATCCTCAGCATCTCTTCCTCTCGCATTTCGAAAAGATACGATCCATGCCTACCCGGCAGCATCTGAGATACGGTATCCCTTCTCATGTTGAGAAGGTGACGCGACAGGCACGGATTATTTACGAGATTCATGAAGATACCCTGTATATCCTCCACTGTTTTGCAGATCATAAGGACTATGAGCAGTGGTATAATTCATATCGTTGATTAATATGCCATATATGGGTAGGATCCAGCTCTCCCCGACTGGATCGAAATAAAAAGGGTGTTGGTTCTGATGCGTTGCGCCTGGATCAACCCTGCCGATATTCGCAGAACTGGCAGAGCGGGCAGGGGTAGATCGCCTCGTCCTTGCTTTTAAGGGTGATCGACTTTCCACATTTCTTGCAGACATACCTGCCCTCTCCGGGCTTGTCACCACATTTGATTGACATGATTAATGTTCGGATGTTTGCGAATATAAATCTTCTGGAATGACAACAGGGTCCAACTAACATTAACCCATCCGCACCATTCATCCTCTTCTGCAACCAATATCTGTGAGACAACTATGGGCAGCAATATAAACCCCTCCAACAAGCCCCTCCTCACCGATCCTCCCTTTTACCTGCCGGAATTTGAACAGTCCTACCGGTATATCATCGATGAATATGATGTCGAGCCAAAGGATATCGGGTTCTTCCTCCCCTGTGCGATGCGGAAACCCTACAGCGCAAGCCCGAGCCACCAGCTGATTAAAATGGTCATCTCGCAGGTCTTTTCTGAAGATCAGTACCATATCGTCGTCTTCGGAACCTGCGGGATCGTCCCGTCTGAGCTTGAGGAGATGTACCCCTATGCCCATTATAAGTACATGCTCGGCAAGGTCAAAGACCAGAAAGTCCTTGACGACTTCCTTCGGATCGAGACTGAGCGAGTCGCCGGGTATCTCACAAAAACGAAAGGGGTCTACCAGTACCGGATCGCCTACTGCCTTGGAATCTTCCGGGAGGCTTTGATCCGCGGGGCTGAGCAGGCCGGGATTAGATTCGATCTCATACTTCCTACCCGGGATATCATCAACAAGGTGATTGAAGAGGGAGACTGTGCTTTCCAGGAAGGGAGCCTCTCTATGGATGACTATCTCGGGGAGTTCTGTGAAGAACTTGTCCGGTTCAGAAACGAGTGCCTGAAAAACGAGTGATTCTCCTCAGATCAAGGGTTCCGGATGTATACCGCCACCTGCCGGGAGTTTTGCCTGCTTGATTAAGACCGGCTCATCAGACTGCCGGATCTTCTCGATTACGATCTCCTTTCCCTTCTCTGTCATCGCAAAGACCGGCACCGAAACACCTGCCTGGACGAGTGCTGCTGCTCCTGCGATCTCGCGGATTGGTCTGGATGCGCAGGCTGTAACCAGGTCGGCTGCATCCACAAGTGCCTGCGCCTCATCAACGGTGAGGCCGGTTGTATGGACACCAATGATCAGCACATTCGGATATAAGCCCCGGATCGCCTCTGCATCCTGTGGCAAAGCCACAGTGGCGGCGATCCCGGTGAATCCCTCTGCGACTGCCCGCGAAGCTCCCCCAATCTGGTCAATCGCTGCAGTTTCCGGGTAGATGACGATACCGCCTGCTGCCTCAATTCTCCTGATGACTGAAGGATATGGAGTGGTAGAGACAAGTCCCGACATTCTGCCGCCGATCCCCTGTACCAGCGAGGGTGTTGGTGCGATCACAGTTCCGGCTCCATCACATGCGAGGACGGCGGCATCCAGCATGCCCGACCTCATCCCGAAGCTGATGATCTCGGATGCTCCAAATCCGACAAACTCACGGTCATCCAACACCTTGCGTGCAGGTGTGCACATCCCGAATGCCTGTATCCGGTGGGTGATATTTGCGACAATATGCTCCCCTGTCATCTCAGGGATCGGGTATGCAAACCGCTTTGCAAGGGGGCAGTCACGGATGAGCGGATCACCCACCTCCATCACGTTACCGTTTCTGATCACGATCCGTGCCCGGCCGTTCGCCTCAATAATATGCTCGTCCTGTTGAGATGGCATCTTAGTTCACCACATTATTATCGTCTGTATTCCCGCAAACCTGACAGTTGGGATTCTTTTCATATGCGATTATATCCACTTCAGCCCTCTCGCCATCCCAGAGGAGGAGGCGATTTTCAAGGAGCATACCTGTGCCCGTCAGGTATTTTATGACCTCGTTTGCCTGAACGACTCCGATGAACCCGGCAGTTGTCCCAAGCACAGGAAATGTCTCTTCAGGGGGTGCATGTGGAAAGATGCACCTGAGGCAGGCGGTTCTGCCGGGGATGATCGTCGTTGCCTGGCCTGAGAAGCCATGGATTCCTCCATGGAAGAGCGGAATTTGCTTCTCACATGCCGCTTTGTTCAGGAGGTACCGTGTCTCGAAGTTGTCCATTGCATCAACAATCCCGTCTGCAGTATCGATTAGGTCCAGAATATTCTCTGAATCGATGGTGATATGGTGCACCTTGATAATGACTTCAGGATTGATTGCCTCTATCTTCTGCCTGGCTGATTCGCTCTTCCTCTCGCCAATGTCGCGGGTGAAATGGATGATCTGGCGGTTTAAGTTCGAAAGCTCAACGAGATCATTATCTGCAATGATAATCTGTCCCACACCAGCAGCTGCAAGATAGAGTGCAACCGGAGAGCCAAGCCCTCCGGCTCCTGCGATGAAGATGGTTGATTTCTTCAGCCGTTCCTGCCCTTCTTCGCTAAAGAGCATGATCTGGCGGGAGTAGCGTCTCTGTTCATCTGGGGATAGCACAATTTGTTCTCCGGCTCTAATGTGTATGGGTGGAGGGATCATATCATTCTTCGTGAGGGGGGAATTTTAGGGTCTTTTGTTGTAACTGGTCAGCTATACCTGTAAGCCACAGTGGGCATGAAGGGTTCTCTCCTGAATGCTCCTTTGATGGCGGCAAGTACTGACCCCTCATTCTTCTTCACAGTTGAGATATACCCTCTTACCCGGC
>NZ_VOTZ01000014.1 GCF_024372745.1 Methanocalculus taiwanensis
ATGAAGAATATGGAATGAGGATAGATTTATAATTAATCTTTAAATTGAATAATAGTTGTACTGGTTGGTACATTGTTAAATGAAAATATAATTAAATGTGAATTGTGAGAAGGGTGCGGATTGTGAACTTGATGACGTTCCCGACAGAATTATCAAAGCCCATCACATAGACCATCTTTCCCCGTGCACGGAGCCTTCTGATCAGGGGGATAAAATCAGTATCGCCAGATCCAATAATAAAAAGGCCGATATGTGGAAGCAGGATCATATCCTCCAGGACATCAAGCGCCATATCCATATCAGCCCCGTTCTTTCCACGGGCACTCGTCTGGGGGAGATGCCGCATCTCAAACCCGTACTTGACGAGCTTCTTCACATCTGCCGCACACTCACCCACCGACCAGTCCGCATAGGCTTTTCGGATGCAGATATCCCCAAGTGATGCTGCATAATCGATGATCGGGCCGAGGGAGAGTGGGGAGTCCAGTGCAGGGTATGACTGGCCGGCTGAGAGTGCGAGGTTCTCGTAGTCGAGGTATATGGCGCAGAAGAGATCCCCCTGTTCGGCGATATGTTCCTTTTCCATAGTATCAAACCCAATTATTGCAAATTCGCTTCAGGACACTCTCACGGGAGAGGAGAAAAAGGAGTATGATGGGACTCCCGGAGTCGCCAGGAGAGGGCGGGAGGCAAAGCCTTTCTCTCTCATCATGGCTCCTCATCCATCTGGATCATCCGGACAAAAGAGACCGATTCACGCATCTCATTATTGGAGAAGAGAGGGAAATCCGATTCGATTGTGAGATCCCCAATCTCCTGTACCATCACAACCTGCCAGGTGAGGTTCCGTGGCAGGAGGATCTCCCGCTCGCCTTCATTGATATAGAGGAGATGATCTCCCGGAGATCGGCTCAGCAGGAGAACATTACTATACCCGTCATCCCCTCTGCTCCCGTAGGTGACAAGCGGGATGGTGACATCATAGGAAGTAGATGCAAATGCCGCCTCTTCATACACCCCGGTTGCGAGTATGGCCTCTGCAAAGCCGGGGGAGATGCCACGATAAAGGATGATCTCTTCATCGGAAATGGATTCTGAAATTGCCAGGTCAAGATGCTCTGTGATAAACACAAAGAATATCTGCTGCTCCTCAGGATATGCCGACTGTTCAGCTTCTGTTGACCGGAGATATCTCCGGAAGAGATTCGTATTATCATAGAAGTCAGGCGAGAGCCACCAGGCAATCGATGCGGTGGTGGCGGTTGTGAAGTTCCGATCAGTATATGGTAGGCTTGCAAGATTGGCAGGCCGGACCAGGGTGATCGTCGCCTCGGAGATATATTCAGGGGGAACCGGATAGCTGCTCGCGGGAACGGAGGGGGAATCGGCAACCGGCGCAGATGCAACACATCCGGCAGCAGAAGCAATAAGGAGAAGAACGAGGACAAGAGAGAGTACCTTCATAGCTGAAGATACATTGCGGATACTATAAAAGGGATAGTGAAGGGAGCTTACCTGATCTCATTTCCCTTCAGCCAGATACCGCGTTCCCGTACAACCATCCCGACGACGGCGGAACCGGGAACCATCTCCAGGATTGTTTCAACGCTCTCTTCAGGGACAATTACAGCATAGCCCATCCCCATATTGAAAGTCCGGTATAGTTCTTCCTGAGTAACATTGCCCTTCTCTGCAAGCCAGGAGAAGATTTCAGGAACCGGCATCGGCTCCTCGATGACAAACCCATATGGTCCGACCCTGAGGAAGTTCAGGAGACCGCCACCTGTCACATGGCACATTCCATGCACCTCGCAGGCAGAACAGATGGAGAGCACTTCTGCATAGATCCGGGTCGGTGTGAGGAATGCTTCACCGACAGTCCTGCCATCAGAGAGGACAGCATTATAGCCGCCATTCTCAAGTGCGATCTTCCGTGCAAGTGAGAAACCATTCGAATGGACGCCGCTTGACGGCAGACCGATGATCAGATCACCGGGAGCAACCGCTGATCCGGTGATCACCTTCTCCCTTTTCTGGACGCCAAGGCAGGTACCTGCAAGGTCAAGGCCATTTACAAGACCTTTGAGGGTTGCAGTCTCGCCCCCGACAATATTCATATTGGCCTGCCGGGCACCCTCATTCAGGCCCGAACCGATCTCTTTCATCTTCGAAGGATCAAGGGAATCGGTTGCGATATAATCGACAAATGCCACGGGTTCGAGGTTCATTACATAGAGATCGTTCACATTCATCGCGATACAGTCAATCCCGACCGTCGACCAGTCGGAGAGGGCGTCGGCAACCAGCATCTTGGTGCCGACCCCATCGGTTGCGAGGGCAAGGAGATAGGGGCCAAAATCTATGAGGCCTGCGAAATGGCCGAGATCCCCGGCCATACCGAACTCCCCCTTCCTCCGGAACGTGAGCGCCCCGATCAACGCCTTTACTGATTCTGCTTCGAGATCGATATCGACCCCTGCGTCACGGTATGTTGCATTACTCATTGCACGCCTCCGATAAGCGGTATTCGTCATGGAGCACCTGTACGGCACGCTGGCCCTCCCCCTCCTTGACTACAAACGATACATTCACTTCAGACGAACCCTGGGTGATCATCATCACATTGACCCCGGCTTTACCAAGGGCAGAGAAGATCCTCCCGCTCGTGCCAGGTGTGCCCGCCATCCCTGCACCGACGACAGCGATGACGACGATATCCTTGTCAAAGGTGATCTCACGTACATATCCCCGTTTCTGGATCTCAGTGAGTCCTTCAATCGCATTCATCAGATGATCCTCATCGATCACAAGGGTGATATTCGCCTCAGACGAACCCTGGGAGATGAGCATCACATTCACCTCGCGCTCTGCAAGCGCTGAGAAGATCGCTTTGGCAACACCAGGGCGCCCTGCCATCTGAGCACCACCAATGGTAAGGAGCGCCACCTTCCTGATAATTGAGATTGCCTTGACAACGCGTTTCTCACGATGCGCCGTCTGGACAACGGCTGTTCCGGCGGCAGACTCATTGAAGGTATTTTTCACCCGGACCATTATATCGCTCATCATCGCCGGTTCGATAGATTTCGGGTGGAGCACCTTCGCACCAAAGTATGATAGCTCCATCATCTCAAGGAATGAGATTGAGGGGATCACGCGTGCTTCCGGAATCATCCTCGGATCGGTCGTCATCACGCCGTCAACATCGGTCCAGATCCATATCTCATCCGCATTGACTCCTGCCCCGATGATTGATCCGGTATAGTCTGACCCGCTCCTCCCGAGTGTGGTCACATACCCCTGATCGCTACATCCCATGTATCCCATGATCACCGGAACCGAATCAGCAAGAAGAGGGGCAACCCGGCTCTTGATCCGGGTATAGCTCTCTGGAAGTGCAACCGCGCCCCCGTGGCAGGAGTTTGTAATGATACCCGCCTCGCACCCGTCCAGTACCGTTGATGAGATACCCGCCTGGTTCAAAGCTGCTGAAACAACAGGAGCTGAGAGCCGCTCACCAAACGAGACGATATAATCCCGAGATCTCGGCGTCAGTTCCCGAAGTGTGTGGAGGGCAGTTAAGATATGCTTCAGTTTCTCAAGCCGATCATCGATATACACCCCGACCTCCTCAAGCGAATCCGGGGCAACCGCCTCGAGTGCTTTTATATGCCTTGATCTGAGCGCATGGATCAACTGCTCGATCGGAGGGTTTTCAGATGAGGTGACGACCTCCTCTGCAGTGGCGATGAGCTGATCTGTTACACCGGTCATCGCCGATACAACGACAGCAAGTTCATCTCCCCTCTCCCGGTGGGCTTTCAGGATATCGACCACGCGGGCGATAGCCTTCTCATCACCGACCGATGTGCCGCCAAATTTCATAACAAGCCTCATTTCTGGCTCACCAAACCCCACGATGTATTTTAAGTTATTACACGGCAGATCATTATAATACGATGGGTGTGATTACGACGGAAGATTGCCACGTTCTTGTGATCGGAAGCGGCGGTGCCGGGATCAGGGCGGCACTTGAGGCAGCGCAGTATGGAGAGACGATCCTGATCGGAAAGACGATTGCCGGCAAGGGCGGATGCACCGTGATGGCGGAAGGCGGCTATAACGCGGTGCTGAGGGAAGCTGACACAATTGTAGGCCATCTCGAAGACACGCTCAAAGGAGGCGCCTACTTAAATGACAGAGCCCTTGCAGATGTGCTCGTGAATGAAGCACCGGACAGGATGGCCGATCTCGTCAGGATGGGTGCCGTCTTCGATGCAGAAGAGAGCTGCATGATTGCCCAGCGTCCCTTTGGCGGCCAGCGGTTTCCCCGCACCTGTTATGCAGGGGACAGAACAGGCCATGAGATCGTGATGACGCTCCTTGAGCGGCTCCGCGCATCTGAGGTGATCATCAGAAACGAGATCACCGCACTTGAACTTGCAACAGACGGAAACCGTGTCTGCGGTGCGATCACCTCGACACGGGAGGGTGAGATCGGGGCAATCACCGCCGATGCAGTTGTGCTCGCAACCGGCGGTGCCGGGCAGATCTATGATATCACCACGAACTCTACTGCCGGAACCGGAGACGGGTATGCCCTTGGGTACCGGGCGGGTGCTGAACTTATTGATATGGAGATGGTGCAGTTCCACCCGACTGGCGCAGTACATCCTTATGATGCACGGGGGAGGCTGATCACCGAGGCTGTCCGGGGTGAAGGGGGCATCCTGAAGAATCTGCATGGCGAGCGGTTCATGTCCAGATACGATCCAGAGAGGATGGAGCTCTCAACAAGGGATGTGGTGGCACGCTCGATTGCAACCGAGGTGCTCGAAGGGAGAGGAACAGAAAGAGGAGGCGTCTGGCTTGATGTCACCCATCTTGCGCCGGAAGAGATCGAGACACGCCTCCCCTCGATGCTTGAACAGTACCTTGCCTTCGGCGTTGATATCCGGAAGGAGCCGATGGAAGTCGCCCCCACAGCACACCATATGATGGGCGGCCTCAGGATCACACCCAACTGCGAGACAAGCGTTTTGGGACTCTTTGCCTGCGGAGAGGTGGCCGGCGGCGTCCATGGCGCAAACCGGCTCGGCGGCAATGCCCTTGCCGAGACGCAGGTCTTTGGGCGGCGGGCAGGAGAGACAGCAGGCAGATCAAAAGAACAGAAGAATCGGATCGATCCGGAACAGTTTGACTCTGTTGAAGAAAAGATCGCCGCATTCGGAGCAGGTGAGATGAAGCCATCTGATTGTGTTGCAAGGATGAAACGGGCGATGTGGGATGGTGCCGGGATCTACCGGACTGCCGCTGCCCTCACCGCCACTCGCGAGGCGATCCTGGAACTGGCAGCCTCGCCACTCGCTGCATCATCGGGGCGTGAGATCCTCGATGCCTGGACAGCACAGAATATGCTCCTTGTTGCCGGAATGATCCTGGATGGCGCACTGATGCGGCAGGAGTCGCGGGGTGCGCATGTCAGGACTGATTGCGCTGTCCGGTGGGGAGTTGAAGACTCACCCTATGGCCATACCCGGATCTCGCCATCATACCGCGGAATAGAACTGGCTGGGAGGATAGCATGAAAGAGATGACATTCACCATCCAGCGGTTTGATCCCTCAAAGGATGAAAAACCGCACCAGGAAACCTATACCGTCTCTGTAAACGAGGGGGCACGGGTGCTTGATGCACTCGATGAAGTCAGGCGGAGGCATGACCCCTCACTCATGTACCGCTCATGCTGCCGTGCCGGGCAGTGCGGCTCCTGTGCAGTGCGGGTGAACGGAAGCCCTGCTCTGGCCTGTATGCAGGAGGCGACAGACGGAATGGTCGTGCTCCCACTTGAACTCCCGGTGATCCGGGATCTTGCAACCGATATCGCACCGGTTCTGGAGCGGCTGGCAACGATCCTCCCCTCAGACTCACCGGGAGGGCTCTCAAAAGAGGAGGTGGAGCTGATCAAGCCACTCCGTGAATGTATCGAGTGCCTCAGCTGTGTCTCGGTATGCCCTGCTCTGAAGGTGGTTGATTTCGCAGGCCCGACTGCGATGCGGCAGGAGATGCGGTGCGCACTTGACCCCCGTGATTCAAAAGATCGGATTACTGAGGCAATCGAACGGGGTCTTTTTGCCTGCACCACCTGCCACCGGTGTGTCGAAGTCTGCCCGAAGAAAATAAAAATTCCCGGAAAAGCGATCGAGAAGCTCCGTGAACGGGCAAACCGTGCCGGACTCACCCTGCCCCGCCACCAGGCGGTTGCAGAGCTCGTTGAACGGACAGGCAGGAGCGTCGAGCGGACAGAGGCCACCTTCCTTGAACAGGTGCCTGAGGTGATCGAGCCGGACGGACCGGTGAAGATGACGATCGGATTCTTTGTCGGCTGCATGTTCAACGGCCGTGTGCCGCAGCCTGCACTTGATGCAATGGAGGTCATGAAGAGAAACGGCATCCGGGTGATCATCCCGCATGAACAGGTCTGTTGCGGATCTCCATTGATCAGGACCGGGCAGACAACAATTCTGCCGGACCTGAAGAGGAAGAATATTGAGGCATTCACATCACGCGGGATCGATATTGTCATGACAATGTGTGCCGGATGCGGGGCGACCCTGAAGAACGATTATGAGACGCCCTTTACCGTGATGGATATCACCGAGGTGATGATGAAAGCCGGAATCGAGCCCCCGGCAAAACTACCAATCTCGGCGACCTATCACGATCCCTGCCACCTGCTCCGGGGACAGGGGATCTCTGATCCACCACGCCACTTCCTCTCGATGGTGGTTGAGAAGTATATCCCGATGCCTACCCAGTGCTGTGGGGCAGGGGGAGGAGTGCGATCCGGCCAGCCCGAAGAGGCAGCAGCCCTCGGAAAACTCCGGGGAGAGGCGATTGCTGCGACTGGTGCGGATATTGTCGTTACCATCTGTCCCTTCTGCGAATTCCATATCCAGGAGCAGACCAACAAGCCGGTAAAGAATCTTGCGACGCTTCTGCTGGAAGGGTACCGGAAGAAGGATCTGGAGAGATCCGGGGATTGATTCCCTGGCTTTCATCACTCCATTTTCGAGGAATCAGGATATCTGAAGAGGAAAATTAATTATCCAGAAGCCGGAAAGCCAGACATTCAAGATCCAGAAGATCATAGCAGATAATCTGCTCATCTGCTTCTGGCCTGCGTGAAAATGTTCGTGCAACTATGCAATAATACTCCCGTCGCCTCTCATTCTGCCAGGATACCCTGCCTGCCTTTTTAATAAGCTCTGCATAGAGCTTCTTTCCATCAACATTGTCCTGCCATTTGCATTCACAGAAGAGGATTGAAGGAGGATCATCGCTGAGAGAGACGATATCTATCTCTTCTCCCCTGTACCACCAGCTGCCAATCCGGGTATAGACAAAAGGAAGGAGATGATGTTCATTGAAGAAGTCAAAGAGATCCATCACCATCGCCTCAAAATGCCTGCCTACATACCTTGAGAAACGTGGTCTGACGAACTGATCCACGATCAGGCGTGTGTTACCACGCTCAAGTGATTCAATATTGGGATGAACAAATGAGAACCAGAAGTCGAAGAGATTATCTGAGAGGAAATAGAGTCCACGCCTGCTCTTATTCCCCTCTGTAACCGGAATACGGCGATATACCAGGTGGAGATCTATCAATATCGAGAGATACTTATTGACAATACTCTTTGATAAGCCACAATCATTGCATATCAGCCCGATTGTGTGATTTCCCTGTGCTATTGAGAAGAGTATGGAGAAATAATAGCGGGGTTCGACCAGTTCTGATCTGAGAACAAAGTCAACATCCCGAAAGAGGAATGCATCCTCCCGCAGTACTTTCTCCTCGATATTGTGAAAGATATCCAGATTCGTATCAGCACTCATAATATACGCAGGAGTTCCGCCAAATACCGAATAGAGCTCAACTGCTTTCTGCATATCCTTCAGGTACTCAAGGATATGGATGAAGCGGAGGGGCTGAAGGAGGATCTGACCGGTCCTCCTCCCAAAGAGAGGACTTGCATGATCCATCGTTGACTCTTCCATCATCGAAATACTGGAGCCGGAGAGTATGAGAAATATCTGACTATCCTTCAGGTGCGTATCCCAGTAATCCTGAAGAATGGAGGGGAGGGATGGATCCTCCTTGACAAGATAAGGGAACTCATCGATGGAAAGAACAAAACGCTCGTCGGTACGCTTGAGAAGGTATTCAAAAAAACTATCCCAATCGGCAAAGGAGGTTTTTTTCAGGAAATTATCATTATAATAATCCCCAAGTTTTAATGAAAAATGCCGGAGCTGGAGGGTCCTGGACTCCTCACGTGCAAGGAGCCGTATGCCTTTCTCTCTGGCAATGAACCTATCGATAAGTTCACTCTTTCCAACCCTCCGGCGTCCATATATAACCAGCAGTTCGGCTTTCCTCCCCAGGTAACGGCTCTCAAGCATTGAGGTTTCCCGGTGCCGATCTAGGAATACACTCATAAGTAATATACTATAGAGTGTACTATTTACTATTTATGGTGGGATCACAAACACCGAAACCTCTCCATTCTAACACCCCAAACATCCGGTTTCAGAAAAGAGGGAGCAAGATTAAGCAGAATTAGAAGAACATAGAGATTTATATAGCTTCAGTCCCAATCGCCATATCAGAGTGAAAGAACCACATTAGAGAGGATTGTGAAGTGTATGGTGTCATCAAAAGAGCAGATCGAGGATTTAAAGGCTGAGCTGAAGGAGAGGAACAAAGAGCTTGCATTCATGTACAGCATCTCAGATTCCGTTGACAGCCATGGGGAGAACCTTGAGACTCTTCTTCAGGAGATCATCAAGCCCCTGCCAAAGGCAGTCAGATTTCCAGAGATTGCCGCTGCCGAACTGAATGTTGCCGGAGATACATACAAGACGTCAGATATACCCGTTACCGAATGGAGTATCTCAGGCAATATCGTCATCAACAAAAAAGTTGCCGGAAAACTGACAGTATTCTATATGGAGAATAGAGACGTGTTTGTGCGTCAGATCTTCACTCATGAAGAGGAGGGGATGATCAGGGCTTTCTCTGAGCGGCTTGGCAAGATCATCGAGAGGATATGGTCAGAACAGGCATTACTTGAGAAGACCCGCGAGATAACAAAGCTCTCAACACCCATCACCAAAATATGGGATGAGATACTCATCCTCCCGCTGATCGGCACCCTCGATTCCGAGAGGACATTATTCATGATGGAGGAGCTCCTCAATAAGATCAGGGACACAGGCTCTCGGTATATCATTATGGATGCCACCGGAGTCGGTACAATCGATTCGGCGGTTGCCGCAAATATACTGAAGACTTCACGGGCTGTGAAGATGCTCGGCTCCCGGATGATCTTCACCGGGATAAAACCTGAGGTTGCAATGACGATGGTCCATCTCGGCATTGATCTTGGAGAGATCATCACAAGGGCAACCCTCCAGGAGGGTGTTGAGTTTGCACTCAATGAAAAGGGCCTTGAGATTGTCAGAATAGAGCAGACTTCCACATAGAGGGAGAGCTAATCCAATGGACAGAATACCGATCCTCAAACTGAAGAGCTGCCTTCTCATCTCGATACAGACAGATCTTCATGATCTGATAATAACCGCACTTCAGGAGGATATTTTAACCGAGATCTCAAGGACCGGTGCACGGGGAGTTCTGATTGACATATCGGCTCTGGATATTGTCGATTCATTTATGGCAAGGACATTACGCGATTGCAGCGTTATGGCAACGCTCCTTGGGGCAAAAGTGGTCATCACCGGTATCCGGCCCGCTGTTGCGATCACGCTTGTCGATCTCGGACTTGACCTCTCCGGGATTATAACCGCCTGTGATATTGATAGCGGGTTTGATCTTCTCGAGAGCACGCCCGGAGTCTTCAACTCCGGTCGGATTCTGAAAAGGTACTGATCATGCTGGCTCAATCGGTAAAGATACAGGACGAAAGCGACATTCTCACATCGAGACGGCTGGTGAGAGAGATCGCTACCAAAATCGGGTTTGGGATAGTGGATCAGACGAAACTGGCAACTGCCACATCCGAACTTTCACGAAACATCTACAGGTATGCAGATAATGGCATAGTGTATATTGAGCAGATTACACAGCCGCCCGGCATCAAAGTACTTTTTGAGGACAATGGTCCTGGAATAGCCGATCCAGAGGAGGCGATGAAGGAGGGGTTTTCCACAACACCAGGCAGCCTCGGACTTGGCCTCTCAGGGGCAAAACGACTTGTAGATGATATGACGATCGAATCTGAAGTCGGAAAAGGAACAAAAATTGAGATATTCAAATATCTGCCATGAATCCCGAATATAAAACCAGGGCTGTTCTTCTTGACCCGCACAAATCCATGGCTGTCAGTGAGATCCATGAGCTTGCAGCCATGAGCGGTTTTCCCAAAAAGGCGCTTGGTGAGATCGACCTCATCGTCTCAGAGCTTGCATCAAACCACATCAAGCATAACACCGTGCAGGGAAGAATACGCTACAGGGTGGACGATGGTGGGGACGGGAGATATATAGAGATCATCTCTGAAGATAATGGGCCCGGCATCCCGGATTGTGATATCGCCTTTGAAGACGGGTTCACAACAGCCGCAAAGAGTATGGGGGTTGGGCTTGGCTCCATCAGGAGAGTTTCTGATGAGTTTGATATCAGTTCAAGCCTCTCAGGCACTCGCATACGCGTAAAGAAATATGCTGAGAAGAGGATACCAATTCATGGAAACGGTCTCCGGATTAGTGTCCTCACCCGACCTCACCCGTTTGAGAGCGTCTGCGGTGATGGATACTATGTCGAGAGATTCAGGGATGGTGCACTCATTGCAGTCATAGACGGCCTTGGCCATGGAGTTCACGCCCGCGAGGCAGCATCATGTGCTGAGCGGTACCTGAGGAACAATGCCCGCCATGCCAGGATAAATGATCTGCTTGCCGGTCTTGGCAGTGTCCTCAGGAAGACACGGGGTGCAGTGGCAGGGATTATCAGGATCGATGAGGAACAGGGGAAGATATACTATAGCGGTATTGGCGATACTTCGGTCCGCCTCTACCAGGGAGAGTCCTACAACAGTTTTCATTCCATACCCGGCATCCTTGGAGTAAATTACACACAGGTTCAGATTCAGTCAGGAGACTGGATACGGGGGAGGAGCATGGCCATTCTTCATTCAGATGGGATCAGCTCCAGGTTCAGTCTTGATTATGCCATGGCAGGTGAGACGCCACAGCTGATTGCACACTATATAATGGACAAATACTGGCGGGAGATTGATGATGGAACCGTGATAGTTGTTAAATAGAGAGGGGAACAAGACATCGAAAACAGAGAATGATCAATTAGGCAGTGAAGGTGAAGGAGTTGAGTGATACACCGGCTATCGAGAGCATCCAGGAAAAGCTGGATAAGAAGACAAAGGAAGTTCAGGAACTTTCAATTGAACTTGAAAAGACAAATGAAGGGCTTATTGCACTCTATACCGAGCTTGATGATGCCAACAGAAAGCTCGAGGAGAGTAACAGGAAGCTCCAGGAAGAGGAGAAGAAACTGCTCGCCTACCTGTTTGAAACTGTCAATAAGACCAAAAATCCGGTCCTGAATATCTACCGGAACCTTGCTCTCCTTGAAGAGATGGCAGTGATGGAGGACTGCAGTCCGGAGGATGTGAAGGCGATTATTGACGTGATCAAAGCCAATGCCAGAATGATCAGTGATAATATCACCGAGCTGAATAAAGTCGCACTCGATGGATCAGACAAGGTTCTTGGTCACTACAGGGATTTTCTGACCGAATAGCACTTTTTGAGGAGGAGAAAGTGTTTCCAATAGATACCGGGTTCTGCCATGCCGCCTATCAATGAGATACTATCTGATGCTGACATTGTGATTGCACTTGCAACATCCTCTGCGATGCGAAAGGATGTCATACACCGGATAGGAGAACTGCACTCTGCCGGATATAGCGGGATCATCATTTCAATCAATGAACCAAGCTCCATTATGAAGAAAAGCCTGGAAAAACAATCAATTAATAGTCAGAACCTCTTCTTTATCGACTGTATCACCGGAATGGCGACAGGGCAGAAGAAGGATGAGAGCGCTACCATCTATGTAGCCAGCCCGGGACAGCTGACAAACATCGGAATCGCGCTCACAAAAGCGATGACCTCGATGAAAGATCGTGAGCGACTCTACCTTCTGGTGGACTCAGTCAATACCATGTTCGTCTATAATGAGCCGGATCAGATCATCCGTTTCCTGCATATGCTCATCAACAAAGTACGGCTGAATTCAGCAAAAGGATTATTATTCTCTGTTAAAAATGCAATCGACCCCATAATTTCAACCCAGATTGAGACATTTGCTGATATGGTCATTCATCAGGGAGAGGAGGGAGCATAAAGGGATGATGATACACCGGCATGTTGTATATCACAACCAAACCATCCTCCCGGGTAATGAGATTTAAAGTACTGAAAATATACAGGTAGAGTAGTCCACACTGCAACCGGGAAATCCGAATGGGAGAAGCCGGTGGGAGCATTAAATGAGGAAAGAAAGCACCATCTCCAATGAGTTTTATGCGTTCTCCGATGCGATGCCGGGCGGCATCTGTGTCATTGACCATGAGAAAAGGATTCTTGTCTGGAACAGGACGCTTGCCGGGTGGAGCGGTTCTTCTGCAGAAGAGATGATCAATAGAAACCTTCTGGAGGCTTTTCCTCACCTCGCCTCGCCAGCATACCGGATCCGGATCGAACAGGTACTCGAGGGCGGACCACCCGCCATCTTTTCATCCCAGCTCCATAGATTCTTTCTTCCCTTTACAACAAATGACGGTACACCCCGCATCCAGCAGACCTCTGTTATCGGACATCCGGGAAGGGAAGGAGAACCACTTCATGCGATGATCATCATCGAGGATGTCACCGAACTGGATCGTGAGATCCATTCAGCCCGCAAATTGAGAGATCTGGCTCTCAGAGAGGTGCAGGAACGAAAAAAAGTGGAGAAGGAGCTCAGGAAGAGCGAAAAGAGCTATCATGCCATATATGATCAGTCTCCGATTGGAATTGAGATCTATACAGCAGAGGGAAGACTGGCTCATGTGAACTTCGCCTGCCTGAAACTCTTTGGGATCGAGACGGCTGAGGAGGTTCTGAATTTTTCTCTCTTTGATGACCCGAATGTCGGAGATGAAGAGAAAAAAAGGCTGCGTGCGGGAGAATCCGTCCGGTACCAGGTTCTTTTTGATTTTGAGAGAGTCAAAGCCCACAACCTCTATAGAACCAGTCGGAGTGGGACAATCTGGCTTGATGTGCTGATCACTCCGTTGCAGGATCCTGAAGAGGGAACGATGGGTTACCTTGTCCAGATCATGGATATCAGCGAGCGAAAGGATGCTGAAGAAGCACTTGAACGGAGCAGAAACCGGTACCGCTCTCTGGTTGCAAATGTTCCCAGTGTTCTTTTCCGATGCCTGCCTGATGAAGGCTGGACGATGATCTACATGAATACCCGGATCGAGGAGATCAGCGGGTATCCATACACCGACTTCATCAGAAATTCCATCCGGACATATGAAAGTATCATCCATCCCGATGACAGGAGATATGTCCACGATTCAATTACCAGATCGCTATCTGCCGGAGAACAATGGGATATCCAGTATCGAATTATCCACAGGGATGGGGGCATACGATGGGTGCAGGAGCGGGGGCGCTTATTTTCTCCAGATAGCATGACCAGGTATCTTGATGGATTTATTTTTGACATAACCAGCCGCAAAAAGGCAGAGGAGGCACTTGTAATTGTGAATAAAAAGCTCCAGCTCCTTTCAGGGATCACCCGCCACGACATCCTCAACCAGATTATGATCTTAAATGGGTTCCTCTCCTTTGCTGAAAAAGAGGCAGAAGGCAATCAAGAGCTGCTTCTCAGGCTGGAGAAGATCCACAGGGCTTCAGATATGATCCAGCGCCAGATCGAGTTTACCAGGATGTATGATAATCTGGGCACTAAAAAACCGGCCTGGATGAATGTCAGGGAGATGATCGAGGGAGTTCTGGCAGATCAGATCCCGATCCGTCAGAATTGTGGCAGATACCAGGTGCTTGCCGATCCGATGATCGAGAAGGTCTTTTCAAACCTGATGGAGAATACCATCCGCTATGCAAAGGGGGCAACCGGGATAACAATGCAGTGTGAGGAGCATGATGATATGCTGGTGATCACCTGGGAAGATGACGGACCAGGCATACCAGATGAACAGAAGGAGAAGATCTTTCAACGGGGTTTTGGCAGAAATACTGGATTAGGGCTCTTCTTCTCACGCGAGATCCTCTCAATAACCGGCATCTCCATCACTGAGACCGGAATCTATGGCGAGGGGGCGAGGTTTGAGATCAGGGTGCCGGGGGGAGTATGGCGGAGATTTGTAGAGGAAACAAAATGACGAACCTGCCACTGAACATCCTTTATGTTGATGGTGATTTTGGATTCTGTGAGTCCGGACGATCCTTCTTTGAGGGGAGAGAAGAGATCAACCTCACCACAGTTCAAAATGCAGAAGTGGCGCTTCAGATCCTTGCCAAACAGCGATTTGAAGGAATTATCTCGGAATACCGGCTGCCGGGAATGGATGGGATCTCTTTTTTACAACAGCTCAGAGAGGGAGGAGAGAGAACTCCTTTCATCTTCTTCACCGCAGAAGGCGGGGAGGAGCTTCTGATCGATGCACTGAATGGTGGAGCGGCTCTCTTCATCCGGAAAGGAAAGAATCCGGAATCCGGGTTTGCTGCACTCTCGATTGCGATCTTGTCTGTTCTCACCCGGAGAGAGGAACAGGAAGAGCAGAAAGGGAAGAGAACAGTTCAATCCTCTGCCCCCGGCTCCACGATCCCCGCTGCATTCTTCCAGTGCCTTCCTGATGAAAGCCGCAGCTTATGTGCCATAACACCGGGCATTTATTCATTATCCGGCTATCAGGCAGGCGATCTGATCAGCGAACTGCATCCGGGATACAACGGCCTTATTCATCATGAAGACCGGGCAGCGGTTTTTGATACTGTTCAGAACGCTGTGTCTTCCGGTGAGCCCTGGATCTGCAGCTATCGGATTCTCCACAGGGACGGGAGCATTCGGTGGGTGCAGGAGAGGGGTGGAGCCGCCATTGGGGATGATGGCATAATCAGCTGTCTTGAAGGATGCATCATCGATCGAACAGAGGAGAAGAGGGCAGAAGAGGCGGTTCATTCGGCAAAGAGGAAACTCCAGAGCCTCTTAAGTACCACCCGCCATGACATCCTGAACGAGATCATGGCACTCGAAGGATACCTCGATTTCGCTGAAAAGTTGAGTGTCGATCCAAAACAGTCAGGATACTTACATGAAGTGAAGAGGAGGGCAGCTGCCATTGAGAGGCAGATCGAGCTGACGCGGGCATTTGACAGGCTTGGAATTGAACCACCCACCTGGCAGGAACTATCTGCAATCATTAACGGGATCAATAGTCACCGCCTCCCCATCGTCCAGAAATGCGACAGGTACCGGGTGCTTGCCGATCCACTGATCAGAAACGTCTTCTCTCACCTGATGGAGAATACCATCCGGTATGCAGGAGAAGGGAGCATCATCACTATCACATGCAAGGAAGAGGATGATCATCTCGTGATCACATGGGAGGATGATGGGCCGGGCATCCCTGATGATCAAAAGGAGAAGATTTTCAGGAGGAAGATCGGGAAGGAGAACTCCTTTGGTCTGCACATCTGCCGGGAGATCCTGGCAATCAACGGGAGTACCATCACAGAAACCGGGACATTCCAGAAGGGGGCACGTTTTGAAATTCATCTGCCCCACGGGACATACCAGAAGAGCACGGGGAGAAAAGAGCCGGATTAATCAGAGAGCTGATCATGCCGGCTCATGAACTTACGAACCGGCTCGGATTCAAGAACCCCCTGATCAAGGAGGGTGATAATCCGATCAATTGCCTTCACCTGCATGATGATCTTCTCCGCAGACTCCCCTCCTTCGAGGTCTGCGAGTGCCATAATAATTGCAAGCGGGTTTCTGATCTGGTCATTCAGAATCGAGAATTTCACCATATTATCCTCGATCTGGGTATAAGCCTTCTTCCATGCCTCCTCAGCCTCTTTTCTCTGCGTAATATCCTGGAACGCTCCATGCACCCCGATGATCCTGCCGTATTCGTTCGTTGTTGCTTCCCCGGTGGCACGCACCCATCTCCGCTCTCCACCTGCGGTGATGATCTCCATCTCCTCATCATAGGGAGTCCCGTCACGGGCACAATCACCAAAGACACGGGTGATCTTCTCCCTCCATTCAGGGGCATAGAAGCTGATCCCCTCATCTACAGAAGGAGAATAACCCGGCTCCATCCCGTGAATCCGCGCCACCTCGTCAGACCAGATCACCCGGTTTTCATCGAGATTGACACTCCACCCACCAAAATGTGTCATACGACCCGCCGTACTGAGTAATGCCTCGCTCTTCCTGAGCTCCTCCTCGGCCAGTTTTCGGGCGGTGATATCAATCGATGTTGCAAGGATACGTTCCACACCGCTGATGACCACTGAGATCAACCGGACATACTCCCAGAAGAGATCACCGGTTACTGTACGATTGAGCCATTCAAATTCCTGCGGGCCCTCAGATACCGTCTTCCGGATAGAGTTCAGCGCCTCTTTGAATGAATATGGTGATTCCAACCAGAAATCATGAGCTTTCAGCTCTTCAACCGAAGAGAATCCATAACTGGAACAAGCTTTTCTATTCGCATCGATGATCTCGCCGGTATCCCTGTCATGGATAATGATAGAAACGGGGGACTCCATAAAGAGGGTTCTGAATCGCTTTTCACTCTCCCGCAGGGCCATTTCCGCCTCTTTGAGTACGGTGATATTGACAACGAGCCCGACCACCTTCAGGGGAGCACCTCCCTCACCCCGCTCTGTCACGGAGCCGATATCGCGGAACCAGAGATAGGCACCTGCACTGTGTTTGATCCGATACTCAACCTCATACCTCTGTTTTCGTCCCTCCATGTGATCCCTCATCGCCTGCATCGCCTTCTCGTGATCGTCAGGGTGGAGGAGTGCTGTGAAGTCGGTATAATGAGAGAACTGATCAGGAGAATAGCCGAGCATCTCTGCCTTCTGTGGGCTGATGGCGATATTTCCGGTCATACAGTCCATCTCCCACCAGGCGATCCCGCCTGTTTCCATAGCAAGCTCGAGCCGCTCCTGGTTCAGTTCAAGCTCAAGCCGGGCAGTCTTCTCCTCTGTGATGTCACGGCAGCCTCCATAGACACGGCTCCTGCCGGTTTCATCACGGATACACCGGGTTTCAGCAGACAGCCACCGGATTTTACCATCCTTTCTGATGATCCTGAGATCACATTCCGAAGACTCGCCCACCGGGAGGAGAAGGACATTCTCTTCAAAGATCTGCCAGTCATCAGGATGGATCATGAAGCCCCAGCACCCCTCTGCAATCACCTCGTCAATTCCATACCCGGTGATCTGCCATGTCGCACCTGCCATCCAGTCTATCTGGTACATGCCGCCATCTTCCTTTTGGCATGAATAGGCGAAATCCGTGATGATGGTGGAGATGAAGCGATAGCGCTCCTCACTCTCCTTAAGAGAAGCTTCTGTACGTTGACGGAAGATCAGCTCCCCCATCAGATTCCCAAGTGTCGCCAGTGCAGAAACGTCATCGTCCTGGTACTCATCCTCTTTATTGGCAACCGCAAGTACAGCAACGATCCGGGAGCCGTGCTGAATAGGAACACCCAGGTACCGGGTGATCGGGACATGCCCTTCCGGCAATCCATGTTTTGCAGGATGAGGGGTAGCATAGTCATTGATGATAGTAGGAGTCCGTGTCCTGACACACTCACCAAAGACACCCGAAGATTCGATCGGGAACCGGATCGTTTTGTCTCCAACAGTGCACTCCTTCATCGCATCATCTGACCATGCATGGACAGTCATCACCGACTCATCATCATTCATGAGTCCGATGAAGGCATACTGGCTTTTGGTCATCAGAAGACTGGCATCAAGGGCATAGTCCATCAGTTCCTGCTCTGTAGAACCGGCTATCCTGTGGAGGTCAAGGAGCGCCTCGGTCCGCCTGATATGGAGCAGAATCCTATCTTCTGCCTGCTTCTGTTCAAATGCAGTTCCGAACAGTTCGGAGGTGATACTCAGAAGATGAAAATCTTCATCAGTCCAGTCTCTCGTTTCTCCAACATTGTCAAACCCGATAAAACCGGCTAAACCGGATCGAATGAGAAGAGGCAGGACGATCAATGACGTTACTCCCTGCGGCTCCAAAATCTGCCTTTCAGCTGCCGCTTCAGGAGGGAGATCATCAAGTGACTGGATTCTGATGCTCTCACCATTTCTCAGGCGCTCCATCCACCAGGGGAAGAGATTGGTCGGATTCTTCTGGAGCGTCTCAATCGTCGGGGGAACACCATCAGCACACCATTCATGCGTATTGCTCATCTCTTCTCCAGAAGGAGCAATCAGAAAAACATATGAGCGGGATGCTCCACAGTATTCACCGATATCACCGAGTGCTTTGTTGATTGCGATATCGATATCAGACTCAGTCACAAAACGCGAGGAAATACCGGAGATCACACTCTCAAATGCCAGACGGTGTTGAATCTCCCTTTCCGCCTCCACCCTGCCCGTCACATCCCAGACTGTTGAGATCCACAGATCTTTCCCCGGAACCGGAATATTTCTCGCACTAATATAGGTCGTCTTCTCCCCTTCCCGGGTAATCGGGATATCCTCCCAGTGCATCCGTTCCGGGTCACCACTTAAAACATCTGCAAGAACCCGCTCTCTCAGCTCACTCCTAAATACCGGATCTTCATAGACGACATCCCAGAAGGCATCCGGGCTTTTAAGGGACTCTGCCGTTGTCCGGTAGATCCGAAAGAAGTTCTCATTGAAGTACTCAAAGTTTACTTCGGGATCAACCGAATTCACAGCAACTCCAATCGGGAGATTGTCAAGTACCGTTCTGATGTACTCTTCGCTCTCCCTGAGCTGCTGCTGGGTTGCAACCAGCTCATCAAGCTGGGATCGGAGCTCCTCTTCGGCGGTTGCGAGTTCTTCATTCCTCTGGCGGAGCTCTTCCTCTGCAATTTTCCGGTCTGTGATGTCAAGATGAATGCCAAACATCATCAGCGGACGGCCATCATCAGCCCGGGAGATAACACGCCCCCGATCCTGGATCCAGATCCATCCGCCATCCTTATGCCTCATCCGCATCTCGCATTCATAGTAGGGGAGATCGCCTGCAAAGTGCTTCTGGAGGAGTGTTCCTGCAGACTCCAGATCACCGGGTTCTGCCAGATCCTGCCAGGTTGCGATACTGACTGGAGAGAGCTCATCAAGCGTATACCCAAGCATTCTCGCCCATTCTTCATTGAAGACTGTCTCACCGGTCTCGACATTCCATTCCCAGGTACCGGCCTGTGTTCCCTCAATGATATTCAGCAGACGGCTCCGTTCTTCTGCAAGCTCCAGATTATTCTTTTCAAGGAGTGCGTTGTTCCTGATCCGCTCGATATAACGGCCGATCTGCTCTGCAATGATCCTGAGCATGGCCGATTCTTCTGTAAGGGGAGAATATTCATCATCAAAGCAGACGGTGATTGTACCACCAGCCTGCTGGTGAATTGGGATCTCACGGACAAGAGAGCAGTTTGTCAATACAAAGCCGGGGTCCTTATAGATGGAATCATTGATTGTGATCCGGACATGAGTCTTCTCAGGGAGCTGGAAACCCTCCGGGATTATCTCAAGGATTTTTCGGAGTACCTCTGTTTCCGAGAGGTTGAAGTGCTCCATTGCAGCTGATATCCGATACAGGCAGGAGAGCTCCTTGATCCGCTCACGGAGCGCGTCCTCTGCCTCCTTCCGATCCGTGATATCCCTGATGAGTGCGATTACCTCATCTGTTGCATATGGAGAGATACGTGCCTCAAAATACCGGTATCCTGCCGGAACAGAGAGAGCGTATTCGATCGTCTGCAAATCCCCCGTTTCAAGGGTAAGAGCGATTGCTGAAACAATCCTCCCACCGATCTCTTCAGACGTCACCTCGGCGACCGTCTTTCCAATCACTTCATCTCTTGGGAGCACAAGCCGGTCATCGTCAGGTGTCAGGATGTCAAGATACCGGCCCTCGGCAGTGCACCGGATCAGTATATCAGGCACAGCGGCAAGGATTAGCTTCTGGAGGTGTTCGCTTCTTTCCAGTGCCTCTTCGCGGTTTTTGCGTCCAGTAATATCCCGGATCGTCTCGATCGCACCAGTATACTCACCTTTTCGGTTATACAGTGGAGAGACCCGTGTCCAGAGTGTACGCCCCTCTCCTCTCGGACGTGCATACCGTGTCTCCGCTTCGATTGCACCCGGCATCTCCTTCAGGAGATCATACCGGGATCTCAACTCAAGGTCGTCTTTGAAGGCGAGATCGATCAGCATCGACCGCCGCTCACCATAGAACGGGATCGCATATGCATACTCGCCCTGCCCGATCATCTCCTCTGCAGAGACACCGGTCATCTCCTCGATCGCATGGTTCCAGGCGATCACCACCCCATTTTCATCTATCGCAAAGGTGGCATCCGGCAGGAAGTTGATGATATCAGAGAGACGGTGCTCGCTCTCAAGGAGATCATCATGCTCTTTCGCCTTTTCAGCCTCAGCGTTCCGGAGTTCGGTCACATCCTCGCCTGAACTGAGGCTTCCGGCAACGTTGCCATCTTCATTTCTGAGAAGGACATTATGCCAGGCGATGATCCGCTCAACACCCGAGCTTGTGATCACCGGATTATCAAAATACTCAAGATCAGGGGCCTCTCCCCTGATAATCATGGAGTGGACATTCCGCACCTCATCACGCATCCGATCAGGAATGGCAGTTGCAAACCAGTTCCTGCCGATCAGGTCTTCTTCAGGGATACCAAGAACCTCCGCCGTCTTCTGGTTTGCCAGCAGTATCGTTCCCTGTGGATCGAGGGCGACCATCATTACCCCGGCAATATCAAGGTACGTCTCGGCGACCTGCCTCTCGTGCTCAAGAGAAGTAAGGAGACGGCGGTTTATCTGGAGATTGTGAATCCATTGATCAAGAAAGTGGGATTTGCGATCGATATCTCCAAATCTATGCGGTTCGATCGAATACGCATTATGGAATACCTCTCCTCCGATGATCATAAAGGGGTGTGTCAGGATGACGTCAACAAGAGCATCGGGGGGGAATCTACGGCGATCGTACTGGCATATCCCGATGCAGCTGTTCTCAGGTAAGAAGGTATTAAGAAGGTTCTCGTACTCAATCAACCGATCTGTACCGGGGAGATCTCGGAGTGCCCAGGTCATCTCCCCGGTTACCCTGAGTGCAGAGTATCCTTCTGCTAATGCGGCATCGGTTAACGCGGATAATAACCGGATCATCGCTTCGGGATCGAAGGTTCCCCCTTTCAGGTAGCTCTCCTGAGCGTCCAGGATCTCAAGCTGTCCGCTTTCAAGATAGGGTTTGGGATCAAGCCCGTCATCCCTGAGGTATCTAAGGATCTGCTCATTTGTCCTCTCATCCACAATATAGATGACCTTTTGGTTTGTTGTGAGACCGTGCCTTAGATATGCAGTGATGACCTTTCGGTGCTCCTCATCAGAAGTATAGATCAAACAAAGATGATCTCCGGGCTTGATATCGGTCACCCGCCGGATTGCCGGGATCAATGAAACATGATGATCGATCGATGGAGATCCATCCCGATCACCCTTTCTTGCCTTTGCATGAATCCGTGGCTCCCAGCTTCTCTCATCCACCGGTATCAGTCCAGATGAATGATACACTCTCCGGGTTACATAAAGATATGGGTGAATACTCCTGAGAGTTAGGTTTCAGAGTATTCAGACGATTGGAGATCAGGTTCAGAGAGCTGATCGTGTTTTCTCATGAATGCCCGGATCGACTCTGACTCAAGCACCCCAAGATCAAGGAGGGTGATGATCCGGTTGATCTCTTTGACCTGTTCAAGAATCTTTTCCGCATTCTCTCCAGGCTCCAGATCGACAAGACCTGTTATCACCGACAGTGGATTTCGAACCTGATCATTTAAGATCGATAAGCGGTACATATTCTCCTCAATCTGCCCATATGCCTCTTTTTGGAGCTCTTCTGTTAGTTTCCGCTCGGTTATATCCGTCATGACAATGAGGATGGAGCAGGAATCCCCATACTGCATCGCTGATCCCTGGACAAGCACCGTCATCAACCTGCCCTTCTTATTCCGAATCCTCATTTCATAAGGATGAACTTTCCTTCCCTCACTCCGTTCAGTAAGCATTTGCTGTGCGAGACTGCGACACTCCTCCGGAACAAATGAGATGATAGACATGCCAATCATCTCATCCAGAGAGTATCCAAGGGCATCTGTAATTGAAGGATTACAGTACTGTATCCGGCCATCCCGATCATAGAGGATGACATAGTCCGGAAGATGCTCTATCAGCGTCCGGTTAAAAATCTCGCTTGCTCTCAGTGCATCCTCTGCATCCTTCTGTTCAGTGATATCCCGGCCAACTGACTGCCACTCAATGATCGTACCGTCAGAATCGAAGATTGCCCGGTCACTCCACCGCTGCCAGCGGATCGAACCATCAGGCATGATGATCCGCTGGTTAATCATGATCGCGGGATTCTCCTGCGTAAGAGAGGCAAAAGCCAAACCCACCATCTCACGGTCATCGGGATGTATCAGTGGTTTAAACCGTTTTCCGAGGATCTGATCACGAACAAGGCCGAAGTACCGGCAGTATGCCTCATTCACAAAGACGGTTGTTCCATCCGGGAGGAAACGGCAGATGAACTCGGTCTGATCTTCAACTACGTTCCTGTACCGATCTTCGCTCTCGCGCAGTTGTTGCCCGGTTTTTTCCCTGAATTGAGAGAGCGCAGTTATGACTCCCGCAACAATCGAGAAGAAGATCACCCGGATCATCGCTTCCTGGAGGAGGAGCGGATCGGGAGTAAATGAAGCAATGAGGGCTAGATAGGATATTGCAAGGAATATAGAGAAAAACAATCCCCGCCAGCCATAGTAGATACAGGCGATGATGATCGGAATATAATAGAGATTCTGGACGATGATGAAGACGCCGGATGCAAAAGCGAGGTAGCTGATGAGCGCGCAGAGAGATGAACTCACCAGAAGGGAGGGAAGCACCCATCCCGGAGTATCAGTCACACGAACCTCCTCTGGACAAAACGACCAGTTGGCTGAGCGATCTCCACGATGGCAGCTTCCATGCAGAAGAAGAACGTACCAGAGCCATCATACAACCCACCGGAAAGTATGAGGTATTAACAATACACCAATATATATCAACCGGGTATACATCACAGACTATTCAGCATCCTTCCCCTGGCTTTTACGGATATGCTTCCTGAGATGCTCTTCTGTCTCCCGATCTGCCGTTCGATCAATTGCATAGACAACCACTTCATCAGTACCCGATGCAGCAGCATATGCCTCAAAATAACGTTCATTACCATCGATGGTGAGGACATAGGTGAATGTGGCCACCTCGCCGCGACAGGCACCGGCAATTGCCACCATCGTCGCTTCAGCAATCTGTGGAGAGAAGAGATCCCGGACATTCTTCCCAACCGCAACCTCAGGAGGAAAGAGCAGCTCCCCGGTTTCGGGTGCATGAAGCTCTTTGAATCTCCCATCCAAATCAAGAATAAAGACATACCCCGGAACCGCCCTGATTAAGGCCCGGTACCTTTGTCCTTCAAACTCAGGTGCTGCCTTCCCTTGTGCCTCAAAGAGGAGGATAGTACCTTCGACCCCGCCAGCCACCTGCCGGAAGAGCCACCTGACTGTATGGACGATACCATCAGGACGTATCAACGTACAGCTGATATCCTTTGGCGTTCCGAGAAATGCAGACTCGATGGCACTCCTGCATCGATTTAGATCCGTGTCTGCAATGTATTCCATCAGGAGAATGCCTTTGAGATCTTCCCCGCTCTCTGCCACCATGCGGGAAAAGAGTGTCCCGGCCCGGAGTATCACGCCATTGCCATCGAGGTACACCGTATCGGCTTTGACCTCGCCAGACACCCGGTTGTCTTCACCTGATCCCATACTATGGATACCAACGCATCATACTAAATAATCATCGGTGATCAAAACCCATCAGCTCTGTTTCATCAGATAATCATGGGCTTCAAGCGCTGCTTTTGCACCCTCTCCTGCCGCAATAATAATCTGTTTTCCTTTGATTGAGGTGACATCGCCGGCTGCATAGACCCCCTCCATGCTGGTATGGCAGTCAGAATCGACGATGATTTCACCGAGCTCATTCATCTCAAGGAATCCATTCAGGAACCCGGTATTTGGGATGAGCCCAATCTCAATGAAGATACCCTCAACCATGATACGCTCCTCTTCACCAGTTGATCTGTTCCCAATTGTGATCGAGCGGACAAATTTATCTCCCCCGATCCGGGTAACCTCATAGCCCGTGTGAATCGTCAGGTTCGACAGCCCATCCAGCTGAGCTGTAAACACTTCATCCGCTCTGATACTGCTCCGGACGATAAGATGAACCTCTGATGCAATCTTTGCGATCTCAAGAGCAGTCTGGACAGCCGAATTCCCGCCACCAACGATCGCAACCGCTTTTCCCCTATAAAGCGGACCATCACAGGTGGAGCAGATTGAGAGCCCCTTACCCAGATATTTACTCTCCCCTTCAACACCAAGCATCCGGGAATGTTTCCCTGAAGCGATAATGATGCTTTGTGCATTGTATTCGATTCCTGATTCGGTGGAAAGGACAAATATTCCATCTTCACGTTTGTGAAGGGCGGAGATCCTGTCAAGTTCCAGGTCAATACTCTGGGATCTGACCTGCTCCTCGAACTTCGCCATCAGATCGCTGCCGGTGATCATCAGGTACCCCATATAGTTCTCTATCGCCCAGCTCTCATTCGACTGCCCCCCGATATTCTCCGAGACAACGAGGGCCTTCAACATCTTACGTGCCGCATAGACAGCAGCTGTCAGACCGGCAGGTCCGGCACCGATGATGATCAGGTCATAGAGACCGCCGCCTTCCTCTGCTCCGAAGATCTCATTGAAGGCAGCGGTATCAAAGCCAACGATCACCTCGCCATCGATGACCGTGACTGGAACCCCACGCTGGCCTGAGATCCGGATCATCTCCTTTGCCTCTTCGATATTCTCCGGGTTCCCAACATCGATGGAGGTAAACCCAATCCCTTTTTTGCCCAGGTATGCCTTTACCATGGCACAGTACGGACAGCGTTCCGTCGAATAGACGATGATCTCGCTCATGGATTCCGATAGACGCGGATACCACATTATTCTTTGCTATGAATCAGCCTCACTGAGAGGTGCAGGCACCCCTCCAAGTTCCAGAACAGCAATCTGGTATCCGCCGATTATAAGAGAGAGGAGGAGCGGACCAAGTATGAACCCGACGATTCCCATCACCGCCATTCCGCCGAAGAACCCGATGAAGATGACAACAGGGTGGATCTCCACCCTTTTTCCCATCATCACCGGCCTGAGATAGAGATCTGTGAGGGCTCCAAGAAGAGGATACCCGATGATGATTATCAGAAGCACCGCCCGGAAATCCCCAATCGAAAGGGCATAGAGAGCAAGGAATGCCAGGACGACCACCGGCCCGAGGAACGGTATCAGGGCAAACAGTGCACAGAGAACCGAATAGAAGAGAACATGATCATACCCGAGTATCCAGAAGAATGGTATTGCAAGGAAGAATGTAAGAATGGCAATTGAAAAGTGGACGATATAGATTGAATAGAGAGTATCATACACCCGCTTCCAGATCACCATCACATTCTTTCGTGATCTATCAGGGATCATGGCATGGAAATCTGATTTTAAAAATGGACCAGAATAGATGAAGATTGAGAGAGAGAGGATAAAGAGCATGAGCTGGACTGCCAGCGTCGGAATTGTGGAGATATACATAAAGAGAGCATTTTTTACCGATAGGAGGAGGTTATCAATCATCTCCTCAAGGCCAAGAGCCGATAATGGGGCGGGAAGATCGGATATCGCCTCTGGCTTCAGCCCATCCAGGATGCTTGATACAATGGAGATCAGGTAATCCATGTTCTGGTACAGCACATTGAAAGTGATAACCACGGCAAGGAAACCAACCGTTACAACTGCAAGCGTTATGAGAAAGGCCGAAAGAGCCGGTGATATCCGCAGAGAGAGCTGTTCCTGAAACGGAATCAGGACAACAGCCAGGGAGAGTGCAAGGACGATCACCTTCATGAGCGGGAAAAATGCAATAAATGTAATGAGTGCGATCAGGGCAACAATCCCAAGAGCGACGCGATCAGCCGACTTCCACCTCAATGTCATAACACATGAAGATGATCAGAAATTATAAGAAACTTGCCAAAAAAAGGGGAATTTCACTCCACTACCTGGAAACTGCCTGCCGGAACACCGCAGATCGGGCATTTCTCAGGGGGCGTGGTGATGAAAACATTGCCACAAACCGGACAGATCTTGACATCATCCGCCTTGAGATCTGAACCATTTGTGACTGCTTCAAGTGCATCCTTATATAAGCCTGCATGCACCTCTTCTGCCTTCATCGCATGTGTGAAGGTGATCTCTGCATCTTTCCTCCCCTCAGCCTGTGCCCGCTCGACAAAATCAGGGTACATCGTTGTAAATTCATGGGTTTCACCCTCAATGCCACCTTTCAGGTTCTCGGCGGTCGACTGGATCATGCCTGCTATCCTGAGGAGCCTGCGTGCATGTATCTCTTCTGCCTTTGATGCTGCCCGGAAGAGCTTTGCCACATTTGAAAACCCTTCTTCCTGCGCTTTTTCAGCAAAAATTGCGTACTTCCGGTTCGCCTGCGACTCACCTGCGAATGCTTCCATAATATCCTGTTCGGTTGCCATACCAGTTCAATGGCAGTTAAACAGGAAAAATGTTTTGGATCAAGCGAACGACATCCTTAACAGAAAACATCCCAAAAATGAATAGCATGAAAGTACAGCCGGAGGTACGCCTGATACGTGAAACCCCGGAGATCGATCGCCCACGGGAACGGATCAGAGCCAGGGGGGCATCTTCCCTCTCCGATCCCGAGCTTGTTGCTGCCATTATCGGGAGGGGTATCAAGGACCATGACGTCACAGCCATTTCCAAAGATATCTGCCGGTGCATCGGAGAGAAAGGGCTCTCGGTTTCATGTGAGGATCTGGTGCAGATACAGGGTATAGGCGAGGCGAAAGCCTGCCAGATACTGGCAGCATTCGAACTGGCACGGCGTGTGCAGAATAAATCATGCCGCCCGAAGATCACAAGCCCGGAAGACGCACTCCCCTATGCCGAGGAGATACGGGTGGAGCGGCAGGAGCATGTGATCTGCATCACATTGAACGGGGCGCACGAGCTAATTAAAAGAAGAACAATTACAAAAGGGATCTTAAACCAGAGCCAGATACATCCCCGTGAGGTATACGCAGATGCAATCAGCGACCGTGCCGCTTCAATCATCATCATGCATAACCACCCCTCAGGGAACGTCACACCCAGCTCTGATGATATCGCTGTGACAAAGAAGCTTGCAGAAGCAGGTGAAGTCCTTGGAATCAGGCTGATCGATCATATCATCGTCGCCGAGAACGGCTTCTGCTCACTCCATGGAGAGGGGTACTTCTGAGGCAGATCAGCCGCACTTTGCCATTCTGATTGCATCCCCAAGTGCATATCCTTTGGCATATGCCTCTTTTAAAAGCTCCGGCCGCGTTTTAAGATCCTTTATCGTATCCATATCATCCCGAAGCAGGCTGTCCGAGAGCGGACAATCGATGATCTCCCCGAATGCATGCATCGTCTGGACAAGACCGGAGAAGAGATTTTTGATATTCATACCTGCAATCGAGAGGAGGAGCATCTTCCGCACCTTCCTCTGTTCAGAGGATATCAGGGATTCGCCACGCTCATATTTTGCCATATAAAAGACCTGGAACCTGTCAATGAAAGACTTCAGTGCACCGGGCACCCCCATCGTCATAACAGGTGTTGCAACGATCAGTCCATCAGCATCCCGGATCTTATCATAGTACTGCTGCATCTCATCTTTGATCGCACACCGTGGTTGTGCTTTACAGGCGAAGATCTCCATACAGGGTTTGATCGAAAGGCCGGGTACCCAGACAACCTCGACGGTGCATCCGGCTTCTTCTACACCACGGATCGCTTCTCTCATGAGTATCGCGGTATTTCCTTCCTGTCTCGGGCTTCCCAGCAATGCAATGATATGGCACTCCATATCTCCATTCTTACCGGCAGAACAGATAATTGTTCTTCTCCTACCAAAAAAAACACAGACATCTTCACAATGATTAAATACAGGCAAGACCCATTCACGTTTTGGTGAAAGACCAATGGCCAATGTAGAAGAACGTTGTGAAATTGTAAAGGCAGGAGGAAAAGCAAAACCTGGCAAATATGTCTGCATCGACTGTGGCAGGGAAATGACCCTGACAGAAGCCGAACAGGATCTCAGGAAATGCCCGACCTGCGAATGTGCAGAGTACCAGTGCTTCCCGATGACCCATATAAGGCCTGATATCAAGACAGCTGAAGATGTACAAAACCCTCCAAAACGCGGTGATTCAAAGATTTAAGTGTTGCATAGAAGGTATGCAGCCGGAATCGCCCTTGGAGGCCGAAATGAGGTGAGGAACGATGGTAAATGTATCCAGTGAAGGACAGATCTTCGTCTGTGAGATCTGCGGAAATGTCGTCGAGGTCAAGGAGGCCGGCGGTGGCGAACTGATCTGCTGCGGCCAGCCAATGGAATTGCAGGAGTGATGACGCTATGGCAAAAAAGAAAGACGATCTTAAAACTCTAGAGGAGAAAATCGGTAAAGTGCCGGTCTTCTTCCGCGGGCTTATGGAGAAGGAGCCTGAGATGTTTGAGATGGTCATGAAGTTCGACCAGCATATCTGGGCAGACGGTGCTCTTGATCGGAAGACAAAGAAAGTCCTGGCGATTGCCATTGCAGCGGCTCTCAGGGATGAGCATGCGATCCGTGCCCAGCTTGCCGGTGCAAAACAGCTTGGCGTAACAAAAGAACAGATCGAAGAGGGACTCCGGGTAACCTTCATGCTCTCCGGAATGCCCGCATATGTCTATGGCAAGACTGCCATGGAAGAGATAATGAAGGGATGATTGAAATGTGTGACGATATGGATATGTACTGTGACTGCGGACCGAGTATGCCGACTATAGGCCAGGAAGCCCCGGATTTTGAAGCGATAACAACACATGGGCCAATGAAGCTCTCTGACTTCAAGGACAAGAAATGGGTCGTACTTTTCTCGCATCCGGCAGATTTTACACCGGTCTGCACCACCGAGTTTATCGCACTTTCCCAGGCAAACCCAGAGTTTGAGGCATTAAATGCCCAGCTTGTCGGCCTTTCCATCGACAGCATCCACTCCCATCTCGCATGGGTTCGGAATGTAAAAGAGAAGATGGGAGTAAAAATTCCATTCCCGGTTATTGCGGATCTGGATATGAAGGTGGCATCACTCTTCGGCATGGTTCATCCAGGCCAGAGTACCACCGCTGCGGTTCGTGCAGTCTTCTACATCGATCCCCAGATGATCATCAGGGGCATCCTCTATTACCCGCTCTCAAACGGGCGGTACATTCCTGAACTCGTCCGTCTCCTAAAGGCGTTCCAGACAAGCGATGAGCATGGGGTTGCAACACCCGCAAACTGGCAGCCTGGAGACAAGGTGGTGGTACCCGCACCAAAGACCGTCGAACAGGCTGAGATCCGTGAGACTGAGGGGTACGAATGCAAAGACTGGTACCTCTGTTTCAAACAGATCTGACTCCTTTTTTTATAAAATCCATTGCAACCACACAGAGATCTGATCTGCTATTGCTTCAATACGATGGGGTTTGCCAGATATGTGTTCCCGCTATACCATAATCGGCACCCGCATACTCAGCGAGCGGTTCGCCATTCCACCAATTCCTCCACGTTACAATGCCGCTCCGGGACAGCGCCTTTTGATAATAACAACAGAGGATAAGCTGACAGAGGCTGTCTTTGGAATCATGAGGGATGACGGCCGGCGCCGGATTAATGCACGAGTCGAGGGAATGGAACGAAAAACCAGAGGCAGAGAGGAGCGCTGCACTATCCCGGCAAGCGGCTTTTATGAATGGAAGACCGGGGGGATGCGAAAACAACCCTACTATATCTTTTTTCCAGAGAGGGAACTTGTCGCATTCGCAGGGATCTATGACAGGGGAAGAGAGGCATTCTGTATCGTTACAAGAGCAGCAGTCGAACCGGTTAGCAGGATTCATCCCAGGATGCCTTTTGTACTCACTGAAAAAGGCGAGGCGGAGTGGCTTGCAGGAGCAATAAACGCTCCCTCGGAAGAGGTAATGGATATGTATGCTGTATCAAAAGAGATTAATAACTCTGCTGTTCCCGATAAACCATCCCTGATCTTACGTCCGGATCGCCATCACTGGTGGTAAGCAGCATCCATCCAATTTTGGAGTATAAAAAATAATTATTTGATATGGATAAATTCTTCAACGATTGCCCTAATTTCCTTCTCTTTCGCATAGATCCTCTCACTCAGCCCTTTATCCTGGAAATTCCTGAGCTGTGTGACAGTTGAATCGATGAGCGCTGCAGGGAATATGCCATCTGATTCGAAGATCGAACGCTTTTCTTCGAGAGCATCAGCTGACTCGACACATGAGGCGGGAAGCTGCTTTAGTGAATTCAGTTTCTCTGCATTCTTCGGATCGAAGATATTGCCGTCGACATAAAGATCGCGTGCCCTGTCCAGCGCATCCGGCATCCTGATACCGTGGAGCGATGCAACAACAAGCCCGGCTGCAATCTTGTAGACATCTGCGGAGCCGTCAGGTGTCCTGAGTTCAATAGTCTGTTTCCCCATACGCTGCTGTTTTGCAGGTGGAGCTGCCGGGTTCGCATCACGGATCATGTCGCCGTCACCGATCCATCCAAGCGGAACCCTGACAACAACGGAGCGGTTCCGATCTCCCCAGCAGACATTGGTCGGGGCTTCCTGGTGTGGCACCAGCCGCAGGTACGATGTCGGGATCGTATTTCCAAAAGCAGTCAGGGCATCCGAACATTCGAGGAGACCCGCGATCATCTTCTTTGCAAAATCGGAGAGCCCATTCTCCCCGACCATAAGGTTCATCCCATCTTTTACCGCCATCATATGGAAATGGAGACCTGAGCCGGCTTTGCCGACTGTGATCTTTGGCGCATAACTCACCTGCACACCATATGCCTCACCGAGCATCCTGACGATCCATTTTGCGATTACCAGCTGATCGACCGCATCCTCTATAGGGGTAGGGAGAAACTCTATCTCGTGCTGTTCGTAGAGTTTTCCATCCTGGGTGAAACATCCCACCTCTGCATGGCCGTATTTGACCTTCCCGCCAGCCTGTGCAACCAGGCGGAGAGCTTCAATACGGAACTCCTCAAACTGGGTAAATGGCCGTGATTCATGGTATCCACGCTGATCGCATACGGGATAGAGGGGATCAGGCTCTGCGATCACATAGTATTCAAGTTCTGCAAGGGCAAGGAACGCGGCACCGGTCTCTCTCCTGAATAGCTCATGTGCCTTTCTCAGGACATATGAAGGATCGTTTGGGAGCGGTTTCCCCTCATTTGTGTAGAATGAGCAGAGGAGCTCAAGTGTCGGCACCTCGGAGAAGGGGTTTAAGAACGCCGTTCTATACCGGGGAACCACATATAGATCGCTTGAACCAGCTTCGATACAAGAGAAGAGCTGCGAACCGTCGATCCGCTCGCCATCACTTAAGATTGTATCCAGGTGCTCTTTCCCGGTTATCACAAAATTGAGTGTCTTCAGCTTTCCATCTTCTCCCACGTAGCGGAAGTTGATCATCTCGATGCCATAATGGACAACAAACCGGATGAGATCATCCTTACTAAACAGTGTAGCAGGTTTCCCGATAAACCGTTCAAGTTCATTGGGGTTCTGAGGGGAATCGTCTATCTCCATGTACAGGTACGGTGTGACAAGTTCCATTAAAATGGTTCTTCAGGGCAGGGGAGCCTTATTTTTGCACCCCTACATGGAAGATAAATTCCTTCCATCCCTCCCGCCGACCGGCAAGGGTTATTACCTCGAAGAACAACCCTCATCTGATGCTCGAACAGTATAAAGGATGCCTCCTCGGTGCTGCGCTCGGTGATGCGCTCGGCATGCCGAATGAAACAGCACCTCCCCGCCTGCACGCTCCCCTGCGGGGGTTTCGGAAAGCTTATAAAGGCCATCCGAATGATTCGCTCAAGCAAGGACAGTACACAGACGACACCCAGATCATGCTTATTGTTGGAAGGCAGGTTGCTGACCGGGAATACTCTGAAGATGCATATGCCGCCGCTCTCAAGGAGACCTACGATGCAGGACGGCTCCGGTTTCCGGACAGTGCAGTCCATGCCACATGCGAGCGCCTCAAAACAATACGCTGGAAAGAAGCATCAGTCAATTCCAGTACTGCCGGAGCAGTCCCGCTCGCCATCCCCTTTGCACTCGCCTTCACAGACCTGATCGAATGTTCGGAACGGCTCGTCGTTGCATGCAGCGTAACCCATATTCACCCAGGAGCTCTCGCAGGGGCGGTGACGGTAGCCACCCTTATCCGGACAACTCTTGCCGGGGATCGGGATCCGCTTGCACTGGCAGCGGCGGCAGCCATGCGGGAGGATGAACTGCTTGGAGTCCGTGTCCGTGAAGCACTCCGGCTCGCAGACGAAAGTGGCATTTCCATCCAGGGAGCGTATGAGCGGATCGGAAGCGACAGTTCGGTGTACCAGACTGTGCCTCTCGCATGCTTCCTGTCGCGTCGTTTAGACGATCCCGATAAACTGCTTACGATTGCATCACAGACAGGAGGAAATGCAGATACCATTGCATTCATCTGTGGGGCATATGCAGGTGCAAAATATGGGAAAAGCGGGCTGCCATCAGATCTTCTTGAACAGCTGGAATCGCGCGATCTGATCGAACAGCTCGGAATTGACCTTCTCAGGCGGACGGGGCAGCCGATTCCCGGTGGAGCAGAGTAGCCATCTGCCCATCAGGGTAAAACCCTTTATCCAACCTCTGCAAGATAGCATGTATGGATATTGCAATCATCGGAGCATCCGGATATGCGGGTGGAGACCTGATGCGGCTCATTGCCCTTCACCCCGATACGGAGCTCACCTGTGCCACTTCCCGCAAACTTGACGGGACATTGGTCAGCAAGGATCAACCCCATCTGAAAGGATTTGTTGATATCAACTATACTAACCCTGATGTGGATAAAGTCGATGCTGACGTCGTCTTTCTGGCAGTTCCCCATACCGTGGCGATGCAGTATGCGGGATCACTCCACTCCCGTGGGATCAAAACGGTCGATCTCTCGGCAGACTACCGGCTTCCACAGCCGATATATGAAGAAATCTATGGCGTTTCTCATACCGCATATTTTGAAGCTCCGTATGGTATCCCTGAGCTCCACCGTGACGAAGTGAAAGGCTCAATTTTCGTTGCTAACCCCGGATGTTTTCCAACCGGAGCAATACTCGCAGCGGCACCGGTTGCGGATCTTGCAAGGACAATCATCTATGATTCAAAGACCGGTGTTTCCGGAGCAGGAGATACCGTATCTGAGACGACACACTACCCCAATGTCGCTGACAATATCAATCCATACAAATGGACACAACACCGCCATCTACCGGAGATGCAGCTTGAGATCTCACGCCTCGGATCGCAGGCCAGCGTCCATTTCACTCCGCACCTCGTCCCGGTGACACGCGGCATCCTTACAACTGCACATATCATTACCGAACGCCCTGTCACAACCGACGAAGTCAGGCGGCGATTTGAGCACATGTACCGGAACGAGCCCTTCATCCGGCTCCAGACCCCGAAACTCGGGCATGTCCGGGGAACGAACTTCTGCGATATCGCCTTTGAGGTGGAAGAAGGGGGGAGGCGTATTGTTGCCGTTTCAGCAATAGACAACCTGATGAAAGGCGCCGCCGGACAGGCAGTACAGAATATGAATATCATCTGTGGGCTTGAGGAAACAACAGGGCTTCTCTTCCCGGCAGCCACACCCTGAGGTATGTAGTATGAACGTAGAAACAGTCATGACACCGGATCCCGTGACCATCCAGGCAGAAGATACAATCCGTGAAGCATCGAGGATAATCCGAGAGAAGAAGATCGGCGGACTCCCGGTGATGGATGGAGAGAACTTAATCGGGATAATCACTGAATCGGATATCCTGGCACTTCTCTCGGTGAAAGGCCCAAGCGATGACCTCTGGCTACCATCCCCGCTTGAGGTGATCGAGATCCCAATCCGTGAATTTTTCAACTGGGAAAAGACTAAAGATGCCCTCTCAGACATCGGATCACGGCATGTCCGGTCAGTGATGAGCTATCCGATCATCACCGTCGATGCTGAGGACACGATTGAAGAAGCTGCCAGAATCATGCTCCACGAAGGTATCGCCCGGCTCCCGGTTCTCAGGGAGGGGGCACTTGCCGGGATCGTCACACGAGCTGACATTATCGAGGGGATCGGACGGAAGAAGGAGGAGGATGCCGAGTGAAAAGTATCTGTGGTGTTGCCGGTGTCACTGCCGCGGGTATAAAAGAAGGGAAGTACGGGCTTGCGCTGATACAAGCATCAGGAAATTCAGCAGCAGTCTTCACCCAGAATAAGGCACGGGCACCTGTCATCGACCTGATGGCAGAGCGGATGAAGAAGAACCGGCTTGAGGGAATCATCGCCAATTCCGGATGTGCAAACGCCTATACCGGCAGGCGCGGGATGGAGGATGCAATCAGGATGGCGGAGATCGGTGGGGAGGCGCTCGGTATCGATCCGATGAATATCGGGGTTGCAAGTACCGGCGTCATAGGAAGGTACCTGAACCTCGATCTTATTGAAAAGCAGGCGGGATCGCTCTCGCTCTCATCCTCTGAAGAGGCGGAGATACAGGCAGCCAGAGCGATCATGACGACCGATCTTGTGGAGAAACACGCCTTTCTACAAGGTGAAAGTTTCGCTGTTGGCGGAATCGCAAAGGGAAGCGGGATGATAGCTCCGAATATGGCAACGATGCTCGGGTTCATCTATACGGATGCGGAGATCGCCCAGCCGGATCTCCAGCCGATCCTGAAGAGGGCTGTCTCCCGTAGTTTCAACCGGACCATTGTAGATGGCGATGTCTCGACAAATGACTGCGTATTCCTGACCGCAACCGGTGAAGCAGGAGCGGTTCCTCTGAAGGAGTTCGAGGAGGGCCTGACTGCCGCATGTATTCACCTCGCAAAAGCTATTGCACGGGATGGTGAGGGAGCCACAAAACTAATCGAGGTGATCGTTTCCGGTGCACGGAACGAAAGCGATGCAGAGAAAGTGGCAAAAGCCGTTGTGACAAGTCCGCTTGTCAAGACCGCAGTCTATGGCCAGGATCCAAACTGGGGACGTGTTGTAGCTGCCGCCGGGTATGCAGGGGTAGACTTTGAGATACCGGATCTCTCCCTCTGGATCGGAGGCGGCGGGGAGAAGACACCGCTTGTACAAAAGGGTGAGATAACCGCCGATCTTGCCGCTGCAAAAGCCGCAATGAGAGGTGATACGGTTATCTTTTCGATTGATCTTGATTCCGGTGATGCCGGGGCAACTGCATGGGGCTGCGATTTAACCGAGAAGTACGTTGAGATAAACGGGAAGTATACAACATGAAACGCGAAGATGTCCTGATGGAGGCACTGCCCTATATCAGGCAGTTCCACGGGAAGACGATCGTAATCAAGCTCGGCGGCCATGCGATGGTCGACCCGGCAATTATGAATACCGTCATTGAGGATGCCGTCCTCCTCCACTACATTGGTATGCGTGTCGTCCTGGTGCATGGCGGGGGACCCGAGATCACTGAAAAGATGAAGGCGATGGGCAAAGAACCGAAATTTGTCGCCGGACTCCGGGTTACGGACCATGATACCCTCGAGATCGCGATGATGGTGCTGGCAGGGAAGATCAGCAACACCATCGTCTCCCTGATCGCACAGAACGGCGCACGGGGGGTTGGCATATCCGGAAACGATGGAAACCTCGTCATCGCCAGGAAGATGGATGCCCAGAAGGTGATGATCGAGGATCGTGAAGAGGAGGTTGATCTCGGTTTTGTCGGTGAGATCCAGCGGGTGAATCCCGGGCTTCTCAGGACGCTGCTTGATTCAGGCTATATCCCGGTCATCTCACCTCTTGCGATTGATGAGGCAGCAAATAACTTAAATATCAATGCAGACACGATGGCAGGGGAACTTGCAGTGGCACTTGATGCAGGCAAGCTTGTATCGCTCACCGATGTGGATGGTGTGATGGATGCATCCAGGACAAAGATCTACCACCGGCTCACCCTGGCGGAAGTGGAGTCAATGATCGCAGACGGCACCATCCAGGGAGGCATGATCCCAAAACTGTCAGCATGCATCTATGCATCCAGAAATGGAGTTGAACGATGTCATATCATAAACGGGAATGCCCCGCATAATCTCATCCTCGAACTCTTCACCGACCTTGGCGTCGGTACGATGATCCGGGGATAGATCACTTTTTTATCCTGAACAATCCATCATTCTTTTGCTATGGTCGCCACCTGGGAACTGATCTTTACTGTCGTTCCAGGAGTTATCCTCTTCCTCTTCGGCATTGAAAACTTCAGCAAGGAGATCCTGGCGGTGGCACGGGGGCGATTTGCCGCTATCCTTGGAGAGCTGACAACCAACCGCTACAAAGGGCTCCTCCTTGGTGCAGGGATCACTGCGCTTGTCCAGTCAAGTGCGGCGACGACGGTGATCGCCATCAACCTGGTCAATGCCGGAACAATCTCATTTGTCCAGAGCCTTGGCATCATTATCGGCTCAAATATCGGAACCACGATCACCGCCCAGCTGGTTGCTTTCAAGCTCACCTCATTTGGCCCGGCCTTCATCATTGCAGGATTTCTTATCGGGCTTATCGGCGGGAGATACAAATTCCTTGGAAAACCGCTCTTCTACTTCGGCCTCGTCTTCTTCGGGCTGACGCTCGTCAATAATGGGATCGACCCTTACAAAAACGATCCACTTGTCCTTGAACTCCTCGGCGGCATTGCTTTTCTCCCCCTTGCCATCTTCGTCGGGTTCCTGGTAACAACCGCATTCCAGTCGAGTTCTGTGACAACCGGACTTGTCGTCATCCTCGCCCAGCAGGGCATGATCACGATGCCCGAGGCGATCCCTTTCCTCCTCGGCGCAAACATCGGCTCGACAACAACCGCTCTCTTCGCATCACGGGGCCTCGATCTCTTTGCACGCCGGGCAGCAGCTGCCCATACCATCTTTAATGTTGGGGGAGTGCTGCTGATCCTCCCCTTTTTGGTACCATTTGTGGATCTGATCACATGGATTGGCGGGACAGAGGCACAGCAGGTTGCAAATGCCCATCTTATCTTCAATGTGGTTGCTTCGGGGATCTTCATTCTTGCACTGCACCCCTTTTCACGCCTTGTCATCCGTGCTGTTCCCGGCGAGGAGGAGGAGATCCTCTTTCGGACTGTCGCAATTCGAAAGGATATGCCAAAGTCACCTGATGAAGCGCTGCCCCTCATTGAAGAGGAGGTGATTCACCTTTATGATATTACACATCGGGCATTTGATGCTGCAATCGGGGTATTTGATGCAGCAAAGCCACCCCGTGTCTACCAGAAGGCGGGGAAGCTGGAGCTAGTCAACGACTATATTGATGAGGAGATAGAAAAAGCGGTCTTCGTCCTCTCCAGGGAGGCACTGCCCGAGCCTGAGGGTATGAAGACGATGCTCCTTGTCAGGATCTCAAATGAGCTTGAACGGCTCGGGGATCTCTCCCGTGATCTTGCCAAAGTCGGCCGTAATGCACACCGGAAGGGCAGTCCATTCCCAAAAGGACAGGTGGAGGCGATCAGGGGGATCTATCGCATTTTTGATGGCAATATCCAGGAACTCGCAAAAAACTTCCCCCATTCAAATAAGGAGACGATCAATTCTCTCCGTGCACGCGACATCGAGCTCCAGCGTGCATTAAACCTTGAATACTCACTCTACCTGAAGCGTATTGCACAGCTGAATGAGAGCGGCGATTCCCGGTACCTCGAGGTTCTTTCAATCCTTGAAGCTGCAAACGGAAAGATCAGGGATATCAGGAAGCTAACTGAGGATTACTCTGCTCTTTGGGAAGAGAACTCTCAGCCAGACTAATAAATTGAGCTGTCCTTGTGAAGGATTGATTAGATCCCCTTCAGAGAGCAGGAGAGTCGGAGGGAGCTGTGCACCATATTCTCAAGATCCTCCTGTGTGTAGGGGTTTTCCTCAATCTTCTCCCAGTCACGGGTAGTATCCTCGTCATTTTCCCCAACCCAGGAAGTGATAGCAACATCAGGAATCGCAAAGCCAAGCCACGAAAAGAAGTTCAGGAGATTGCCAGCAACATGCTGGACACCATCAACATGACCGATGATGATGAGTCCTGCAACCTTGTTATGAATCATCCGGTTTCCAAACCAGGAGTACTGGTTCTCGATGCAGTTCATACGTTCGACGAATTTCTGGACTAAAGCCGAGTGATTATTCCACCTGATTGGAGAGGCGAGGATGAGAATATCGCACCCGAGTACCGCATCATATACTCTCTGCATCTGATCATCTGTGTATTTCAGTGTCGACATGCAGGGGTAGATACATTGGGAGGGATCTTCTGAATAATTGCCTTCACAATGATAAATCTTCAGATCCTTCAGCCTGATGAACTCGGTTTTGGAGCCGAATGTCTCATATTTCAGAAGAGCTCTCTTCAGAAGCCGCTCTGATTTGCTCATGTCGCCATCCTGACGGCTGGATCCGGATATTCCAAGCACTTTGATACCCTGGCACCGCCTGGGATCAGGGGGGTCAATGACATTCACACCAAATTTTCGTCCTACAAGGGGAGAAGGCATAGGAGAATCTATTCTCTCGTGCTATTTCTAGCTGACGCTCCAAACGATCCGGGGTAAAACCGGAGACTGATGCAAGGGTTTTTATTCTGAGAGATGCGAACAAAATACCATGAAGGAACGCTGTGTCAATAATCTTGGCGGTAAAGTCATCATGATGGATGCAAAGCCTGATGAAGTGAATGATTACGTCAGGAAAAACACCGCGGAACAGTATGAGATGGTGCCGGATTTTGAGTTCCGGGGACTCCATATACTCCTGCCAAAGCCGATGCTTGTCGGGCTGAAGATAAAAAAGAAGAAAATTATTCTCCCATTTACTAAGCTCTGCCCCAAGTATGGAACCGTCCTCTATGAGATCGATGCAGAGGACGGGGATTTTGAGGCGATCCGGTCAGGGCTTAAAAAGGTGGAGTGAGAGTATCAATTAGCCAGTACCTTCAGCCCGAAGAGCTGTCCTGGAAAGGAGATGAGATGCGTGATCATTAATCCTGTACCGGACCGATCTCCCCTCTTTTCTCACCGACAACAGGCCTTTCTCTTCAAGCCTGTGCATATGCCAGGTTATCGAAGGACCGCTCTTGCCGATGGCGTCGGCGATCTCCTGACGGGAGATTTCGGGCTGTATCAGGATAATCCTGAGGATCTCCGAGGCTGTCTGTGAACGAAGGCAGGAGATGATATCCAGTTCATCACGGGAATAGGTTCCCCCATTCTGGAAGAATCTCTTAAAGCCTTTCTCTTCAACAACCCGGATCATGTGCGAACGCTCAAGGATAGCACAATGATACCGGATCGTGCTCAGGGTTGCCTTCGACTTCCTGGTAAGCTCATGAAGGTGAATGCCGGGCTCTCTACAGATCCTCCCAAATACCTCTTGTCTCAGGGAATTATCAAGGACATTCGAGCCAAAAACACGCCTGTACCCGCCAATAGCCCAGAATTTCATGGCAGTCAGCACCTCTATTGGAAAACAGGAGGCCTGGAGAAGGAATATCCAGAGAGGAAGCTCAAATAAGCCGATCGGGATCGGCGTCACAGGAACTGCTCCTGTCGGGGGGTTCTCATACCCTGAGCTAATCGTATAGGGAACCGCCGCCGCAGAACAGGCAAGCGCTGTCAGGCAGACGAGTATGATCAGAAGCTTTGCATATAGATTCATCAGTACCAGATCGTGAATGTATACCGGCTCTCTTCATCACCGGTGTTCTCAATTCGGAAGTACCATTCTCCTTCTGGCATAATAGTATCTCCGGCAATCTCCAGATATACTCTGTTATCGAAAATACCGTCATCTGCATCCTCAAACGGACCGAGAACAGCATCGGGCGAATATACCGTCAGGACAAGCGGCCCCTCTTCGTAGAGAAGATCGACCCATATACGCTCTTTTTCTTCCGGGATGGAGAGGGAAGAGTACTCTGTCTGATCCCCGTTCACAAATCTCCATTCCGGTTCTTCCACTACATCGTGCTGTGTCGGAATGGTATTGACCTGATAAATGCTCAGTGGCGGATAGAGGGAGGGATTAAGGCGTACCTTCAACCGAAATATCGAAATACTGATCGGAAGAAAGGGATCGCGAGGTTGTGCATGAAATATCCGGATAGTCCGCTCACCAGTCTCATTAAGGATGGGGGGTCTGGTTGAAAGCCCAAACGGCGCTACATTCGTTGAAGGCATTGGTCGATTCGGGAAGGGTGAGAACCGGGGGTCACGGAGCTTAATGCGGGGAAATGTTTCGTTCATCTCCATAGAATTGAAAATAACGATCTGCTCCTGTGGCTGGAATTCCCGCTTGAAAACAATCTGTCGCTCTTCAGTATCATCGTCCCAAAATGCGGATACCGGGACAAAGATCAGTATGATACTGATATATATTGTGAGCCAGACAGAGAGCCGGTTATTCATTCGTCTAATTTCTTTTTTACAATAGTATAAAGGATATGGTACAATCATCTACATGTCGATGCAACTGATGAAGAGGGAAATGGATCAGAGGCGATATGTTGAGGATTGTGCGAGAATGCTCTATTAAACAGCCTGCATTCATTCTTCTGAACATGATTGAACTGACAGATCTAACCAAGCGGTACAATGGAGTGCCAGCAGTTGACAATCTCTCCCTTCGCGTAAGCGAAGGGGAGATCGTCGGACTCCTTGGCCCAAATGGTGCGGGGAAGAGTACCACGATACTGATGACGACAGGCCTTATCGAGCCGGACGCAGGGCAAATTAAGATTGAAAGGCATATCATGCAGAAGAACCCGCTTCTGGCAAAAGCAAAGATTGGGTATATGCCCGAAGATGTCGGGTTCTATCCCGGACTGACCGCTGCCGATAACCTTGATTTCTTCGGGAGGCTGTATGAGATGGAGGCAGGGAGGAGAAAGAAGAGGATAGATGAACTCCTCGTATCTGTCGGGCTTGACGGAGTATCAACCCTTGTCGGAGGATACTCAAAAGGGATGCGACAGCGGCTTGGGCTTGCCAAGGCACTGCTGAATGAGCCACCGGTTATTATCCTTGATGAGCCAACCGCAAACCTTGATCCGGTCGGGGTTTCAGATTACCGGAAGATAGTCAGGCAGGCAGCAGCCGATGGAGCAGCCATACTTGTCTCCTCACATATCCTCTCTGAAGTGAGTGTTATCTGCTCACGGATAGCGCTTCTCTCACGGGGAAAGCTTGTTGCAGATGGCACATGGCAGGAGATATCCGACCAGGGGAGCGATCTAATCGTCCGTGTTGAAGGGCGCCTGCCTCTCCCTGAATTCTCTATCGGGGGGATCAGATCGGTCTCCTATACTCCTGATCGGACGAGTGCTGTGATCGTTGCATCACAGGATATCCGTTGCGAGATTGCCGATGCAGTTACATCTGCCGGAGTTCCTCTTCGAAATCTTCAGATTGATTCTGAATCTGCCGAGGAAGCGCTTCTCCAGCGCTTCAGGAAGGAGGCAGACGCATGAGTAACGGGCTCTTTGTGGTTGCCGGAAAGGAGTTTGCTGACTCATTCCGCAACAGGACAGTTCTTGCGATCTTTGCCATATTTTTTGCGATCACAATCATCGGGATGATCGGCGGGATTGCCGAATACCAGGACACACTCGACTCCTATAATGAACGGCTTTCAACAGCAGGAACAGTGGAACGAGGATTGATGGATACGCGGCCATCCCCCATGATCGTCTTTGAATCGGTTGGCGCACTCCTCGTCACGATGGGAGCACTCCTTGGGATCACCGCAGGCTTTGACCTGATCACCCGTGAGCGGGAGACGAAATCGCTGAAGGTGCTTCTTTCCCACCCGGTATTCCGGGATGAGGTGATTAATGGGAAGGCAATCGGCGCAGGCGGAGCACTTGCGTTCATCTTTGCCGCGACAATAGCCGTTTCCATTGCCCTCCTCCTCATCACCGGCATTGTGCCAGGGGCAGAAGAATGGTCATCGATAATGATATTTGCATTCTCTGCATTCCTGATGATCGTCGCGTATTTTGCCATTGGACTCTGCATGTCTGCGATCTCCGAAACAAGTGGAGCAGCGCTGATCTATACTCTCATTATTTTCATCCTTCTCTCCGGGCTGCTGCCGGTGCTTGTGGAGAACGGGGCTGCTGATGCAATCGCAGGTGATCCCCCGTCAATGCCACGGACGATACAATCAACTCCTGCTGAGGGGGATATGGGTGCCTTCCAGGCATTGACCGATACCGAAGAGTTCCAGCAGTTTAGATTCGAAATGCAGGACTGGTGGTCAAGACGGCAGGCGGTGATTGATATTGCAGCGCTTTTCTCCCCGACGATGAGCTTTAATGCGATCTCAGATACCCTTATCACCTCACAAACGGTGCAGGTCAGAACAGGGCCCGGCGGTGGGATGTATGCACAGGCAACAGCAAATACTTCCGGATCAATACTATCGCATCTTCTTGCTCTCCTTGTATTCCCGGCAGTATTCTTTGGAATTGCGTACATGCGGTTTATGAGAATGGATCTGAGGTGAGTGAAATGATCAGAAGACTGATAATCATCGGACTGATCTTTTGTATCCTCATTCCTGGGATAGCATCAGCCAATACAGATACGAATAAGCAGTATTCAATATCAACACCGTTTCCAGGAAGGGTTGTCGAAGCAGGAACAGTTTCGTCATTCCCAATCACCATTGAAAGCGTCGGAATGGGAGAAACAGGCAGGCTCTGGGTACATACGTTCTCGGGAACAACAGCTAACTGGGAGTTTTATTTTGTAAAAGATGGATCTGAAGTGACCCAGGTCACTCTTCCAGCAGGAACAAAAGAGACTGTTACCCTTGAGGTTGAGACAGATTCTCAAACACCGATTGGAGAATACCGTGTCAAGGTATATGTCGGAGATGCTACACTCTGGCTCACCATTCATATCGATTCAACACATCGGGGAGAAGACGGGTATCTTACGCTCAGGACTGTCGATGAAATCGGGCAGCCGGTTGGTGGTGTTCTGGTCGAAGTGAAACCTTCAACCGGGGGCAACGATCCGATCCTGCTCACGAGTGCAAACGATGGAACGCTCAAAACCGTCATCTCACCACGAGAGTATCTGGTCAGTATCGAAAAGGAAGGGTATATCCCGCCACCGGCAGTTACCACACGGGTGCGTGCAGGAATGACCGAGGATCTCTCTGACCTTTATCTCCAGACACGGGATACCGCACTTGATGCCACCTGGGAGACCTATGCAGTAGCGGTGACACCCGGCAGTTCGACGACAATAGACATATCACTGGAAAACATCGGCCGGGCCGGTGCGACATTTGTTCCCGGAACTGAGGATGTACCAGAGGGGTGGTCTGTCCGGTACCGCATAACAACCGGAACCGGAACAACAACCCAGGATATATCTGCACTATACCTTGCACCAGGAGATAAGCGGGATATACAGATGGTAGTCACACCAAAATACCGTGAAGAGATCGGATCGTTCACCTTCAGATCGGTCATCACCGCCCCTACAGGAGACCGTTATACGGGAGAGATCGAAGCATCGGTCCGTGGATCTCATGGGATGGAGGTTTCGCTCGACAGGTATCTTCTTGAGACAACAGGATCCAACCCACTTGAGTTCCAGGTCACGGTGAGAAACTCAGGAACAGCAGGCGACCTCACAGCGGTAATACCGGAGATCTCAGCCCCGACAGGGTGGAATGCCGAGATAATCCCTGAAACTGTGGCAGGTATTGCTCCAGGGGAGCGGGCAGTCTTTGATATCTCTCTCATTCCGCCATCAAACGTGGTGGCAAGCGAATACAAGTTCACCATGAAAATAGGCTCAGATCAGGCGGTTGTTGAAGATGACTTCCGTGTGAATGTGAAAGAAGGATCATTTGCGGCGATTCTCGGAGTGCTACTCCTCATACTCGTTGCAGGAGGTATCTACCTTGGATTCAGGAGGCACCAGAGGCGGTGATTCAGAATGGATCCATCCCTTCCTAAAAACCCTTATCGTTTTGGATAGCATAGAATAGAGAGATGAATGGAAGGAATCGATCCGATCTCCGGATCGGATCACAGGTGAGCGTTATCCAGAAGAAAGACCAGCAGAGCGGAAAGACAACAGAGGGGATTGTCGCCGCAATTTTAACCAACTCTTCTTTTCATCCCCACGGAATCAAGGTCAGGCTGGCAGACGGCACCGTCGGCAGGGTAACCTCGATTCAAGGCTAAAAGTTAAGAACGGGAGAGGGCACCAGTCCCTTCCCGCCAGCATTTCCGGGCAGCACGTGATTATATCCGAGGTTAAGATAGGTTGATAGATCAGACAAGCCAGGGTGTGGTGCATGGATTATGTCTGTTATTGTCCCACGTGTGCGCCATTTATGAATGGGTTTCTATACAAATTACGATTTGCGTTAATTTAATTTAATTAATCTCAATGTGAGCAGAGCTACCAGTTGCCATCCTTTACCGTCCCCTTCACATTCGCACTCCGCGGGATAACCGTATTTACCATGAGAACTGAAGAAGAATAGATAATGATCGTCATCGGGATAGATCCAGGCATTGCCCGCGTGGGATACGGGGTGATCGAGAAGCAGGAGCGTTTGATACGCCCACTCTGTTACGGCTGTATCGAGACATCTTCCCATGAACGAACAACAAGCCACCGCCTCCACGAGATTTACACCCGTATACAGGTGCTTTTTGCAGAGCATTCACCGGATGAGATCGCCGTTGAGGAGCTCTTCTTCACAAAGAATGTCACCTCAGCCATCAGGGTCGCCGAAGTGCGGGGCGTTATTCTGCTTGCGGCAGAAGAGCGGGGGGTCGAAGTCGTCGAATATACCCCAAACCAGATCAAACTGGCAGTATCCGGGTCAGGACGGGCAAAGAAAGAGCAGGTACAGGATATGGTTCGCCGGCTCCTGAAGCTTGAGGAGATACCACGTCCCGATGATGCAGCCGATGGTCTTGCGATTGCACTCTGCCATATCAATACCCTGAGGTAAGAAAAGCATGTTTGCACACATGACCGGAACGCTCTCTTCTGTTGGTGAAAAGTCAGTTGTCCTTGACATCGGCGGGATCGGCTACCTGCTCCAGGTGAGCCAGCCAACCCTCCGGGAGATACAGGATACAGAAGGCCCTGTAAAGCTTTTCACCCAGCTTGTTGTCAGGGAGGATGCTGTCATGCTGTATGGATTTTACCGGCAGAGCGAGCAGGAACTCTTCCAGATCCTGATCAATGTCTCAGGAATAGGACCCCAGATTGCACTCAACATTCTCTCGCAGATCTCGCTTGAGCAGTTTGCCATGGCAATCATCAATGATGATGAGCGTGTGCTCACCAGTATCTCGGGGATCGGACCAAAGAGTGCAAAGCGGCTGATCCTGGAACTGAAAGAGACGATGAAGAAACGGAGGGGATCATTCATCGAAAAAGAAGACCATATGCCAGCATCTGATGCGAAGTCAGCCCTTGTATCTCTTGGATTCTCCGAGCGGGAGGCTGAGGATTCCGTGAAAGCTGTGATGGAGCGGCTGCCCGAAGGAAGCGTGCAGGCGATCATTAAAGCCGCACTCCAGCATATGAAGGAGAGAGCAGCATGACCGATCGGATCATCACCCCTATTAAGTTCGAGGATGAGATCGACGATCCCGCGATCAGGCCCGCCCGGCTTGATGAGTTCGTCGGCCAGCCGCAGATCAAAGAGGCGCTTCAGATTGCAATCGAAGCAGCAAAGATCCGGGGCGAGACCCTTGATCATATTCTCTTTTCAGGACCGCCGGGTCTTGGAAAGACAACACTTGCCCAGATCATCGCCCGTGAGATGGGATCGGCAATACGGAGCACAACCGGTCCTGTTCTTGACAAGCCCGGGGATCTCGCTGCCCAGCTGACGGCATTATCTTCCGGGGATCTCCTCTTCATCGACGAGATCCACCGGCTGAACCCGGTCGTTGAGGAGATCCTCTACCCGGCAATGGAGGACTACAGCATCGATGTGATGATCGGTGAGGGGCCGGGTGCACGGGCAATACAGCTCCCGCTCGACCAGTTCACCCTTGTTGGCGCAACGACACGGGTCGGACTCCTCGGCTCCCCGCTCCGTGACCGGTTCGGACTCATCTTCCGGCTGAACCTCTACGAGGTGGATGATCTCCTCTCGATTGTGAAACGCTCAGCGGCAATCCTGAAGATCCCGATCTCCGAAGAGGGAGCGCTTGAGATCGCAAAGCGGAGCCGGGGAACACCGAGGATCGCAAACCGGCTTCTCAGGCGTGTCCGCGATTATGCAACAGTCCGGGGGGACGGCTCTATCTCCCGTGAATCGGCGGATAACGCCCTCAACATCCTCGGGATCGATCCCCTCGGGCTTGACGATCTGGATCGCAGGATCATCACCGTGGTCGCCCGTGACTTTGGCGGGGGCCCTGTCGGGGTGAAGACGATCGCAATCTCAATCGGAGAAGAAGTCAGGACGATCGAAGAGGTATATGAGCCGTACCTGATCAGGATCGGTTTTTTGAAACGGACGCCAAAAGGACGGGAGACGACCGGGGCGGCGGTTGAACATCTTCAATGGGAATGCTGATTTTATAGAAGAATATCATAAACGCAGATAATCAACATATAATGGATTATCCCCGAAATACGATAACATCACCTTATAAAAGAAACGCTTTTCCAATCTACCCATATCCTATTTATTTATTAAGTTAAATTGCGTAAATGTAAAAAATATGGATATCATACTTGAGATGATCTCAGCAGGGATCATCGGAGGTGTACTCATTCTTGCAGTGAAGAGCGGCGTAGGGTGCGGTCTGTCGAATCTGTCCGGAAAGGAGCTTATGATGTTTGCATCCATGTATGCGGTGATCGCACTCATCATGGGTGCCGGAATCGGATACATCCCTTTTGACCTGACAGAACAGGTAGTCGGGCTTGGGCTCCTGATGCATACCGCTATCGGGGTTGGACTCATCTATTTCGGCATTCAGACAGGGCGGCGATGGCATTGTGAAAAATGCGACATATCCCGTCACACCTTCCTCTGGCTCTCCCTCCCGTGTCCTGCATGCCTTGCAGCCACCTTCTTCTCCTGCATGATCCTTATTGAGACCACCGGATATCCCGGATTCACCATTGGTGGGATCGTAGGATCATTCTTTGCAGGCGGTGTGATCATTGGGGCGGTTGTAGTGAAGAGTATCACCAATCGATATCAACTCGACAGAACGACAATACTTGGATCAGTGATGCTCTTTCTCGGCCTCTTCTATCTGGTAACGCCGTTGATTGTCTTTGCATATATGAAGATGGAGTCGGTGCCGAACATAGACAGTACAGTCAATATCATCGGCACCATCACTGCAATGGCTATGATGGCGGGGATTGTCCTCCTGGGGATACTGATTGAACGGACACGACAGATGAGAAAGGCAGGTGGACAATAATGGATATACCATCAATGATCATGGGTGCAATGTTCGTCATATCGGAGTCACTCCTCTATCCTGCGATCATTCTCCTTCTCCTCCTTGTCATCTGGACACTCCTCACTTTCGGGAGATTCATCTCGGAATATTCCGGCAGGGTGCGGGACATTGAGGGGTTAAGGAATGGATGTATGGAAACACGGGAACATCTTCGGAACGGCCATTCTGAAAAAGCCGCATCAGCCCTTACACAGATGAAGACCAATTATCTCCTCACTAAATTCCTCCAGGAAATCTCAAAGACTCTCGACCATGAGACATGCAGAGTGGAACTTGAGAAGATCCTTGACGATTATGAGATCACAATATCAAAAGAACTTGAAGGCTTGAAGATCCTGACACGAACTGCCCCAATGCTTGGGCTGATGGGAACACTCATCCCGCTTGGACCAGCACTCCTTGGCCTCTCAAGTGGCGACATTCAGATGCTGGCAACGAGCCTCGTCATCGCATTCAGTACAACCGTTCTGGGGCTCTTCGTTGGGGGTATCGCGTATGCCCTTCTCCTCATAAGAAGAAGATGGTACATCCAGGATCTAAGTGATATGGAATTTATCACACGGATGATACCATGAGACGGAGACGGATCATTCTCGACGACGATGATGAAGACCCGCTCTCCGGTGTGGCAAACCTCTTCGATATTGCAATGGTCTTTGCAGTTGCGCTCCTTATAGCCCTCGTCGTTTCATATAATATTCCTGAGCTCCTTGACCCTGACGCCGATCTGACCGTTGTTAAGAATCCAGGGCAACCTGATATGCAGGTCATCGTGAAGGAGGGGACATCGATTAAGGTGATGAACATGACCGCAGAACTTGCCGGTGGACAAGGGAGCAGGATGGGTATTGCCTACCGTCTGCAGACAGGTGAAGTGATCTATGTCCCTGAAGATTCCGATCCATGAGCGAGATCAGAAGGTTTATTCTTTATCAATAGATATTGTTTTAAAACAAAATTATTGAGATTGCCCCTGCCACGATTAGACTCTCCGGCAGGGGCAGACACATCTGTGGTGACAGACATGCAACATGAAAATCGTAGCTTAAGCTATAAAAGGGTGATAGTTCTCATCCTTTGTCTCTGTGCAGCCCTCCTTCTCTTGAGCGGGCATACCATTGCATATGAAACAGGGGAAGACCTGAATGTCACAAATGAAACGGAAAAGAGCAACAATTTCACAATTGAGACTTCAGTATCACCGGCCATAACAGACAATCCGGAGATACTATCGGATGACCCTCCTGATCAAGGCGATACACCTCCTGAAGAAGAGATGGTAGTCGATGAAGAGAGAGAGGTCATTCCCATTATTCCATCGACAGAGAACGCCCGCAAGCATCTGCTCATCCTTACCGGAGATTCAGAGAAGCAAACTGCTCTTTTTGAGATCCTCTCATCCTCTGATGAAAACCTTTCAATAGATGTTACTCTCATTTCAGAGGAAGAGATCGATACCACCAGTCTCTCGTTCAATAAAACCTGGTTTATCGCCTCGGTCGGTGAAGAGACCGCTTTTCTGATGCAGTCACTTCTACCCGAAGATGGAACTATCATCTCATGTGACATTCCAGACGGCATCGTGCTCGGCACCCCTGCAGATGAAGAGATCTCAGGGTACTGGGAGTCAGCAGATGATGACGACCTCCACAATCTCCTGAGTATTCTTCAGGAACAGATCCTCCTTCAGGATACGAATAAGACCGAGATCGCATTCGTCTTCTCCCGACAAGCAGAGATAACTGCAATTGAAGCAGCACAATTCGATCCGGAGATCAACGCTTCGATCAATATCTCAGTTTACTATGGAAGATCTGATCTCGACCTCTCCTTTGACCTAAGCGGATTTGATCTGATCCTCCTCTCAAACCTTGATGCAGGAGTAATTGAAGGGATCAGGGATACCGTCCTTGCCGCACAGGCAAACGGGTCAGTTGTGATCTCCATTGGCCCACTCCTCCAGAGTTATAACCTTCATACCGAGGATCCATCGGATCCCGAGGTCCAGACCGTTGAGACCTATCTCCTCTATCATTCCGAGAAGAACTTCAATAATCTGGCACGATTCCTTGGTATTACATGGTGCGGGCTTCAGATGAATCTCGAACCTCCAGAGAGCCGCCCGATTTATGGGATCTATCACCCTGATGCCCCGGACATCTATCCGACTCTTTCAGATTACCTGGAGTGGTACACCGGAGCTGGCATTTACGACCCGTCACGGGGAACCGTTGGTGTCATCACCGGCGACTACACCTATATGGCACGTGATGGCCCGATGCTCGATACCCTCGTGCGTTCATATGAAAATGCAGGGGTAAATGTAATCGTCGCCACCTATCACTACAAAGATCCCGTCAGGATCAACTACTTCATGCAGGACGGGATGGTGATGATCGATGCAGGCGTCCTCATCTCAAAAGGCTCCCGCCTTGACTATAGCGATCCTGAGCGCGGGGTTCTGAACCTCAAGACCCTGAATGTCCCGATCTTAAATGCGGTCCGGCTCTTCTATGATGTCGATGAAGAGACATGGCGAAACAGTCCTCATGGTGTTGGACCGGAACAGCAATGGCAGCTACTGATCGCAGAACTTGATGGCATCATCGAGCCGATCGTCTTTGCCACAAAGGCGATCGATCCGGTCACCGGAGCGGACTACTACAAGCCGATGAACGACCAGGTCGCCTGGCTGACAGAGCGGACGCTTGCATGGGTGGACCTAGGAAGGACTGACAATCAGAATAAAAAGGTCATCATCCCCTACTACAGTGCGGAAGGTGGAAAGTCGACTGTCGGCGCAGATATCGACTATTATCTCGACGCACAGGCCAGCCTTGCCAATCTCCTCCTTGCCATGCGGGATCGCGGCTATGATTTGGGATCAGGTCCCCTTCCTGATGCAGAAGAGCTCGCTGACCTGATGGCATCTAAGGGATATAATATCGGCACATGGGTTCCCGATGAGCTGAAGAAGCGTGTTGAGATGGGTGATGTGATCCTGATCCCAGAAGACCAGTATCTAACCTGGTTTGGTGAATTATCAGCCGACAAACAGCAGCATATGATCGATATCTGGGGAGCACCTCCCGGTGAGATCATGGTCTATGACGAAAATGGCGGTCGCTCGCTTGTCATTCCGATCATCAGGTTCGGAAACGTCATCCTCGCCCCCGACCCGATGCCCGGCTGGAATCAGAATACTGACGTCACTTACCATGACGGTGCAATCCCACCGACACACCAGTGTTTTGCTTTCTATACCTATATGGATCGGGTCTTTGAAGCCGATGCGATCTTTTCTATCTTCTCGATCATCCCGATGATGCCCGGAAAAGAAGCAGGACTTGCAGCAGACGACTGGGGTGCGATCCTCTCCGGATCGATGCCGCATGTGCATGTCCTTCCGATGGATGCAGAAGGGATCTTTGATCGGAGACGTGCGAATATGGTGATCGTTGACTTCATGACACCGGTCCTTGTGCCATCCGGACTCTATGGGGAGCTTGCAGACCTGAAGGAGACGATCACAAACTACAGAACTGTCGTTGATTTGGCGGTGAAGGAGGGCTATAAGAATGAGATTCTTGCGACGGTAAAGGCACTTGGGCTTCATTACGACATCGGCTGGAATATTGACGCAATATCAACAGACGATACGCAATTTAATGCATTCCTCCTCGATATGGATTCATATTTAAAAGAACTTGCAACCGTCAACATGCCATACGGCTCACACATACTCGGCGAGGTGCCGGATGGTGAGAGCCTGGTAGCATTGATCAACGGGATGCTTGGAACATCATATAAGAGCCATGTTGAGGCAGCAGGTGGAGACGAAGATGCGGCCATTGCACTCTTAAACGAGGTCATACTAAACGGAAATAACCCAAATGATGCCCAGCAGAGAATTCTTCAACAGACATCCGCTGATATCACCGCCGATCTGGTGCTTGCAGAGGATTATCACCAGAGGATCCTCGACTGCACCATTGAGATACCCCGTATCCTGGATGCGCTTGAGGCACACTATATTCCTCCGGGTCCAAACGGGGATCCGATCAGAAACCCGGATGCACTTCCAACCGGCAGAAACCTCTGTACCTTCGATGACCGGATCATCCCGACAAAGGTCGCATGGAATGTAGGCGTCGCCCTCGGTGACGAACTGATCGCAACCCATCGTGCACAACATGGAGACTATCCGGACAAGGTCGCATTCCTCCTCTGGTCGATTGAGACCTCCCGCCACCAGGGGACGATGGAGTCAGAGATCTTCTGGATGCTCGGGGTACGCCCGATCTGGACAAGCAACAATCGGGTGAGTGATGTGGAGTTGATCCCGTCATCCGAACTCTGCAGGCCACGGATCGATGTTGTCGTCGTCACATCGGGATCGTACCGTGACATGTATGCAAGCAAGATAGAGCTGATTGATAAAGCGGTCAGGCTTGCGGCAGCAGCAGATGATGGCGCAATGCCAAACTACGTGAAGATAAACACCGATCGGATCTATCAGTCACTCATTGCTGAGGGATATGATCCCGCACGTGCAATGGAACTGGCTGCATCACGGGTCTTCTCTCCACCACCCGGATCCTATACCCCTGGAATTGAACATGCGATCGGCGGGACAGACTCATGGGATGACCCGAATCAGATTGCAGATCTCTATATCAGCAGGATGAGCTACATCTACGGCCAGTCGATCTGGGGTGAACAGTATGCCGATATCTTCAGGGCAAACCTTGCCGATGTGGATATCGGAGTCTTCTCACGGACATCAAATCTCTATGGGACACTCGAACACCCGATGGTCGCTGCATACTTCGGCGGACTGAGTCTTGCCATCCAGAGCATCTCCGGCAATACCCCTGACATGTACATCAATAACCAAAGAAACCCACAGGACCAGAAGCTGGAGACATTAAGCCAGTTCGTCTCCCGTGACCTGAGATCCCGATACTTAAACCCTGCCTGGATCGAGGGGATGATGGGCAATGGGTTTGATGGCGCACGATATATGGAGTCATTTGTCGAGAATATGTGGCTCTGGGATGTCACAATTCCAGATCTGATCACAAGCGAGATGTGGGAGAGTGTCTATGCGACCTATGTGCTTGACCAGTATGACCTTGGGTTATCTGAGTACTTTACATCAGCTAATCCCTATGCCTATCAGGCGATGACCGCCAGGATGCTCGATGTTGTCAGGATGGGATACTGGGATCCTGATTTCTCTGTTCTTTATGCGTTAACAACCGAATTCCAGCAGTCTGTCCAGATGAACGGGGTCACCTGCTGCCACCACACCTGCGGTAATCTCGCTCTTGAAGCCTACATGAACGGTATTATGTCAGGGAGAATCCAGCCGGACTCATTCCGCGACTCCGGATCAGATCCATCACCCGCATCCCTCCCTCCACCTGCAACCACTGATGCCCCGGCGGTGACCGGAGCCACCGATGCGGCAAACACCACTATAGAGTCATCAGGGGTTGGGAGTGACATCACGACATATCCGGGAGATGCGATCTCAACTGACCGTCAGGTAGTAGGCCAGGTGATGACAGAGGATACCAGAGACAGATCTTCACCGACACCGATGATCTCAACACCAGTTCTTGCGATCCTCCTCTCAGTGCTTGTGCTTGGAGCAGTCGGCACAGGTTTCTTCTATAAGAGAAGATAAGCCACCATTCCACATATATTTTTATATAATGACTTAAAAGATGCATTTTATCTAAAAAATATACATTAAGATCAATTATACACAAATATATGGAAAACCATTATCATCCCTCGCCTGAGAAGAAGTACCATGCATACGATCAGCATTCTCCCCGGCCATGATCGGAATGGCAACCCTGAAACCTTTGAGGCACTCCATCTCCACCCAGGCGACACTCTCGCGATCGTCGGTCCGACAGGTTCCGGCAAGAGTGCCTTCATAAACGATATCGAGGTCTTTGCCCAGGGAGATACCGCAACTGGCAGGCGTATCCTCCTTGATGGCGAAACACCGCCCGAAGAGTTCGTCAGGGATCCTGCCTGTAAGCCGATCGCCCTCATCACCCAGACCACAAAATGCCTTGCGGATCTCACCGTCTCTGAGTTCCTGAGCATGCATCTCCGTGCACGGAAGATCACAGAATGCGACCTCATCGAGAAGACGATCCGGCTTGCAAACGAGTTTACAGGTGAGCCGATCCGTCCTGAATGCCGGATATCCTCACTTTCAGGCGGCCAGACGAGATCCCTCCTTGTTGCTGATGCGGTGATCATCTCAAACGCACCGATCATCCTCCTCGATGAGGTGGAGAATGCAGGAATATTCCGTGACCGTGTCATCACCTGCCTCAAAAAATCCGGCACCTCCGTCATCTTCGTCACCCATGACCCCCTCGTCTCTCTGATGTCTGATCGGCGGATCGTGATGGGGAACGGGGCAGTGAAGGCGGTGCTTGAGCCGGATGGATCTGAGGAGTCGGTACTGAAGCATGTCACCGAGATCGATCTCTACCTCTCCTCACTCCGTGAGCGTCTCAGATCAGGAGAAGTCCTCAGGGAGACGGTTGCTTTCGCATGAAGCTGATCATCGTCGCCGGGCCTCCGTCTGCGGGGAAGACAGCAGTGATCCGGCAGATCATGAGCCATCTCCCGGAAAAGAGCGCTGCGTACCTGAAGATCGATGTCATCTATGCAAACGAGGATGAGGAGATCGCCCGTGAGTATGGCATTCCAGCACGGAAGGTTATCTCCGGGGATCTCTGCCCGGATCATGCCGGGATCACGGTTCTTTCCGATGCCCTGCTCTGGGCAGAAGCAGAGGATGCCGAATTCCTGATCGTGGAATCTGCCGGACTCTGCCTCAGGTGCACACCCTACACGACAGAGTCGCTTGGCATAGCAGTCCTCTCAGCAATCTCGGGAACCCATTCTCCCTATAAGATGAGCCCGATGATCGCACTGGCAGATGCTGCTGTTGTCACCAGGATCGATCTCGTCTCACAGGCAGAAAAAGAGGTTTTCCGGGAAGCGATCCGGGATGTTGCACCGGCAGTCGAGATTATTGAGACGAATGCGGTCATCGGGACCGGAATGCGGTACCTGATGAAGATCATCGATGATCTCCAGCCGATTACTGATCCTGCCGCGATTACCCTCCGGGGAAACCCTCCGCTTGGTGTCTGTACGGTCTGTGTCGGGAAGAAGCAGATCGGGTGGGAGAACCATTTCGGGGTTGTCAGAAAGCTGGAAAGCGCAGATACCCTCTTCCGGGGTGAATAGATGGCATGGATACCACCAGGCAAGAACTGCGGACTCTGCGGAGCGCAATCATGCACCGCCTTCACCGCACTTGTTGCCGCAGGCGCAAAATCTTACCGGGACTGCCCCTTCTACATGGAAAGAGAGAGGAAAACAGACTCATCCTATTCAGGAGTTGATCTCCTCGGCCTTATCTACGATTTTGTGATCCACCCGTTCCCTGGTGAGCCATCCACCAGGAAGGATATCGTCCCATTCAGGCCCGATCTTGTTGAGAGATGGGAGATCAAGGCGGGGGACCTCGTCATCGGGAGGCCTGCCGGGGCGGGATGCCCGATCACCCATGCACTCAGGGTGACTGGTGCCGATCCGGTGAGCGGCATTATCTCCTGCCATGTCACAAGCCCTCTGGAAGCACGGAATGAGGATTGCCTGGATCTGAAGGCGTATCATGTCCATGCATTTGAGGGAATAGCGGAGGTGGTCAACCGTGAACCGACATTTGGCCTGCGGCAACGGTTCCAACCCGGATACTGCCTCATGGGGCTGTCACATTCAGGTGTGGTGAATATGGTTATTACCACCCGCGATGGAATCAGAGTCAGGGTTGAAGGGGTGACGCTATGAAGACTGCACAGGAGATCAACGACAGAATCAGAAGCGGGGAGGCGATCGTCATCCCTGCACATGAATTCAAAAAAAGGGTGCGGAATGGTGAGAGATTCACGGTTGAGGATGTCGATGTCATCACCTGCGGGACATTCGGAGTGATGTCCGGAACCTATGCAGTTCTGACGGTTCCTGTTGCACCCCCCGGCACTTTTCGGAAAGCCGAATCACTCTTCTTAAATGGTGTTCCTGCCTATCCCGGCCCCTGCCCGAACGAACGGCTCGGCCTTGTCGACTGCATCGTCTATGGTACCGCACAACGGGACGAGAGCTATGGCGGCGGCCATCTCTTTGCCGATCTCGCCGCCGGGAAGACCATCGAGGTCGAAGCCGGGGCAGACGGGCGGCGGTATACAGATGAGATCACCCTCTCCGACTGTGGTTTTGCACGGCTCCATACGACACGATCGGCATTTAAGAATTACACCGCATTTCTCAGAAGAGAAGAGGGGATGCTTGAGACCATCTTCTCGGTCACCGGTCTCCATGGGCCATGCAGGGAGATCTCTGTTTCCGGATGTGGGGAGGTGAACCCGGTACAAAACGATCCCTCACTCAGGTCACTTGCACCCGGCACACCCGTTCTTCTGAATGGCACAAACGGAATTATCACCGGTACCGGTACGCGATCGACCCCGGAACGGCCGAATCTCGCCTGTTCAGCCGGTATGGACGGGATGGATCCCCTGATGATGGGGGGATTTATCACCTCAGACGGACCCGAATGCCTCACCTCGGTTGCAGCTGCCATCCCGGTGCTCGACTCCCAGACTCTTGAAGGGCTGATGGTACTTGATGAGGAGATTCTACTCCCGGTTGCCGATATCAGCGACAGGCAACCTATCGGAGAATCGGATTATGGCAGAATCTGGCGTGGTACAGACAGGGGTGTCCGCATCTACCCTGAACAGTGCCTGGACTGTACACCCTGCACAGCTCGTTCAATCTGCCCTGCCGGGGCAATCGGAGAGAGCTTTGCCATCGATCGCTCCCTCTGCCTCGCCTGCGGCGCCTGTGCCTCAGTCTGCAAGGGGAGGGTCTTTTCGATCAATCTCGGAACACTCGATATCTCCGGGAATGAGATCCCGGTGACACTCCGCCAGTCCGATCGCACCAGGGCTGAGCGGCTCTGCCGGAATCTGGCAGCTCGTATCCGCGAGGGTACATTCTTCCTCAGGGAGGGGGCATGAACCACCTGCTCAGGTGTCCGGTATGCGGTGAGACATTCCCCGATCATGGTGAGCTTGCCTGTCCTGATGGGCACCACGGTCTCCTCCGTGCAATCTACCCGGAGAAGCAGCTGACTATAAGGGATGAGCCAGGCATCTTCCGGTATGCAGACTGGCTCCCGGTACAGCAGGTGCCGCGGACACAATCAGGACCTGTGACATTCCGCTCTCTGGAATTTGCAAAAGAAGTGGGACTTTCCAACCTATGGATCGGCTTCACCGGCTATGCACCTCACAGAAGTGCCTTTGTCCCGACCTGCTCATTCAAGGAGCTTGAAGCCTGGCCGACAGTACAGCGCCAGAAAGAGACCGGGGGCGGCACCCTTGTTGTTGCATCTGCCGGGAATACCGGAAGGGCCTTTGCCGAGGTTGCAGGGACGATGAATCAGCAGGTCCTCCTTGTCGTTCCCAAACGCGGACTTGAACGGATCTGGACATCGGCACCTGCGGAGAATGTCACCCTGATCGCAGTGGATGGAGATTATTCGGATGCGATTGCAGTTGCCGATCGGATATGCGAGCTGCCAGGATATATCCCTGAAGGCGGGGCAAAGAATGTCGCACGCCGGGACGGGATGGGTACCGTCTTCCTTGATGCGGCAGTAACTATCGGCAGTATTCCTGATCACTATGTACAGGGTGTTGGGAGCGGCACCGGCGCTATCGCCGCATGGGAAGCGGCGCTCCGGCTCATTGCAGATGGGCGGTTTGGCGAGAGGCTTCCCCGCCTGCATCTCGCCCAGAACCTCCCCTTCATCCCGCTTGTGTCGGCATGGCAGGCACGGCGGCGCGAGATTATTCCGGAGATCGATATGCCGCATGCAGAAGAGGCGATCAGGGCTGTGAATGCCGATGTCCTGACAAACCGGAAGCCCCCCTATACCGTGCCCGGCGGCCTCTTTGATGCATTATCAGCCTGCGGCGGCCAGATGTATGGGATCACGAATGCCGCCGCAGAATCCGCAGGACTGCTCTTTGAGAAGACAGAGGGGATCGATCCCGATCCGGCGGCGGCAGTCGCCTGTGCAGCCCTCCTGGCAGCAGTTGATCGCGGTGAGATCGGAGAGGATGCATGTGTGCTCCTGAATATCACCGGTGGGGGATACAAAGCAGTTTTAGAGAAATATCAGGTAGTACCGGTTGAGACCATCCGTCCGGGAGAGGTTCCTGCATGTATTCTGGAGAAAAGCCATGTTTGAAGACGATATCATCAGGATCCTACAAGATGAGGGTATCACCCTCATCTCCCATCTCCCCTGTGATAAGGCTGGTACGCTCTGTGCCCTGGCAACAGGTGCCTTTCCGCATGTCCCTCTCCTCCGCGAAGAGGACGGGGTAGGCGTCTCGGCAGGCATATATCTTGCCGGGGGTCGGCCTCTTATTATCATCCAGAGTTCGGGCCTCGGCAACATGCTCAATGCCCTCCTCTCCCTCCACGGGACATTCCATCTGCCGCTCCCAATCATCGCGAGCTGGCGGGGGATGCAGAACGAGGTGATCCCAGCACAGATCCCGTTTAACTCACGCCTCCCTGCTATCCTTGAGGCTGCTGATATCCCGTATGCAACCATCATGGAGCCGGATGAGCTCCCCCGCCTTCAGGAGATGATCCGGCGTTCATTTGATGAGGGTATTCCCACCGTCACTCTCTTCTCTCCCGCCTGTTTTGATGGGGGCTCCTGCCCGGCAGGGGAGTTTCCTAACCGGGGCAGGACGATTTCCTCGATTCCGGGATCGGTTATACATGAGCCGGAGATGACCCGGTATGATGCAATCGCCGCCCTTGCCCCTCATCTTGGATCCGCACTCTGCATCAGTAATATCGGCATCCCCTCCAAAGAGCTGTATGCAGTATCTGATCGGGATGAAAACTTCTACATGCTCGGCTCCTACACCCAGGCATCCCCGATCGGGCTTGGCCTTGCCCTCGCACAGGATCGGGAGGTGGTGGTGATCGATGGCGACGGCTCGCTCCTTGGATCTGCGATCCTGCCCGTTGTCGCATCATCTGCGCCAAAGAATCTCACCATCATCTGCCTTGACAACGGCACCTTCGGCTCCACTGGGAACCAGATCACCCAAGGATATGCCATTACTGATCTTGCGCAGGTCGCCTCTGCTGCCGGGATCCAGGAATGTGTGCAGGTGCATATCCGGGAGGAGCTCATTTCTGCGATCAGAGAGATGAAAGCCGGGCCCCGGTTCATCCACGTGATCATCAGGCCCGGCAATTCGGCGGTTCAGAATATCCCGCTTACGCCTGATCAGATACGTGATCGGTTTATGCAGGCGATCCGGCCTGCGGAGTGAAACCGGAGAATTCGAAACCCAAAGATCCAGACTATCCGGAAGAGGGTGTTCATTGAGAAGGTGTGCGGGTGAATGCTTACACCTGTCTTCGGCAGTAAAACCTTAACTATCAAACATTTACGTACATAGTTTTATATGCAAGTACAGGTTTAATATTCAATTGTTCTACTATGGCTCTTGTAGATGGCTCGAATGTCACAATATCCCA
>NZ_VOTZ01000015.1 GCF_024372745.1 Methanocalculus taiwanensis
CGGGTAAGAGGGTATATCTCAACTGTGAAGAAGAATGAGGGGTCAGTACTTGCCGCCATCAAAGGAGCATTCAGGAGAGAACCCTTCATGCCCACTGTGGCTTACAGGTATAGCTGACCAGTTACAATTTTTTTTGGGGTTCCTTCTCCCTTCAGCGGAGCTCTTCTTTCTCACTGATTCTATTATTCGATTTTTCACATAAGATCCCTATCGCAATCTATTATTGTCATCATCGTACTTCCGATTATTTTAAATACTGATGGAAGGAAATCTCTTATAAATGCCGGTGCATACAGGATACTGACGTTTTGGGAAAATCTCACCCCGAGGCGCCTTTTTCAAGGAGAAGTATTATGAATCTTCGAAGGCCCAATGCAAGTGAAGCTCTTGGCACGTTCAATCGTTCACGGGATGTTGTCCCGATGTCGGGGATATGCAGCAGGTGTGTGGACGGCTGCAAAGGCGGCTGTGATATCTGGCTCTCAACATTCCGGAGCCGTGAAGTTATCTATCCCGGACCTTTTGGTGAGATCACCGCAGGTGCAGATAAGAATTATCCGGTTGACTACTCCCACCTGAATATCCAGGGATATGCTGTCGGTGCGAAAGGTCTGCCGGAAGGTGTTCCGATTAACTCAGATACCGCCCTTTTCTCATCTGTTGATACCACGACAGAGTATGGGTGGAATATCAAGGTCCCGATGAGGGTACCCATCTTCACCGGCGCACTCGGCTCTACCGAAATTGCACGGGCAAACTGGGAACACTTTGCGATTGGTGCTGCAATCTCAGGTATCACTCTCGTCTGCGGCGAAAATATCTGTGGTATCGATCCTGGACTTATCCGGGATGTCCATGGGAAGGTGAAGGAATGTCCCGAGATGGATCGTCGGATCAATATGTACCGCGAGTTCCATGATGGATATGGTGAGATTCTTGTACAGCTGAATGTCGAGGATACCCGTTTTGGAACAGCGGAATATGTCTCATCCAGGCATAATCTTGAGACAATCGAGTTGAAATGGGGACAGGGAGCAAAATGCATAGGTGGAGAGATTAAGGTAAAGTCGATTGACTGTGCATCCGAGTTGAAAAAACGCGGCTATATCGTCCAGCCGGATCCAACACTGCCTGAAGTGAGAAAGGCATTTGAATCCGGTGCAATCAAGGAGATAGAACGGCATTCAAGGCTTGGTTTTGTCGCAAAAGAAGATTTCCTTGATGAAGTGGACAGGCTCCGCGATATCGGGTTCAAGCGGATCACTCTCAAGACCGGGGCCTATTCCGCTGTAGAACTGGCAATGGCGCTCCGCTATGGAGCAGAGGCGAAGATTGATCTCCTGACAATCGATGGTGCGCCTGGTGGCACCGGGATGTCCCCATGGCCGATGATGAATGAATGGGGTATTCCGACTGTCTATATCCAGAGCCTTGCATACCAGTATGCCGAACTCCTGAAGAAGCGTGGAATCCGTGTTCCTGATCTTGCCATCGCCGGTGGTATTGCCGATGAAGCAAATGGCTTCAAGGCACTCTGCATGGGAGCACCCTACTTCAAGGCCGTCTGCATGGGCCGTGCCCTCATGATCCCCGGAATGGTCGGGAAGAATATTCAGAAGTGGCTTGATGCGGGAGATTTGCCAAAGAACGTATCGAAGTATGGCAACCGTGTAGAGGAGATCTTTGTCTGCTACGAGGAGCTGAAAGAGAAGTACGGGAACCGGATCCATGATATTCCGCTTGGTGCGATAGGTATCTACAGCTATGTCGAGCGCTATCGTCTCGGCATGCAGCAGATCATGGCGGGAAGCCGGAACTTCAGCCTGAAATCCATCTCAAGGAACGATCTTATGGCACTTACTGAGGAGTCTGCCAAAGTAACCGGCATTCCATACGTGATGGAAGCATATAGCGATGCTGCGGAAGCAATTCTCCTCAGCTGATTTTTTTTAAAAAATACCTTCAATCTTCTGGAAAATGAGGGGATATGATTCGCTCCTCCCCTCTATTCAGGCAAGTTTCCAGACAGGCGCTTCCTCTTCCGGGAGGAAGATGCTGACATAGGTTTCAAACGGCGAGATTCCTTTTGGTACTTCGTAGATGATGAACCCTTCTTTTGTCTCATGTATGTATAATTTGCCGCCGGTATACTCCATTTCCCGCACATCATTGATTGGGATGGTTGGATCTCTACCGGATTTGTACGAGTAGGCATTTCCGCTCGTATGCACGGTGATTATCGAGGGATATGGGGCGGATATCTCCTTTTTTGTCCCGATATGCCTGACCCGGACAAAGATGATCAGAAACTCCTTCCCCTCGGGCGGACTGACCGGCTCCCAACGCCCCCAATCATGTGAATAAAACTCATATCCGTCCCTGATCAGATATTTATACACTGAAATCTCACGGGTGCTCTCCCCATCGCCAACTGATGCAATTGCTTTTAATGGCAGGGCGTTTGGAAACGGGGATGCTGCCTGTACTGGTGCAGCAGGGGAGGGAGTGGCGGTTGGCTCTGTCGTATGTACTGGTGTTTCAACAGCGCCTGGTTCAGGTGTCTGCGGTGATTCGGTGCATCCTGCAAAGAGCACCAGAACGATAACAATGAAAGCTGCCGTAAGCAGCAGTGTCTTCTTCATAGACCGGAATATCATTTTATTGTATAATAAGGCTCCTGTGCCAATCCATTGTATCATCTCTATGTATGGATCGTCCCCTCCACAATCGATATCAGCGTATAATGCAGAGTAATTGCCTGAGATGACTCATCGGTTCATTATATTTGGTTTGCTCCTCTTGTTCTGCACCACAACCGGGTGCGTCCAGCCCGATATGGTCCCTCCGTCCATATCACCGATCCGGACAGATGCACCGGCTCTGGTCATGAGCCATGAGTTCCTCTTTGAAGAGAGCCGGGTAACCCTCAGTGTCCCTCTCGATCAATCGGTCTATTACGGGGCAATGGATGCCGATAAGCAGATCTACCTCTATTCTGATCTCTCCGATCAAAACTGGCTTCCGATATATTATACCGCATTCATCGATGATCCTAACCAGGAGGCTTTTTTTTCTGATCTGATCCGGGCACTTCGAACCCTCCGGTCAGATCTCAGCCTTGATGATGACCGCTACCTTGAACTCTGCACCGTCTTTATCCAGTCGCTCCCCTATGATGATGATACCACGCTGATAGAGCCGAAGTTTCCGATAGAGACATATGGGGATCTCACTGGTGACTGTGATGATAAAAGCCTTCTTCTTGCCGGTATCCTCTCACGCGAAGGCTTCTCTGTTGCCCTCCTCCTCTATTCAGAAGAGTCACATATGGCAGTCGGGATACATGCCGATGGGTGCCGGGATATCGGGGACGGGTACGCATATATCGAGACGACGAAGCATCATTTTGTAGGAATTGTTCCCGACAGCCTCACCGGGGATGTTGTCCTCGCATCCAAACCGCTCATCATACCTATCGGGGATGGCACAATCGGGTATGGACGATGCGATCAGACGATCGTGTTGTCAGATCTCCTCACATACTGCCGTGGTGAGATCGATCGGCTGAACCGCGATATGGAGCGTGAATTAGCTATCATTAGTGAGATGAATAGTGAGCTCGCCTCACTGAAAGATGAGATGGATGCCCTGATCCGGCAGGGAAGGTACAGTGAATATAACCAGCAGGTTCCCGTCTATAATGGTATGATCGAACGGTACAACAGCCGTTTGGAGAGCTATAATCACCTTGTCCGTTCGACAGAGCGATATATAGCCATTCATAACCGAATTATCGGGAGAACCTATGATCGGCAGGGGCTCTATCACGAGATGCTGCAGGAAGGGGTGATTGCAGAGATGGGAGCCCGTATGTGAGACGGCAGATGCTTAGTTATGCCTTCCTCACCCTGGTAGATCGGCTATTGGTTATTTCTCTTTCTCAGGAATTGTTCAGAAATCACATAGCCTATTGAAAGGTATATAAGATTGCGGGTGGGAAGAGAATTAACTGAGAATTCGATAGATCCCTCTCTGATGGTTGCGCAGACTCTGGAGCTTTTCGTTCAGATGGATCATCTATCGGTAATGTAAATGTGAGGGTAAAAGATGGGGTTGTTTGATCTTCTGAATAAGAATGCTACGTCAGTTCGTTCATTTACTGAAGAGGGTTTGCGTCTTCACGAGATCGGTCGTTATGCTGATGCAATAAAATCTTTTGAAAAGGCACTATCACTTGATTCTGGCGCATATGACGCATGGATCGGCCGCGGCTCTGCTCTCTTTTATCTTGATCGTTACTCTGATGCAATCACCTCATTTGATAAGGCCATTGAGATAAATCCCCGGAAGCCTGATGCCTGGAAGAACCGTGGCCGTGCCCTCCAGGATCTGGCCCGCCCATCTGAAGCAGTCGAATCATATACCCGTTCACTGGATCTCAACCCAAAGGATACCGATACATTATATTATCGCGGGCTTGCACTCCAAAAGCTTGGCCGCCCATCTGAAGCGATCGAGTCATATGACCTCCTCCTCAAAATTGATCAGAATAATGCTGATTGCTGGTTCAGGCGTGGTGTCGCACTGGATGAGCTTGGCAGATATGCCGACTCTGTCAAATCTTATGACCGGGCACTGGCGATCGATCCCAGTAATGCTGTTGGCTGGTATAACCGGGGTGTTGCACTTGAAAGACTTACGCGTCTCCAGGATGCCATTGAATCATATCAGCGTGCGCTTGAGATCGCTCCCAATCATCCCGGTGCAAAACGAAACCTTCCTGTTCTGCTTGATGAGATGAAAAGGGATAAAGCCGGACGTTCCGATGAAGCCATCTCAATATCTCCTGAAGATGGTTCTCAAAAAAAACCCGATTCATCACTGCCTCTCCCTGTTCCGGAGGCAGAGGCGGTTGAAACAGGATGGGAAAATGGTGAACCGCACATAGACGATACAGATGATGATAGCGGATCTAATGGAATAACTGTTGTACCCGCTCCTTCTTTTGAGGAGATGAAAGCAGATATGCATGATCAGAATGGGGAGAGAACAGAGGTAGACTGGGGTAAATCCGGTATGGAACTTGCGAGCGCCGGCAGGTTTGATGAGGCGCTTCTGGCATATGACCGGGCACTTGAGAACAATTCCGGGATAGCGTATCTCTGGGTTGGCAGAGGTCTGGCTCTCCAGAACCTTGAGCGGTATAATGATGCTGTTAATTCGTTTGATAAGGCAATTGACCTCGATCCGAATAACGCCAAAGTATGGTATAACCGGGGCCTTGCTCTTCAGCAGCTCAAACGATATGATGATGCAATCGACTCCTATGACCGGGCGCTTGCAATTGATTCTCATCTCTCTGCTGTTAGAAAAAACAAGGATATTGCCCTGTCTGCAAAACAGATGGAGGAGGGTCTTGCTGGAGCAGGTATTGTCAAAAAAGCCATTCCTCAATTATTCTCCTCCCCAATAATGCATCATCCCTCCCGGCCCGGAAAACCGGTCTTTGATGAGGGCATGGAAATGGATGAGATTGAGCTTCCAGAGATGCCCAAATTGTCACCTGTTCATAATGAGACTGAGAAGGTTGATTCTGGAGGTGGCATGGCTGATGATCTCACTCTTTTGTCCAAAAAAGATGAAGCCCCCTTTAATCCTGAAGAAGAGTCGGAAAAAGGAGAAGAGGGTGATTCTGGTTCGATGATTGAGGCTGCTGAACCTATTCGAATGGAATTCCATGAGTCTGAAGCCGGAGAGCCGGATGAGGCTTCATGGGTGGATGAAGATACTGCTTTGCCTCTGGGGGATAACGCTTATTCCAAGGCATTGGAACGTTCTGATCATGCTCTCTCCAAAAATCCTGATGATGAAACTGCATGGTATAACCGGGGTGTTGCACTCATCCATCTGGAACGGTACGAGGAAGCGGTTGAAGCATATGATCGTGCGCTGGCACGTGATCCTGGTATGGCTGATATATGGAATAACCGGGGTGTGGCACTTGCGAGGCTCGGGCGTTATGAAGATGCCCTGAAATCATATGATCGTGCTTTGCTGCTTGATCCGGTTCATGGCAATTCCTGGATCAACCGGGCTCGAACCTTAACAGAACTAGGCCGTTCCGCAGATGCAGTCGATTCATATGATCGGGCACTTGCAGTCGATCCGCGTGATGCCTGTGTATGGTATAGCAGGGGCGTGCTGCTTGCGGAAATTGGACGTGCCGAGGAAGCTGTCCAGTCGCTTGACAAGGCACTTGCAATCGGGTATAAAACCGGCAGGGAATGGTACACATCCGGTCACTCTCCCGGATATATAGATGGCTATGCGGGTCCTGTTGAAACTGACGATGAGTCGACTGCACCAGATCACGCTCTGGCTGATGCAGTTCTCACAGAATCAGCCGGTGTTTTTGAAGGGGATAAAACAGATGCACTGATTGCCGATGATTCAGCTGATCTGTCTGAAGGTTCTGGTGCATTTGATCTCGCAGAAGAGTTCGATGAGACTGATTTGCCAAAGTCCGCAGATCTGCCAGATAAAGAGGAGGCAGTCGGGATATCTGGTACCGCGGATATCGTTCATGACCCTGATGATATTGATTTCTCCGCGTTTGAGAGTGAGGAGATCGATTGGGGCTATGATCACGATGCTCCTGGTACCGATCTCCTCTCGCCTGAGTTCCCTGAACCTTTTTCTGATCTGACAGAAGCAGATCTCATTGAAGAAGCTGAGTCTCATGAGATGGGTGAAGGTGGCGAGATTGTTTCCGCTGGTTCAGCTGCTCTCACCGAAGCGTCTGGTCCATCTGATCTTATAGAAGATATCAGTGCTGCTAACAGTACTCATGTGGAAGATATTGCTGATGTGGCAGCCGGGTCAAACGGAGAAGCAGATGATCCCGCCCTCCCTCGTGCTGATATCGAAGAGGGTGATTGGGGAGGGGATCTCCTCTATTCTGATTCTGATCTCCTCTCTCCAGAGCTTTCCCGGGCACTCTCTGATCTGGGCGATACAGAAGATGCTGGTGATCTATATGAAGAGGATAGAAAGGCTCCAATGGTCTCACGAGATAAATTTGAAGCAGTGAGTGTGCCTGATATGGATGAAGAAGATATTCCGGATGCATATGATATGCCTGATGCGGATATGGGATCTGATGCCGCTCCTCTTTCCGGCGGTGCCAGTCTGGAGGAGGAATCCTCATCAGGTGATGAAGCTGGCGGGCTTGAAGCCGGGGGAAGTTTTGCGGAGATCCTGAAATACTATGATCGGGCAATAACGCGCAATCCTGATGATGCTGATGTCTGGTATAACCGTGGCCTTGTTCTCTTTAATCTTAGCCGTTATCGGGATGCTGTTGAATCCTTTGAGAGGGCGGTTGTTCTTAATCCCGGGTATGCCGAGGCCGAGAAGAACAGGCGCATTCTTGTTGAATTGATCAGGAAGAAGAGCGACGATTATGAGAGGAGAGGAACCGAGCTTGCCACTGAAGGGAGATTTGAGGAGGCGGTTTTATTCTATGATCAGGTACTTGCACTCGATCCAAAAAACGTCTCGGTCTGGTATAACCGTGGTGTTGCGCTCCGTAATCTTGGACGCCATGCAGATGCCGTTCTATCATATGATCATGCGCTGGCTCTGGCACCCGATGATCCCGGTACCTGGTATAACCGTGGTGTTGCGCTCCGAAATCTTGGCCGTTATGCAGATGCGATTGAATCATATGATCGTGCAATCGAGTTTGATTCCGATGATGCTGATACCTGGCACAATCGCGGAGTTGCCATGAGGAAACTCGGGCGGTTTGCAGATGCGGTTACTTCATTTGATCGTGCACTCCTGCTTGCCCCTGAGGATCCGGATATCTGGTATAACCGTGGTGTCGCCCTCCGTAAACTCGGCCGCTATGAAGAGGCACTGGAATCATATGATCGGATGCTTACACTCGATCCCGAGAATCCCCTTGCCCTGAATAATCGTGGCTTTGTGCTCAATGAGATCGGCCGCTATGATGAAGCAGTCGAATCATACAACAAGTCGATCCTCCTCAACCCTGAGAGTGCAGGTGCCTGGGTCGGCCGCGGTTATGCAGAATTCAATTCAGAGAAGTATGCAGATGCAATCGAATCATTGAACAGGGCTCTTGGAATCGATCCTGACGATGGCTATTCATGGCAGGTTCATGGCCTTGCGCTCGCAAGGCTTGATCGGAATGCCGATGCCATCCATTCATTTGATCGTGCAATCGCTCTTGACCCTGGCGATGCGAGAATATGGCTGATCCGCGGCCTCTCCCTCGTGGAGCTTGGCATCTATCCTGAGGCGGTCCGGTCATTTGAACGAGCCCTTGAACTTGATCCTGATAATCCCGATATCCTCGCCCATCGTGATGAGGCGCTCAGGATGGAGACGCAAGAACAGGGTGTTGGATCTATCAAAGAAGAGGTTTTACCTCTGGAATATGAGACTTCTGCGTTCACAAACCGTGAGAGAGGGAGATCACACCTCCCTGCTGCCAGTTTCACCATAACACTTGATCACTCCCGCTTTATCAGGAATCAATGGCACCGGGTTCCGCTGACGATCCATAATGAGGGTTCGTCCACGCTCATCGACCTGAAGATCTCATTCTCTGAGGATTTTATTACGAAAAGACTCATTCCGGTAACCGTTTCTCCTAAGGATAGCGTTACTCTTGTTATTGGTGTGAGACCTCTCTCTCTTGGTATGGTGCCGCTGGATCTGTCAGCAGCGTACCTTGATGAGAAAGGAAATGAATATAGCCGGATCTTTGAGTTCTGGATAGAAGTTCTGCCGGGGGATTGATATACTCTCTCCTTTATTCAAAAGGAATTGGAAATTCTGTTTTATTTCCTCAATGCTTCTGGCTCTCCATCTATCCGGAAAGGTCTGGTGGTTATCTGGTGTCGTTATTTTATGTTATATTACCTGTATTTCTTCTTCTTCGGTTTCGCTGGTTTGAATTTTCAGATACTTATATCTGAGGCGGGCACATATTCCAAAAAAAAACAATCAATTCCTCAAGGAGATCTGAGAGAGGATGGTACGAAAGAAGATGCTGATTGCAATCATCGTTCTCGCAATCATTGCTATTATGGTCTATAGTCTGCCTCCTCCATCTCCCATTCCGATTGATATCGCAATTGGAACCTCCCCATACGAGGTATCCGGTCTCATCTACCTTGCAGAAGAGAAAGGTTTTTTTCGTGATTCCGGCCTTAATGTCACGATCAACAGGTACGATACCGGACTCTATGCAATTGCTGATCTAAATCAGGGAAGACTGGATGTGGCTACCGCTGCTGATTATGCCTTTGCCGGACGGGTACTTGCAGGGGATCCGATTGTGGTGGCCGGGTCTATTGGAACTGATGATTTCCATTATCTGGTGATACGAAAAGAGAGCGGAATAGCAGATGGGCGGGATCTTCGCGGAAGAACAATTGGTGTGTCAAAAAGAACCAGCGGAGAATTCTTCCTTGGGAGGTATCTTGAGCTCCATGGACTACGCCATACGGATGTCGTACTCATCGATCTTGCGCCTGTCCAGATGAAGGAGGCGCTTGCCAGCGGTGCTGTTGATGCCGTCGTCACCTGGCCGCCAACTCTCTACGATATTGAAGATACGTTCGGTGAAGATCTTCTCATATGGCCTGTACAGGGCGGACAGAAGATGTACTGGCTGCTCATCGTTCCTGAAGAGGGGGATCAGACGGCAATCGAACGTCTTCTCCGGGCTTTACAGCAGGCAGAGGAGTTTGCACAGAGAAATCCGGAAGAATCACAGCGAATCGTGGATCAAAGGCTCGCCACACCTGCAGGGGAGCAGGTTCGTGCATGGGAGCGGACGAGACTGTTCCTCTCGCTTGAACAATCGCTATTAATCGCTCTTGAGGATGAGGCTCGATGGATGATTCGTGAGAATCTGACAGATAATATGGCGATGCCTGACTATCTTTCCCGCCTCAGATATGAATGGCTGGATAGTATTAAGCCCGGCAGTGTCAGGATTATCAGGTGAGATCAGATGAAGATCCGTACTCGTTTTGCGCTGAATATTCTTCTCTTTATCGTGATATTCAGCCTTGCTGCCGGATCCCTGCTCCTTCTCAACCAGGAGATCCGGGTGCTCCATGTACAGGAAGAGCATGCGTATTCAATTCAGCATGGCGCATATGAGCTTGCACATCTCCAGAATGACTATCTCTTCAATGGTGGTGAGCGCCCGCTTATCCAATGGGAAAACCGGTATGAATCACTCGTACATGAGATTGAAGAGATTGATGTTGCAAGTCCTGATAAGGTAATTCTCGTTGAGAATCTCGCCCAGGATATTCTTCAGCTGAAGGAGCTCTTCGGCATGTATGTTGAACTGAGCGAATCTGGCGTTTATGGTTATGATCTTTACTCTCTCTACTGGAACCGGCTTGAGATTAAAAACCAGGCGATGATATTCGATGCATCTGAGCTTTCGTTATTGATACGAACTGATCTGGAAAGGGTTCATGCATTACAGAATATTGTCCTTCTTCTCTCTGTTACAGCTATTCTGGTCGTATTCCTTGCAAACTATCTCCTGGTTGGAAAGGAGGTGATCCGGTCTCTTGGAACGCTTGAGCATGGCATCAACCAGATCACTTCCGGCGACCGAAGTGCAAGGGTTTTAGAAGAAGGAGATGAAGAGTTCAGGTCTGTTGCTGCCTCTTTCAACCTGATGAACGATGCGATCCGAGATGTGGAATTTGAACTTCATAAACGGATAGAGGATTTGAATTCCGCATATGAAGAGATGACGGCAATTGAAGAGGAGCTCCGAAAACAGTTTGAAGATCTAACAAGTGCCCAGGTGGATCTTCGGCAGATGACTGAGTACCTGGATAAACTCCTCACTCATGCAAATGCAGGGATTGTTATCTGGGGAACAGATCTGCATATTATCCGGGTAAACCCGGCATTTGAACGGTTGATCGGAAAGAGAGCTGATGAGCTGATCGGGGAGCCGATTGGGTCTGTTCTTTCAGCTCCGAAGGAGGAACGCGTTTTCTTCAGCGAACACTGGGAATCTGTTGAGATCCCTATCATTGCCGCCGGTGGCCAGGAAAAGACGGTTCTCTGGAGTTCATCTGAGATCCAGAACCAGGATAGCGATGTCATTGCGATGGTCGCCCATGGAATTGATATTACCGAGCGAAAAATGCTTGAGGATCTCCGTCTGAATGCACTGGTACAGGTCGAAGAGCAGATCAGGAATCTTGCGATATTGAACGATTCTATCAGAAACCCCCTTGCGGTTATCGTCGCCCTCTGTTCGATGGAAGATGGTGAGAATGATAAACGGATCCTTGAACAGGCCTATGAGATCGACAACATCATCACGCAGCTTGATCAGGGATGGCTTGAGTCGATGAAGATCAGGGAGTATATCAGGAAGCATCACCAGTGATGAATCCATAAAAAAAATTGCGGGAAAACACCAAAGGATCATTCCAATGGATATTCCGCTCTCTTTGTTGTGATTGATTGCATCTCCGAAAAATCGCGAGATTTATGTCTTTATACGTGAGAATAACAGGAATGCCTCCAAAGGTGATCATCCATTCCTCAGTGAGCCTGGATCATGCAATTTTCGGCTATGATATCGATATCGGGCTCCATTATTCAATTCTTGGGGAATATGCCCCTGATGCTGTTCTCGTAGGGTCTAATACAGCAAGGCTCGGAGTAGAGATGTTTTCTGATAGTGCCCGGCCTGAGATGGCAGCTGATCTGGTACGGCCACATCAGGTTTGTGGAGATCCCCGTCCGATAGGTGTCTTTGTGGATAGCAGGGGTGTGCTCTCTGGCTTTCTTCATCTCTACCGGCAGATGGAGCATATACGGGATGTTGTTGTCCTCGTATCAGAACAAACACCGGATGCCTATCTTCAGTACCTGAGCGAGCGGGAGTACCCATATATCAGGTGCGGGAAGGATTATGTGGATATCAGGGCCGCCCTGAAGGGGCTGGAACGTCACTACTCTGTCCAGGTAATTGTTTCGGACAGTGGAGCTGACCTGAATAATCACCTGATTAGATCCGGTATTGCAGATGAGATCAGCCTGATTTTAGCGCCGGTGATCGCCGGGGATCAGGGCAAGCGGCTCTTTACCTCGTCAGGGGCATGCATGCTCGATCTGATCGCTTCAAGAAAGCTTGATTTGGGGCGGGTGCATCTCCGGTATGCGCTCAGGAAAGAAACGTCAGGTACATGAGATTATAAAAGCAGGTGGGTGGTGGGGAGTATTATTGTATCCTTTGGCCGGAGGCACCATCTATACAGTATCCTCCTTTAGGCACATGTATCTCGAATCTTGCACCCTTCCCAGGTTCGCCATTCTCGGTGATGGTGATATTGGTGATGGTGAGTATCTCCCTCACCAGGAAGAGGCCGTACCCGGTATTCTTCCCAAAACCCCGGTAAAAGATCCGTTCCTTCTCTTTCTCCGGGATGCCGGAGCCGTTGTCCTCATAGGTGATCGCCAGTCCGGATTCTGTCTCCCTGCACCGGATCCGGATCTGATCTGCGCCTTCTCCATGGCGGAGGGTATTGTCGATTAAGTTAGAGAAGACCTTCTGGATCATCGGGTCTGCCAGGATTCTTGCTTCCGGCCCGTCATAGCTGATCTGTATATCCTGGTCGTAATTCCTCTCGATTGTCTGTTTGATGGGTGTCCATACCGGCTCGCTGACGCCGAGTTGTTCATATTCCCGGGTGAAGATGATCTGCCCCTCTATGGCAGATACCGCATTCGTTACATTATCAAGATACTTTGCGAGGGCGGGGCTTGCATTTACTTCTGTTGTGAGATCGAGGTACCCCTGGGCGATCATGATCTTGTTTAGGATGTCGTGGCGGGTGATGCTTGAGAGCAGGTGGAGTTTATTGTTTGTCAGGCGGAGTGCCTCCTCCATCCGCTTCTTCTCAGTAATATCGCGTCCGACCGACTGGTATTCCCTGACATGCCCGTATTCGTCAAATATCGCCCGGTCATTCCATTGCTGCCACCTGACTTCGCCATCAGGCATGATGATCCGGTGTTCGATTGTACCTATCGGATGCTCTTCGATGAGGGATGCAAAGAAGTTCCTGACCCTCTCGTAATCGTCGGGGTGAATTTTCGGGGAGAAGTTCTCTCCTAAGAGCTGCTGCTTCGTTTTTCCGAAATATTTCGCATAGGCATCATTCACGAGAATGTGTGTGCCGTCCGGCCTGAAGCGGCATATGAACTCTGTCTGGTACTCAATGACAGCCTGGTACCGCTGCTCGCTCTCCCTGAGTGCCTGCTGTGTGGTGATGATCTCATCAAGCTGCTGGCGAATCTCCTCTTCGGTTGCGGCCAGCTGTTCGTATGCTGCATTCAGTTCCAGATTCTGTTCTTTGAGCGCTTCTTCTGCCTGTTTTCTCACGGTGATATCGCGTCCGACCGACTGGTATTCCCTGACATGTCCATATTCGTCAAAGAGTGCCCGGTCATTCCACTGCTGCCACCTGATCTCGCCATCAGGCATGACGATCCGATGCTCGATGGTCCCTTCCGGGTTCTGGTAGGTGAGTGATGCAAAGAACCTGCTGACCATCTCCTTGTCTTCAGGGTGGATATTGGGGGAGAACGTTTTTCCCATGATCTCGTGCCTGTCTCTCCCGAAGTAGCGTGCATAGGCATCATTCACGAGAATGTGCGTGCCGTCCGGCCTGAAGCGGCATATGAACTCTGTCTGGTACTCGATGACCGCCTGGTACCGCTGTTCGCTCTCCCTGAGTGCCGTCTGTGTGGTGATGATCTCATCGAGCTGCTGGCGTATCTCCTCCTCGGTTGCTGCCAGCTGTTCATATGCTGCATTCAGCTCAACATTCTGCTCTTTGAGTGCTTCTTCAGCCAGTTTTTTCTCAGTGATATCGCGTCCGACCGACTGGTATTCCCTGACATGTCCATATTCGTCAAAGAGTGCCCGGTCATTCCACTGCTGCCACCTGACCTCGCCATCAGGCATGATGATCCGGTGCTCTATGGTGCCTTCAGGATTCTGATAGGTGAGTGATGAAAAGAACCTGCTGACCAGATCCTGATCATCGGGGTGGATATTGGGAGAGAATACTCTCCCCATAATCTCATGTTTGTCTTTTCTGAAGTATCGTGCATAGGCATCATTTACCAGGATATGTGTGCCATCCGGCTTGAACCTACAGATGAATTCTGTCTGGTACTCGATGACCGCCTGGTACCGCTGTTCGCTCTCCCTGAGTGCCGTCTGTGTGGAAACGATCTCATCAAGCTGCTGGCGAATCTCCTCCTCGGTTGCTGCCAGCTGTTCGTATGATGCCTGGAGCTCCATATTCTTCTGCTGAAGCTCTGTTTCACGATCCATAACTTCTGTTATATCCCTGCCAACGGACTGATATTCTTTGAGTTTTCCTTTCTCATCAAAGATTGCCCGCGTATTCCATCGCTGCCAGACGATCCGGCCATCCGGCATAATAACCCGCTGCTCACTAAAGGCAGATGGGTTCTGCAGTGAAAGGGAGGCAAAGAGGCGGGTGACATTGTCACGATCATCAGGGTGAATTCGTGGCTTGAACTGAGTGCCGATGATTTCCGCCTCCTGCATCCCAAAGAAGGTGCTGTATGCCTCGTTCACAAAGAGGTGGGTTCCATCAGGCTTGAACCTGCATATGAACTCGGTCTGGGCCTGGACAACATTCCTGTAACGCTCTTCACTCTCTCTGAGCGCTTTTTCAGCTTTTTTTCGCTCTATCGCATATTGTATCTTATTCTGGAGTTCGGCAAACTGGGATCTTGGATCGCCTCCTTTCTGCATATAGAAGTCAGCACCATTGTTGAATGCCTCAATCACCACGTCTTCACGGCTTTTTCCAGTGAAGATAATAAAGGGTGTTTCATCGCCATTTTGCCTGAGATGCTTGAGGAACTGTATTCCGTTCATACCGGGCATCTGGTAGTCCGAGATGATCGCATCAAATGGCTGATTGGAGAGGATATTTATTGCGTCCAATGCGCTCTCACAGGTAGAAACAGCCAATCCCTTGTTCCTCTCGAGAAAGAGCCGTCCTATCCTGAGTAGATCCGGCTCATCATCAATATAGAGGAGTGTGTGTGATGTCATTGTGTCAGATCCCGAAGGGATGCCGGATGGAAACAGAGTATAATATGTGCTCGGGAATCCCTTTTACAAAAAAATATTTATCTCAGCTGCTTATGAAGGTTTGTATGGTTATTTTTTAAAATATCGATGTTTTGGCCTTTGTTTTCAAAGTAAAACTCTCGATTTATGTTATATAGATTAAAAAGGTATCGGGTTATATTTATTCTTATGTTGTTTGATTGATATATAAATAATGTTTTTCTCATCTGAGTATCATTTTCGTGAGTAGTGATAAAAATACAGGGCATGCCTGCATTCTCGCCGCCTTAGTGTTTTGGATACCCCATCTCCATGAGTTTTTCTTTGATCTCGTCAAGGATTGCGGGATCATCAATAGTTGCCGGAACCGAATAGGGGGTGCCGTCTGCAATCTTTTTGATCGTGCCGCGCAGGATCTTTCCTGACCTCGTCTTTGGAAGGCGTTTTACTACAGCGACTTCTTTGAATGATGCAATAGGTCCTATCTTCTGCCGTACAAGTGCAATGAGCTCTGTTTTGATGGTCGCTACTTCACGCTCCACGCCAGCCTTCAGGACAACAAAGCCGAGGGGAACCTCACCCTTGACCGGATCAAAGACGCCGGAGACTGCACATTCGGCGATATCCGGGTGGGATGCAAGCACTTCCTCCATGGCGCCTGTCGAGAGTCGGTGCCCCGCCACATTGATGATATCATCTGTCCTCCCCATGATCCAGAGATATCCGTCTTCATCGATGAAGCCTGCATCGGATGTCAGGTAGTAGCCCGGATATGCCGAGAAGTAGGTGGTGATGAAATCTGCATCATTATTCCAGAGTGTTGTGAAACAGCCGGGTGGGAGCGGGAGCCGGACGACGACATTTCCTGTCACTCCTTTCGGGACGGTGTTGCCTTCGGTATCGAGCACCTCGATCTGATAGCCGGGAACCGGCATCGTGCATGATCCAGGCTTTATTGGGAGTAGTTCAAGCCCGGCACAGTTCGCTCCGATCGCCCAGCCTGTTTCTGTCTGCCACCAATGATCGATCACCGGCACGCCGAGGTGTTCTTCTGCAAAGATGAGTGTGTCAGGATCGCATCGCTCACCCGCTAAAAAGAGCGTCCTGAGTGATGAGAGATCATACTTCCTGATATATGATCCCGTGGGATCTTCTTTCCGGATGGCCCGGAAGGCGGTTGGTGCACAGAAGAGGACCGCTACACCATGCTCGGCGATCACGCGCCAGAATGCCCCCGGATCCGGAGTGCCGACTGACTTTCCTTCATAGAGGATTGTTGTGCACCCGTGTAAAAGCGGCCCGTATACGATATAGGAATGACCGACCACCCAGCCGATATCCGAGGCTGCCCAGTATACTTCTCCTGGTTTCATTCCATAAATCTGCTCCATACTCCATGAGAGCGCCACCAGATGGCCGCCGGTATCCCTGACCACACCTTTTGGCTTGCCGGTGGTGCCGGAGGTATAGAGGAGGTACAGGGGATCGGTTGCCTTCACCGTGATGCAAGGTGCTGGCTCTGCGTTCATGAGCTGATCCCAGGATATCACCTGTTTGCCGGAAAGATCAACTTTGTGCTCTTTCCGCTGGACATAGACACACGCCGAAGGCTTGTGAGTACAGAGGGCAAGCGCTCCGTCAAGAAGGGGCTTATAGGGGATGATCCGGTCGACTTCGATCCCGCACGATGCCGTGATGATGATCTTCGGCTCCGCATCCTCGATCCGCTTTGCAAGCTCGCGGGATGCAAACCCGCCAAAGACGACAGAGTGGATCGAACCGATCCGTGCAGAAGCGAGCATTGCGATGACCGCCTCTGGGATCATCGGCATATAGATGACGATCCGATCTCCTTTCTGCACGCCAAGCTTCCAAAGACCCCCGGCACAGCGGGCAACGAGATCACGCAGCTCAGTGTAGCTATATTTTTTGATCGTTTGAGTGACCGGGCTGTCATAGATGAGGGCTGTTCTGTCTCCGCACCCCTCCTCTATGTGCCGATCGAGGCAATTATAGCAGGTGTTGAGCTCACCTCCCTCAAACCAACGATAAATGGGGGGATCCTTAGCGGTAAGCACCCGGTCATAATCTTTATACCAGACAATTGTCTCTGCCGCAGTTCCCCAGAACTGTTCTGGATTCTTTATCGATTCACGGAACGCATCTTCATACTCTCCACTCATACCTCTCCCCTTGCTACTGTAAAGTAGAAATGGGGGAAAAGTTCTTATTTGTTGCTGTTTTTACCGGCGATGGAGTGGGTGGGGGAGCGTGATGCTGGCTTGGGAGGTGATCTGTTCTGCAATGTCAACTACCTGCATCTGAATGAACGGGTATTTGACCGGAGATAGAGATCCTTTCTGCTGCTATATCTCTTCTCTCCAAACCGGTATGTCTTCCTGATCAGTTCCAGAGCATCGGTTGCTATGGCTTCCTGTGTCTTTACGTGAATCCTGAGCTTCATCGCATCGGTTGCAGCTTCATCCAGGTCTCCTTTTCGCTCTCCAATAACCCTCCTGGCTGTGCTCCGAAATCGTCTTTCCTGATTCCCTTCTTTGTTTTCCTGCTCATTTCTCCTGTTAATCATTGTATTTTTGACTCTCCCTTACCTGTATCTCAGTATAGATCTCCCCGATCCTGCCCCAGCACTCTTCCCCATGGCTCTTCCAGTCCTTAGCCGAGAGCCCTGAGGTTGACGGAGCCACGAATACTGAGCTCTCTCCGATCATCCCGGATTGTAAGCCATATTTGATCTCTCTTCTCTTTAATGCGTGTCTGGCAGCTTCTTTTCCATTAAAGACGATACAGCGGGGTGTGTATTCCAGCATTTTCTGCAGGAAACTCTCAGTTTCGTACTGTTTTTTTGTCAGGGATCTGTCGGATCCCGATTCTGTCTTATTCAGATCGGTAAGCCCTATGCCGTATTCCAACACAATCCGGCAATCCTCAATGGAACGGGGGATTTTGTTCTCTGCGCCGGTGATTAGTGAGAACTGCGGCCAGAATTTATTCCCCGGTCCGCAATAGTAGCATCCCCTCTCTGCTGACTTTCTGCTGGCGGCAGATCCACAAAAGACGATTGCCAGGTTATGGGCTAAGATATCTTCAAGAATATGCATCAGATCGTGATTGTGAGGATGCCATATAATTTTTTTCGCATTGTTCTTTCCATGAGCGGGGTTTTGGAATAGAAAAAAGGGTATGATCTGTAGTTGTTTTGATTCTGACCGGATTATCGGGTTCTATCTGCCAGGAACCTCTCTGACAGCAGCGTGATGTCATGAAGGTCAATGACATGGTATCCCTCATCCCGTAGTTGTTCTTTCCCGTCAATCTCCTTTGTGATCAGTGTATAGCGTTCTTTATGCTCACCATCTCTCCATCGCACACGTTCTGTCTTCTTCTGGAGGGCTGCAATGACTAAACGGGATTCTGCGAATGATAGCGATCCGGAAGGAACCGGAACTCATCTACACAATCGAAGAAGATTTGTTGAGACATACGTAGACTACTTTGATGTCAACGTAACTGATTAAGGAGAGGGTGTGAGGTGGACACCTTGTAAGTGGCTATCAAAACGATCACCCTCTCTGGCTGATGGTCTCAGGTGGATCATTTTTTGATGAGCGAATACGAAATCTTGGATCCTATACTTTCTTATAGGTTGCTATGGCAACAACGATTCAACTTCAGCCAGAGACAAAATCCCGTCTCGAAGCCCTAAAAATACATCCCCGGGAGAGTTATGATGAGACGCTCAACCGCCTTCTGGATATGGCATATGACCCAGAGCCCCTCTCTGAAGAGACTTTGCAACAGATAGAGGCAGGGATTGCAGATATTCGGGCCGGTCGCTTGCGCTCACTTGAAGATATTGCTTGGGAACTGGGTCTGGAATGATCTGGCGAGTCGTCTTCACTCCGAAAGCGGAACGTGACTTGAAACGTTTTCCAATATCAGAGGAACAGCAGATAAAAGACGAATTAACTGCTCTTGCAGAAGCGCTTTATCCTTGCATAAACATAAAAAAACTGAAGGGACAGGAGAGTATTCCGATTTACTCTCATCGGATAGAGCGGTATCGGATTATACTCACAATTGAGGATGATGTAATGGTCATCTTTGAGATTGGAGATCCAAGCAAAAATATCGATTTAACAACCTTAAAAGAGAGCCGCCGGAGGGAGTTGAACCCTCGACCTGCTGATTACGAATCAGCCGCTATGCCGGGCTAAGCCACGGCGGCACTGCGACCATTCTATTGGCTGTGAAAAGGTTAAAAGGTTCTGCTCTTTTGAGCATCGCGGTATCATTTCTGGTTTCAATCTCGTGCAACTATCTTTTTGACATCGCTTACGAGTATCCACGCATCGTCACCGAATCACCAGCCTGCTGCTCTTTTGGGGGCTCGATGGTGCCGAACTTGGATTCAAACTCAGCAACACTCTGCTGGAGCACCGCCAGGAACTTCTTTGCATGCTTTGGGCTGATGGTTACGATGGACTTTGCTTTTGCCTGGTTGATGTTTGGGATCTGGTGGAGAAAGAGAAAGGTGAATTCGTCATCCCGGAAGGCAATCTGGATCATATTGCTGTAGACAGGATCAAGATCCTGCGGCACATTTACGGTTATTTCTTTGGAAGCCATGCAAATCTATTAGCAGAGTAAAAAGAAAAGGTTTCTTACGCATGTCTGCGCCAGAAAGAGTTCCAGAGCACACAAACGAGGGAGATACACACAATACTGCAGGACAACGGTATATTCCAATATCAACACTCGTCCGCACCTCGGTCTGTCCGGTCCGTGTATATCTTGAGCGGTATGAGGTGATCATGGAGCCGCCGGAATATACCGTTGCAAAACAGGTCGGATACCATCTCAATGGTTTGTCTGATGCCGACACAGAGACGATCTGGGAGGAGATCCGACTCGTCCGTCCGGATATCGACGATTCAATGAAAGAGTACCTCAAAGGGTGCATCGCCGCCTGCCGGGGGCTTGCCTGGGAGGAGCCTGTCGCAGCCGATGTTTCCTGTACGAACAGTAAGTACGGCATATCAGGGAGGATCGACTGGATCTTCAGCAGCAAACCCCTAATTGGCATACTGAGGGCAACCCGGGCCCCGACCTATGGGGTCTGGAAGCAGGATCGGATCCGGGCGGCCGCATACCTGCTTGCAGCCGAAGAGATGGCGGAGCTGAATTCCGTGTGGCGCAGCCCTCCGTCTGAAGTCCGGATCGCCTATATTCCATCCGGAGTCGTCCGCACGGTCGCCCCCACCGCCTCGGACAGGCGGAGCCTCCTTGCCGCCCTCAGGAAAGCAGAGGCGATCTATTGCGGCAAAACCCCTCAGCCCCCTCCGGATGCACCCTGCGACCGCTGCCCGAAAAGAGAATCCTGCACCCGGGGCGCCCGCGAGCCGCAGACGCTCTTTGACCGGTTCTTCAGGAAGTGAATTCAGGAGAGGGTACATTGAAAAAGTGGGTGGAAACAGATATGCAGAGATGGAAGAGAGATCTGCTGAAAAAGCCGCTCAACGATTCAGCAGCGTTCTTGAGAGGATATACTCGCCTCGTGCCTCGCGAGTGGTGCCTATAATCAGCCATTTTTCATCCCCGTGATCTTCTATAACACCTGCTGCCTCGATCATCTCTCCTGCGAGGGCCTGACCGGCATAGGTATGGGTGAAGGAGAGGACATAGCTGATCTCCTCGTGGTCGATTGCATAGACAGACGGGTTGTCAAATGCAAGGGAGGCATCGGTCACGGTAGCTTCAATCACATCCCGGCCGGTTGGAACTCCTTTTTTGATCGGAACGGCGTTCTGTTCTGTATATCCACGTGAAAAGAGGAGATCGAAGTAGGTGCCTTCATATTCGCCCCGGTTGTATTTCCGGGCTTCATGGGCGATGAAGTCATCAAAACTGATCTCAGGAACACGCTTCCTGTAGACCTTCCTCCACATCTCTTCACTCATCTCCGGGATCAATCCTTTCGAAACTGCATCGGCAAGCTGCCGCTGTGCTGAGAACCAGTGCTCTCCATAGATGACGAGATCGATATCGGATGCCTCGTTCTCAAGCCCGCAGAGGAGTGAGCCGGTGCAGCCGAAACTCTTCTCAGGGAGATTGAAGAGGCTCGCGAGATTCCGGACACGGGAATCCCGCCTGATGATCTCCTGTATCTTCTCTTCAGGCTTCAGAACTGTTGCTATCTGATCCAGTGGGATCCGGTGGACAGTATCATTCCATTCGGGATGGTGCTCACGAATCCAGGCGAATGCCTCGTCAAACTCGATCTTCCTGTACCGCTGTCCGTTTCCACAGGCTCGCTCGCCGTCAGGATCGGGGAGGTATCTCAGGACGCAGCCCGCCCGCTCGTCATTGTCATAGACGGAGACCGCGTATATGCCGCCATCCTGGTCAATTAAAAAATCACGAAGCCGGATCGGCTTCCTGTCCTGTCCTCTTTCCATTCTGCTCAGTCCATGTCGATGAGGAACCTGACGACCTCATCCAGCTGTGAGCCCGGTCTGATGATCTCCTTTTTTTGAAGATCCACAACGGTGCTTGGGGTTCCCGGCAGCTCCCCCCCATCGACGAAGAGCTCATGCCTGACATTCACCTCATTCCGTGTCCTCGGTGAGATGTCGCCTGAAAGATTTGCGCTGGTTGCTGTGATCGGGGCATCAAGCTCTCTTATGATCGAAAGTGCAATCTTATGATCCGGCCAGCGGATACCAATCATCCCGGTGCCGCCGGTCAGCTCTGCCGGGACACAGCTCTTTGCCTTTAGGATAACCGTCACGGGGCCTGGGAGGAACCGGTTAATGAATGCTTCTGCGGCAGGATCAAGATAGGCGACACAGGCGAGCATCTCGATATCAGATACCGCAATTGAGATTGGTTTTCCTCTGAGACGGTTCTTTGCTTCATAGACACGCTCGATTGCAATATCAGAGAAGGCATCGCCGCCAAGGCCATACACCGTCTCGGTCGGGTAGACAATTAAACCGTCATGCCGGAGGATGGACACTGCCTGTTGTATTATATCATCCATTTCTTTCATGCTATCAGCTATACTGTTAAGAACTACTCTCTCTGTTCAGAACTCACGGCCTTTTACCTTGTTAATGTCAAACACTGCCTTTTCAGAAACGTGCATCACGGCAAAGACTCCTGCCTGGATTGGGTCCGTGACGACGAGATCTGCATGCTTTGTGACGCTCCCTGCCATCTTCAGTGCAATCACCGGTATTCCTTCTGCTTTCACGTTCTCGACGGCACGGCTGATCTTTCCACCCATGATCGATCCGGCAAGTACCAGGATAGAGGCACGGGGCAGCCGTGTCACCGCATCAACTGCGAGTGCCAGCGTATCTTCCCCGACAAGCGGGATGGTATCGACCGAGATCCGCTCGCCACGGATATTATGGCGATCCGCCTCATTGACGGCACCCATTGCTACCTGTGCAACCTGTGCACCGCCGCCGATGATGATCACCCGCTGGCCGAAAATCTTCGAAAACGTCTCATGGGTCTCGACCTCAACGATTTGGGGAAGGGCAGTCAAAGCAGCAACGATTGACCCGAAGTTGTCATCGACCTCGATCTCGAGATCGACCCAGGCAAGCCCCGCCTCAGGTCCGCGTTTTATTATCTCCTGCTGGATTGTCAGGATATTTCCATTCTGTTCGGCAAGAGTTGTTGCAATATCGCGGAGAACGCCTTTTTTATTCTCAGTTATCAGGCTGATTGCATAGCTTTGAGAAGAGTCCATGTACCTTAATAAATTGGGGATGAGTGCGAGATCCCAATCCCTATGATATTCACGAGCAATTCCCTGTACTTCATCGTACACAATTCTCTTAATCTGTTTACACTATTACTCGCAGAAGGAACAAAATGGTATCGGAATGATACCAAAAGATGCTGCTATGATTTCGATCAGGAGGCAGGATAACTAAAAATTCAGGTTTATGTAAATATCCATTGTTATCACGAAAACAGATGATCCAAACTGCATTATTGATTCAGGGCACGTGTTTTAACGAAGTTCTCCTCTAATTTGATCATATAACCAATTATCGTGTTATGTGTATCTTTTCGAGGGCGTGCATTCAGCTCCAGTACCTTTCTCTTACCTGACTTAACTGTTTTAATTACAATATCAAGCGGCCGACCGATCGCAGCTACTTCACGGATTGTTTCGAGGAGCGATGGATTTTGATATCCAATGGCTGATTTATGATCGTACTCAATGACTTTCTGAATATTCATAAAAAATGCTCTCTTGTAGGGAATCCCCGTCAGGTGTTCAGAATAAGGATTGTAATAGATAATTCGTCCTGAAGTGTCAAGAAACATGATACTCAGATCCAGATTGACAAGATCATGTAATTCAGTTGAAGTCATGTTGTTTGGCTTGTATGAATCATGTGCATTCAGGGAAAATTCAATTGCATTAAAGAGATCCTTGTCATTGAAAGGCTTTACAATAAAGCCAAGTGGCATCGCCTGTTTTGCATTTTCGACCACTTTGCTTCCTGAGTGGGCAGTGCAGAATACTATTGGTTTTGAGAAGAAATGGTAGAGATATTTCCCCGCAATGATACCATTTGCCCTCCCTTCAAGCCCGATGTCCATTATGATTAGATCCGGATTTTCCTCAATAGCCATAATAAAGGCGGCATCTGCAGAAGTGGCATTTCCCAAAACAGTATATCCAAGTTTGTGAAGTCTGAGACTCAGGATCTTCGCGATTACGGGATCATCCTCAACAGTGAGTATTGTTTTTGCAGCCATCCTGTATCAGAACCACATTTCTCACTAAGTCGCCTTCATATCATCCTCTTGTTTTATCTGGAAAACGGTGCGGAATATTGAATGAAATGTGTTTATTTATGGTGAAATAATCATACTCATTTCAATAATGGGTTTTCCTGCATATCCGTTTATTGATGTATTGTTTTATTTAACATTGACTATAACGTTGATAAACGATAAAGTTTTCGAATATAAAATTTTCAGTCTTTTATTCAAGGTAATAGCAGCTGATTCTTGCTATTTGACTGAATGAATATTTCATATTTCACCATGGTCTTTGGTGAAATTATCCACTAATCGGAATTTTCCTGTTATAGCCAGGAGAAATACTGAACCAAAACAGAATGATTGAGGGATCGTAATTATAATGGAGAGAATTGGCTGCCCGGAATAATGAATTAGTGATGATCGATTTCCTGCACTTATCCATTGTGGAATCAGAAGTAATGACCCGGGGCGGGCTTTATGGCACGCGGAATCTTTGCCCTCATCATCGGCATCCTATGTTTCAAAAATCCCGATTGCGATTGAGGTGTTATTTGCCTATTTTATTGGAATCTACCTCCTTATCATGGGCATCCTGAGCCTGATCACCGGCCTTTTGTGGCGGAAAGTTGAAGTGATTGTATAGGTCTTAGAAATCACCAAATCACAGAATGGTCTGATCGTCTGGAAGCCCAAACGCCCCTGAGAAGGATCAGATCCTGCCCTGGGGGGGATTTTGGTAAGGAAATATAGGAAGGGAATCTGAAGGGAAATGAACTCCCCTTCCAAAATTGTACGTAATATTCTCACGATGGATATGATATTTGGAATTTAAAAACAGTGATGTGAGAAAAGTGATGCGATAACCGGGATTCGAACCCGGGCTAGAGGCTTGGGAAGCCCCTGTCCTACCACTAGACTATTATCGCGCTTCCTCATTTTATCTGTCTGATCACTTATAGAAGTTATCGTTTGTCTGCCAAAAAGTACTCCCGTATAGAGAGAGAAAAGAGGGGTTATTTCTTTTAGTTGGTTTGTTTTCACTCTTCCTGTGGCTCTTCCGGGGGTTCTTCCGGCGGCTTTTCAAATATCTGAAGCATCGAGAGCGCGATCTTTCTGAATTTATCAGCTTTAACGATCGCAATTCCACGATCCTCATCCCCGAGCACCATCAGTGTGTCCCCGGGTTTGATGTCAAATATGTCCCGCGCCTCTTTTGGAATTACGATCTGGCCACGATCACCCACCTTTACCGTACCAAAGATATGCTTCTTCTCATCTGCGTGGGAATGATTACAGTGGTGACGATGAAACATCAGCTCCTCTCCTTTCGTTTCTCTCTATTTTTCGGGCTGCATCTCAGGAGATCTTTCTCCTCGGAGATAATCTCAAAGAGTCCTGAGCCGGAGATGAGTTGCCTCGTCCTGTCACGGGGCTGGTGGCCATCGTCGATAATCAGTATGCCATCTGATTTTGTGATCCGCAGCAGCTCTTTAAGAAAGGCAGCGGTATCCGGAACCATATGGAACATATCCAGGGCATAGACGAGATCTGCTGATCCTGTTGCCAGACCAGAGTTGTATCCTTCTGCCAGAACGGGAATGATTGTTTTCTGTCTGGTCTTTGTGATCAATTGTGAGACGGATTCAATTGCACGCTCATGGATATCGACTGCATACACAATGCCATCCGGACCGGCGAGCCCGGCTGCACTCTCTAGATAACCTCCAGGACCGCACCCGTAATCAACAACCGTCATACCAGGCCTGATGCCAAAACGGGATACTTTCTTCTCAGGCGGATTGATTCTGTCCCTGATACGGAAGATGAATGCCATTGCAGAGAATGCCACATTCGGTATCCGATAGACGGAATCCTGGGATTTATGGCTATTGCCGGTCATCTCTCCATCACCTTGGCATGATGGAGTACAGGGCTCAATACATCCCGGTTTGGGATCTGAAGTGTCCGGTTCGTTTTCATGTAATTCATACTTTTCATACTAATATGAAGTTTCATACTTTATACCCTTTGTGGTGACAGACTGTAGCGGTTCTGGAAGACAGCGTCGCCACCCCGGTTGTTGATGGCGATATATTCGGTTCCATTGATCTCACCGACGCCCGCCTCGGCTGGGATGAATGCTGACTTCTCAAGCCTTCCGGGAATCCCGTTGATGAAGGCGTACACGATGATCGCAATGAGTGCGGCGAGGAGCACGAGTAGTATGACGCTGATTGTGGGGCTGACTGCGTCATCTAAGTTGATTGGTATCCTCGTCTTGTTCAAATCGTTCATCTCATAGTTTTTGATAATCAGGCAGGAAAGGCACTATTAAGCTCCTGAATCTCTGCAGAGGTGAGCGTTTCCTGGAATATCATGACATCATTCAAAAGACCGCGGTAATAGAATGGATAATAACGACCATTCCAGAACATCTGTTGCTTTCCAACGAAGAGGGTTTCGCTGTTTGGTTTGAGGCTTCCTATCATTGGTCTTGTGTCAAAGAGAGCCCCATTTCGATAAAATGCAACAGTAGTGCCATCGGCAACAGTGGCAATTGATTGCCATGTATTTTGTACAATCAGATCGCTTGCACTCGTTGCACTTCTGCTGTCCCCAAATGTATCATGGTACTCAAAGAGTATCCTTCCTCCGGAAGAAATGATCCATTCATAATTATCGGGTTGGTCATTTGCGCCTTTGCCAATAATAAAGTAGTAATTTCCTACATGAGAAGGATTCGTCCAGAGGAAGATGGTGCCTCCTGGTGAGAGATCAAGTACCGGGCTATGGGGAACTCTGATATAAGTACGGGCATCGAAGCTCAATGCCAGTCCTCTTTTCCCTGGAACCCATGTCCCGGTTATCACATTATCATGAGTGCCTGACCCATAAGGGGGGTTTGGACTTGGGTTTGGATCGCGGAGGATCGTTCCGTGGTTTCCGTGTCCGGAGACATCTTCAGCATTCCCATCAAGGAGCCACCATCCGATTGGTCTGGGAATTACCCTGATTTCTTTTGTTATTATCTCTGCGTGAGCATTGTTGCTTGCATTCAGAGTGATTGTATATACTCCGCGATTGAATGTGTGTGTCGGATCTTGGGCCGAACTCATGCTCCCATCTCCAAAATCCCATGACCAACTGGTTGCATTGGTTGTATTTGCTGTTAAGTGGACAGGCCATCCGGTGAAATATACAGTGGTTGAGAGGGGGTTTGCCTGGGTTGCATTGAAATCAGCTCTGATAGGTGGATCGTCCGGCCCAGGCTCTTCGCCAGAGATCGTAAGAATTGATCCAAATATCCGCACCTCGGCTTGTGTATCGATGATCACAAGTTCAAGAGGCCCTGCAGGAAAGCCGGTGCCCGCCCCGGCAGCCGTTTTGTCTTTGGTGATCTTATGCCCCTCCTGTGTATTGATGAGATACAGGATCTCTCCAGGAGTCCATGTGACAGGAGCATCCGCTCCCGCGAGAACCGGCCCGCCCCCGGCTGCCGTTGCCCTGATATCGATTGGGATGCCACGGGCGGCGCCTGATCCGTTCAGGAAGACATCGTCGCCGCCGCGGTGCTGAATAGTGACATATTCCGTTCCATTGATCTCAACAACACCCGCCTCAGCTGCGATGAATGCCGACTTCTCAAGCCCGCCGGGGATGCCATACATGAAGGCATAGATGATGATCGCGATGAGTGCGGCGAGGAGGACGAGCAGCATGACGCTAATTGCGGGGCTGACTGCGTCCTGATCACTTCTCTTTACTCTCTCCACCTCCAGACAATTCTTTCTGAAAACCTATTATAGGTTTTATTCGGGTATGCATCACAACCTGCGCTTCATACCTAATGCATTGTATATCCCGATAATGCTAATCATCAAATTATGACCATATTATGGAGCCAGTACCACATTCTGGAGCCGGTTCTGGTTGAGCTGTAGTTGTATCTGTAACCTGATCTCTCTTGTCCCATCTGTTGACTCGATGATGATTGGCGAAACAGTTGCAGTGCCGACACCGGCAAAATTCCGGTTTGTATATGTCAGGGTTGCGATCCCATTACTGTCGATATTTGGGCTCCAGACAGCATCTGCTGAAATGACGACTGCCTGATCAACAAGGGCATTTCCCGCCCGCTCACGAAGTGAGACGGCACCGGGCTGATTCCCATCATATGGGGTGCCATCCGGGTTATTGACCTGGAAGGATATTGATGTCTGGGTAAAGCCAACAAGCTCAATTGCCCCAGGTACTGGTGCAGGTGTCGGAGTAGGCGTTGGTGTAGGGGTAGCTGTTGGGGTTGGGGTAGTAGTGGGCGTTGGCGTTGGCTCTGGAGTTGGTGTGGCAGTAGGTTCCGGTGTTGGTGTAGGTGCTGGTGTTGGAACAGGTCCATGCAACATGCTCTGAACAGTCATCTGCTCCATAAATACCAGCAGCTGGGATGTAATGTCAACTGCGGTGATCGATCGCTCGCCTGTGGCGCAGCCGATACCAGAGCTGATCGCAACACTCCTGTCCTTTGTGAGGCGGGGACCCTCAGCAGTGTTGAACATGAAGATGCTCTCGCCCGGCCTCCAGTTCATGGGGGCAAGCGGAACCGCCCGGACTGTCTGCGCCTGCACGGTGACGAATAGATCAAGCACTTTCCCCTGTTCTGCTCCGGTTGTGTTCAGGGAAATGGTATCCCCGCCCTTATGCCGGAGTTCGATGTAGGGGGTGCCATCAGGATCATGGAGTTCGCTCTCAATGGCGATGTACGGCGGCTGGACGATTGTGGGGGTGAGCCCGAAGACTGAGCCATAAATTACGATCGCAAAGACTGAGACGAGGGCGATCATCAGGAGTACGCCGATTACAGGGGAGACGGCATCGTTATGTTTGGATTTCATATCTGTTCCTTCTGTGTTCTATTCTGTATTGTCCTTTTAAAATTGGGTTCAGCGGGTTCAAATACCTCTTAATCAGAACGGATAATCATTTGGATCTCCGATATAATGGTCAAGGTTTTTGAAGGTAACCTGTGTTCCACCACTCTCAACAAAGAATCCATCTCGTGCAATGACCAGTCCTTCAAATGAATTGCCGACGAATGTCACTTTACCTTTTGGGGCGAAGAGAACACCTGTAACACTCCCTCCTAAGCGTTTGAGCGTAATGTCTCCATCACCTGCGATGATGATGACGTTTTGTGCATTCATGCTACCCGTTGGTTCAAATGAGTAACTGTCAGCAAATACCTTCATATTACTCGTCAAAGTTCCCCCGGATACATACCCGCGTGCTGCGTACCAGTCAACAGATTTCACAGGCGGGATTTCCTGACCCGGCATGTCAAAACCGGGGACAGTTGGCTGGTGGATGCACTTATCCAGAATATCTGTACTCATTGTTGGAGGATGTGTGAAACTGCCTGTATAGTATATCCGTGCATCATCTGCAAGCCAGGGTGTCCAATCAAGAGTCAGGTCGCCATCAACATACACATTCCCATGGATGCGGGCATCTTTAAGATCAAAGTTGCCATTCACATAGACATCGCCATAGATATTTCGACCCCCGTTTCCGAAACGCAGGTTCCCATTAACATAGATATCTCCGGGATTGGTAGCGGATCCAAGACCGGCACTCCCTGATAACAGATTGACATTACCATCGATATAGATGGTTGTGACATTGATTGTTGCTCCGAGATTGGTTTCATCTGTACTCATCCCACCAGTGACAACCACGGTTGCATCAGGACCATTAACATTACCTCCCTGGAAATTCAGGACATTTCCGTATACAAAGACTCCTTCTTCTATGACGTAATCGACAAACCCCTTTGCGTGTATGAAGTTGCTCTTTGTTATTGAATTATTTCCAGCTACATTTGTCGCCATTAGCGTGACATTATAATAGCCAGCTGTGGTGTAGGTATGGGTTGGATGTTGTTCAACTGATGTTGTTCCGTCTCCAAAGTTCCAATCCCATGCATCAGGGTCGCCGGCGGAGGTATCGGTAAACTGCACGGTTAATGGTATCACTCCTTCGGTGGTGTTTGCAACAAAGTCAGCTACAGGCAGTGGATCAATCGGGCTTATAACGATGATGTAATGCTCTTTTGTTACAATGCCACTCCCATTCGGGTTGGATGCCGTCAGGGTTACGGTAAATGAGCCGATACTACCGTATGTATGTATCGGGTTTTCTATGGCGGATATATTCCCGTCACCAAAGTTCCAGCTCCATATCGTCGGCAGCCCGGTTGACTGATCAAAGAACTGAACGGTGAGTGGAGGATATCCCGATGTCGTGTTCGCAGAGAAATTTGCTGCCGGCACCTCGGATGGATCCGGTTTCCATCCTCCACCGGCTATTGTTTTTCCAAACACCAGAACCTCAGCATCCGTATCAATGATCACAAGATCGATTGTTTGTCCACCAAAACCCAGGGATGTTTCGGCCAATATTCTATTGGTTGTAATCATCGGGCCTGTGGGTGTAGTATAGATATATAGCGTCTGTCCTGGACCCCAGATAATTGGATCATCTGGTTGCGAGCGTATCTGTTTTCCTCCAGAAAGAGAAAGTGTAACATCGACCTGTGGGCTTCGTTCCGCACCAGACCCATTTAAAGCGACTGTATCTCCGCTTTTGTGATATAGTGAGATAAATTCTGATTCATTTATTGTTTCGATCTTTGCCTCAGCTGCAATAAAGGCTGATTTTTTTAGTTCACCGGGAATTCCATATATCAGGGAATAGACAATTACACCAAGTGCTACCACCATAAATATTATCAGTATAGCACTGACAACCGGACTAACTGCCTTATCCCCTAATGCAGATTTCATAGCTCTTTCCTTGTCGGCTTTTATATTGAATGGGTGATAGGTGATGTATAGATAATTTGGTGAGTTTAATAATATTTTCATTCAATCATTAAAGTATGATGTATGCTTGATTTGACTCTCTATAAGAAATAATTCTCTTTATATATTATTGGTGTCCTCCTCCTCAGAATGGATAATCATTTGGATCTCCGATATATTGGTCAATATTCCTGAAGGTAACCTGTGTCCCGCCACTCGTCACATAGAACCCGTCTCGGGCGATGACGACACCTTCGAGGAATGCTCCTCCAAATGTCACTCTGCCGTTTGGTGCAAAGAAGACGCCGGTCACGCCACTTCCACCTATTCCAGTGATTGTTATATCACCCGTACGAGCGATGATGATCACATTTGTTGCTGTGGGTCGCCAGCTTGTGGATGAGTAACTGTCAGCAAATACCTTCATATTGCTTGTCAAAGCTCCGCCGGAGACGTACCCGCGTGCTGCATACCAGTCAGCTGGTTTTGCAGGCGGGATTTCCTGATCCGGCATATCGAACCCGGGGACAGTTGCCTGGGGGATGCATTTTGCAAGAATGTCGGCAGGATAACTTGCCGGATGAATAATTGTCCCGGTATAGTATATCCGTGCATCATCTGCAAGCCATGGCGTCCATCCTAATTCAAGATCTCCATCAACATAGACGTTATTATGGATGCGTGCATCCTTTAATCTGAAATTACCTGCGACATAGACGTCGCCATAGATGTTTCTTGATCCAGTCCATAAATCCAGATTTCCGTTGATATAGATATTACCTGGGTGACTCTGAGATCCAAGGCCTGCAGATCCACCGCTCAGGGTGACATCTCCATCTATGTAGATGGTGGTCACATCAATAGAGGCTCCCAGGTTTGTACTTGCCGTATCCAGATCTCCTGTTATCACAATCGTAGCTCCTGGTCCTGTTACACCACTTCCACTGAAACTGAGCACATTCCCATACACAAAGACATTCTCGTCGATGACGAAGTCAACAAACGACTTTCCTTCGACCGTTATATAATCAATCTTCGTCCCGGTCACGTTTGCATCTAAATTATTCACATCCTTCTTCGTAACTGTCAGGCTGACAGTATAGTTCCCCTGAGCCAGATAGGTATGTGTGGGGTTCTGGAGTGTCGATGTGCCTCCATCCCCAAAGTCCCAAGCCCACGCAGTCGGTGAATGCGAGGTTAGATCGTTAAACTGCACCGCAAGCGGGGCAGTGCCACTGGTAACATTGGCAGTTATGTTGACCACTGGCGGGCATCCGGCATTGTATTTATCCAGGATCTCCTGTGGGGTGAATGCCCGTTCATGTGTCTGGAGGCAGAGGATGTTGCCGTCAAACTTTCGCAGCTGTGCTGATGGTGGTGGACTGGGCCAGTTTATACCGGCAGGACCGCCGACCTGATATAAACCGGGTGAGGGAATGAGACCCACGGCAGAAGCCGTCCCACTTCTCTCCTCAATGCCGTTAACATAGATCCGGATCCGCTGGTTCTCAGGATCATGGACGCCCACCACATAGTACCATACTCCCTCAACAGGGGATGTGGTAGAGAGGAGAGTACGTCGTGTAGTATCCCTGAATGCAATCTCAAAGTTCACATTATTCTGATTATGCTGAAGATGGTAGCGGCTGTTGGAATCTGCGTTCCCATCGACGACGATCGTTGCCCATCGCTGATCATTATTATCCGGGGTTGGATTCCTGTTCCACCTGACCCATGATTCAACCGTGAACCCTATTCCAGAGCTGGTGACCGTGATATAACCGGTCTTCGTCTCAACCCCTGATCCCTCATCTCCGGATGTGGACAGAATGACCGTATAATTGCCCGGACTGTTGTAGGTATAGGTTGGATTCTGGTGTGTTGAAGTACCGCCATCGCCAAACGTCCATGACCATGATCGATTCCCTGATAATCCTGTTGTGAGATCGTTGAAGCTGACGAGGAGTGGCGCATCTCCACTTAATGGAGTGGCAGCAAAATCAATCTGGTATTCCAACGGATCGGTGCAGAAGCTTTCGATAACCTGCTCTGTCATGTTTGGAGACTCCCAACGCAGCTGAAGGCAGGCAGCCCCTGTTCTCTCAAACATCTTTAACCGTACCGGATGATATCCTGCTGCTAAGTACGTTGTCCCAGTTACTGTCAGCGGAGCATGTAATCCCCAGTTATCAATAAATGGCGGATCACTCTCCCCGATACTCCCTAGCCAGAGGCGTGAGCCATCATCTGAGCGGAGCGAGATTGTGTATGTATCTGCCGTTTCTACAACCAGATAACCCTCGTAGATGATGCTGAAGTCATCCTGTTTCCCAAGTGTTGCCTGTGGCCAGCTCACTTCATCGGTCGGCTCTCCATATTGGCTGACTGCCTGGGCATCGGCAAACCGGATGCGCTGGTCGATCCGGATGACCGGGATCCCGGTAAAGTCTTCTCTCGGATAGTAGAATCCGCGAATACCCGGGAAGCAGGGCTGTTGCCCGAAGTTCGCCACAAGGGTTACATCTTCTGCAGGCATCGTGAAAGTGAATGCTGAGGTATTGGCTATCTCCACGCCATTTCGTGTCCAGTTGATGAACTGGTGGCTTGCATTGGGCTGTGCAGATATGAGAACTTCTTCTCCCGCCTCATATAGGCCTGAGCCATTGACTGTTCCACCCATTAACGGATCGGCAACAAGTGTGAGAGTATATCTAACTGTTGGATCTATCTCGAAGTTCGCCACCAGCGCCACACTTTCTTCAGACATCATATAAGTGAAACCTGGTGATGCACTGACCAATACGCCGTTTCGTGTCCAGTTGCTGAAGGTCCACCCCGGATTAGCAAGAGCATTGACCGGCACTCCTGTTCCAGCTTCATAAAATCCTGCTCCTGTCAGCGTCCCCGCTCCAGCGGATGAGGCAGTCAGAGTAAGTTGGTAGGTATCCGGCCACGGCCCTGGTGGTACCCCGATATCCCCGATTGTGAAGAGGAGTGCCTGGATATCAGGTGCGGTATGGACGATCTGCACACTTACATCCTCTCTGAACATTCCGGGAAGGACAAGCCAGTCCCCGGCACCATATTCCACCCAGCTCTCACCGTCAAGAGTAAAATTTGCGGTCCGATCAACGCCATTCACAAAGATCCTGGTTTTCTCCCGGAAGAGTGTATCACCTCCCCGGTTGATCAGAACCAGTGCACCTGAATCATTATGGATATCCACCCGGAGCGCCGGCACCTCCGCTGGCGGCCCCTGGGAGAGAAGGGTCACCGCGACGATCCCGATGACGAGGACGATTAAAGCAGAGAGGATCAGCGTGCCGACTAGTTCTGAGGCGGCAAGAGTTTTTGGATCTTTTATGGGCTGCATTGTATCATCCTTCGTTGATTAAGGGTAAATTATCGTTGTACCTTGTTTGATCTGATCTACCTTTCCAATAAATCGAATAGGCTTTCCCTGTTCAGAGGGAAAGTTCAGGATCAATAATGTTGGCTCAGCAGGTCTGATATTAATCAATTCATAATTATTATTATTTACCTGATCTACCAATGTTTGGTTTTCAACAATCAATCTGGTCTGTACCCCACCACCAGATCCAACTGATTTAAACTCAAGTGTAGATTGAAAGTTATTAAATGACGTGATCCAGCTATCCACCAAATTTCCTGAGTATAGCACGTTATTTACATAGATATTTGTTACATCTCCAGAGAATGACCATCCTTTATTGCCAACTGAGAATATATCTGCAGTTCCGCTGTTGCTATCTACATACCGTATCGATAATAAATCTCCCAGGTTCAGATTCATTTTCCCTGTTGTACTTCGAATAATGTATGAATCAGTACTATTAATTGTAAGATTAACCCAGCCCCTCACATATGTCTGTCCCGTTGGACCACGTGTCAGGCGCGTAAAATAAACCGCATCGTTATCGAGTTTTTCAGAGAAATATTCCACATAATTATCCTCCAGATATTCTTCGGCATACTCATCCAGCTCCTCCTGGGTACACTGGCCCCCCGGCCCTGGAGTCGGCGCAGGCCCTGGTGTGATTGGCACACCGCCTCCCGTCACCTGCCCGATACTGATTTCACGGATAAGATTCTGCTGCCCGCCGCGTAGCGAGACGATCTGAATGCGTTGTGGCGTTGTAGTTATCGGTACTTCGAGGACTTCACCAATCTCCCACGGCCATCCCCCGGATGGCGCCGGGATCGGATCAACTGGATTTCCATCAAGAAGAAGGGCAAATTCCCCGGGAACCATCGAATCTCCACCATCATGATAAATAAAAAGCGTGGTTGTTGTATTGCCGGCAATTACATTCAGATCCTGTGTCTGCACGGGCGGTGGCTGAGAGAGGAACCCTACGCCAATAATGATGACTGCAAGTATGACCAGTGATATGAGGAGGATCGATCCAATAACCTCTGAAACTGCCGAATTCTGCTGCATCATGTAGCTCCTGTTGCAATTGACTGCACCGAGATAGTGTAATATATATATCTGTACTGTATTTTTTCAGGGCCACCCTGGAGGTCGATTCTGACCACGTCTGTGGGATTGCGATAAATATTACATGCACCTGATGAAACTCCAGACTGGAATCGCAACTCCTTCAGGGCATTCTCCCACCCCCGTGCAACACTTTCGTCCTCGAGGTAGATGGTAATATTTGAATAAGGTGTAGCTGGTGCAGGTATCAGGGAATAGCTCTCTGTCCGGTTCGTCATCTTTGTATCGACACGAACAGGACCCTGACCGGAAAGTCCAATCTGACCGGCTCCTGCCAGCTCTAAAAGGGCAATAAATGTGCCTGATGTCTCAAAATTTATCAACGGAGAAACACGTGCCACCGTGCCGGATGGCTGTTTGAGGAAGACGCCCCCCATCTGGTAATAGTATGACTGAGGGATCCAGTAATGATTTGTTGCATCATACTCAAGTCTGCCCATCTGGAAATCTATATCGGGATTCGGATTGCCATCCTTTCTTATCTCAATTCTCTCCACACCACCGGATGCGGCTTGCTGATTTGCCACTGCAACTGCCCCGGTAGATCCGATCGGGCTCATCACCGGCAGGAACAATCCCCCTGCCTGTGTTGCACCACCCTGTGATCCAAGTGTGAGCGAATTCGAGAAGGTTACACCGGTAAGTGATTTATAGGGGTCATTTGGTTCATGATTCACCCACAACGAATCCGCTGTGATCTTATACTGCGTGAACCAGTTCCGGACATAGTTCATATGCTCGATCTCCTGCTGGCGCCCCTCCGCAGGAACCACATAGACCATCCAGAGGGAGAGGAAGATCATGAGAATGGCAATAATCAGGATGAACCCGATCACTTCAGACAGGGCATCATCTGATTGTGTACGATCTGATCGTGCAGCATCAGATCCTTTCGTCCGTGACCGGTTCAATCGCCTCGGCATGATGATGAATAGCATCGTTACAATTAAAAAGCTACTCCTCCGGAAACCTCTATGAATCCCCCGCAATCACCCTTTCGCAACTCCGCCGCAGCTGCGCCGCATACAGTTTTACTCTCCCATAACCAATAGAGAAGCAGAGATCCAAATGACACTTCCCACTCACATCTCAACACAGATACAAAACACAACCCCGGCGAGGCGACCCTATGGACTATGATGAACTGGTATCCGGCCTCATGGAGCGGGCCGAAAACCTTCGGCCGGACAACTTAAGCGACGGCTGCATCCTCTGCTACCAGGGCGCAAAGCTCGTCCTCTTCGTCACCGGCCTCTGTGACCGCACCTGCTGGTACTGCCCGCTATCGGTCGAGCGGAAGGATCTCGATGTCGTCTTCGCAAATGAAAAGCCCGTTCATTCCGATGCCGACCTCATCGCCGAGGCAGAGGCGATGGATGCCCTTGGAACAGGCGTCACCGGCGGCGAGCCCCTCCTCGTCATTGACCGGACGGCTCGCTACTGCAAGCTGTTAAAAGATCACTTCGGCAGCAAACACCAGATCCATCTCTACACCGGCCGGGCCCCGACAGTGGCAGATTTAGCCGCACTTCAAGGGCTCGTTGACGAGATCCGGATGCATCCGCCGTATGAAGTATGGGATCACATTATGGAGACAGAATATCCGCAATCCGCACGGCGTGCAAAAGAGATGGGCTTTGACATCGGGATCGAGGTGCCCTCCCTCCCCGGGATCGGGAACCTCAGGCCGATGCTTCCGCTCCTCGACTTCTTCAACATCAACGAACTCGAGTGGGGCGAGACCTGTGCAGACGAGATGCGGAGGCGCGGCATGGAACCGGCAGAAGGGCTCTATAACGCAATTAAAGGGGCAAAGCAATGGGCTGAAGAGATCACCGATGATCCGAAGGTGCATTTCTGTTCTTCAGGCTTCAAGGATGCAGTCCAGCTGCGGGAGCGGCTGATCAGAATTGCCACCATGACTGCCCGTAACTTCGATGAGATCACCGATGACGGCACCATCGTCTATGGCAGGATCAGATCCACTACCGATCTCAGTGATCTCCTCGTCACATTCGAAGAAGGGAGCTTTGAGATCCAGCCGGATGGCAGCGTCGAGTGCGAATGGTGGCTCCTTGATGATCTGAAAGGAAAACCTGGCCTTGAACTTGAGATCATCGAACGGTACCCAAATAACGGCATGATCGTGGAGGTAGAACCGCTATGACACTCAGGTCTCTCCTTGAACCCCTGTATATCCAGATCCTCAGATCGACCATCACCCATATCCCGACCCATATCGCCATCATCCAGGATGGCAACCGGCGGTATGCAAAAGAGATGGGGCAGAAGACGGGGTTCGGGCACCGGCAGGGTGCCAACACCACCGAGACGATGCTCGAATGGGCGCGGGAGTTTGGGATCAAGCACATTACCCTCTATGCCTTCTCGACTGAAAACTTCCGGCGGAGCGATGAAGAGCTTAAAGAACTCTTCGATCTCTTCAAAGATCGGTTCCTTAAAGTCTTAACAGACGAGCGGGTACACAGAAACAAGATCCGTGTCAGGATGGTAGGCGACAAGACCCTTCTTCCTGAAGATGTCCTTACCTGTGTTGAAGAAGCAGAAGAAGCAACAAAACAGTACAGCAACCACTACCTCAATGTCGCCATCGCCTACGGGGGGAGGAACGAGATCGTCCATGCCGCCCGCCGCCTCATCGCCAGAGTTAAAGCCGGCACCCTCAGGCCCGACGAAATCACCCCGGCTATGGTCGAGGAGAACCTCTACGGCGGCCTTGGCCTCCCGCCGGTTGACCTGATTATTCGAACCGGGAACGAATATCGGACCTCGAACTTCCTTCCATGGCTCGCAAACGGGAACGAATCCTCAGTGTACTTCTGCGCACCATACTGGCCGCAGTTCCGGAAAATTGATCTGCTGAGGGCGATCCGGGTCTATGATCAGAGAAGGAGATCAGGCCCCAAACCGTCGTGCCCGTGACTGGAAGTCCCGAATCGCACGGAGCAGATCGGTCTTTCTGAAGAACTCCCAGTTTACATCAAGGAAGAAGAGCTCGGAATAGACCGATTGCCAGATGAGAAAATCAGTGAGGTAACTCCCCCCGGTCTTGATGATCAGATCGGGTGCTGACCTGAAGGTAAGATGCGACTCAATCATCTCTTCTGTAAGATCACAAGCATCAACTCCCTCTTCAGCAATCTTTTGAATGCTCTCTGTGATCTCCTCCCGGCCGCTTCTTCCAACAACGATCAGCACAGAAAGCCCTTTCCCTGTCTTAACAATTTCATCCCCCAGATGCAGCTCGAGATGGGCATGCCGGGAGACCTCTTTCAATTCGTCAATAAACGGGCTCACGCAGGAGAGATCATCGGTATCAATATGGAATGTCAGCATCCCGATCCCCGGCACATCCTCTGCCCACCGTACGACATCGTTGATCCTCTCAGGTGCGGAACGGAGATCAGAGATCGTGAGCATAAAACAGATCTCGCGGGGAGGGTTTGAGATCTCCCGCAAAAGCAGGTATTCATAGAGCTTGTGTATCATCGGAAGAAATCCAGCAGTTTAGATAGTGAATAGGTATTCAGAATATCGCGGGCTCCGCACCAGCCACGCCGGGCTGTCGTTACGCCATATCTCATCGCGGCAAAATCTCCCGGCCCATGGGAGTCGGTCCCGATTGCAATCTTCACTCCTAGTTCTTTTGCCGTCTTCAAATAAATATCATCAAGGTCGAGCCGGTATGGTGAAGCATTCAGTTCAACTGCCACCCCTGCCTCTCGTGCTGCCTCAAGAATCCGTGGAATATCAATTGCAGACGGCTCCCTTCTGCCGATCAGCCGCCCGGTCGGGTGGCCGATGATATCGACATGCTCGTTTTCTATTGCTGTTATCACCCTTCTTGTGATCTGATCGCCTTCCTGGTGAAGCGAGGAATGAACCGAGGCGATGACGAGATCGAGATCGGCGAGTACAGAATCAGGCAGCCCGAGACTCCCGTCGGTCATGATATCCACCTCGATACCGGCGATTGTCTGACATTCATGGTTTCGGTTTGCGATCTCGATCTCATGTGCCTGTTCGAAAAGCCCCTCAGGTGTGAGGCCCCGTGCAACCCCGAGTGAGGCGGAATGGTCAGAACAGAGGATATAGTCATATCCAAGCGCATCTGCGGTTGCCGCCAGCTCATCAACCGAGAGCGATCCATCTGATCCGGTTGTGTGGGCATGGAGATCCCCCTTGATATCTGATAGCTCAACCAGCTGTGGCAGCGTTCCGGCTTCTGCGGCAGCAACCTCGCCACGATCCTCCCGGAGCTCAGGGGGAATAAAATGGAGGCCAAGAAGCGAAAAGACCTCATCCTCGGTTGCGCATCGGGTTATCTCGCCGTTCTGTTTATTCAGGAGTCCGTATTCATTCAGCTGCATCCCGCGTGAGATTGCCCGTTCACGGAGCTTGATATTGAACTCCTTTGATCCGGTGAGGTACAGAAGCGTCGCCCCAAACTCATTGTTATCTGCAAACCGGATATCGATCCTCTTCCCGCGATAGAAGAATGAGGTCTTCTTCATCCCCTCGTCGATCATCTCAGTTGCAATCTCCCTGATCCTTGGATTGACCGATTGCGCAGGCTCGGTCGTCACAATATCGATATCACCGACCGTGCTCCTTCCCCGCCTGAGTGACCCTGCATACGAAAAAGTCCCCGGAACAAGTGTGGCGGCAACCTCCCCGGCAATCTCCTCTGCCTCCGAGATGAGCATCCTGCCGGATCTGTTCTTATAGATCCTGACTGCCCTGAGTATCTCCTCCTCCTTCTTCTCACCAAACCCCCGCAGCCCCCGGATCCGCCGTCCCCGGGCTGCTGCTTCGAGCTCTGCAAGCGACGTGATATTCAGGTGGCTCCAGAGCTTCTGCACCGTCTTTGGCCCGACACCATCCAGCTCAAGCAGCTCCGGCAGGTCAGCCGGTACCTTCTCCATCAGTGATTCAAGCTCTGAGCAGGTCCCGGTCTCGGCGATTGCCAGAATGGCCTCGGATGTCCCCTTCCCGATGCCATCCAGTTCCATCAGTTCAGAGCGGCTCATCCCCGCAACCACATACGGACTCCGCCGCACAGCCTCTGCTGCGCGCTGATATGCACGGATTTTGAATGGATTTTCACCGAGTACAAGAAGAAGATCGGCTATCCTGAGAAGCACCCCTGCAACCTCTGCGTTCACCCCGCTTCCCATAATCGGGTAATTGTATCCGGCTCCTTATAGATGCACGCATTTTATCCATATGGCATAGTATATCATTTGTCACTCAGATACTCTGTATATGCAGACCTCTCTTGAGGAAGATATTCTTGAAGATATTCTGGCGATTCAGAAGGATGGCGATACACCTACGCTGGAGAAGATCGCTTCCCGCCTCTCTCTTCCTGTAGAAACGATCTTACCTGCACTTGAGCGATGCAGGGATTCAGGTCTTATCTCATCCAACTCTCCCTCACTGTGGACGCTCACAAAAGAAGGAAGGAAAACTGCTGAGGTGATCGCACGAAGGCATGCCGTCCTCGCATGTTTCCTCACTGAAAAACTCGGGCTTGAAGCAGAGGCTGCGTCCCGGGAGGCATGCCTCCTTGAACACGATATTTCAGAGGAGACAATCGATGCCCTTGATTCATTCATGCAATCCCCGGACAGGCAGTGCCGGGGGCATGGCAGGCGCCATTGCGCCCACTATTCTGAATCTGCCCCTTTGATCAACTTTTCGGAAGGTGAAACCCTGATCGTCACCTTCGTCCGCTGCCCGGGCCGCCACCGTAGGCTGATTGATCTCGGTGTCATCGAAGGCGAACCGATCATTATCAGGAGAAAGCTCCATAATGAAGCAGTCGTCATCTCGGTGAAAGGATGCGATATTGCACTCTCCCCGGAGATAGCATCCGAGATCAATGCCCGGAGAAGAATATGACCGGACGCCTATCCTGCGCGCTCATCGGAAACCCGAGTGTGGGAAAATCACTCATCTTTAATCACTTAACAGGGCTTGGTGTCGAAGTCAGCAATTACCCCGGAACCACTGTCGATCTGATGCGTGGAAATGTCTGTTTCCAGCGTGAGATAATTGAGCTTGTCGATCTCCCCGGCATCTACTCCCTTGAAGGGGAATCCGAAGAGGAGACGCTTGTCAGAGGAATTCTGAATCGGAAGGAGGTGGATATCCTCATCGCCGTTTTGGATGCCACTCACCTTGAACGGAACCTCTATCTCCTCCTCCAGGTTGCAGAATATAAAATCCCGATGGTCGTCGTCCTGAATATGGTCGATGAGGCTGAGAAGTTCGGGATAGAGATCAATTACGATCTCCTCTCTGAGAGGATTGGATCACCTGTTATCCCGACGGTTGCCTCTGAGGGAAAGAACATGGAGGCGATCATCGATGCAGCACGGGCAAACCCCGCAATTCCATCCATATCTGTTCCCTACGATCATCATGTCGAGGCAGCAGCGCGGAGCCTTTCCAAGATTTATGGTATCGAGAGAAGCTCCTCTCTTCAGGCCCTCGTACGGCCGGAGGGATCTGATGATCTGGCTGATTCAGCACAGGGGCTTGGATCTGAGATCGAAAAACGTCATAATATGACGCCGCACCAGATCATTGCAACCAACCGGCACAACTTCTCCCGTGCGCTTGCAGAGGAGGTAACCGAGCTGCACTCCCGTCCTCCGAGATTTGATCTTGATACCATTCTGACGCGGAGCTTTCCTGGTATCCCTATCCTGATAGCCATTATCATCGGTATCCTTCTCCTCGTCTTCACCGCAGGCGCTTTTTTTGAGGAGCTGATCGTCACACTCATCGACACCTATGCAATCGAGCCCTTCCTCGCCCTTGATCTCCCCGGACTTGCATCGGCTGTTGGCCTCTCTCTCATCATTGCTATTCAGGCAGGCATGGGGATTGCGTTTCCCTATGTCTTCATCTTTTACCTGGTCATCTCAATCATCGAGGACTCCGGGTATCTCACCCGTGCAGCATTCCTCGCAGATCGCTCGATGCATCGGTTCGGGATGCATGGGCAGGGGATCATCCCGATGGTCCTTGGGTTTGGATGCAGTGTCCCGGCACTGATGAGCGTCCGCCTCCTCGCCACAAGGAGAGAGCGGATCATCGCCTCGATCCTCGTGACGATGATCCCCTGTTCTGCCAGAACTGTTGTCATATCAGGGATCGTCGCCTCTTTCATCGGCCTTGCCGCTGCATTCTCCGTCTATGCAATCGTCTTCCTCCTCGTTTTTGCAACCGGGATAGTACTCTCAAAAGTGACGCCCGGCCAGCAGTTCGGGATGATCCTCGAGATGTCGGCACTCCGGGTTCCCCGACCCGATATGGTTGTAAAGAAGGCATGGATGCGGCTATCGGAGTTTCTATTCATTGCGATGCCGCTCCTCCTCATATCCAGTGTCTTCCTTGGGATCTTTGAATATATCGGACTTGTCTCAGCATTCCAGGATATTATCACCCCCTATTCAGAGAGTGTTCTCGGACTTCCGGGATTTGCCGCTACTGCTCTTCTCTTCGGAATCCTCAGAAAAGAGATGGCATTTGAGACGCTGGCCGTTCTTGCGGGGACTGCCGATCTTGGATCTGTCCTCTCAAATCTTCAGCTATATATATTCGCTGTCGTCTGTGTCCTCTTTATCCCCTGTATATCGACAATTGCTGTATTAATACGGGAGATAGGGAAAAAATGGGCGATACTGGTGTCGTTGTACACAGTCGCCCTCGGTATCATTGTGGGGGCATTGTTAAAAATAGGAATGACATAACACGTAGTATACCATGTACAGCTACCAGTTCGGTATCCCTGCACTTGACGCTCAGCTCGGCGGGTTGACATCGGGTGCGAATGTACTTATTCTGGCACCCCCGCTCTCAGGTGCCGAGCGGATTGCATACAATCTGACCTTTCCGGCAGAAGGTGAGTATTCAGTCCTCCTCTCCACTGATGAACGGGCATCTGAGATATTGAATTTCTTTAAACTGAACGGAACCGAGAGGAGATCACTTGCAATCATCGATGCGATTACAAAAAGCGATCTGCCGAATGTCCCTGATACCGACCGGATGAAGTTTATTGCAAGCCCGGTTGACTTAACCGGGATCAGTATCAAGATGAGCAAAATGTTTGCAGGAATCGTAGATGAGAGCCTGAAGAATCCAAAACCAGGCATCTTCCCGCCCCCGATTCGGTTCTGTGTGAATTCGCTCTCAACATTCCTCATGTACCGGAAACTGGAGGTGATGTACCAGTTCGTCCATGTCATGTCTGCAAAGATCAAGAAGAACGAGTGGATCGGGCTGTATACCTTAAACAACGAGTCATTTGATGCCCGGACTGTATCTGTTATTAAACAGCTTATGAACGGGGTGGTTGAGGTGAGAGAGGGGAAAGAGAGTTTTGAAATGCGTGTTGTCGGACTTGGGGGCCGGATGACTCCATGGCTTCCGTATTCATTTGATCTGAATGGGAAACTGGTGGTGGAAGGATGATTTATACTGGAATAGATGCGCTGGACGGATTGCTTGACGGCGGGGTGCCGGATGGAAGCCGGATGCTCTTTGCGATCGAGCCTGAAGCTGATGGGCAGCATTTCCTGATCACGCTGCTCCATACGGCTGTTGTATCAGGGAAGAAAACACTGGTGATAGCACCTTTCACCAGCAAAGATGCATACTTTGTCGATGTTGCCTCTCAGAGCCACTACCATCTGGACTGTTATCTCGATCTGATCAGCTTCATCGATCAATCTGATTGCGAAGCGATCACCGCCGCACATCAAAATCGGGAAGCATGCAGGGCAGCCTGGCAGGATCGGATCAAGGGCATTATCAAAGATGAAGGGATTGACGTGGTCGTTGCATATCTCGATCTCCTCTCGGATTACTTCGAATTTGCCGGTGCTGTATCTCTCTTTGCGGATCTTAAATCTGAAAAGCCGGTTACTGTTGCATTTGAATTCTTCAACCTCTATGGTGAAGAGATGCTTCAGGAGCTTCTGAAGGAGACGCCCTTTGATCTCGTCATTAACCTTCAGTCCGGATCCGGTGTCGTCTCATTCTTCAATTATTTCACCGTCCACACAGTATCCTGGCTCCCGCTTCCCTCCCGTTCCCTCCCCTATATTGTTACCGAAGGCCATATCGTCCCCTATATCCCAAAGATTGTTGTCACAGGCCCCTCAAACTCCGGGAAAACAACATTTGTCAAGAACATCTCCGAGAGCGGGATGTCGGTTGACCGGCTCGGCCTTCTTGGCACGCCCACAACCGTTGCCCTTGATATAGGGCATATGGCAAGCAAGGGCTTTGATATCAATATCTATGGAACACCCGGACAGGAACGGTTCGATCCGATCATACCACAACTTGCACGCAATGCAATGGGCGTCATCCTGATGGTGGATGTCACCCGCCCTGATCTGATGTCCCGTGCATTGAAGCTGAAGAAAATTGTGGAAGGAAATACTGTTGTTCCGATCATAGTTGTTGCCAACAAAGCAGATCTCGCCTATTCGGTTACAAAGGAGGAGATTCGTGCTGCTCTCGAAGTCAGGGCAGATACGCCGGTCTACTTCATCTCCGCATTTGAACGCAGACAATGCCGTGATGTCATCGATTCTATGGTCGATCAGATCACCCGCTTTGAATACTAGATAACCATGCTGACATTTATTGGACTTGGACTCTTTGATGAGACCGATATATCATTAAAAGGCCTCTCTATCATCCGTGAAGCTGATGCGGTCTTTCTGGAAACCTACACCTCAAGGCTGATGGGTGCGGATATACCAGCGCTTGAATCACTCTATGGAAAACCTCTCCGTCTCCTCTCCCGCGAGGATGTTGAACAGCACCCCGATCCCATTCTTGATGCCGCTGAGATCGGATCTGCTGTCTTCCTTACAGCCGGCGATACGATGGTATCGACTACTCACGCGGATCTCAGAATCCGTGCATCCGAGCGGGGTATTCGTACTGAGATTGTCCATGCCGCCTCGATTGCAAGTGCGGTTTGCGGTCTCTCCGGCCTTCAGAATTACCGTTTTGGCAAATCGTGCTCGCTCCCGTACCCGGAAGCCAGATGGATGCCCACCACCCCGGTGGAGGTGATCGCAGCCAACCTCTCCCAGAACCTCCACACTCTCGTCTATCTGGATATCCAGAATGAACGGTATATGCGGGTGCCTGAGGCGATTTGGATCATCGAGGAGATCTGCCTAAAACTGGATGTGACAATCCCTCTCTATGTTGGGATCGCACGGGCTGGTTCTAAGAATCCAATTGTGTATGCGGGATCTGCAGACGATCTGAAGTTCGTTGATTTTGGTCCGCCGCTCCATATCCTGATCGTGCCAGCTGCACTCCATATGATGGAGCGGGAGTACCTGGAGCGTTTTGCTAATCTGACGCCGGGGAATTATCCGATATCATGATATCATCTCTTGGCGATCTATGCCGATCCTTCACGGATTCGCTTGAGGATGCAATTGTGGTATTGAATACGAAATCCCCTTTCCTTGAGGTTGGTGACCAGATTCTGGAGATGGCTTTTGCATATCTTGAGGATGGTGTTGTCTTTTACAAAAAGGATGATCCCGTCAATGCAATGGCTGCCTGGTGCTATGGATATGGATGGCTGGATGCTGGTATACATCTTGGACTGATCACCACATCATCATCATCGTTTCCGGATATGATCGATCTGCGTGGCACGATACCAACAGATTGTATCGAAAAACTTGAGGAGAAGACAATAAGGTACCGGATGATGCTATCAGATGCCTTTTTGGCTGTGGATGATGCACCGGATGCATCCAGCCCCCTCTATCCTCATTGTGGTCTAATCCGGGAGGTAGTGGCAAAATGGAAAGGGAGTGCAGAGGCGTTTTACATACAGAGTGATGCTGCATCAGCACTTGGATCATATAGTTATGCATATGGCTGGCTTGATGCGGGTGTGAGGTCAGGACTCTTCAGGATCACAGGAGATCGGCATCTCTTCACGGCATAATTTCCAGAAGACGTTTTAATCATACAGGATAACCTTTGATGACAGAATAGCTGATCTATTGGAACTGCAATGAATCAAGAACATAAGAAATGGATCTGGATCTCAGTTGGTCTGAGTACGCTCTTTTTGATCGGGTTGCTCTACTTCACCTTCGACGAGTCGACGATCACCGCCCTGAAAAACCTCAGCCCCTCTATCATCATCCTGGCACTTGCTATCCATGTTTTGGCCCTTGTCTGCTGGGCTCTCCGGATCAAGGTCATGGCATACTCACTCGGGTACCATGTCGGCCTGTTTCATTGCATCAATCTTGTCTTCGCCAATCTCTTTCTCGCTGCTATCACTCCCTCCCAGGCAGGTGGTGAACCAGTACGGGTGCATGAACTGTATCGTGCGAATGTTAAGGTTGGGGATGCAACCGCTATAGTGATCATGGAACGGGTGCTGGATGGTATCATCTTCGGCCTGGGGGGAGCAATAACCCTCTTCCTCCTTGGAACCGCCTGGCAGGATGTTAATATCCCTGGGGTCGTCACTACCGTAATCTATCTCACCTGGGCAGTCGTTACGATCGGTGTTGTTCTCTTTGCTTTCTCTGTCCGGAATCCCCTTATCTTAAAGCGGTTGATGAGAACCATCTCTGGCTTTGTGACAAAGAAATGGGAGTTGGCCAGAGTTGAGCGGTTCATGGAGAAAGTCGATCGTGAGGTGGATAACTTTCATTTCAGCCTCGGCAAGTTCATCGGCAGGGGTAAGCTTGGTCTTTTCCTTGGGCTTATATTCACCGGATTCTTCTGGTTCCTCGAGTTTTTAATCGCCTCTGTCCTTTTGATAGGTCTTGGGCAGGGTCCGAATTTCCTGGAATCATTTGTATCCCAGCTGATTATTGCGATCATCATGATGATTCCCCTAACCCCCGGCGGTGCAGGTGTGGCAGAGATCTCAATCAGTTCGATCTATGGGCTCTTCATCAGCACATCGGTGATCGGCGTCTTTGTGCTACTCTGGCGTATCATCCTCTATTACTTTAATATCGCTGTCGGCGTTGTATCCAGTATTCTGATCGTCAGGAGGGAAGTCGGATCAGTAGATAATGACCAACACCTTCATAATCTTGAAGATACCTGATGAACCATTATGGAGCTGATCACCTGTGAGGTCGCCGGAGTCTACCTGGTGATACATGATTTGGGTGCAGCCCCGGTCGTTCTGCTGAAAACTCCGGATGAACTCTATATTCCCATATTTATCGGCCTGTACGAGGCGGTTTCCATACATAATGCTCTCGATGGCCCAAGTCCGTCACGGCCGATGACACATGATCTCTTCAGTGATGCGCTCCTCTCTCTTGGAGCGCACGTAAGAGAGGTCAGGGTCGACTCGATTGACGATGGTGTATACTATGCAGCATTGTCTCTTGATACGCAGTCCGGCGAACTCTCTATTGATTGCCGCCCAAGCGATGGGATTGCATTGGCTGTCCGGCAGAAGTCGCCCGTTCTCCTGGATCTGAATCTGATGAGAGAATCAGCAGTCGCCCGCGATCAGCTCCCCGAACTCAGGGATTTTGCAGGCTATATGGTATGACACATTAATCGTGGAGGTTCATTCCAGCTCTCCTGGCAATGAGTTCCTCTTTCACTGAATTAAAGCTTATACCAGCTTTTTTTAAGCTCACCATCAGGTGGAAGATCAGATCCGCTGCTTCAGAGGTGATTCGGTCGGCTTCTCCCCCTTTTACGGCAAGAATATACTCAACTGCCTCCTCACCGACTTTTTCAAGGGATTTGTCTATTCCTTTCTGATGGTAGAGGAGCGATCTGACATAGGATTTCTTCCCGCTCGTATCATCTGCCCGTTGCTCAATGACTTCCCAGAGGGTATCGAAGATATCAGGCTCCATGCTCTTCCTCTACGATGATATCTCCGCTCTCCAGTCCAAAGAAGCGGCGCACGATCATCCGTGCCTTCTCGATGGTGCAGCCACCTTTTCCGATGGCGATCCCAACCTCACTCTTATTCCTGACCGTCACCCTGATGCTGCCCGTCTCACCTGTTGGGAAAAAGACATGTATTACCTCCGCAGGTTTGAAGATGTTCCTGAGAAACTGCTCGCGATCCTCTGCATACTCGACCATTTCAATCCGCTTTCCAAGAACTTTCTGCATTTTTTTGATATTGTCACCGCTTTTCCCAATGGCAATGCCCATGTCGCCTGGAGTTATTATATAGATCAGGCGGTCAAAGCGGTCGTCGATGATACAGTCGATTGCGGTAGATTTGGTGAGGATACGGAGCTCTTCTATATACCTGCGTTCCTTAAAACTTATTGTTCGCTCCATTGTACTATCCCGAGATGATATCATTCATTCTCTGCAGGAGGAATATTGTCAATATTCCCCATTAAGCATATGTATTCTCAAATTCTGATCTGGTAATGCTAAAAAAACAGAAAAGAGGGGATGAATGCAGATTCTTCAGCAGAGGTAGGTGATAGAGACGGTGGCGCTGACTGTTACCTCACCTGCTTCAATCGGGGTTGCGGCTTTCTCCATGCCTGCTGCATACATCATTGAGTCATACCTTGCCGATGTAGGATAATAACCGCCGCCGATTGTGACCTCCTTCACATCACGGACAGAGAGGCCAAGGGATGCAGCGACCACATCGGCGTCGCTACGGGATTGTGCAACCGCTTCTTTGAGCGCTTCTGCCCGGAAGCTTGCCTGTTTCTCGTCACTGAGGGTGAATGAGATGTAATTGACGTTATTTGCCCCGTTTTCAATTGCGATATCGATGATATCGCCTGCTTTTGTCGTGTCTTTGAGGGTGATCATAAGGGTGTTTGTAACCCGGTAGACCTGCGCCTGCCTTTCGGTCGGGAAGACACTGGATCCGTCTTTTGTCACCTGATAGATCGAGTATCCCGTGGTCTTTATGTCATCCGAGGTAATCCCGGCGTTCTTCAGAGCATTCATGACAGTGTTCATCTTCACAGCATTCTCCCGCTGTGCAGCTCTCACATCGGCATGTTCAGTCATAACAGCAACCGAGATCTCGACGCGATCCGGGGTTGTAGTAATTGTTCCGGTTCCCTGAGTGTTGATCACCCGTTCATTCGAGGTGGTTTCCGCAGATACCGGCAAAACGATTAAACTGAACACAAGAAGCAGTGCCAGCAGTGGTGTAAGTATGTGTTTGCGCATAGCAATCATACTATCAAGGGAGTGTATATATCTTATAGTTTATCTTGACTGCGAACTTATTTGCAGTCTAATTTTGAAAATACGTAAAATTAACGATTTATTCAACCGACTTCGAATTAACTGCACCTTTCATCAGGCATACCGACAATTGAATATACACGGATACGTGCATGTTGGATCTCATCACCATTTTAGTCATCGGGGGTGCAATTGGTCTCACTGGAGCGCTTGCGCCAGGTCCCACCCTGATAGCAACCATCAATGCATCTGTCAGATCGGGATGGCGTGCCGGACCCCTCGTCAGCATCGGCCATATGGCAGCAGAGATTGGGATCATCCTCTTAATCATCGCAGGGCTTGGCACCCTGATCGGATCTGCGACCTGGCTAATCAGCCTTGTTGGTGGGATAGCCCTTGTACTCTTTGGTATCCTGACTCTCTCCTCGGCCCGTGGGGCTCTTCTTCCGAAAGGAGATGATACCATAGATGCAAAAAGGCCGGTTGCAGCAGGCCTTCTCACAAGTGTCGCAAACCCTTACTTCTGGATATGGTGGTTTACCGTTGGGGCCGCTCTTCTCTGGAGCTATCTTGAAGGGGGTATCTTAGCAGGAGGTGCTTTTATGGCTGGCCACTGGGCAGCAGATATCGGGTGGCTGACACTGGTGTCAGCAAGCCTACACCGTGGCAGGTTTTTCCTCTCGGATCAGGGCTACAGGCTTGTTCTCGGTGTATGTGGTATCTTTTTAATCGGATTTGGGTGCTGGTTTGTCTCAGGTTCATTGTAAAAAAAGGAGGTGGCAGCGGTTCGCCAGGCAGCCCTGACCCAGGAGGTCCCGCTCCAATCAATCAGGCTCCGCTATGGTATTGCCTGTAGAGTTCCCATTCCTCAATCTCGGTACCATTCGGGAGAATCGCAACGCCATACTCCCCGTTTGGGCCGGATCTGATCTCATAGTCATATCCAAGGTCTTTGACAAAAACGGCAGCGGGATTAGCCATACCGGCTATCGAAGATTTGGATTCGGTGATTGATATGATCGTAACCGGCTGTCCCCACTGCTGGATCGTCATGACATCCTCAGGAGTTGCTGTGAAGGAGACAGAGAGCCCGTCTATTTTGAATTCTTCTGCCAGATTCAGCGGGAGATATCGTGTACCTGCGCCGGATATGATCCCATAGAATCCACCTTCAAGATCGATATGGGTGATAACCCCGGTGCCCGAGATCGGAGGCTCGGCATGATCAACCCGGATCTCAGTGATCCGGATCGGGGTGCCCCACATGTACATTGTGACACTATCATCTTCCGGCACCCCTGTAAATGTGACTGCTGTTCCATCGACTTTGAGCTCTTCTGCAAGGTTCACTGGTAGGTACTGTTCGCCTGTATCGCTTACGATTCCATAGAACCCTCCTTCAAGATCAAAGTAGTGAATTGTTCCAATCCCTGACACCTCCGTTACTGCCGGAGGCTCCTCAGTGACACATCCGGCTGCAAAGAAGAAGCAGGCAGATGATGCCATGAGGGCTAGTATGATCAGTTTTGCTTTCATTGGTATCGGGGAGATAGTAGGTAGTATAATAATAAATATTTTCCTTTAACTGCGAGGAATTCTGCAGTAATCTATTCAAGATCTCTGAAAAGCCCATATCTCTGTGCAATTGCGATTGCATCATCGAATTCTGCCTTTGTGATCCTTCGCTTGAGAACATCAAACCCAATCGTCATCTCTGATACCTTCCATGCAGGACGGTACTGCGGCATGATATTCACGTAACTTGAGGTCGACAGCTCTTCTGCAATGAACTGCATCACCTCATCTGTTCCGGCAAGGCCTCCTGGGATCACCAGGTGCCGGATAATCATCCCCCTTTCTGCGACCCCGTCCTGTATTATGAGGTCCCCGACCTGCCGGTGCATCTCATGAAGCGCTTCTTTCATCCGATTTACATAGTCCGGGGCACCTGAAAGGGCATGAGCGATCCCGTTGCTCCCATACTTCACATCCGGCATGTAGATGTCAATCACCCCATCAAGCAGCCGCAGGGTATCAACTGAATCATAACCTCCGGTATTATAGACGATCGGGATACGAAGCCCTCTTCCTGTTGCGATATCTATTGCCCTGAGAATCCCGGGCACCTGGTGGGAAGGGGAGACCAGGTTGATATTGTGGCACCCTCTCTCCTGGAGCCTGAGCATGATCTCTGCCAGATCTTCTGCCTGTACCTGGAAGCCTCTCCCGCACTGGCTGATCTCATAGTTCTGGCAGAAGATGCATCTGAGATTGCAGTTGGTGAAGAAGATTGTCCCGGATCCTCTTCTCCCGACAAGCGGTGCTTCTTCACCGAAGTGGGGGGCAAAGCTCGATACTATAAGCTCACTGCCTGTCCTGCAGAATCCGGTTTCACCAACGGTTCTGTCAACATGGCAACGGTGTGGGCAGAGTGTGCAGTCGCTCAGGATCTTATTGGCTGCATCTGCACGATCCAGCAATATGTCCTCTGCATGGAGATCCGGATACCGGGGAACAATCTGTTCCTGAGTTGGTTTTGTGTTCGGCATATCCCTTGCAGTGCCGTATTGGCAGAGCGAACCATAATACTATCATCCACCCTGCTGATGAATTTCCATATAGCAGGGATGATCGTAATGGATAACTGTATACAAACTCTCACACGAAAGAGCAGAAGTACGCGGCGTTTTAAAGAGTATAAAACCATCTCAGAGGATCTGATCGTTGGCTTGATCGAAATCGCCCGGCTCTGCCCCTCTGCTCGGAACCGCCAGCCCCTGAAATATATCATCTCGGTTAATCCCGAGGAGACAGCCCGGATCAGGTATGCCCTCCTCTGGGCACTCGATCTCCCGGACTGGGACGGACCATCTGTTGGAGAACGACCACCGGCCTATATTACTATCGTGGCTCCGGAGAACTGCAGCCCGGATCCTGCACTCGATCTCGGGATCGCTGCCCAGACGATTCTGCTGGCTGCGGCCGAACAGGGGATCTCCGGGTGTATGTTCGGGTCCATTAAACGGGAAGAGCTGAAACTGATCCTACCGGTTCCGGAAGGCTATGCGATCCTCCTCGTGATTGCACTTGGCTATTCAGATGAGGAGATCAGGCTTGAGCCCCTTTCAGAAGATGGAGATACACGGTACTGGCGGACATCTGAAGGCATCCACCATGTGCCAAAACGTTCCCTGAAGGATTGTATTATCCAGAGGCAGTAACCGCTTCCCTTATCGGGAAAAGGTGGGGTGGGAAACGGGTTATCTTGTTCTCCTTTGCTATCCGGGCTCTTGTATCTCCCCGGTCTGCCCCTCTGCAATCTCCTCGAAGATCTGATCCACTCCAACCAGCGTATTGATCCACCGTGTCTCATCATTTGACTGGAGTACGATCATGATGAGGAGGGTAAATGGCACAGCAAAGACCAGTCCCACGACACCCAGCGTCCAGCTCCAGAAGATGAGCGAGATAATAACAACGAGTGCGGGCATTTCAAACCGCTTTGATGCGAGATGGGCATAGACAGGGTTCTCGACAACGATATTTAAGAGGATGACGGCTACGATCACCGCAACAGCCCCCCAGATACCAAACTGAAGCCAGGCAAAGAAGATCGCGGGTAGTGCAGCGATGATCAGGCCGATATAGGGGATGTAGCCGAGAATGATAGTCATAATTCCCCAGAGGATAGCGGAATGCACCCCCATTACATAGAGGAAGGCTCCGAAGAGAACACCATGGACGATATTTGTCTCGGTTCTGACAACCACAAAATCCACCATGAACCTGCTCATCCGGGCGAACTGGCTGAGGGATTTGTTCTCCGCGCTACCATAAATCTTCCGGATACGGGCAGGGATCTTTGGTGCTTCAAGGAGGGCAAAGAAGGTGGTGATCGCAATGAAGAAGATATATAATAAAGCCTCACTCAACCCGAGCATTGACTGGGAGATGATCATGGCAGTTGACTGGAGATTTATTGTAGGATGGGTGACTGATGTCCGCTCGATCCCGAGCCTGTCAAAGAGTGTGAATATATCAGCAAGACGTTCCTGAAGCTCTGCCTGGAAAAATGGGATGTCGGCAATAAGCTGACCTAATGACGCAAGTATCAGGAGGACCAGTCCAATGATGATCAGCACCGCTCCCCCAGTGATGATTGCGACTGCTGCAAGGTCGGGAATGCCTTTCTGCTTCATCCACCGGACGCATGGGTAGATGAGCATGGTGAGGACGAGCGAAAGGAGGAGGATGTTGATGATATACGAGGTGATCTGAATTCCAATCACAAATACGATCAAAAGTGAGAGAAATGCGAGTGTCGCATAGGTTATCGGGATTGTCCGTGTGTCAATCATTGTTCACTTCCTTTCTCTTCAAAAAGATCATACAGCCGGAACCTGTGCGGTCCAAGTCTGCCTTCAAAGTTCGATGCACCGATTGCGAGGATGCCGCCATGAGCAGTTGCCGCCTCTATCCCGGCTCTCATCGCCGATCGGATCGCATCTTCTCCAATACCGTTGATCACCACTTCATAGATAGTACGTACACTGTCTGGTACCACAGATCCCTCCACTTTTCCTTTCAACGTCGGGCAGAGGAGATGATTTGTGCTTGCGGGCATGGGAAAACGGTAATTCCTGCATCCGACTTTTGATCCGCTACCGACAATGCCGCCTGCAAAACTTGTGATCACACCCGGTATGGGATCAATTGCTTGTACTCCCGCCTGTGCGGCGGCGAGTGTCTGGTGGCGATCCCTCCCCATGACGAGGAAGTTGCCTCCCGCAATCCCTTTAACGGTACCATACCGCTCTTCTCCGACATACTCACCTTCCATGACCGGTATCCGCCAGCATTGCCTGGTGCCGATGGTGCACCGCTCCTCGTACCCGTCCCCGAAGTAATGCATCCGGGTATAGAAGCGATCGTCTGCATCGGGGAGTCCGTCATAGGCTGAAGCCGTTGGCGCCGGGAGGATACATTGGGAGATCCGATCCGAGACGTTCGTTCGCATCTGCTTCTTCTCAGCACATATGAGAATCGAGACGCCGGGCCTGCCATCCGGGGTATCTTTCCAGATGCCTTCTATCCCGGCTTCGCAGGGGCAATATATCTTTGACGTGGCAAAACCTGTTGCTTCTGTTGCTGCTGCATATGCCAGATCATGTGTGTCTGCTGTTACAATCACCCTGGATATCCAGACAGGGAATGCCTCTGCAAAGGTATCGAGTATGATGATCCCGTTTCGTTCCATCCGGGATCACTCTCTCTTGAATATGATTCCGTCCTCGGTTACGATCGCATCCATCGGAATGTCATGCGGGTCAAGCGGAAGTGCTTCCATCTCCTGGCATGCAAATGCGATCCCTATCTTCCTCATCGACGGATACTTCTCAAGGAAGCGGTCATAATAGCCTGCCCCATAGCCGATACGCCCGCCCCGTCGGTCGAATCCGAGCATAGGGAGTATGATCGTATCGATATCAGCACCGTCTGCTGGGATCTCATTTCCAATCGGTTCAGGTACTCCGAAGGTGCTTGGGATTAGAACGCCCATATTCTCAATATAAGATAGGCGAAGGCTGTAATCCTCTTTCTGGATTATCGGGACAATGACCGGATTTTTGTATGCAAGGAGCATCGTGATGAGCGGGACCGTGTTCACCTCTTTCTCCTTTGAGGTGTAGACCATCACTGTCTCATTTGGCTGTATCATCTTCATCAGGTGGGCGCAGATCTTCTTGCTCCTTTCAAACCGCTCTTCCGGTGTCTGCATCTCTTTTCTGTGCCTGAGTATGTTCCGAATTGTCTCCTTATCCTGACCCATAGGTATCATCACCCAATGGCAGTAGTAGAGCAGGAAGGTATATAAGATTCATCCTACCAGCAGAGCTGCCTTCTCGTTCTTTTTCCTGAGGATGTATGCCAGAATCATCCCGATCAGAAATGCAGGAGTGATGCCGCCGATGAGAGCAACAATTCCCATTATAATCGTAACCGGATAGGAGTCGGTCTTCATGCCATGTTTTCCAAGTTCAAGGGCAACAAAGACAAGAAGCCCTCCGAAGATGCCATAGGGGATAAGGGTAAGCACTTCAGGGGGGGCAAACGCAATCGCAAAACCTATGATGATGAGTCCGGCGATGATGTTAGCACCTCCGGTTCGTGCACCGAACCGAAACATAGCGGCGAGCCCCCCGGCCCCGTGGCACATCGGAAATCCACCGAGCGGGGCTGATATCAGATTCATCACTCCGATCGTCTTTGCCAGCCGATCAGGTTTGATCTCATGCCTGAAAAGGTCAAGTGTGAGGAGCGATGTGGCAAGGATCGCGTTGCCGATAGTGAGTGGGATCTGCGGGATTGCAAGGTGTACTGCTGCAAAGAGCCAGTCAGCGGATGCTGGAATGATAAGCTCCGGGATAGGGATCAGGCGGAATGGAGGCAGGCCGGTCATATATATGCCTGTACCAAGCCCGATTCCAATCACAAGAAGTGAGGAGATATCGGGGATCTGTTTAACATACCTGGCAATGAAGAAGGCGACGATGATCAAAATTGCCAGTCCGGCAAATAACGGATCTTCGATGATAAAACCAAAGGAAGTTCTGAGAAGGATAAGAGCCAGACCGACCTGAATTCCCCGGATCACACTTGCCGGGATATTTTTCTGGATCCACTCCATTCCTTTCAGATACCCAAGAATCAAAAGAAATAGACCGATAATGATCCCTGAAGCGGCGATCTCTCCGGCACTCAGACCTTCAGCGATGGCAATGGCGCCTATTGCCTTCATAGGCTCGATCGGAATCGGGAACTTGTAATAGATCCCGGTAATAATGAACCAGAGCCCGACTCCAAGGAATGCATAGCTGACATTGACCCCGGCGGCAATTCCAGCACCAAGGATGATCGGAAAGATCGTCCCATAATCGCCAACTGATCCTGCAAGTTCCCCAAGGGAGAACCGGATGCCGGGTACTATTTTTGGCAATTGTTCTTGATCCATCCCGCCTCACTCTTCTGGTAAGAGGGATAGGAAGTGTTCATTGATAAAGAACATGGATGAGGCCGGTATTTTGGTCCGACTATTATCCGGTCTCTCTCAGGAGATCGATGATTTTTTTGGGGAATTTCCCGGATAATTCTTCCGGATACCGCTCCAGAAGTTTGGAAGCGATTACTTCGGTGCCTTTTCTGGTGGTTGATATCCCTACCCTTTCAGCTCTCCGGATCAGCCCGTCCTTCTCCATGGCGGCAAAGTGCGGCAGGACATAATAGTGGGGAATGCCAAGGTGTTCGGCAAGGCGCCGTGTCCTGGGTAGGGAGATTGAGATCTCATCCGCTGTTACACTGATGGTGATGCGGCCCTCATCAAGGATGAGCCGTATGGCCGCATCAAGCATTTCGTGGTGTTCATTTGCGTTCATTTGAATGCTCTCACTTTTCTGCTCTCTTCGTAAGAGCGGTTCAGTTCAGATGGCAGACAGTGCCTGTTTGCTGGCTTATTTTGATTTCTTCTTGCCGTGCTGGTCTTCAGGCATATCCTGGAGATACACGATCTCGGCACCGGCATCAGCGGCAATCTGTTCAAGTTCGGTCTTCCTGAAGTGGGTTCCCTCTACCTTCAGCTGGCCTTTCTCCTCCGCACCTGCTGTAACAGCAACAACCCTGAAGCGTGGCTGTTTCACGCCGGTGCCTACCTTCTGGCGTTCTCGTACATAGATCTTCATACCATTCACCTCATTTCAGTTGGTATATCAATTGATATACTCTCATGATATATAGAATTTTGCTATGATCCATTCTTTAGAGGTGAGTGTTGCATTGGTATTCCAGCATGAAAAAGTTCATTGTGTCAATTTAACTTATTAAATGTATTTAATCAACAATACATTATTCATGCCTGTGGGCGTATGATTATGCAGGTACAGATGAACGAGGAGAAGGGATCGTGACCATCTATCTTGGTATTGATGATACAGACACACAGGAATCGCGGGGAACCGGAAGGCTTGCCCGTTTTATTGCAGATGAACTCTCATCTGAGTACACAGTCCTTGGTGTGACACGCCACCAGCTCTATGTTCATGATGAGATCCCCTATACATCCCATAACAGCTCCGCTGTTCTTCATATTGATGGGAATGGAAATGGATCAATTGCGAAGATATTCAGGAGAGCCCGTGAGCTGATGCTCTCTGACTTTATCGTTGGGAGTGATCCGGGGATATGCATCGCAGCGTCGGATACTGTTTCTGCTTCGGTTGTCGCATTTGGAATGAGCGCAAAGAACACTGTTCTGACACAGGAAGCAGCACATCATCATGCACAAGCAAGCGGCATCATGCTTGAAGGGCTCGGAGGCACAAACGGGGGTGTCATAGGTGCTCTTGCCGGTGTCGGGCTTGCAGCTTCTGGAGACGATGGCAGGTTCATCATCCGCGGCAGTTCCCGTATGATGACCGGATGCCGGAGTGTTGACGAACTCCTTGCGTCAGGGATCGACCTGATTAAAACCCGTGACAATGAGCCGGTTCTTGAAGGTGAGGTTGAGATCCGGAAGTTCCCAAAACCTGCACTTGAGGGCGGCAGGGCAGTCCTGTACGTATCCGGGACCAATGGAAATTACCAGGATCTTGTGGTTGGATAGCTTCATCCTGTTATTCATTCAAAAAAAGCGCTGAATGCCATGGCAATTGCCTGGTTTGGTATGAATGAGAGATTGTAACAGGTCAGCACCCCCTCTCCTGACCTCTCCTTAACTCACATCACACACCCCCACTTTTCGGAAAATACGCCCGTATGACCGATAGATCCTTATATAATGAGAGATTAATAGATATTTGGGA
>NZ_VOTZ01000016.1 GCF_024372745.1 Methanocalculus taiwanensis
TATCCCAAATATCTATTAATCTCTCATTATATAAGGATCTATCGGTCATACGGGCGTATTTTCCGAAAAGTGGGGGTGTGTGATGTGAGTTAAGGAGAGGTCAGGAGAGGGGGTGCTGACCTGTTACGAAAAAACACTTCATTGAGCGATATTGTGTCCTTATCCTGGAACTGGCATTATTCTGCTTTGCCTGGAAGGCTTTTATGATCGGTGATACCACCCGTCTTCTCGTTGTTATTGCCTCGATGCTTCTTATCCTTCTCCCCTCACTTTCTGAGCGCCTTCTATCCATCAAGCTGCCGGATGGCACGAAAATGGCAGTTGCTATTGCCCTTCTGTTCCATGTTGCCGGAGGCATCAATCAATATTACTGGATTTATGCACCATATTATGACAAGATAGCTCATTGCATATCCGGTTTTGCCCTTGGTTTGGTATTATTCTCCTTCTTTCTCTATCTAGCCGGAAAAGGCATCCGGATGCCACTATCCAATGTATATGCAGGTATTATCCTGCTGGTATTCTGTTTTGGAGTGTTCTGGGAGATAATTGAATTATCAATCGATGCTCTGATTGGATCGACCTATAATCTCGGGGTCGTTGACACCTTTTTTGATATGGCTGGCAATACCCTTGGCTCCCTCGGTGCAGTATTCTATGCCAAATATGTTATGCAATCTATGCCTTCTAACATATAAGTCATCAACTCATGAACAATAATCCAATATTTTTGGTAATTCTAAAAATAAAGGAAGCCTCAGCCGTGATTTGAACACGGGACCTGCTGATTACAAGTCAGCCGCTATGCCGGGCTAAGCCACTGAGGCACTTTAAACTCAATGAGCATAACAGACGGTGACGGAAGCAACATCTCCAACACAATCGCCTTGAAATGCTTATAACAATACGCTTGCCTCATTAAAAAGGTCTTCGGAAGGGGGTCCCCTCCCCTCCCCTCTGTATCCCTCTCACCGGGTATGGAGTGCCCCTTCGATCACCAGTATAGTCCGATCACCGAGAAGGTAAGGATCGAGAGGATAAAGGCAAGAATCAGCATTCCGAGGCTTAAAGGTGGAATAAAGATCAGCATGGCATTGACGGTGCTTGCAAACTGTGCGATCCGTTGAGAGCCAAAGATGGTTATGCCCTCGCACCATGTTGTCGCAGATGCAGCCCTGGCAGGTGAAAGATCTTCTAATGCTTCCAGAACAGCTGCTCTGACATGCGGAACAATCTCAGATGCAGGGATTGAAAGGCCGATTGGATTTTTCCCGCTAACTGTATTGACGACATGGGTATCAGTTGTCATAATCTCCGATTCATCAACCAGATCAACAATTGCGCGGCGGATCTCCTCTCTCACTCCATGGTGGATATTATTGCCATCAAAGAGAATATAGGCAGTTTTCGTGGTACCAACCATCATTACTAGCACCTGGATACCAAGATCGCCAAACCCGTCCTCTCTACCAAACGGCAGCTGGTGATGACAGATCCCAACAGCAATCGGCAGAAGTGATGCAGCGGCAGCCTCTTCCATAGCGGCAAGTGCTGCCCGATAATATTCGATTCCGAGCGGGGTTGCCGGCAGTACCGGTGAAGAAACATCAGTCATGCAGTTGTGGGCATCAATAAAGACGACATCACGGAACCAGCGATGCCCTTCGGCCATGATCGCCATCCCGATATTAAAATCGATATCCTCGGTCTTTTCAGGTGAACGGGTGGAGATCATCAGTATAGAGTCTGAGAACCGCTGTGTCAGGATCTCAACACTTCCATACCGTTTTCGGATTGGCGTGCTCCCGCCTTCAGAAAATGTCAGGCTCCTCCGGGACTTTTCAAGTGACTCGATGATAACTTCGGCTTCAGACTCTGAAACCAGGTTGAAGTCATGGGTGGCACATCCATGTGCAACGAACATTTCGGCATCAAACCTGTCGTGGATAATTTTCGGGAGATTTGCGCTCCCAATCTCACCCATTGGTCCTGGATGGATATTTGGTACAGTGAGGACTGCCATCTTCTTATCATAACGCGAAAAGATCAGGCTGGATTGTGGGACTGTCACTTCCTCGCCGATATCCCGGAAGAAATCCTCCATGGTCTTTGATCCATCTGTCATGTGGGCAATGAAGGCATTCAGGAAACTCAGTCCGGAGATGCCAAATGATCGTTTCAGTGGACGATCAATGAGCCATATGAATATCGAGCTACCTATACCGAAGATGATCAAAAGGCCGCCTGCCCACAGGAAGAACTCCCCCCCAAAATAGTAATACCCTGCACACAGGCCAGTAAGACTCTGGAGTGCCGCAGGAATGATCATTCTCCTGAGCCGGTAATCTGCAACAGCAACAAGGACAAGCATCCTGAGCGAGAGGATCATGCCAAGACCGGTTGCATAGGTGATTGGGAGATAGAATCCCGAATCTGCACCTATTGCAGCAAAAGCGGTCGTGATCACCCCTATAACAACTGATGCCAGGGCAAGAAGCCCGGATCTGTTCCAGGTCAGTGTCTTTCCAGACAGGAGGATACTTTGCCGGGTCAGATAAAAAGCAACCAGTGCAGGCAGAGAAAAGCCAATAGATCCAAAGAACCAGATTGGCTCTTTTGCCTGTATCAGTGCAATGTCGATGAGAAAACCAAGAATGACAATGAGAAGCAGAGATCGTGGCCAGGATGGGGCAGTAAAGATGAATCTCGATAGCCGCTCAATCCTGACATCGCCCCCTGTTGTCATGGTTACCACAATCCGTTCAGGATCAATTCGCTCCGGCCAGCATTAATTCTGCGATTCTCTTCACTCCACCGGATTGGAGCGCTGTAAAATGGGGCGTTCAGCGCTAGCGTCTCGTACTCGCCCCCTTCCCCGGCGATATGTATCCTGTTTCTGCGTGAGAGCTGCTTGAGTCTCTCTACCAGTTTGGCATCGATGTGGGCGCCAAGTATATCTTCAGTCAGGCCGTCTGCTGCACAGACCACGATGATGGCATCGAGGCGACGGACCACTTCGTCCATGATCCATTCAGGATCCTTTTGCCAGAGTGGGGAGAAGACATGTAGACTCAGGCTCCGGGCAATCTCACTGACCCGTTCGTACTGGTATGCAGACTCAATCGCACCAGCGATAATCCCATCAATCCTGAGTTCTGACAATCCTCTTTTGAGATCGATAAGCTCCTCTTCTTTGCGTCCGTGTGTTTGTATCTCGACATACTCCATTCCACCCCGTTCTGCGATCAGATGGACCGCATCCAGGTTCGATGAATGGAACATATACGAATCCGGGTTTTCTGGCCTGACACAGACAATATATCCAACTTCAAGCCCCTCATCAAGGGCTAGCTGGATTGCGAGGATGGAGTCCTTCCCTCCTGATGTCAGAGCGGCATACACTGGTTCCATCACCCGAAGTATTTCCGCAGCCGCTCCTGCATCTGATCCCAGCTCGGAAGGTTCGTCTGGCAGCCAACCCTCTCAATTACAAAAGAAGAACAGACCGTTCCGATACGGCAGCAATCTGTAAGCGGCATCTGTTTCTGGTAGGCTGTCAGGAACCCGGCCCGATACGCATCGCCTGCACCGGTTGGGTCAACCAGCGTCACCGGGACTGATGGGATCACCGTGAGCACTCCATCTTCATAGAGCCTGCTCCCGTCTTTTCCCTGGGTGAAGATAGCAACTGGCACCCGTCCTGAAAGCTCTTCTTCAGTGTGTTTCAGTACTCCTGCCATGATCTCCGCTTCATACCGGTTTGCAAAGAGGATATCGATCGAATCAAGCAGCTGTTCAAACTGCTCGGCACTATATTTGTGGATATCCTGTCCGGGATCAAATGAGGCAAAACCCGCACGCTCAGCAACTTTCACATTATATGACGGATCGGCTGTTGCCATATGTACAAAGTCAAAGGCAGGTGGATCGGCTTTTGTGAATGCTTCAGATGCCCCCCATTCAAAGAAGGTGATCTGATCTTCTTTTGTATCGGTGAACATGCAGGCAAGCGGTGTGTGCGCTTCCTCCTCAATGTAGAAGAACCTGCCCACCTGGTGCGAATCCAGCCATCTGTCATACTCCGTTCCTGCAAAGTCTCCTCCCACAGCGGAGACGAGCGTAGACTCTCCGCCAAGTACTGCAATGCCGACGGCGATATTTGCTGCCCCGCCGCCGAAGAATATCTGGTGATCAAGGATCTGTGTCGAGGTGTTTGCATCCGGCAGATGAGGGACACGGAAGATATGGTCTGTCGCCGTATGGCCGACGACATGAATCATATCTCGATCACTTCCACTACCTGGAGTGGAATCTCCCTGAGTGCCTTTCCAATTGTTGCCTTGGCTATCCTCTCAGCATGCTGCTCTGACTCTGCCTTGAAGACTTTCATATCCAGTGTCAGGCCGACAAGTGCTGTATTTGCCACCATCAGCGCATTATTCAGTTCTTCTTCACAATTTGGGCATGATGTGGCCCCGATCTCAACCTCGACAAATTTTGCCGTCGGATTGAGCCGCTTTCCAGCCTCGCTGATGGCAATACCGATCGCATCGTCAACGGTTTTGACGTCTTTTACGATCCATGCCGATTCCAGTGTTACGTGATAATCTGCCATATTTATCCATCTCCAACTTACCAGTAATCCTCATGCATGTGTTCGTGTATGGGCATCCTTTCTGGTGATGCCGCCTGCTCCTTCCCCTCTCCGATCAGGAGTATCACAACCGGCCGGACATGCGGCGGGATGCCGAGGATCTCTTTCATCTCTTCCTCGTCAAACGCCCCGATCCAGCAGGTGGCACGCCTCAATACGTGTGCAGCGAGCATCATATAGGTTCCTGCGATAGTTGCATCCTGAACCGCATATAATATCCCGCGCTCCCCGTACCGTGACATAGATCTGACATAGTTTGCGCAGATGACAAAGGCTGTCCCCGCCCCACCAATAAAGTCCTGGCTAAATGCTGCATCTGCTATGGCTTCAAGGAGATCCTCCTGCCTGCAGATGATCACATCCCATGCCTCCCGGTTGCCTGCAGTCGGGCAGGTTGAAGCAGCCCTGAGGATATACTCAACCTCTTCCCTCGCTATCTGCTCGCCCGTATAACTCCTGACAGAGCCGCGGGATTGTAGAAAACCAAGAAATTCAGAGGATTCCATGTGAATGAAGCACTTCCCAGGATTCCTGGGCAGCTGTTGTTGCGGCAGAAACGCCTTCGCCTGCCCGCTCGGTAGCAAGACCGAACTGGCTGCTCTCGGCAAGGCTGATCATCTCGGACAGAGAATGAACCACCTTTCCAAATGCCGTAATCCCGGTTGCCGCGGATGCCGTCTGTGCATCCGCACGCAGCTCGTCCATGACGGCAATCAACATTCTGCGTGCACCCGGTCGCTCTTCTTTTGGATAATCCGGCAGTGTCATCAGCATCTTTGAGACCGAGATGATCCCGGTCTTCAGACGTTCAGCATACTGCCAGGAGAGAACTGCATTCCTGACATCCATATGGATATACAAGAGGCAAAAGAATATAAAAAGATAGGTAGTCTTCGATTACCGCCTGGATTTCTGTTTGGCGCCCATCATCGTCTTCTTCGAGCGGCGGATGTGGCGGCGGACACGTGGGTCGACAACATGTCCTCCCCGGCGTCCCCCTCCCCGGCCCTGCTGCTGGGCATTTGCCATCTTCTGCTCAAGCTTCTTGACGATGGTGTGTCTCTTAAATCTCTGGTTCGGCCCTGGCTTCTTCGCCTCACCACTTTTTTGAGGAACAAGTCTGATCTGTCCCTGGTTTCCTTTTACCTGGTGCCAGTTTATACTGCCTGTCTTTCCCATATGAAACTCCTTATAACTACTGTTTGGCTTTTTGATAAAGATATCTTTTTTAGATCATCTTCTTGATCGACTGCTTGAGAACATCTGCAACAATCTGCCCGTCTATCCTGCCACGGACTTCTTTCATCACAATACCCATCACCGGTCCAAGCGCGGCCATCCCCCGTTCGCTGATGAAATCTTTTCGCTCGGCAACAATCCCATCGATCAGGCTTTCAAGGTCATCAACAGAGAATGTCGGCCCTACAGACTGAATTGCCTCTTCAAGTGGTGCACCCCCGGCCAGGGTGCGGAGGATCTCAGGCACTGCCTCTTTTGCAACTTCTCCATGACCAACGCGGGTGAGGAGTTCAATGATGCTTTCGTCAGGCACCTCCCCGCAGTCCACGCCATCGCGGGATAGCTCCCGTATGGTAGAGATGAGTGTCCGTGCAGCTAATGAGGGTTTAATTCCGGCTGTAATCGCCTTTTCAAAGGTTAAAAGCCGGTCTGAGTACGCGATGTGTCGGGCGAGCGCGCTATCAATGCCAAGTTCGCTGCTAAATCGTGCCGCAATGTCGGTCAGCAGTTCAGGAAGCTCGATTGCATCCATCATCTCACGGCTGATCTCAACAGGCAGCACATCCGTCTCCGGGTACATTCGTGCTGCTCCCGGTAACGGACGCATATACGCCGAGTTCCCTTCAGGGAGCATCTTCCTGGTCTCTTCAGGCACCCCGACAAATGCCATCCCGGCACGCCTGAGTGCAAGCCTGATTGCACATGAAGCCTGCTCTTCTGTTCCAGAGACGAGGATAACACAGTCTCCTTCATTCGCACCTGTCCGCTTTCGAAGGCCAGCCACCTCTTCTTCGGTTACCCCATAGGCAGGCAGCTCATCGGTATGGAATATACCGCCGACACCGCACTTCTTTGCATAATCCGACATCTCGCTTCCAAGGCGGCGTCCTGGCTGGATCTCCCTTCCGACAATCCCGGCAAATCCTTTTAACACGCAAGCCATGATGCAGGGAGCCTTCTTCAGCACCTTTGATTGCGTCGAAGCGAAGAGATCGGAGACGTTGATCCCATCATCGGGCACTTCTGCACCACGGCTGAGCAGTTCTTCCCTGATCGCAAGCAGGTTCACCTGCCGCAGCACCTCACGGGAGACTACCTCGGGGATCAGATCGAGTTCCTGTACTCCTTTAATCTCAACGCGGGCACCGTCCCTTATGGAAATATTCACATCCTGCCGGATAGTTCCGATGCCGCGTTTAACCCTTCTGGTTGATCTGAGGATCATTCCTATATATTCTGCGGTTTTCTTCACCTCTTCAGGTGTATGCATGCAGGGGGCGGTTGTGATCTCAACAAGTGGTATTCCAAGGCGGTCGAGTGAGAATGTGTTGCCAGTCACCCTCTGGGCAGCTTCCTCTTCAAGGCAGATCGATTCGATCCGGCAGTCCCCGCCGGCAACTCCGTTCATCGCAACGAGTGCCGTCCTCTGGAATCCGGTGGTGTTCGATCCGTCGATAACCATCTTCCGCATCACATGAACCTGTGGAATCGGTTTCATCGAGAGGAGCTTTGCAATAGTGAGCGTAATCAGAAGGGCTTCTGGATTCAAAGGCGTCGGCGGCTCGTCATCATTCTCGACAAGGCAGGTGGTGTCATACGTATAGTACGAGAAGAGGCGCATTTGCTTCATCTCTTCTTCTGCTGCACGATCTATGATTCCCATCTCAGATACCGTCGCCCTCAGGTATCTCCGGATCTCACCGTTCCTCTCTTCAATATTCCTGAGTGAGGTAGGGCACCGGCAGAAGAGTTTCTCGATAGTATCAAGCTGCTGGTGGATCTCAATCCCGGCCATCAGGCCAAGCGCCTCATAATCCATATGCCGACCTCCTTACAATCTCACCTTTCTGGCTCTCCTGCATCAGCTTCCGGATCTCACCGGGCTCATCTGTCTGCCCAAGCACCCACATCAGTTTTACAAGCGCAGTCTCGGGGAGCATATCCTCTCCTTCGATGACACCGGCCCTGAGAAGGTCGCGGCCCGTATCATAGACCCTGTCGCATACACGGCCGCTCAGGCATTGTGTCGTCATCACAACCGTTGTCTGGTTGCGCACAAGTTGGCGTATTCCATCCATTAGGGTGGTTCCGACATGGCCGAGCCCTGTTCCGGCGATGACAACCCCGCGATATGATGCATATGAATCAAGGATTGCGGGATCCATACCTGGATAATAGGAGAAGAGCGCACATCTCTCCTCCATTGTATCATTGAGGACTGGTTCCTGTGCCCCTCTCTGAATAGCATGGGGGGCTGGAGAGACTGCAAGTTCCGGATATGTGATTGTTGCGATAGGTTCAGTCCCGATGCTCTGAAAGGCATCCCGGCGTGAGGTATGCATCTTTCTGACTCTTGTTGCACGGTGCAGCGCACAGAAATCATCATGTTCTGTTCCATGCATGCAGATGGCAACCTCCCCGAGATCGGCTGAGGCAGCTGCTGCACTGCAGAGTGCATTCATCGCATTATCGCTGCTTGGGCGATCGGCTGACCGCTGTGATCCAACAAAGATTACAGGGACCGGTGTATCGAGCATAAAACTCACTGCAGATGCTGAATATGCCATCGTGTCGGTTCCATGGGTGATGATCACTCCACGGACGCCTGCTTCGATCTCAGCATATATGGTGCGGGCAAGCTCAATCCACATGGAGGGCTTCATATTCTCAGATAGAATTGAGAACGGCTGGCGTGTCCGGTACTGCCCGACTGAAGCCATCCGGGGTATTGCACGGATGATCTCCTCAGCCGTCGATCTGCTTGTCACCGCGCCTGTCCGATAGTCGACACGGGATGCGATCGTTCCTCCGGTAGATATGATCGAAAGCTCCGGTAATGTGGAATCCTGTATGATCAAAGGTTCTTCCGCCTTCCTCTCCTGAGCATCCCCGATGAATCTCACATCTGTTGGAGGCAGGCCGATATTATAGCCAGATGAAAGTTTCAGAACAGCCATGCCATCCCGCTCGGTAATATAAATTGCTTCTACCGTCTCTCCGCCCAGAGTACATGATACCAGATCCCCGGTTTTCATGCTTCAGTCAGCCCCTTTATCATCTGAATGAGCTCTTCTTCTGCATCCTTTGTTGCGTTCTTTCGCATCGTTATCATCTCATTATGTTTTTTCAGGAGACCTGAGCGTAATCGGATTGCATACACAATCGCTTCTTCTGCAGGTCCTCCGGCAACCCTTTTCGCGGCAACCACGAGTGTGGGATCGAGTGCCTTTCGAATGCGATCCTCCGTCAGTCCCCTTTCTTTGAGCGAGATGCCTGCGATCTCTTTGCCTGCTTCTTCGATTGTAGAAAGGGTGATCTCTCCAGAGCGGACAGCTCGCCCGACGATATTGTGCGCAGTCCGAAAAGGCAGTCCAAAATCACGAACAAGGGTGTCTGCAAGCTCAGTTGCTGTTGAAAACCCCCTTTCGCTTTCACGATACATCTTTTCTTTGTCGAATACTGCCGTCTGCACCATCCCGGCAAGAATCTCCATGCTTGCGGCGGTATGGGAGATTCCATTCCAGAGGTGGGGTGTCAGCGTCTGGAGATCGCGGTTATAGCTCATGGGGAGCCCTTTCATGCAGATGAGTGCGGACTGGAATGCCCCTGCGACCGTTCCGGCATGTCCGCGCATAATCTCGGCACAATCCGGGTTCTTCTTTTGCGGCATGATTGAACTGGTAGAGCAGTAGATGTCATCCAGCTCGACAAAACCGACAAATGCGCTGCTCCAGAGTATCAGCTCCTCACAGAGCCTGCTCGCATTTGCCATCATGATAGTGAGGGCAGAGAGCACCTCCAGTGCAAAATCCCTCCCGGACACCGCATCCATTGAGTTGCCGAGGATACAATCAAACCCAAGTAACCTTCTCGTCATCTCCCGGTCAATGGGAAAACCTGTCGAGGCAAAGGCAGCGGAACCGAGTGGTGAACGGTTGACTCGTGTATATGTGTCAAAGAGCCGCTCGGCATCTCGTGAAAATGCCTCTTCATAGGCGAGAAGGTGATGGGCGAGTGTTGTCGGCTGTGCATGCTGAAGATGCGTAAAACCTGGCATCACAGTTTTGGCATGCCCATCTGCGAGATCGATCAGGATCTTCCTGAGAGAGGATACTGATCCAAGGATCTCAAGTATATCCTCTCGCACCCTGATCCTGAGGCAGGTTGCCACCTCGTCATTTCGTGAACGTGCAAGGTGGAGCCGTCCTCCGGCATCGATTCCGGCTTCTGCTATCAACTCTCCCTCTATCCCTGCATGGATGTCTTCAAAACGCTCATCATATGCCTCCCCGGGGATGCCATCAGTATACATCCTGAGGAGGGCACCAGCGAGGAGTTTCGCATGCTCTGCCGGGATCAGCCCCTGCTGCTTCAGCATAGCAAGGTGGGCCATATCCACCCTGAGATCCGGAGAGGCGATTCTCCGATCCGCATCCATTGATGAGAGATACCTGGCTATGAAAGCATTCCGGTTGCCAGAGAGCCTCCCCTCCCGTATCTGGTCGTGTCGCATCCTCTTCCTCTCTGTTATGATGGTACCTGAAAACTGATTATCTCTTCGTAGAAAGCTTTTCGTTTATGTTACTGGTATTCTGGACGTCTCACTCAGATAGAATCATTTTCTGTAGAAAATAATTGGATATATTATCTTATATGTCCAAATTACAATCCAATAGATTATATAGTCTACCTCTCCACTCCTACACATGAATGCTAAGTTGTTAGCGTCTATAGTAGCTCTTCTTGCACTTGCACTCCTTGTGGCAGGTTGCGTATCAGAAGAAGTACCGGCAACTCCTCCTGAGGATGTACAGGGAGAAGTGGGTATCATGTATACAGCAGTTGGGCAGATGCCGATGCTTCTCTCGACCGGGCAGGTGGATGGCTTCATGGTATGGCAGCCTCTTGTATCTGTAGCGACAGTCTCAGGAATCGGGACTGTGGTCAGTTACTCCCAGGACCTTCCTCCGGCAGGTACCTGGAACGATCATACCTGCTGTGCGCTCTCTGCACGTGAAGACTTTATTGCAGAAAATACTGATGTTGCAAATGCTATCGCAGCGCTCTTCATTCTTGCCGGAGACTATGTCCGTGATAATCCGGAACGGACTGCCGAGATCTCTGCCAACTGGCTGTACGGCGGTGCAGACATGACATTTGGTGATGTCACGATCAGCTCCCATGATGTACTGAAAGACTCGATCCCAACGATCAGGTTTACAACAGCACACTCTCCCGAATGGCTCAAGAGCAATGATGAATTCATTCTTGCGCTCAAGGATATCGGTTACCTGACCGGAACGCTTAAGGATGCCTCGAATGAAGAGATCCGGGATATGCTCTTTGACTTTACCTCTTATGAAGCGGGACGGGCAATGGTTGATGCAGGTGAGATTATGACTCCTGCAAAGCTTACAGAGCCGATATCACTCGGGTATCTCCCCTCCGATCATGATGCCCCCCTCTTTGTTGCTGTCAAGGAGTGGCGTTACTTCAATGACGAATTCGGTATTGCCCTGAAACCGAGGGCTGATGTCCCCGGCAAAGTGGAAGTTGCGGATCTAATCGTTAATGGCGTCACTGTCGCCGAGGTGAAGCTTGTACTCGGCGAGGGTGGAGCTCCGCTGATGACGCTCATGTCGACTGACGCGATCCAGATGGCATATGCCGGGACTCCGCCTGCGATTACAGCCATCGACAAGGGAACGCCTATTAAGATCCTCTTCCCAACACAGACGGAAGGATCAGGCTTCGTCGTTGCAGCATCTGCACCGGTCACTGACTGGGACTCATTCATCACATGGGTTGGAAAACGGTCAGCAGAAGGAAAACCAGTTACGATCGCCGCACCGGCCAGAGGCTCGATCCAGGATGTGCAGATAAAATATGCACTTCAGGATAGCGGTGTGGTGGTGAAAGAAGTCTGATGAAATGGTATCTGAAGATTATTCCTCTCCTTTTTATTCTCGTTGCATGGGAGATTGTATCGGTTATATTGAATAATCCGTTCATTCTTCCAGAACCTGCATCTGTAGCTGCTGTCCTCATGAAACCAACTGCGGATATCCTTGGAAGCGGGAGCATTCTTGAAAACTCCCGCCTCTCCATCTGGCGTGTGGCTCTTGGATTTGGGCTTGCAGTGGCTTGCGCGGTACCCGCGGGGATTATTATCGGGCGATATCAGATCATCGAAGATCTGGTGAACCCGATCATCCAGCTATTCCGCCCGATACCTCCGCTTGCATGGGTTCCTCTTGCGCTGGCCTGGTTTAAAATCGGTCTCCCTTCTATGGTCTTCATCATCTTCATCGGGTCGTTCTTCCCTATTCTAATCAATAGTATCGATGGTGTGCGGAGAGTGAACCGGACATGGATCGAGACTGCGTCGATCTATGGGGCAAAAGGATGGAAACTCCTTGTATATGTAATCCTTCCGGCAGCAGCTCCTGCCATCTGGACCGGTCTTCGGGTTGGGTTTGGGGTTGCCTGGATGTGTGTGGTTGCAGCAGAGATGCTCCCCGGCACCACCTCGGGCATCGGGTACCTGATCATGTACTCGTATAACTGGGGGCAGGTGCAGGTGATCATTGCCGGTATGATCATCATCGGCATCATCGGGATCGGTGTTGACATCCTCTTCCGTGCAGTTGAGAAACGGAAGTTCCAGTGGCAGGAGATGAACAGATGACGGTTGTTTTGAAAAATGTCGGCAAAATATTTGCCGCGCGCCAGAAAGAGCCACTCACTGCCATTGATGATATATCTGCCAGTATCTCAAGAGGCGAGTTTCTCTGTATCCTAGGTCCATCCGGCTGCGGAAAGACGACGCTTCTCCGGATGATCGGCGGCCTTGACCATCCTACCTCAGGGGAGATTATCGTTGAAGGAACGCCTGTAACAGGACCCGATCCCCGGCTTGCAATGATCTTCCAGGAATATTCGCTCTATCCCTGGCGCACTGTCCGTGCAAATGTGGGCTTTGGGCTTCAGATGCGGGGGATTGCAGTTCCTGAGCGTGAAGAGATCGTCAATCGGTTTATCAGGCTCGTTGGCCTGGAAGGGTTTGGTGATAGTTATCCTTATGAATTATCTGGCGGAATGCGCCAGCGGGTTGCTGTCGCACGGGCGCTCGCCACCGATCCCGCTGTCCTGCTGATGGATGAACCATTTGGCGCCCTTGATGCACAGACCCGGAACCGGATGCAGAAAGAGCTCCTCCTGATCTGGGAGAAGACGAAAAAAACGGTGATCTTTGTAACTCACAGCGTGGATGAAGCGGTCTATCTGGCCGATCGGATCATTGTGCTCTCGCCTCGTCCGGGCCAGATAGCCGGAACCTATGATGTCGACATCCCCCGGCCGCGTGACCGGACCAGTATTGAGTTTGCGACTCTCCGCCGGGATGTGCTTGAACTGATCGACCGGCTTGACGAACGCCAATAACTTTTATACCTTATACCATCCATTTTATTAAGCATATTTTCATAGCGAGGAGTTTTTTACATGGTACGAAAGCCAGCAAAGATGTACAGAGCCATCTCAAAGAAGGCATATACACGCAGGAAATATATGGGTGGTGTCCCGGGCCTGAAGGTTGTCCAGTTTGATATGGGAAACCTCCAGGATGAGTTTCCGGTTTCCCTCCACCTTGAGGTAAAAGAGGCATGCCAGATACGCCATACAGCACTTGAAGCTGCCCGTGTCAACATGAACCGAAGACTGATGAAGGAAGTGGGCAGGAGCAACTTCCACCTGAAACTCCGTGTCTACCCGCACCATGTGCTCAGGGAGAACAAACAGGCAACCGGCGCAGGTGCAGACCGTGTCTCGGAAGGAATGCGGCTTGCATTTGGCAAAGCTGTCGGGACCGCTGCCCGGGTTCAGGAGAAACAGCGTGTCTTCACCATCTGGACATCCCCACAGTATGTTGAAAAAGCAAAATATGCGCTTCTTCATGGCGGGCACAAGCTTCCGACACCTGTCAGTGTTGTTATTGAAGAGTAAACAAAACCTTCTATACCTTTTTTTCTCTGGGTTTTCACGAGTTTTATCATCTTTGCCGTCTAAATAGCGGTATGCATGCCCGTGAATATCAGATACTCAGAGAAGCTGTGTCGGAGGCTACCCATGCCTGTATCCATGAGGCTGAGGTTTGTCTCCCCCCTGACGTGAAGGCTGCAATTGATGCTGCATACGAGTCAGAAAGCGATCCGGTTGCACGGGGGGAACTCGCTAATATCCGAGCCAATATCCGGGAGGCTGAGAGGCTTGATATCCCTCTCTGTCAGGATACCGGCATTGCAGTAATCTATCTGACAGTACCTCATAGCTGCCCCCTGCATGAAAGGGATCTTATAGATGCCGTCTATGACGGTGTCAGGCGGGCAACCCACTCCGTCCCTCTCAGGCCAAATGCGGTTGAACCGGTTTTGCGCCAGAACAGCGGTGATAATACCGGTGTTGGAATCCCTCCAATTCATATCAGTGAAGGCCCGGATCTCACTGTTACAGCCCTTCCGAAAGGGGCAGGATCAGAGAATGTGTCCCGGATCGGGATGCTCCTCCCATCGCAATCAGGGGAAATACCGGCATTCATCGTCGAAACGGTGTTGATGGCGGGAGGGCGTCCATGCCCGCCTGTTGTTGTCGGGGTTGGGATCGGTGGGACCTTCGATCTGGCTGCCTCTCTGGCAAAAGAGGCACTCCTCCTTCCGATAGATACAATGGACGAATATGAAAGAGAGATCCTCAATGCGATAAACAGCCTTGGGATCGGTCCGATGGGGCTTGGTGGAAGTACAACTGCTCTTGCCGTGAAGGTGAAAAAAGCCCACTGCCATACCGCATCGCTCCCGGTTGCCGTCAATATCCAGTGCTGGGCATGCAGGCGGGCGACACGGAAGGTGAGTGTATGAAGATTAGAACTCCGCTCGGGGATGAGATCCTCACGCTCAGGGCAGGAGACTCTGTCCTCCTCTCTGGCACCATCTATACGGCACGGGACGAGGCACACCTGAAGATGATGAAAGATGGAATTCCATTTGATCCGGAGGGGGCTGTGATCTATCATTGCGGGCCGGTTATACAGGAGAACCGTATCGTAGCTGCAGGGCCAACGACATCTGCACGGATGAACAGGCTGACTGTTTTTCTCATCGACGCAGGTATCCGCTGCCTGATCGGAAAAGGTGGTATGGGTAAGGAAGTTTCCGACTCCCTCAGGGGTCGTGCCGTCTATCTCGCATTTACAGGAGGCTGTGCCGCCCTTGCGGCATCCCATATGAAGCTCACCGGCGTCTTCTATCCGGAACTTGGTATGGCTGAGGCGATCTGGGTGATTGAGGTTACCGATCTCCCGCTTGTGGTCGGGATTGATGCAGATGGCGGCGATCTCTTCTCGCGGGTGGATGCAGAAGCACGAAGACGATACCTGGCATGGAAGCAGGGAGTAGAAGTATGATGATTGAATTGATACGCAAGAGCTTATTGAATAACCACACCATTCTATATACGAGGGTTTCCATTGCATGAAACTGGTTATCGATGATACACGGTGTAAAGGATGTAACCTCTGCGTGATGGTCTGTCCGTATCATATATTTCAGGAAGGGCGAACATCTAACAGGCGCGGTATCTTTGTGCCAGAGCTTGATCGGCCGGAGCGATGCACAAACTGTCGTCTTCAACCGCTTTACCAGCGCCGTCTCTGCGGAGTATGCCAGATGATATGCCCCGATCAGGCGATCAGCTGGTTACATGAGGCACCCTTTGAACCTCATAAGGTGGTGATTGAATATTGACACGCGTCAGCTTTATGCAGGGAAATGATGCCTGTGCAGAAGGTGCAATAGCGGCTGGCTGCCGTTTCTTTGCCGGGTACCCGATCACTCCGTCATCTGAAGTTGCTGAACAGATGGCGCGCAAACTCCCAAAAGTTGGAGGTACATTCATCCAGATGGAGGATGAGATCGCGAGCATGGCTGCTATCATTGGAGGAGCATGGACCGGTGTCCGATCGATGACTGCAACAAGCGGCCCCGGTTTCTCTCTGATGATGGAGAATATCGGGTATGCAGCATTCACCGAAACCCCCTGCGTTATTATTAATATCCAGCGTGGAGGTCCTTCAACCGGTCAGCCAACGATGGCTGCACAGGGTGATATGCTTCAGGCAAGGTTTGGATCCCATGGTGATTACAGCGTAATTGCTCTTGCTCCTTCAACTGTTCAGGAGCTGTTCGATCTCACGGTAAAGGGATTCAACCTCGCAGATCGGTTCCGGGTTCCTGCCTTCCTGATGTCCGATGAGATCATCGGCCATCTCCGGGAGCGGGTAGAGTTCCCCGATGAGGTTGAGTGTATTCCTCCAAAACCGATCCGGGAGGGTATGCTTCCATTTGAGCCTGAAGACGATCTTGTACCTGGATTTACCCCGTTTGGGAAAGGCCACCGTGTTCATGTCACCGGTCTGACTCATAACGAGAAAGGATATCCTGCATCCACCGATCCCGATCTCCACGAGAAACTTGTAATGCGGCTTGTTGAGAAGGTGGAACGAGCCCGCCATGAGATAGCAGATTATGATATCGTCAATCCTGACGCCGAGATAGTCTTTATATCCTATGGTGCGCCGACACGGGCTGTCAGGCAGGCATTTCTGGATGCCCCTGAGAAGTCCTATGGGCATCTAAATCTCAGGATCGTCTGGCCCTTCCCTGAAGATCTTTTAAAGAAATTCAAAAATGCACGTGTATTTCTGGTTCCGGAGATGAATCTCGGACAGATTGCACGGGAGATTCAGCGGCATGTCGATCAGCCCGTTATACCGATTCCGAGGCTTGGAGGCGAGCTCCACATCCCGGCATATCTTTTGAAATGTGCGGAGGAGCAGGAATGAGTGTTGAAGACTGGTACAGGGTGGATCGCCTTCCCCATATCTTCTGTGCAGGGTGCGGTAACGGAACCATCATCAACTGCACCCTTGAGGCTGTCGAATCGCTTGGATGGAAGATCGACGAGACCATATTTGTATCCGGGATCGGCTGCTCGTCACGTGCGCCAGGATATATATCGACCGACTCACTCCATACCACCCATGGCAGGGCTCTCCCCTTTGCCACAGGTGTGAAGATGGCAAAACCAAATTTCAATGTAGTTGTTTTCACCGGTGATGGTGATCTCTCGGCAATTGGAGGGAACCATTTCATCCACGCCTGCCGCAGGAATATCGATATCACCGTCATCTGCATGAACAATCAGATCTATGGGATGACAGGAGGCCAGGGGAGCCCATGTACGCCCAAGGGTGCTCTCTCGACAACCACACCATATGGAATGGACGAAAACCCCTTTGATCTCTGCGAACTGGCAACCGCTGCCGGAGCGAACTATGTTGCACGCTGGACATCGTACCATGTGAAAGAGTTGAACCAGGCGATCACCTTCGGCCTTCAGAAACCTGGTCTCTCCTTTATTGAGGTGCTTGTCCAGTGCCCGACAAATTACGGGAGACGGAACAAGCTCCGTGATGTGCAGTCGATGATATCAGCAATGAAGGATCATGCCCTCCTCAAGGAGAAACGTGACCGCCTGCTTGCAGAAGGAAAACCTATTCCGGATGGTATGTTCGTCGTCGGAACGCTGACAGATCGGAATCGCCCGGCTCTTGGGGTGAAACAATGAAATATGATGTATTATTCTCGGGATTCGGCGGACAGGGGATCATCCTGTCCGCCGTTGTCCTCGGTCGTGCAGCAGCGATGTACGATGGGAAATACGCCGTCCAGTCCCAGAGCTATGGGCCTGAGGCGCGGGGCGGTGCATCCTCAAGTACTGTGATCATCAGCGACGATCCGATCCAGTACCCAAAAGTCCTCGAACCGACTGTCTATGTGATCATGTCTGAAGCAGGCTTTCAGAAGTTTGGCGCAGGAGCACCGAAGTCTGCCCTGATGCTGATAGACTCGGGGCTTGTCCAGTCGCGTCCGCAGTGCAGGTGTATTGAGATACCCGCAACCATGAAGGCAAAAGAGGTACTTGGCAAACCGATCGTCGCCAATATTGTCATGCTCGGGGCGCTTGTCTCTGTAACCGGGATCGTTGGTTTCGAAGCGATGGAGAAAGCGGTTCTTGACAGCGTTCCAAAAGGCACCGAAGAGCTTAACATAAGGGCGCTTGAGCTTGGGCAGGATATCGCACAGAAAGGAGGAGATGCATGAAACTGCTTGAATATGAAGCGAAAAAGGTATTTTCAACATATAAAATCCCAATTCCGGCAAGTACCCTGATCACCAGTGTCGGTGAGGCAGCAGATGCCTGTAAAAAAATCGGCGGATCGGTAGTACTGAAAGCACAGGTCGATGTTGGGGGGAGAGGTAAAGCTGGCGGTATCCTGATGGCAACAGCTGATGATGCTGAAACCGTTGCCAATGATCTCTTTACCAGGAAGATCAAAGACCTGACCGTAAAGGAGGTGCTTGTTGAAGAGCGTCTCTCTATTCAGAAAGAATATTTCGTCTCAATAGCAATTGACCGGAGCAGCCGGTCTCCTGTGATTCTCTTTGCTGAAGCCGGGGGTGTTGAGATCGAGGCAACCGCCGGGGAGAGACCTGATGCGGTCAGAAGCGCCCGTGTATCGCCACTATTTGATGAGGTTCCAGGTTTTATCCTGAGGTATCTAACACGTGGATGCGAAAAGGAGATCATCCCTGTTATATCTGCTCTCTATCGTGCCTTCCGTGAAAAAGATGCACTTCTTGCTGAGATCAATCCGCTTGTCATCACTCCGTCAGGTGTTATTGCAGCCGATGCAAAACTAATAATCGATGATAACGCACTTGCCAGGCAGGGGATCACCGAGAACCGTGACCTGACCGAACGCGAGGCAGAGGCCGAGGCACATGGCTTCTCATATGTCGAGCTGAACGGGTCGATCGGAGTCATCGGCAATGGTGCGGGCCTCACAATGGCAACCCTTGATCTTATTGCCCATCATAAGGGTGCTGCAGCAAACTTCCTCGATGTCGGGGGTGGTGCAGGATCTGAGCGGGTTATGTATGCTGTACGGCTGGTTGCGTCGGTTCCTGATGTGAAGGTGATAATCGTCAATCTTCTCGGCGGGATCACCCGGTGTGATGAGGTTGCCCGAGGAATAATTGCAGCAGGTGTCTCCCAGCAGGTGATCGTCCGGCTAGCCGGAACAAACGAGGCAGAAGGGCGTGCTCTCCTTGAGGGTGCAGGGTACAGGATGCTTGATACGATGGAAGCAGCAGTTGCTGCTGCTGTTCTGGAGGCATCATCATGATCTACTGTGATAAACAAACACGGATCCTTGTGCAGGGTGCAACCGGAAACCAGGGTGCCTTCCATATCGATCTGATGAACCGGTATGCACAATCTGTCAGCGGTGCGGGCGTGGTTGCCGGAGTGACTCCGGGGAAAGGCGGCAGGGAGGTCCATGGTGTCCCGGTTTATGATACCGTCCGTGAAGCGGTTGCCATACATGATACCGAGGCATCAGTCATCTTCGTTCCGGCGGGTGCTGCGGCAGACTCTATCATGGAGGCAGCTGATGCCGGGATTAAGACGATTGTTACGATCACCGAGCATATACCTGTACATGATGTGATGCGTGCTATCGCCTATGCCCGATCCTGCGGTTCAGCTGTCATCGGGCCAAATTGTCCGGGATTGCTCTCTCCCGGCGAATGCAGGCTTGGCATCATGCCATCCCCTCTCTTCATGCGGGGGCCGGTTGGGGTGATATCACGGAGCGGTACGCTCACCTATGAGGTTGTGGATGAACTCACCCGGGCCGGGATCGGGCAGAGCACGGTTGTTGGGATCGGAGGTGATCCTGTGATTGGCGAGACCTTTGTTGATTGTATCCGGAGATTCAGCGAAGATTCTTATACAAAGGCTGTTATCCTTATCGGTGAGGTCGGCGGCGCCCTTGAGATAGATGGTGCAGAAGCCGCACTCTCACTGGATCTCCCGATTGTTGCGTACATTGCAGGTGTCTCTGCACCTAAGGAGAAACGGATGGGTCATGCCGGTGCAATCATCGAAGGTGGTGAAGGGGATGCGGCATCGAAGATCGAACGTTTGAAGGCGATGGGGGTCACGGTTGCAACACGCCCCTCAGAACTTCCGGCATATATCAGCACCCTGTTATGAGCATAAGTAAAGAAGAAGTGTTAATGGCAGCAGCCGCGGATCTTGCACGTTCAGTGGATGCAATAGCGATACTATCATTCCTTGACTCCATGCCGATGGAGACGGATATCCCTGTCATCTGGGTAAAGGAGCACCAGCCGGATCTGATGATTAAAAAGAGTATGCAGGAGCTCCTCCTCTTCTGTGAGCATCACATACTGGATGCAGTTGTTCAGTATCATCTCAGAACCGAGGTGTCTCAGGGGAAGATCATCGGAGTATTTCCATTTGCAATTCTTATCTATGATGTAGGGGAGGGGCGGGACTACCTCGATCTTGCTAGTTATGCCGATATTGTCACTCCTGACATCCTCCACTCCGCGCTTGCACTTGCCCTTGAGATTGCACATGAAGGAAGGGAGGGTAGAAACATCGGAACCGCTTTTATTATTGGCGACGGCTCATCACTGCTTGCCCGATCACATCAGGCAATCCTCAATCCCTATGCAGGCCACCCCCTCTCTGTCTGTGATATCAGGAACCGGGAAAACTGGGAGAGTGTCAAAGAATTTGCTCAGCTTGATGGCGTCTTCATCATCACAAAAGATGGATACATCACTGCTGCCGGCAGATATATCGATGCGGATTCACGAGGAGTGAGCCTGCCATCGGGGCTTGGGGGGCGGCATATGGCGACTGCTGCGATTACCCGGGAGATTCCTGCTGTCGGGATCACCGTGTCCGAGAGCGGCGGTCTTGTCCGGGTTTTCCGGGACGGCGTATGCAGGCTCACGCTGAGGTCTGAGGTGGCGCTGACCAGATGAACACTGTTAAATCAAATCCGGTCTTTTTTATGTACTAATAGTATTCGATTGAGGGTCCTCATGAAACGCACTATAAACGTCGAATCACTGCGGCAGATGCCGATTGAAGAACAGGCTATTGAACTCGTCGAACGCAAATGCATCGGGCACCCGGACAGTATTGCTGATGGTGTGGCAGAGGCAATCAGCCGTGCGCTCTGCTGTGAATATGAAGATCAGTGCGATGCTGTCCTCCACCACAACACCGATCAGGGTGAAGTTGTTGCGGGGGCCTCACTACCATCATTTGGGGGGGGTAAGATTGTCCGTCCGATTTACCTGCTCCTGACGGGAAGAGCAACAAAATGTTTCGAGGGGAAGGTTATTCCAACCGATGCAACAGCAGTTGAGGCAGCGAGGGATTACCTCAAAGAGACCCTTCCTACCCTGAATATGGAACGGGATATTATTGTTGACTGCCGTATGGGTGACGGATCAACCGATCTCTGTGATGTCTTCAGAACATGCGGAGGTAATACAGTACCCCGTGCAAACGACACTTCATTTGGTGTCGGACATGCACCATTTTCTGAAGTTGAACAGATTATCCTTGCTATGGATGAGGAGATCAGCACACGCCTTCGTCCGAAAAATCCGATTATCGGCTATGATCTCAAGATTATGGGTCTTCGCCATGGAGATCAGATGACTTACACCATCGCCTCGGCGATGGTTGACCGGTACTGCTCATCCATCGATGATTACGTCGAGGCAACCGAGTTCATGAAGGAAGAACTTACTACTCTTGCCAGACGCTTTACTCAGCGGAAAGTCTCTGTTGAAGTGAACACTGCAGATGATATCAAGAATGAGAGTCTTTTTTTGACTGTCAACGGTACTTCTGCCGAGATGGGAGACGATGGTTCTGTCGGGCGAGGAAACCGTGTGAATGGCCTGATCACCCCGAACCGGCCGATGAGTATGGAAGCTGCAAGCGGAAAGAACCCGATCAATCATATCGGCAAGATCTACAATCTCCTATCAACGGAGATCGCACAGGAGGCATGTGGAAAAGTTGATGGTATTACCGAGATGTATGTCCGTCTCCTCTCCCAGATCGGACATCCGATCGATTATCCTCTGGTTGCGAGCGTCCAGATCATCCCCGAAACGGGAGCGGATTTTGGCAGCATCTCCCGTGACGTAGAAGAGATCGTCAATAACCGGCTTGCGAATATTTCAACTATCACCGAGAGGGTCATAAAAGGTGAGCTCAAGACCTTCTGATCTGATTCGTCTGGCAATCCCGAATAAAGGAAGGATAGCAGAACCGATTGCCGCTCTCATCGAGAAGAGCGGGCTTCATATCAATACCGCAGGGGATCGACGGCTGATCGCGAAAACGGTCGATCCTCATGTGGAGATCCTCTATGTCCGCCCAATCGATATTCCTGAATATGTTGCACAGGGTGTTGCCGATATCGGAATCACCGGTCTTGATATGGTGGCAGAACGCGGATCAGATGTTCTTGAACTGCTTGATCTGAAGATTGGGCATGCACGTCTTGTTGCAGCAGTTCCTGAAGATTCGGGATGCCTGGATATTGGGGATCTTGCAGGGGGCAGGATTGCGACCGAGTTTCCGGGTATCACCCGTTCTTATTTTCGAGAACATGGTGTTGATATTTCTATCGTCTCTGTTTCAGGAGCCTGCGAGGCAGCACCCCAGCTTGGCATAGCAGATGCAATCGTGGATCTGACCAGCTCCGGGACCACGCTCAAAACAAACCACCTCAGGATCGTTGCAGATGTTTTTGAAAGCTCCACCTGGCTTATTGCAAACAAAGTATCTTTCAGTGGGCATCGGGAGAAGATCGATGAGATCGTTCTTGCACTAGAGAGTGTGATCCGGGCAAAAGGCCAGTGCTACCTGATGATGAATGTCAGCCGGGATCGCCTTGATGAGGTGAGATCAATCCTTCCTGGCCTATCCGGCCCTACTGTGATGGAGGTTGCCTCTGATCAGAACCTGGTTGCGGTTCATGTGGTCGTCTCTGAAGAGCGGGTTTACCAGCTGATTAACATGGTGAAGCGTGCCGGTGCAAAGGATATTCTGGTGATGGATGTCCAGCGAATGATTCCGTGATTATTATGGAGATTTTTCCTGCTGTAGATATCCTCGGGGGAAGATGTGTCCAGCTAGTCCAGGGCAGGAGGGAAACTGCTCATGCATATGGCCCTCCGCTCTCCTCCGCTCTCAGATGGATTGATGAGGGTGCAACAGCACTGCATATCGTCAATCTCGATGGCGCTTTTGGAAGTGCGGGAGCCAATGTGGAGATTATCCGCGAGCTCATCAGGGAGACAGATGTCTTTCTCCAACTTGGAGGTGGTATACGAACCGAGTCGGATGCAGCCGGATGGCTTGCACTGGGCATCGAGCGTGTCATTATCGGAACGGCAGCAGCAGAAGATCCATCTATTGTCAGGCGGCTTTCAGAGGAACATGGAAGCGATCGGATCATGGCTGGGGTGGATGCCCGTGGCGGAGAGATCGCCATCCATGGGTGGGAGAAGACTGCCGGTGATGCTTCTGCCTGGGCAGAACGGTTTGAAGAGGAGGGTGCAGGTTCCCTCCTTTTCACCAATGTCGATGTGGAAGGGCTGTGTAAGGGAATCGCCGTTGATCCGATACAAAGGGTTATGAATGCGGTAAACTGCCCTGTAGTCGTCTCTGGGGGGGTCTCAAGTATAACAGATTTGAGAATACTTCGGGAACTGGGTGTGGCAGGGGCTGTTCTCGGATCAGCTCTCTATAATGGGATGCTCTCGTTCCCTGTGGTTATGGAGGCGATGAAATGAGACGGTCAGATGTTAATCGTGAGACGAAAGAAACGCGAATAACAATCAGCTTTGATCCCGATGGCGGATCCCAGCGGATCCATACGACAATTCCTTTCCTGGATCATATGCTCGATTCATTTGGGAGGCATGGGCGATTTGGCCTTATGGTATCGGCAGAAGGCGATACTCAGATAGATCCCCATCATACTGTTGAAGATGTGGGAATTGTCCTTGGGATGGCGATCAAAGAGTCGATCGGAGATGGCAGGGGGATAAACCGGTTTGCAGATGCTGTCATACCGATGGACGAGGCCCGTGCAGAGGTGGCGCTTGATTGCGGCGGACGGGGTTATCTCGTCTTTGAAGGTGCATTTGCAGGCAGGGAGACCGGGGGCATTCCAAATGATCTCTTTGAACATTTCTTCTCCTCACTTGTTCACCAGGCAGGTATCACTGCCCATATCAGGTTTTGCGGGAGATCAGATCACCATATCTGTGAATCAATCTTCAAGGCGTTTGGGATTACCCTGCAAGAGGCATTAAAGAAGAGTGATGACGAATCAGGTATTCGAAGTACAAAAGGTCGTTTTTAATTGAAAAGAGGGGAGTTTCAAGCCTCGCTCTTTGCAGCGAGTTCGATGTCTTCCTCTTTGATCGTCTTTCTGCCAGCGTGAAGGGCGTACTGGTTTGCCTTCTTGGTGAGTTCGGCGATGTATGCTTCTGCTTTGGCAACAAGTGCCTCTGCTGCATCACTGCCGACGCGTTCTGCACCATTCTTCTTTGCAATTCTTACTACAGCTGCAATTGGTAGGTCTGCCATGTAATTACCACCATTGAAAGAGTATATTGTTAAATATTTATAGCTTTCGTATATTCCGCCCTTTTTTCCCTTCCAATTACCTGTTTCTCGATGGTGAAGGGTTATTGATAATTTGAGCCTTTTGTTGAAAAATAAGAGTAATTTAGCCTTTTATTTGATATCTGTGTTCATATGGGATTTATTTGTTTTTTACCAACGATGCAGCGAGCCGGAGGGCATTCCCGTAATTAACAGATGCGCGCGAAGTATCGACGAACGTTACATCGATATTTACGACAGGTGCGCCATGTGATCCTCCCAAACCGAGAAGGACGAGTGTCCTGAAGATGAGATTGCCGGAGATACCATCCGGGGCAATCACGATACCGTACTTCCGGGCAGCGTCCTCAATCAGGATCTCTGAATGAACTCCTCCGGTAAGCCTTGCAAGCAGCTCTGCCTCTGCGAGGCTTCGATCGACATTCACATTTCTCCCGATATCTCCGAGACGGCCCCCCGAAAGGATTCCGATCGTTGTGTCGATCCCGATCCGTTCTGCGAGTTCCTGAGCATTCCTGGCAAGCTTCAATTTATCTCCGATGGTCCACCCCTCATCAATTCCTACCGGAGTGAGCAGAAACTTCCTCTTCTTGGGTGTTTCGAGCACTGCAATCCGCTCAAGATGGTTGACTGAGGCAGCCTCACGGAGATACCTGAGTGTGGTTCCGGATGGAAGCGTCCCCCGGACCGCTCCGTCGATTGTTCCACTCAGAAGGGCGTCGATAAGCGCTTTTGCAGGATCTGGTGATATGTGGTACTGGAGGCCATCGCCGGCACTCACATGTGTCCCATCCGGCGCATAGATTACGACGAAAATCTCGTCTGATACAGCTTCCCGGGCTGCCTCTACGACTTTGTTGATATCTTCAAAAGCCCCTATTCCGATTTTTCTCATAATGACTGGCACCAGTCTCTGGATCCCAGAATTCCGTCAAGAGAGAAGTCAAAGACCTCTGAGCTATTTCCCTGATAGGTGATGGTGAGTTCTTTTGTTGTGTTGATGGTTCCGATGACCCGGGCTGCCATTCCTACATCACGAAACAGCCTGCATACCTCATCGACATGGTTCTGGTTCGCAGTCAGTATAAAGCCCATTCCGGGGTACATGCGTACCCAGTGTTCGAATGTAATCCCGTGTGCTGCAAGATCCGGCATCGGTATTGCATGGAGATCAATGACCGCTCCCTTTCTGCTTACCTCAAGGAGCATCCCAAGGGTCCCGATGATGCCGGGATTCGATATATCCTTGGCTGAAGTAACAAGATGCCCCTCTCCAAGTGTTTTCATCACTTTTACCTGTGCTCTGAGGGTTGCTCCGTCTTTCATCGTAACAGAGTCCCAGTTCATTGCACAGGATGGATGGACGCGCCCATTGAGGTCGATGGCCGCAATCACCGCATCGCCATCTTCTGCTCTGTCACTGTAAATGATCGAATCCAGGGTTGCAGATCCGAGAACCGCGACATCAATCACATTATATGGGGTATGTGGATGGAGATGCCCGCCGACGATCGGTACGCCAAAGCGGCTCGCTGCATCTGCCATTCCCCGTGTCACCTCATGCATCAGTTCCTCGTCAGTAAAGGAGAGGATATCAACAAGGGCGAGGGCATCACCTCCCATTGCAGCAATATCGTGAATGTTCACGAGGACAGCGCAGAAACCCGACCAGTATGGATCTGCCTCCATCAGTTTGTTCCAGATACCATCTGCGGCAAGGAGGAGGGCATCATCTCCTTTACGGATGACGGCTGCATCCTCACCAAACGATGCCACAACATCCGGAGAATCAAGATGTAGAGAGCGGATTATCTCGCCGATAGCATGTTTTCTGGTCACGCCCTCGTATTCCCTCACCGCAGTTGCTACTGATTGACTGGAGCAGTTCTTCACCACAATAAACACCAATATCGATTGCAACTATATTTTTGCCTCATCTGAGATAATGTATTTGTTCTGCGTATTGATCCCGGAACCTATTTTCTTCTCGGAAGCTGAATAGATCAGATATGGACTGGGTGGAGAAGTACCGGCCAAAGACGCTTGCAGATGTTATTGGCAATCAGTCTGCGGTTCACGAGCTTCTGGAATGGGGGAAGGGATGGACCATACAGAAGAAACCCCTCCTCCTCTATGGCAAACCCGGTATTGGAAAGACATCGGCTGCTTATGCGCTGGCGCGTGATCTCGGCTGGGAGATCATCGAGCTGAATGCAAGCGATCAGCGGACAAAAGGGGTGATCGAGCGGATAGCGGGCAGTTCAAGTACAACTGCCAGTCTGTCCGGAGCTCTGCGGCGGTTAATCCTCCTTGACGAAGCTGACAATCTCGAAGGAAATGCCGATCGTGGCGGCGCGAAAGCGATTGTGGATATCATCAAAAAATCCCGGCAACCGATTCTGCTTATCGCCAATGACGCCTATGGTGTTGCGCCCGAAATAAGGAGGCTCTGCGATCAGGTCCAGTTCCGGGCAGTACCTGCACGTACGCTTGCTCCGCACCTGAAATTCATATGCGCAACTGAAGGGCTGGATTGCGATGCAGATGCGATCCGCATCATCGCCGAGGAGGCACAGGGGGATATCCGTTCTGCTGTCAATATGCTATTTGGCTCTGCTGTCGGAAAGGATCGGATATCTCACTCGGATATCCGGGTTCATCAGAAGGATTCCCGCTCCAGCATCTTTGATATGGTTGCAAAAACGCTCTCCGGTTCAACAGATGACAACTCGTTGATTATGCTCTCGCGTGAGGTTGATGATACTCCAGATGCACAGATCCAGTGGCTGGAATCAGCGGTCATTCAACACCGCGAGGTTTGGAGACGCACACTCTCTCTTTGCTATCTGTCGCGTGCTGATTCATATCTGGGCAGGACATTCAGCAGGCAGTATTATACACTCTGGAGATATGCATCCGCAATCATGCTCATCGGGACATCTGCTGCATCTGCAGGTTCCGGCCTTCGGGTTAAAATCTCCCCGCCTGACCGTTGGAAGCGGATGGGCCTGGCACGCAGGCAGAAGACTATCCGCCTCTCCCTCCTTAACCGATGCTCACAGGCGTATCACGTCCCTGAGAAGACGGTATCTGATGAGTACCTAACTCCGATAGCCCTCCTTGCAGATGCATCCCCTGACCGCTTTGTCAGAGCACTCAATCTGGATGCCGATCAGCTCGCACTCCTGATCCACGATAAGGCTCGTGCCTCAGCAATCTTAAAGGAGATCGAGAAACAGGATAAAGAAGAGGAGAAGAGGAAAGCCGCACAGAAGGTTGCAATGCCAAAGCTTCCTGAAGAGGAGATGGACACGAGTCATAGAGATACTGTTGAAAAAACACCGGAAAAGAAGAAGACAGAGGCGCAGTCAACGCTCTTCTCTTTCTAAGGAGACATAGCGGTGAAGGATAACACCACAGTCAATGGTCTCCCCCCCATCCTGGTAGATCTCACATCCAAGATGATAGATCAGCAGATCTGATCTGACGGTAGTTGCAAGTGCAATAAGATCCGGCATCATCTCAATTCCCGGCCGTATCGCGTAGATACAGTCTGATCCTGTATAATGCCTGAGATTGGGTTGTGTTATATCGTCGATTCCAGACCTGATTCCGGGAACCGCAGGGAATTTCCTTATATCAATGCAGAGTACTGATCCTCCCCTCTGCTGAATGATTGATGCGGCTATGGTCTTCCCCCCATATCCAACCTCTACGCATCGTTTGTATCTCATCCCGATAAAATGCCCAATAGTCTCTTCAATATGTTTATAGCCGTTCATTTCCTAGTTACTGTATGGGGATCGTAATCTATTGGGATTATCGATCTGTTGATGGCATTCAGCTTCCTGTGCAACGAATCATCTCGGCTGCCATCGGCTACCCCGTCGAGCTTATTCTTGGCGATCACTTCCCTGTTGAAGGATATCATCGTATACGGCGCCAATATGACGGAGGGCGAATCCTCAACCGGATCAGCCTTTTCAAGAGGATGCATGGATTAAATGATTTGTTACTGCTCGTCATTCCTGATGATATCTATGCTGATTCATCTGATTTTGTCTTTGGGCTTGCCCGAGAATCAATTGGAAGTGCCGTTGTCTCGACAGCACGTCTCAGGAATGAATTTTATGGGCTTCCAGAGGATATTCATCAGATCATAGAGAGGACTGCCAAGGAAGGTGCTCATGAACTCGGCCATCTCATGGGCCTTCAGCATTGTTTAAAACCCGAATGTATCATGTACCGGCCGGAGAGTTTAAGCGAGCTTGATCGCAAGGAGAGGTATTTCTGCCCCGATTGCCGCTCTCAGCTTCCTCTCATGAGATGAACAAACCTCTATTGGTTAGAAATCCAAAGATTAATCTCTGAAAGAACGGATAATATACAGTTGTTCTGTTTATGAGGGTTGATTATTGGTCGCTATGAAGGTTCCCTGGTATGCAATATGGGGATATGGTGCACATATCAAGTCGACACCGGGGCTGTTGTATGTACAGAAACGAGCCCAGCAGTCAAGCTACTCCATTGATGCGATAAATCATCTGCTGCTTGTTGGAGGGCATACTATACAGACTGCAACAATCAATCGTCTCCTTGAGAAGGGCGCGTCGATATCCTTTTTTGACGCCCATGGCACCCCTCTTGGGACACTCACGCCATTTGGGACAAGTAAGAATGAAGAGACATGGTGCCTTCAGACCTCTGCACCATCTCACCGGTATGTCCTGGAATTTGTTCGATCATCGATGAAATCCCGTCTTCTCTGGCTTGAAGAGCTTGATAAATCGCTCGAATCCGGCCTGTTTTATCGCGGGGAGCATGATGTCCTGGTGCAGTCCCAGAGTGAGATCGAGTATCTTGTCCGGATAGAAGAGATACGAAGGCTGCACACATTGACAACTGATATGTACTATGAGATCCTCTCGCGTATGCTTCCTTCAGCGCTAGATTATCGGAGAAGGACCCGGCGTCCCCATTTTGACCCGGTCAATTCAATGCTCTCATTTGGCTATGCCCTCCTCTTTGGTAATGCATGTGTTGCTATCATCGGGGCACATCTAAACCCCGATCACGGTCTCCTGAACCAGGGGGCCGGAGGTCTGGTGTACGATATCATCGAGCCGCTGAAGAGAACAATGGTTGACTCAACGGTATTTGAACTGGCAAGGGAGTCAATAACGAAAGCAGATTACGAGTTGAGCCAGACACGTTGTGTTCTTTCTGATGAACTCGTCTCCCGTCTTCTTGAGCGGTTGTATACCACAATCGATCAGAAGATAATCGATACAAATGTCTACGCATATCTTAATTCTCTTGAGAAAGGAAGGGAATTTTCGTATGTTTTTTGATTTTGAGCCGGGCTCTGAATTTTTTTTGAAGTTATAACAATGCTGTGCGTTTGATCGAAAAGTCGGGAAATTCAGTCAGAATATAGTTTTTCTCTTCGATATCCCTGATGATGGCTCGAGGGCAGCTATAGAGCATTGAGACGAATTTCTCGAGTATAACATCCTCTCCTGTGGCAAGCACATGCACCTTGCCGTCAGGGAGGTTCTCCACCTCCCCTGTGACGCCAAGGCTGGTTGCAATATGCCTTATACAGGCACGAAACCCGACTTTCTGTACTCTTCCTGTTATGATCAGTTCAATCGACTTCATCCAACTGCTCACGATTGGTTCTGTATTCTTATTAGTATTTCATCGGAGAATTCAAAGCGGGTGGTCATCATGCAGGATGATTGAATTCCGCCTTCAAAGAATGGAGAGGAGGTAGTCCTTCACGTAAGCTGCCCTTTCCGGATTTTTTGATTCTGCATATATCCTGATGAATGGCTCTGTCCCTGATGGGCGGATAAGCGCCCAGGCATCGCTCCATCGAACATGGACACCATCTGTTTCGTCAATCTCCTGCCCAATACAGGCTTCCCGTACTTTTGTGAGGAGTGTATCTGCATCATCTGAGTGGATCTTTTCTTTCACCATTGTATAGGATGGAATCTCTTCGGCAATTGCTGAGATCTTCTTCCCGGAAACTGCAACGAGCTCTGCCATTGCGGCAGCTGTCATCCCGCCATCCCTGCAGAACTGGTGTTGCGGGAATATCTGACCGCCATTTCCTTCTCCCCCAAATGCCACCATCTGACCTTCCCCGATTAACTTCAGCATCGTCCGTGCGACGTATATGCTTCCTACCGGGGTATAGGTGGTGGGACATCCGCAGTTGGCTGCCACTTCTTTTATCACATCCGAGGTGCTGACGGGTGTTACAACCATGCCCGGGTTTCTGCTGCATGCGGCTCGGGCTAGCATGGCAAACGTCAGGTTCTCGCTCATAAAAGAACCCGTTTCGTCAACAAAGACTGCCCTGTCTGCATCGCCGTCGTGGGCTACGCCGAATGAAGCTCCTGTTGCAGTGACAGTTTCTGAGAGGAGGGAGAGTCCCTCGGGACTTGGCTCAGGAAGCCTGCCGGGGAACGTCCCATCAAACCGGCCATTGATGGTGTGAACGATGCAGCCCATCCTGCGGAGGATCTCAGGGCTTGTCTTTGCGGCTGGACCCGATCCCGGATCAACGACAACAATCATGCCCTTGCAGCAGTCTTTTGGAAAATGTGAGGCTATCCCACTGATATATTCCTCTATCCTGTGGCTTTCATCGGTTGGCTTACCGACATTCTGCCAGCCTGCAATGTTGACATCTCCTGAAAAGATCAGTGATTCTAGTGCTATTGTTCGGTTGTCATCCATCTCTGTGCCGTCGCTCTCTATCACCTTCACGCCATTATATTCTGGAGGGTTGTGGGAGGCGGTGATCATTGCTCCTCCGTCATAGTGCTCCCTTACAAGGTACTGGAGCGCCGGTGTCGGGAGGATGCCGAGATCTATAACGTCGCACCCGGATGCAAGGAGCCCGGAACGCATCGCAGCGGCGAGTGCCTCCCCGGATGTTCGTGTATCCATTCCAACAGCCACTCTGCCCTGTATCATCGTCCCAAGAGCAAGCCCGATCTTCATGACAAGCTCCGGGTTCATGTCCTCTCCTATGATCCCCCGGACTCCATTTGTTCCAAACAGTACTTTTTTTGGCTCGTTATTCTTCGTCATCATCATCTCTCTCTGTTTCTCTTCCTGCTGTATCATTATTGTGAATGGATTTCTGTGATCGTTTGTTCAGAAGTATGTTAGCAGAATCGCCGAGCTTTCTCATAATGTCGGTGATCCGATCTTCAATCTCGATCTCATCATCGATCTCAAGAGATGTGCCCTCGACTTCAAGAAGAAAGCGGGCGATCTCACTTGATTCAAATAGTATGTCGTCAAGCTCATCGAGGGTGAAGAAACCGCACATGGCGCCATAAAAGAATGTAGCGCCGGATTTTCTGACCTTCCGCTTAAAGGAGCTGCGTGCCTGGTTTACTGCCTGCGGAGAATATGGCTCCTGCATAAATGGAACCAGATCGGGCAGGTTCTCTCCGATGAAGGTCATCTCAGCACCTGCAGTTGTCTTAAAATCAGAGCAGAGCCTGGCTATTGCCCATTCCCGTGCAGTTACGTAGGTATGTTTCCGTAAGAACTGGTTGACTTTCCGGTATGTTGCACCATCGACTTTCCGGAATTTTTTGTATTTTGAGATCTCCTCTCTCCGGCCTTCATCGATCGCTCCTTCTTCCTCATGTGAGTTGCTCATCTCAATTACCTCTGTTGCTCTTCTCCTCCCTTGAACCTTTTTCTGTGTCTATTCATGTCAATGTATGACGGGTTGCAGGGGGTAGGATGGGGAAATTTCTGTGCCATTTAACATATAGCATCATATGGTTTATAGATGGCGATTTGCCTCGAAAAAGCTCCGATTGAAGCATATTGTTGAATGTATAATTTATTTATTTGCTCATGTGCTTATGTCTGCGAATTGAGGGGGTCTCTCTGTTTATGTGAGGGTGGGGTGGTATGTTGTCAGATGTGGGTGGACACCGCCTGGGTATGGCGGTGTACATCATCTGCCTGTACCTGACTCCGGCTCTTCTTTTACGTCGGCATAAGGAGAGTATCTTGTCTTGCCACTGATGACAGGTTAAGACCAGCACTCTCTCAATTCATACTTTTCTAACAATTTCTCATATTTTTCGCGACCGCCTTCGGCGCATCAATTCGGTACCATTATTAAGTTACAAGAAAATGGCTCTATGTCGCGTGAATTCGACAAAGAATGTCAAATTGTTGAGAAAAGGGTGGAGGAGCTCTTCCCCTACCAAAGACTGCATGAACTTGCCCGGGAAACCGGGTTCTGTCAGAGGCTCAGGAAGATACACCCGGTCATCTTCCTTCAGGTGCTCATCTTCTCTGCTACTCTGCACAAACATCCGACAGTTGCAGAGATATGGAGGAGATATACCTATCTCACCGATTCGGACATTGCCTATTCGAGCTTTATTGCACGATTTGAAGACTTATCACTGAAATTCATGCAGAGAGTTTTGGATGACTGTATCCATTCACCGGTGAACGGCCTCTCTCTGGAGCTCCGAGAACGATACCGGAAGTTTGCCACAATCTTCATCCAGGATTCTTCAATTATCAGACTCCATGAGAAACTTGCAGAGAGATTTCCCGCCACCCGCGCCAAAAAGATAGCTGCCGGGATCAAGGTCAGTTATCTCCTCAATGTCCTCGCAAATAGTCCACAAACCGTCTCTCTTGTTCCTGAACGGACAGCTGAGATCAAGACACTTCGAATCGGTCCCTGGGTGAAAGGATCACTCCTGCTCATTGATCTGGGATTCTACTGTTATCACTCCTTCTCGAGAATAGACAAATATGGGGGTTATTTTGTGTCCAGAGTCAAGAAAGACAGCTGTCTCATTATCACACGATTTCACTCACCAGTCACTGCTGCACAACGGGAGATGTTCACCGGCAAGGATCTCAAACATGTCCTTAAAGTCCTCGGAGGAACCTCTGTTGATGCAACCGTAACCATCACGGTCAGAATGACCGATGGTTGTTCTCACAAGAAACGAAGTGTGCACCAGCAGTTTCGGTGTGTTGGCCGTGTCCATCCTGAAACGGGGAAATGGCATCTGTACCTGACAAATCTCTCCCATGAAGAGTTTTCAGTTTATGAGATAGCTACTCTGTATGGATTCAGATGGGAGATTGAATCACTTTTTGACGAGTCAAAGAACGAATGTATGCTCGGGGATGTTCGGGTCACCCGTGAGGGTGCCATCCTGATATTGGTCTGTGCAGCCCTGATCCGGCAACTCTTGTTGAAACGGATCTATCTGGTGATGAGGTCACTTATGACAGAGTGCCAGAGAGCAAGATTATCTTCGGATCTCTTTGGAAGAGCGTTTATCGAGCAGATAGGGTCACTCCTTGAGTTGGTTCTTGGATACTGGAATGATGACTGGTCTGACCGGGAGCTGGTGAAAGGATGGCAGAGATATGTTGACCGGCTCAGTCGACATTCCCAGCAGTACCATCCGGCACGATTGATGCGGGATAACGTTCTCTACCGGTAATCTGGATCAGTGCGGCGATCATCTGCTCTGCGGGTGGTGTTCGTTTGAGCGGATGCTTTCGGTCGTTTTATGGAAAAAATAGGTTAAAATAGCTTATTTTAGTGTTATAGTACCTAAATGATGTTTATGCGAGATGGTACCGTCCATCATAGTGTCATGCGGGAGCCGGAATGTCGAATTGTCCTTGATCTGTCTCTGTGTATACTGATCTCAAAATTAATTTTTGCTACTCACGAGGTGTTTTCGTATGAATGCTGAGCCCTTGAAGTGGATTTGTGAAATTAACCTGACAGGAGTGCTTGTCTTGCAGGGATGGGTTGTGGCAGTATGGCATTGTGGGTTGGAGGGCTGGTGGGGTTGTAGGGTTATGGTGTTGTGACATTGTGAATTGGGCTCCATGGGAAACGGGCATCCTAATCTCAACTACGGGATACCGGGGCGGAGACGGCACTTCCGATCAAAGGGGGCTTCTTCTACGGGTGTCCTGTGTTCCCATGATCACTACATTGACGGCATAGCGGGGTTTCGCATCCTGATGCAGAGGAATGCCGGCCACACTGCCTTATGGGTAGAGGCGAGCTCGTGCCGGTCACTATTGTTTGACCAATAAAAATAAGAAAAGGATATACTATATTTCTATATTCATATCAACTGCGAAATCTTCAGGCTTTAAGATTATTAGTGCTAACGAGTAAGAGAAAGTCCTCGTATTACTTAAGGGGGGGCTATGGTATCGAGTATCAGAACTCCCCGCCGCCCCTGTCCCGTCCGCAGATGCTCCGCAAGGGGATCCTGGTTTGGATATCTGCAGATACAGCGCGGGAGGGGCCGGAATGCTATGCAGGCTGCCAGAAGCCGATAAATCTTCGATTCTTACGAATCGCCTTTCGGGTTGTTCTGATGAGCAAGGGTTTATAAGCTCCTTCAGCCAGATCCCTTGCTACTCCGCCCCCCGATACTCGCGCTGCACCTGCTTCAATCACTCCCAATGATCCGGTTGTTGCATCGGGATCTCGAATGGGATCAATCCCATGTTCCTAAAAATTCAGTAAAAACCTGGGGATCAGGATTTTGGAGAAGCGTCAAAAAACTGCCGCCAGCCGGCTGGGCAGTACCTTGGGGTTGTGGTACCTGGTCTCTTGCTGGCTGGTTTGGTTCTTTGAGATCAGATCTCTGCTCTCTCTGCTCTCTTTGTCCTTATGGTGTGCGAGTGGTGAGTGGGGTGCGGCGGGGCCCGGGTTGTTTCGATGCGGTTGGTTGTTGTGTTGGTGGTCATCTGAAGGCAGCCGGTTGCAAAATGGTCATGCCGGAATTCCATACATCTCTCCCGGCTTCCATTTGGTTTAAGACGTCTTTCAATTTCTCTTAAAAATACCGTCCTCACATTGGCGATTTCTTCGACTTTTTTTGACTCTCACGATAGACTCTATGAAAAAACGGAAAAAATCGATAAAATCAACGATATGGAGATTATTTATATACTCTTATTGACTGAGGTATGGGTGCTCATTGACTGAGGTGCGGATACTCATCGTCTGTCCGGAAGGTGGGATTCTGTTCCTCTGGAAAAATATGGGTTGATGCGGCCTAGGATCTCGTATCTTAAAAAAGGTTATTATGAGCTTTATTTCAAATTATGGCTTAAAATTATCGCTATTTCGATGGTGGAAAAGATCACATTTTTTTGCGCAGAATAGGTATTCTGCGTAATTGTGATGTCATTATTATGATAGGAGGCTCCAATTGAGCAGGATTCAGCTCTTCAGGATCTCATGTAATAGCTCTCTCTGGCGGTCTCCCGAAGATGCCCGGCTTGGTGGTTCCATTTCTGGGTTGGATTCTCCAGGTAATGAATCGATGTTTATTTGGTATGCGGGTGTTGAGTGGGTATCTGGCATGATCTGAATCTGATAGCCGGTTTGTTTGATCTGTGTGGGTGATTGTGCTTAAGGCAGTTTAGGGATGAATGTATGCTGATGGTTGATTGCATATGATCACATCGTTGGAGGTATCGTTCTTCTCTGGCTATCTTATTTTCTTCATTCCTTGTTTTAGTCTTTCATTTATCAGGCCTTGATGTCTCGTGATAATGGCTGTACATATTTTTGAATGGCCTTTTTGTTTTACTTTATACGAACATATGGCCCTATAAACTATATAATGCTATATGGATCTAAGTTGATATTTTCCATCTTTTATATGGAGATTTCCATCTTTGATGATTAATTTCCGATAATCGTGATCCATCCTGGGAGAAGGCTCTATTAGTTTGATTACATTACCTGAATATTCATGAGCTTCAAAATATTCTGCGCAATATTCATATCCCAGGAAAACCATTGATACTATCATGGCTCCCCGGCAGCGCACATTCTCAGTCTGGATTCCCCGGTTTATGAATCACCTGACGATGCGGAATTATTCTGCAAAAACAATAGATACATACCGCCGGGTGCTGGATGATTTTTCCTCTTATTCTGCCGGAGTACAATGCTCAGATAATCCGGATGTTGATACAGATGGGTATGAGGTCACCAATTTCATGGCACAGGCATCAGTGGAACGTGGTCTCTCCGCAACAACGATGAACCGCTATCTCTCAACCCTCAGCTCATTTTACAAATTTCTGGTCGGTCAGCAGATCATTGAAACAAATCCGGTTCTCGGGGTTGATCGGCCAAAAATAAAGGATCGGGAGTTATTATATCTCAAACATGCTGATGTCATTGCCCTTCTGGAGAAGATCGAAGATCAACGGGATCGCCTTCTTATCAGGACGATCTATGCAACCGGTGTGCGGGTCTCCGAACTCTGTGGGATTATGATCGGGCATATCGATTTTTCCGGGGGGACGATTCGTATACGGGGCAAAGGAGGAAAGATCCGAACGGTCTTCATCGACCCTGATACTCTTGCAACGATCCGATCTTTCACAGGCGGAAGAGAGGATGGTCCGCTCTTTTCAGGCCATAAGGGTGCCCCTCTCTCTCCCCGGACCGTCCAGCACATATTCCAAAAATATGCGCCTTCCGGAATAACTCCTCATAAGATTCGCCATAGCTATGCCAGCGAACTCTATCGGCGATCAAGGAACCTCAGGGTTGTGCAGGAGAACCTTGGGCATTCGTCTATTCAGACGACTGAGGTATACCTGCATACGGATATTGAAGAACGGCAGAAAGTGTACCTGGAGCATTTCCCCCTTTCAAATGAGTGACTTTCGTGATCTGCATTCAATAAAAGCTCTTGATTGGGGATTTTTATGTTGATTCGTGGTATAAAAAAAGATTTGATCTCTATTAATCTGAGAGGAGCTTTCCACTTTTTGCGATATTATCGCGTGGCAGTTCGTGAAATAGAATGGTTATTGCGGACGGCTCAACCCCAAATGTGTCTGTTATGGTTTTTGTGATCTCAGCAGCAACTGTCCGCTTCTGCTCAATGGTTTTCCCCTCAGACATCTGAATGGTTATTATTGGCATGTATATGAAAACGACATCAATTCATAAATGTGTTGCCGTTTTGGCCATGTCTTCTCACCATTTCCTGCTTGTTTTACCATCTATGACCCATTTTCTTGTTGCTGACTGGATATATATTCCGAAGAGTGCACAGATGAGGCCGGCAACCGTAAAGATGATGATGGATTGTACGCCTCCCCCTGCTGTGATTGGAAACTCAGGTACATTACTAATGGATAAGAGATAGCTGCTTGCCCCATAGATGATCGTTCCAATTGCTCCGATGAAGAAGGGAATGATCACAATTTTGGAAAGGTTTTCCTGTTCATGCAGGATACAATCAATAATCTTACCTAAAATTGCAACAACTCCTGCCCCGACGAACCACCAGACCGATCCATAAATGAAGGAAGCGATAAAAAGGAGAACTCCGGCATCCTGTGGATAATAGACGAGCAGGCTTGTCAGTCCCATAATGATGGCAATGATTGAGATAAGAACTGCTGATATGTATGCAACAAAGCTGAAGCTCCCCTTCTGAAATGACTGCTGAAGACCTGACACGAGGTATCCGAAGAATTCATCAATTCCAAACCCTTTAAAGAGGAGGTATATCCCAACGGCACCGACGACAATAAAAGTGGCAAGATCCGGCCTTCCCCATAGGTATGCCGCAGAATAGAGGAGCATTGCAAGGCCAATTGGTACAAGAACTACCCTGGCAATCTTCGGATCATCAAGGAGTTTTTTAATGATGTAATAGGTGCCTTCGAGATTGGGCATCTGGGCAACGATGACCCTCCTGACGCTCTCGACAGGTATTCTGGACTGGACGATCGGGAGTATGAAGTCATCCTCTGCACCATCCGAAACAAGGATGCAGGCAGTTGCATTCGTTTGAGTAATTATCTGTGAAAGGGCGTTAGCTATCCTTCGATCTCCCTCGAGCATATTCATATGGCTGCCGCCGATGACAGCAACGATTACATCATCGCCTTTTGCTGTCAGCTCATCATACGTTTTTATTGCCTGAAATATCGCGTTTACATCGGAATCTTCAGGATCAACCAGCCCAAGACGTTTTGCCGCTTCAAGGCATGCCTCTCTTCCTATTATCGGGCTCTCAATTCCTGCCTTGTATCCGATATCATCATCGCGATCGACGCTGAGAATCAGCGTCTTCCTCGTATCCATTACAGAATACATGAACCTATAAGGATAATAAAGTTGTTTTCTCACGATAGGAAACAAAAGACGGGTTTAAGACTGAATTTTGGTAGTACTGTTACGATTACGCATTTCGAATATCTATGGCCTTGTGGAGTACAACCACATTTTCTGGCATCATGGAGGATGCATACCTCAGATAGAAAAAAAAGATTAGATGAGTTTTGATCTCTGGAGGAGGAGGAGGTCATCTGTGGTGAGCTTCTCTCCGCTCTTGAATGAGTTGAAGATCTTCTCAGCTTCCAGTCTGACCGTCTTATTCTCTTTAACTGTTTTAACCTTCTTGGTTTTTGTCCGCATGCCGCTGATGACTTTGTCATAGTCACGCAGCTCTTTCTGGCATTCGATGAAGGCTTTATGTTCTGCATCTGCTGACTCCTGTGCCTCAACGAATGCACGGTGTTTTGCATCTGCTTCCTCGCGGGATTTATCGGCTTTTCTGTAGCAGTCAACCATCAGATCGTGGTGAGTCTGTGCAAGTTCTGCGCTCTCGGTCACCTTGATATGAAGATCGGATGCCTGTTTCCGGAGGTCGCGTGCTTCCTGCAGCTTTGACCGGATCTCTTTGTTCTGCTCAAGTTCGGCTTCCTGCTCACGAACCTGGCTTTTCATATGTTTTATCTTCTCGACGAGTTCACGCTCTTTGTCGGAGCTCATCGCCTCGGTCTGCTGTTTGAACTCAAGAAACTCAATCTGACGCTGGATGTCTTTAACCTGGCCTTTCTTTATATTGCCATGTTCTTTCTTATATTCCTCAAGCTCTTCAAAAAGGACGTTTGCCTGCTCATTCAGGACATTTCGCTGATCTTTCAGATCAGAGACATCTTTGTTGCTTGAGTCACGAAGCTCTTTGTGCTTTTGTGCTTCTTCTACAAACTGGCGCGTCTGATTGTTCAACTCATTTCTCTCGCGAGCACACTTACTCGCAAGGGCATTGAGTTCATTCCTTCGGTTCTTATGCTGTTCAGATTCAGCAAGAATAGTTTTCCTCTTGTCAACGAGATCGTTCAACATGCTCAACAATCCTCAAATGTCGATACGGGTGCCTCTGGCTGGCAGTGTGGGTTATCGTCATAGCACTCATACAGATCATACTGCATAGCGGGTTTTGGATCTGAAAAAACAGACAGCACCTTGCCCGAGTGCTGATGCGCATAAACCATCCTGTTCAACCTCCGATACGAAAAGCCATAATATGCTCATTTCCGGGGGCAGAAGTCCATGCCGGATCCAGAGGCAGTGATACGACTTTCTATAAGTAAAGGTTAAGGTCGTTATTAAATCTATCGCGCTTTCAGAATGTCTGCTAGTGTGGGGCTTCCGGAGGTAAATAGAAAAGAAAAATTGGTTGTTATTTACATTACCCAGTCAAGCAGACTTCCTGAACGAGCATCTGCTGTTCCTCGCCCAAGGCTCCTTCCCTGTACAACCGGCTCGTTTCTGGAGCGTGTTGACTGCATTGAAAGGCTTGGAAGACCGCCAAGTATCTGTGGGCTCTGGACGCCGGTCATAATTGCCATTACGCGGACTTTGCCTTCATAATCGCTCCTGACGCGCGCACCCCAGATCACATCTGCATGCGGATCCAGCTCATAGGTCAGCTGGCTGGCGATCTCTTCTGCATCATGAAGGGTGAGGTCGCTACCGCCGGTGATATGGATGAGGCACCCTGTTGCTCCGCGATAATCGATGTCAAGCAGTGGATGGTCAAGGCATTCGCGAACGACACTATCTGCTTTATTCTGTTGCTTGCTCTCGCCGACGAGCATAACGGCAAGGCCTCCCTTGCTCATTGTTGCACGAACATCTGCATAATCGATATTGATGAGCGAAGGTTCGGTGATGGTTTCGCTGATTCCCTTGACGGTCTCTGAAATGAGCTGATCCATCACTGAGAATGCCTGCCCGAGCGGGAGGTTCGGGACGAAATTCTTCAACCGGTTATTGTCAAGGACGATCACCGAATCTGCTGCATTCCGGATTGCTTCCAGGCCCTCTTCAGCTTTCAGCATGCGCGCCTTCTCGACCTGGAATGGGTAGCTCACCATTGCAACAACGATTGCACCCTGCTCTTTTGCAATCTGTGCTACGACTGGTGCAGATCCTGTTCCGGTACCTCCGCCCATTCCGGCGGTGACAAAGACGAGATCAGCTGACTCCAGGAGGTTTTCAAGAGTGGGCCTTGCCATCTCTGCTGCGCGTCTTCCGACATCCGGGAAGCCTCCTGCTCCAAGACCCTTTGTCAGGGATTTGCCGATAAGGACTCTCTTATCGGACTGGACCATGTCAAGATGTTGTTTATCCGTGTTGATTGCAATCGTCTCAGCGCCATTCACCTGCATGTGGTGAAGCCGGTTAACTGTGTTATTGCCTGCGCCGCCACACCCGATGATTACAATACGTGGATTGCCAAGCATTTCGTCATCATCAATGATCGATGACTTTACACGGTCTTTCTCAAGTTCAGCGTGTTTTAAAGCTTCATTTATGATTGTCTGCATACTACAACCCCTCTATTAAATTTTTAAAGACGTGACCTGATCGCTCTCCCGAATTACCCGATCTCCGTGTCTGGATACAAGTTCCCGTACTGCATATCGCACCGCTTCAGATACTGTAGGGAATTCACCGGCCGCTACCAGTCTCTCCAGCATCTCGACCTGTTGTCTTGGTAATCGGATTGTGATCCTGTCCATTTTCACTCCTGTCAGACAAATGTCATACTTTAATTCGCTAATTGTCAGACATTAAGCGTACAATCGTCTGATCTAACTAATCAGATGAATGTAGATATATCCTTAATGTATATATAGCTTACGAATTATCATGAAATTCATTTCATTCAGCCCTTTCAGAACCCTTTTATTCAGATCAATGCAAAATTAATTGAGTATGAATCAACCTGCTTTCTTTGAAAATTCCTGTCACATCATCTCTTCAGGGTGGCTGGTCATATGAAGATCAAACGTATGCCAAAGAGGCAGATGCATGGTGGAATAATCAGGAAGCTGCGTAAACAGAAGTCTCGGAATGGGATACTTGACTTCAGTGCCAGTATGAATCCCTTCCCCCCGCATGTTGAATGGAGGCCTGAGGACTGCGACCTTGGCGATTATCCCGATGATACCTACTCTGATCTGAAAGAAGCGATAGGATCGGTCTATTCAAGAGATCCAGATGAGATCACGGTTGGAAACGGCTCTGTGGAACTCATCCGGATATTTGCACAGGTGATGGCACCACCCGGCACAACTGCATTTATTGAAAGATCTACATTTGGGGAGTATGCGCAATCGGTCCGCCTTGCCGGCGGGTCGGTGACGGACAATCCTCATGAAAGAGTTAATATCAGGTACCTATGCAATCCAAACAATCCGACAGGGACACTCCTCACAAAGCACGTGATTGTGAATCTGCTGGACACATGCAGAGAAGAAGGTTCATCACTCTTTCTCGATGAGGCATTTATTGATCTCTCTGATCCAAAAGAGAGTCTGGTGAATCACCGGGATCCTGATCTCTTTATTCTCAGGTCGCTTACAAAGGCATTCTCTGTTCCGGGAATCAGGTTTGGCTTTGGATTTGGTGATCCCGAGCTTATCGAGGCGATCGAGCTGACGCGTCCCCCCTGGACTGTAAACAGGTATGCAGAGATTTATACAATCGAGGCTATCAGGCACATTCCTGATCTTGAAGAATCACGCAGGAAGATTGCAATAGAACGTGATTTTCTCACCAAGTCAATTCGCTCAATCGGACTTGCACCCCACTCTTCGTCAGCAAACTATATTCTTATTGATGCTGGAATGAATTCCTCCGATCTTACGTCCGCCCTCTTGAATGAGGGTATCCTTGTCAGGGACTGTCGATCATTTGGTCTTCCTGAATCAATACGGGTTGCAGTAAGATCACATGAGGAGAACAGGATTCTCATTGAGGCTTTATCGATATGCGCGCCTTAATTATGGCAGGCGGTGAGGGATCCCGCCTTGGTATGGGGGAAAAGCCACTTGTCAGGATCGCCGGGAGACCGATGATCGAGTGGGTTATCGATGCATTTTTGGAAGCTGATATTGATCCGATTGTCGTAACATCGATGAAAACACCCTACACAAAAAACTGGTGCAGGGCAAACCAGATCACATTTGTATCCACCGATGGAGAGGGGTATCTGAATGATCTTGCCCGGGCAGTGATGCTCCTTGAAGAAGATGGTGCGATCTTTATCTCCGTATCTGACATACCCTGCCTTCGCGCCGATACAATCCGCGCGGTGATGGATGCCTACATCGAGTCCAAATTGCCAGCCTGTTCAACATGGATCCCTGTTTCTTTCTGTGATCATTTTGGGACAGAACCACGGTACCAGGCAACTATTGAAGGCGTACCGGCAAGCCCGGCCGGGCTCAATATCCTGTATGGTTCATGTATCCATGAAGAGCAGCCTGAACTCCAGCTTCTCCTCAATGAACCCGGGCTTGTCTTCAACGTAAATACCAGATCTGAACTTGAAAAGCTTGAAACGCATTTCCATTCTCTCATGAAAGATTCGCATCAGGCCCACAATACCCCTGATGAATCGTCAGAATGCATATAACGACCACTGCTGACTATTATATATGAACCATTCGCGGGAGATTGAGGTAGAGGGTCATATAATTGATTCGGGAATAATGACCCGCGTATTTGACCGCATCATGGATATGGGAGGAGACTTTGAGATCCTCATGTTTGATGTCGGGAAGAAGAAGGCCGATCCAAGCTATGCCAGGCTCCGTGTATCTGCTGCCACAGAAGAAAAACTCGATTTAATAACAAGTGAGCTACATCGCCTTGGTGTTCGGCTGATCGAGGCAGAAAATGTCCGGCTCGTTCCCGCAGAAGCCGACCGTGTAATCCCAAAGGGATTCTACTCAACAACCAATCATCCGACATCTGTCCGGTACAACGATGAATGGATTCCTGTTGAGAATATTGAGATGGATGTGTTAATCGTCGTTGATATGGAATCTTCGCGTGCTTTCTGTACTCCGCTTTCAAAATTACGGAAAGGAGATTACGTGGTGATCGGCGAAGGGGGTGTCCGGGTGAGCTACCCTGAAAGACCCAGGGAGATCGGCATGTTTGAGTTTATGCATGGACAGGTTTCATCCGAGCGTCCCAGTGAGACGATCGTCAGAAAGATTGCAGAAGAGCTACTCAAAGTAAAATCCCTTGGCCTGAAGGTTGCCATCGTCGGTGGCCCTGCGATTATCCATACCGGGGCAGGAGATGCCCTCGCCGCCCTCATAAGGGAAGGATATATCGACATTCTCTTCAGTGGAAATGCCCTTGCCACACATGACATAGAATATAATATCTTTGGGACATCACTTGGAATGAATCTTAAAACCGGTGATCTCGTCACAGGCGGCCACAAGCATCATCTCTACGCCATCAGTGAAGTGATGCGTGCAGGCTCGATTGCAGCAGCCGTTGAATCCGGCGTAATAACCGGAGGTATAATGTACGAGTGCGTCAAAGCCGGTATCCCGTATGTCCTTGCCGGATCGATCAGGGATGATGGGCCGCTCCCCGATGTGATAACAGATGTCGTGACAGCACAGGATGCGATCCGGGCGCATCTTGGGGATTGCGGAATGGTGCTGATGATCGGAACGCTCCTTCATTCAGTTGCGGTTGGGAACTGCCTGCCCTCCTATGTGAAGACCATCTGTGTCGATATTAATCCCGCGTCGGTGACAAAACTGATGGATCGCGGTACCAGCCAGGCGATAGGTGTCGTATCAGATGCAGGGACATTCATTCCTGCTCTCCATGCAGCACTCCAGCAAAAAAAGAAATAATTCAATAAAAATTTCTTATCGTGTGAGCGGCATGCACCAGGGCATCTCATGTTCGAGAACATACCGCCACTCTTCCTTACACGCACATTCCGTATCAAATACTGCCTCTAACAGGCTCCGATCATAGCTCAGCGAGTATGCATCGATCGCTTTTTTTATCTCACGATCACATTCACCGCAGTTGTGAGGTCCTCGTGCAAAACCACCTCCAACCGGATCGCAGCTGACATTCTCATCTGTTGAGAGGAGGACATCAAGGGCACTCCAGAGATATGGTGGGCGATATGCCCCCCGCTTCCAGTAATACTCAAGATCTGTTCTTTTCTGGACTGTGCAGAGATTCATCGACATCAGATCAGAATATGGTGCCGCCTCACGGATAGAGGTCTTCATATCTGCTATTGCCTCCTTCTCGGTAAGGAAGAGAGGTTTCATCATGAGGTATGACTTGACGCCGACATCTGCCTCATCAGCTGTTTTTGCTGCCCTTACAAAATCTCCAAATGTCATCCCCTTATCAATACACTTCTCCCTGATCCGATCATCGGTTGTTTCAAGCCCGATTGCAACATAGAGTGGCATCTCATGATCACCGCAATCGATCAGGTCGAGAAAAGAACTGATCTCAGGTGATACAATGTATTCTGCACGGGATTCGGCGATGACAATTTTTCCCCGGATCAGCTTTCCAAGCCTGTCTCTTACCTCAAGTGGTACTTCGTCCTGATCGAAGAAACTCCCCGAGGTAAAGATCTTTACCGCATCGTAGTCAATAGAGCGGTAATTCCCTTCGATCCAGTTTATCTGGGAAAGCATTCGTTCTGTAAGCTCGTTTTTATCCATTGTATGGTACCGTTCAAACCGGTATCCACACATCCTGCACCTGTTCCAGCGGCATCCTCCGGACTTCAGAATAATGGTAAGTGTTCTCCTTACCTCGCCCTCTATCCTGTCTTCCCCCATCCATGAAGCGAGGGGCTTCTCAACTGTTCGGGATACCATTAAAACCATATACTGATTATATCTCGTCCATGAAAAAGATCGCACTTGTATGTATCCTGCTTCTCTTCTGCGTCACGGCAGCAGGAGCATATAACTTCCAGTTTATCGGGCCGCCGCGAGACTCGGGTAGCATTAACGGGAATGTTGGTGAGGTAATCACCATCAGCGGAATCTCCCAGAATATCCCTCCGGGCGTTACGATGACTCTCACCGTTACCGGGCCGGGCAGTTATTATATAACCCGAAAAATGGTCGTTCAGGCAGGGGGTGGGTTTTCAACAGAATTTGATACTACGGGGCTCAGAGAAGGTGATTACAGGTTTGAAATTCAGGCACCTGACTATTACAAGGTTACACAACCGCGGAACTGGTTCCTCTACCACTTAACCGATCGGAGCCTCCTCCTGACCATGATATCCCCGGTTCAACAGGAGTACGATGGCTGGCTCTCAGTCAATGGAAAGGTCGAAGGGCTCGGTGATATGGGGATTGAACTGACAGTCTATGGCCCTTCAGGCACATATTTTGGTCCACAGTGGATATCGACCGATCAGATTGGCAGATTCTATAAGGAGATCTCCATCGACAGGGCAGGGATGTATTCTGCCCGTATTGCCGATCGGAGAGGGCTGATCGGAACGGTGCAGATTCAGGTAATCAGGGAGGGGATCGCAACCCCGGCCATCCCGACAAGCACTCCTCCCCCTACGATCATCTCAGCAAGCGCTTCAGCGTCACGGGAGAGCCCTGCCTTTTTTGTGATGCAGACACAAGCCGGTCCGGCAACCCTCAGCACTTCACTTGGGGTTGACTGGGTGATCGAGTATATCGATGAATCCGGAAATAAGCATATCATCAACGAGTATGGGTCTGATCAAGCTGAATCGTTTATGATTGAAGGAAGAGGAGGCACTGTCCGGATCAGGGCATATCCGGATGGAGATGGGACGGGAACTGTACACCTCTATGGCCAGAACATCGTCTCACTGACTGCGAGTACTACTCCCTCGGATGTGTTTGGGGATCTTCAGGCTTCTGGCCAGATGCCCGCAGAAGAGTCTCCGGCGTTTCTCCTTCTGCCCCTTATCGCACTTGCGATTCTTATCGCTTGTATGGTGAAGAAACCATAATCTCTTATTTCAAAAGAGCATATCTGTATAAGGGCCGGGGTAGTCTAGTCCGGAAAGGCGGTGGCCTTGAAAGCCACTGGTGTTGCACCTCGGGAGTTCAAATCTCTCCCCCGGCGTTTTTTATCACTCCTCTCTTCTGTCAATCCTCACTTATTTATCAGCCACATTCGTTCTCTTTATCACTTTGAGGATACAAGAGGATCTGAGGAAAGGTTCATGTGTATCGCAGTACCTGCAGAGGTTATTGAGATCAGAGATGGCAACATCGGCCTCGTCGACTTCGGCGATCTCCAGCATGAAGTCAGGCTCGATCTTGTTGACGTGAAGGTAGGGGAGTTTGTCCTTGTTCATGTCGGGTTTGCAATCCAGCGGCTTTCACGTGAGGAAGGACTGGAAACGCGGGAGATATTCCGGCAGGTCTACGAGGCAATGGGTGCCTGATGCATGAATATGGCATAGCCTATGATATCTATGCAACGGCACGCAGAACGGCCCTTGACCATAATGCCATTCATGTCACAAGGATCATAGTGAACTTCGGCAGGATGGCTATGATCAATCCTGACCAGGTCTCCTTTCTTTTTGAGACCCTTGCGGTCGATGATCCGGTAATGAGTGGAGCAGAGATTGTATGTGAGATCATCCCTCCGAAGACCCGGTGTGTATGCGGATATGAGGGAGAAGAGATCTATGTCTGTCCGGATTGTGGAAAACTCCCTACACTTATTGCCGGAAAAGAGATCGTTGTGAAGAATATCGAGATAGATACAGGTGAAGAATGAAAGTCAATCTGATGCATGGCGCCGGCGGAGAGGTAATGGGGGAACTCCTCAGGACTCTGACGGCTTTTTCGCATAATAATGCCGGTGGTGTTGGTCTTGAATCCCTTGATGATGGAGCTATCATACCCATCAATGGCAGCAATATTGTCCTCACAACCGATTCGCATGTGGTTCGCCCTCTGTTTTTCCCCGGTGGCGATATAGGTAGGCTATCTGTCTGTGGCACAGTAAACGATCTTGCTGTGATGGGGGCCCGTCCGATAGCCCTCACCTCTGCGATGATCATAGAGGAGGGTTTTTCTGTTGACGATCTAGCGCGTATAGTCGCCTCAATGGATCAGGCGCTTGGCGAGGCAGGCGCCAGTATTGTGACAGGTGACACCAAGGTGGTGGAACGGGGCTCTCTTGATGGAATAATCATTAATACCGCCGGTATCGGGATAGCTCTTCGCCCTGTGCGTGACAGCACCCTTCAGGAAGGAGATCTCATCATAGCTTCAGGCACACTCGGCGATCATGGCATCTCAATCCTCTCCTACCGTGAGGGCTTCGAATTTGGAGAAACACTCCATTCTGATGTAGCACCGGTCTGGCCGATTATTGAGCGTGCTCTCGCTGCCGGCGACATTCATGCAATGAAGGATCCAACGAGGGGCGGTTTTGCCGCTGCTATCAATGAGATGGCACACAAGAGCGGAGTTGGAATTCTTCTTGATGAAGAGAAGGTTCCAATCCGCCGGAGCATCAGATCGGCTGCAGATATTCTTGGAATTGATCCCCTTCAGGTGGCAAATGAAGGAAAAGTCATAATGGGTATTGCTCCCGAAGATGCAGATGCTATCCTTTCGGCCATACGATCTCATCCTACCGGTGCAGATGCAGCAATCATCGGAGAGGTCATTTCCGGTTCACGAGTGGTGATGCAGACCAGTATCGGCGGAGAGCGTTTTATCGAACCACCGCTTGGAGATCCGGTGCCAAGGGTATGTTAGATCTTGTTCTGCGGAATGCCACTCTGCCTGATGGCAGGGTGGCAGATCTTGCTTTCCATGAGGGAGCTCTTGTTCATATTGGAAGTGCAGGAAATGCGGATGAAGACATTCAGTGTGCTGGTCTCCTCTGTATACCGGCAGCAACCGATATGCATGTCCATATGCGTGGCGGGACACAATCTGCCAAAGAGGACTGGCGTACCGGGACGATGGCTGCCCTCGCCGGAGGGGTTACGCTGGTCGTTGATCAGCCCAATACCCTCCCGCCCCTCATCTCAAAGGATCGTTATCTGGATCGAATCCGGGAGGCACAGGCTGGCGCCCTCTGTTCATTCGCAGTGAACGGGGGCGTCTCACCGGGTGTAGACCCAAAACCTCTCTGGGCCGCAGGCGCCCTGGCATTCGGTGAGATCTTTGCTGCCCCTTCAAGCTATGGTGATGCTCTCACGCTTGAGGAACTGCGTTGCGCACTCCGGGCGATTCATTCACTTGGCGCCCTTGCCACCATCCATTGTGAAGAGGTTCTCCCGGGATCTCCTGATACACTTCTGGATCATCATACTATCCGGTCACCTGAGGGTGAGGTACGATCCCTTCAGCAGATAGGATCAGTAATTCCCACCGGCATGAGGCCGCATATCTGCCATATCAGCTCAGCACAATCGCTTGCAGTTGCGCCAGGATCAAAAGAGGTGACACCCCATCACCTCTTCCTCTCAATTGAGCATTTTGAAGAGGACGATACATTTGGTCGGGTCAATCCTCCCCTGCGTCCAGAATCCGAGAGGCGAGCGCTCTTTTCATCATGGGATGAGATCGATCTGATCGCTTCCGACCATGCTCCTCATACAAAGGAGGAGAAGCTGGTGATGTTTTCTGATGCCCCCTCCGGTCTCCCCGGGGTCGAAACGATGCTCCCCCTGTTGATGAACGAGGTCTCAAAGGGAACCATAACACTCTCTTCTGTCATAGAGAAGACGGCTATTGCACCATGCAGGGTGCTTGGAATCCCGCCAGCAGGTTTTGGAACCGGGGAACGGGCAGATTTTGCATTCTATGCGATGGACCCTGAAATGATAGATCCAACGAACCTCCATTCGAGGTGCGGCTGGACTCCGTACGAGGGGATGATGGGGGTCTTTCCCTCTCTTGTCATCAGCCGCGGCAGGGTTGCCTATTGTGATGGAGAGTACTCGCATGAACCCGGAAACTGGATTCCGGGAAGAGGTTATCATCCATCGGAGCTAATAGAATAATGTGCCAATACATTCGCATTCATAGGTCCCCAGGTGATCCATATGACGTATGTCATGAGATGATCCATGGGACAACCCGTCTGCGAGACAGGCACCACCCGGTGACGGGTTTGATGCGGGAGGAACGGCAACAGCCACCAGTGACCGAAATCAGTTATCACCGGGTGACATTACCCAACAATACGTATGGCTTCTTATAAGGATGCGCTCAGAATTTCAGGCGATGGACTCCTGATATCTCTTGAAGTGCATGCGGGGTCGGGAAGGAATGTATTTCCTGCTGGATATAATTGCTGGCGAAAGGCGATAGGCATTGCCATCACCGCGCCGCCTGTCGAGGGGCGTGCCAATGCAGCGATCATCGATCTCATATCGCAGGTTATGGGTGTACCTAAATCTGCCGTGAGTATTCTGTCAGGGCACCAGTCTACGCGAAAGGTGATCCAGATAGCTGGCATGAACAATCTCCGGGCACTAGAAATACTCGAACCGCTTTTTTAACCGAATCAATCAAAACCTCAAAAAAGCCCCCGAGAACCTCTCATGAGATGCTGTCTGACTAGTATAGTTTCCTTTCAATTGTACCATGGGTTAGTTTAAGTAATGGCAAAACCTTATGAAATATTGCCTATGATCAAGCGCAGAAAGTATTGCATGATCGATGGAGGTGCGTTTACATGTATTCACCAGATACGACAAAGTATCTTATTCAGATTCATCTCGAAACAGAGGGGGTGGTCGATAAACCCGATGTAGTCGGGGCCATATTTGGCCAGACAGAAGGGTTGCTCGGCGAAGATCTCGATCTGCGGGATCTCCAGAGAACTGGAAGGGTAGGGAGAATTGATGTCCAGATAGTGAGCAGGCGGGGAGAGACCTCAGGCGATATCTTTATTGCATCATCTCTGGACAGGGCAGAAACCGCTATTCTTGCCGCCTCGCTTGAGACTATTGACCGTGTCGGCCCTTGTGTTGCACATGTCCATGTTGAGTGCATAGAGGACATCAGGGTGGCAAAACGGAAGAAGATTATCGAGCGAGCAAAAGAGCTTCTTCTTGATGCTTTTGAAGAGGATTCAATCGATTCCCAGGATCTTCTTGATGAGGTCCGTGAGTCGATTCGGATTGAAAAGGTCAGGTCACTTGGTGAAGAGCGCGTTCCGGCTGGTCCCAATGTTGAAGAATCGGATGCAATTATCATTGTTGAGGGGAGAGCGGATGTTCTGAATCTCCTCCGGTATGGGATCAAGAATAGTGTTGCCGTGGAAGGAACAAACGTCCCTAAAATCATCGTCAGCCTCTGTGAGAAGAAGACGGCAACAGTCTTTCTGGATGGAGATCGGGGAGGGGAACTGATCCTGCGGGAGCTTCTCCAGATAGCGGATATCGATTTTGTTGCTTATCCGCCAAGGGGCAAGAGTGTCGAAGATCTCAGCAGAAAGGAGATCGTCAAAGCCCTGAGAAATAAAGTGCCGGTTGAATATGTACGCGATCAGGTTGAGCGGGATATCCGGAAGGTATCCTTAAACCATGAATCACAATCAACCCTCTATCCCTATTCTCCAAATATCTCAGAAGAGAAGGAATCAGACCTCCGAAGCGTAGGGGAACATCCTGTATCTTCTTCTATTGGAGAAGAGCAGATTCAACCGGTGTCAGGATCAGGTGATGGAACAACTATTCCTGCTGTTTCGATGCCTCCGATCGAGAATGGGGGGAATGCCACACTTGGCTGGCATATCGGGGCAATCCGGGGTAGCGGGCTGGGAAGGTTTCTCTCTCCCGATCTCTCGACTATACGGGACTTTCAACCCGGGGAGTTTTGTGATCTCCTCAAGGAGTATGGGGCAGAGAGTGCCGGTGTTCTCCTCGATCAGGTCGTAGATCAGAAGATGCTGGATTTTGCAGCCGAAAAGGGATTGGAATTCATAGCAGCGCGGGAGTTTTTAGGTATTGTGAAAAGACCAACAACTTTACGTATGGTGAACATTTAAATCTATTTAAATTTTGTCTTTTAATCCATACTCTTTTATTCCCTGCCATCACGATTGTACTTACGGGTGATCCGATGCATAAAGATGAGTTGATCGCACTACACCAGATGTTATCTGATATCAAGGATTACTTTGAAGAAAAGAGTCCAAATATTACATTTCCACAGTACCAGGCCCTGAAGATCAACCCTTCACAGGTTCATAAGAGCAAACTGGAACATAAATATGCAATCTTCATTCTTGCAACTGAACTTGCAAATGCAATGAAAGATGCAGAACTTGGGTCTTCCGGCAGAATATCCTCCAGAATGAGGGAGCTTGCTGAGAAGACGCTCAAAGAGATCGAGTGCGCCCAGTAAAAAAATTTAGATTTATTTATTTATTTTCTTCTCTGACAAGGTACTCGGCGATGAGACGGGGTATCGGGGCATCCATGCAATGCCAGTTTGGTGTTCCATTCACTTCCAGAACTGTATACCCGCCGTCATCTCTTTTAAGAAGATCGACACCGCAATAATCTATTCCGATAGCGCGTGCCGCCGCTTCTGCGATCTCCCTCATTGCAGGATCGATCTCAACAGGTGTGCCTGTCCCTCCTTTATGGATATTATGGGTCAGGTGAGGTGACTGGCGGTATATCGCACCGACCGCATCGTATCCGATGACAAAGACTCGAAAATCACGATCATTTTGGACATACTCCTGAATGTAGTAGGGTGGATCTGCCAGGTCGGAGACATCTGAGAAGAGAAAGATGCCATCGCCGTCAAACCCGTATACTGGTTTATAGACTGCCTTGCCATGCCTTCCAAGAAATACTTCAATATCTGTTTTTGAACCGGTAAAGATGGTCTCTGGTGTTGGCACATCATGATGTATCAGGAGGGCGGACGTCAGAACCTTGCTTGCACAGGTAACAATTGCATCCGGTGTGTTAACAAGCCGGTTTTTTAATGAAAGGGCTTTAAGCTGTTCAAACTCGATACCGTCCTGGCGAATGCCGCAGACCCATATCAGATCCCCCTGGCAGGGAATCTGGAATGGATTCAATCCTCGTAATGTGAGAATGTCATAGTCCGCCCCCATCTCATCAAGGGCACTAAGAACCATCTGCGTGGAATTATCTCCTGGCGTATCGGTTGGCTTTGGGATTATCCTGATCATTGTATACTCACTCCCAAATCAATGAGCCTCATCATTAGGTCCAAGTGCGTGCTCTTTCCAGACCTGCTCCCTCCATATTGGGCCGCTATTGTAGCTGCAAAATGGTATAATCCGCCCATCCGGGGTTGCATAATGGATACAGCAGCGGTTTACCCTGTTTATATCATAATTGTAATTATCCATGAAATGCATCGTCCCTATAAAGAGCGCATTCCAGTGGAACTTTCTGAGCGCATCAAAATTCTGGTGGATCAGGGCATTTGTAATCAGCCCCCAGAAATCAATCCTATCCTGATTATCCTTTTTCATGGTGGTACGGAGGTGATTTACTCCCTCAAGCAGTGTTCGATATTTATTGATGGCTCCTTTCTGTTTCAACCCTTGTGCGATGGTATCAATCGATTCAAAGAACTCGTCCACATTCACCATCCTGTTCACCGGGACCAGGCCATGGTCGGTGACAAACAGGTATGTTGCTGCCCCGCAATGAGGATTGGCGGTAAACTGAATCTGCGGGCGGCCGGTATATGATTCGACGAGATCGATGATCGGCTCAACACACGGGATCGGGTAGAAGTCTTCTGCTTTCAATACACCTTCTGTCTGCTGTTCTATTCCATTGAGAAGATCCGGGATGGTAATCCGCTCCTTCATTATATCATCATTACTTGCAGCACCGGTGAACGCAACCGGCTGGAAATTCACACCCCTTATTACATCGATATTGTCTGCGGCAAAGCGGATGATTGCGCCTGCTTCATGGTTATTCTTCCCGCCTATGATTGTCGGCACGAGGACGATCCCGACTTTTTCCCTGCGACAGTTCTCTATGACTTTTTTACTAATCTCAAGAAGGTTATTTGTCTCTTTGGTAACTCCGTCAAAATGAAGGTATACTGTTGAAACACCAGCACTTTTCAGTTCTGCTACCAGTTTTTCATCCTGTGCAAGCCTGATTCCGTTTGTGGCGATCTGTACCTGGTTAAATCCGTACTCTTTAGCCTTTCTGACGATCTCGGGGAGATCTTTTCTCATTGTCGGCTCGCCCCCGGAGAGCTGGATGGCTGGTGGAGGCACAGGCTTCTGTGATCGGAGGAGGAGGAACATCTCCTCTATCTGCTCCATTGAAGGTTCATAGATGAAGCCGCACGCGCGGGCATTTGCAAAACAGAAATCACAATTCAGGTTGCAACGGTTGGTGACATCCACATTGGCAAGCAGGGTTCCTGATCTGTGTTCGGAGCAGAGGCCGCAATCATATGGACATCCTCTTGATTCTTCTTTCTGTATGGAGTTTAACACCCCTGAACCGATCGCATTAAAGGCATCGAATCGGTGGTACATTGCTGAATCTGACCAGTATAATGATCTGAAGGGACCATGTTCGGGACAAATACGAGAGATCCATACTGCATTATCTTCATCTGTCAGATCAGCATCAAGCACCTTTTTGCATATCGGGCAGATTCCTTTTGTCTTTTTAATCAACATTCTTCACTCACCCGCAATACCTTCAGTGTAAGTATGTGATACAGTATTTTTTAAACCTTCCACCATAGTACATAGGATATGGGCAGTATCAGTATCATTTCGCTTTTCATCATTGGAATTTCTGCCATATGGATAATGCTACCCGCATATCTCCCCAACCCTGTTGCTGCTGCACTTGGTGGTGGGAAGCCTATCGATGGAGGACATTGCTGGAGCGATGGAAGAAGGATCTTTGGTGACGGAAAGACGATCAGAGGTCTTATTGTCGGGATTTGTGGGGGTATTGCAATCGGGCTCATACAGATTCTGATACAGTCATATGCGAATATCGGTTATCTCCCTGCACACACGCTCCTCTCGGTTCTTCTTCTTGCAATCGGTGCGCTTCTTGGGGATCTCGGAAAAAGTTTTCTGAAGAGGAGAAGGGGTGTCGGGAGAGGTGAGAAGTGGCCGATTGCCGATCAGTTTGATCTCGTAATCGGCGCATTTATCCTCGTCTTCATCTTTGATCCCATCTGGGCAATGTCAGTAATCACACTCCCGATAGCTCTTGCAATCCTGATCCTCACCCCGGTCCTGCACCGGGGAACAAATATTATTGGCTATATACTTGGAATAAAAGAGGTACCATGGTAGACGATATTTCAACTCTCCTGATCCAGTATCATGCGATCGAATTTGGGGATTTCAGATTGGCATCCGGTCAGCAGAGTTCCTATTACGTGGATATCAAACAGGCTGTGACAAAACCGGATCTGCTTTCTGCAATCGGACGTATAGTCTCAGAAAAGTTTGATTTTGATTGTGTTGCAGGCGTTGCCGTCGGAGGTGTTCCGCTTGCAGTTGCCGTTTCACTTGCATCAGGCAAGCCCTATGCGATCATCCGTGCGACAGAGAAGGATCATGGAAAGTCTGCGCGGGTTATTGGAAATGTTTCTGGCAGAAGGGTGCTTCTCATAGAGGATGTCACAACATCCGGTGGTTCTGCCATATATGGCGTTGAAGAGTTGCGGAGTGCTGGGGCAACAGTTGATCTGGTTGTCACCATTGTCGATCGTGAACAGGGAGCAGAGGAGCGTCTGCAGGAACTGGGAGTACTACTCACTCCGCTTGCACGGGTGAGTGAACTCCTGAAAAAGTGATAGTATATTAGGAGAAGGGTTCAAATACATGACCATGAATTACCTGGTTGTGGGTGGTGGCGGAAGGGAGCACGCACTTGCACGAGCACTCTCCTGCAATCCAGAGTCGGTCCTCTATGCTGTGATGTCCTCAGCAAATCCTGGTATTACTGCACTCTGCCGTGATTATTTGATCGCAAGCGAGACAGATAGTGATGCAATTGTCAGCTATGCCAGACGACAGCAGATCGACTATGCGGTGATTGGACCTGAAGCCCCATTACATGCCGGGGTTTCTGATGCCCTGCTTGATTGTGGAATCGGATGCCTTGGACCCACCCGGGCAGCAGCACAGATTGAAACCGACAAAGCCTTCTGCAGAAGGCTGATGAAAGAATATCAGATTGATGGATTGCCCGCATATCGCATCTTTTTTGATCCAGAGGAAGCGGCTCTCTTCATAAATTCTCATGAGGAGGATGTCGTCATCAAGCCCATCGGCCTCACTGGAGGAAAAGGTGTCAAGGTGATGGGAGAACAGGTCGACCGTGCAGGAGCGTGTGAATATGCCCGTTCCATTCAGGGAGGCATGGTCATTGAGGAGCGGCTCCTCGGTGAGGAGTTTACCCTTATGGCATTTGTAGATGGTAATTCTCTTGTGCCAATGCCTCTTGTTCAGGATCATAAACGTGCATTTGTTGGCGATACCGGACCAAATACCGGTGGAATGGGATCATACAGCATGCCTGATCATGGACTGCCCTTTGTGGAAGGTGCCGAATATGCAGCAGCTCTTAGGATCATGCATGATGTCGTTTCGGCACTGGATCGTTTGGGTGCTCCATATCGTGGAATTCTCTATGGGCAATTCATGAATACCGCTTCAGGCCCAAAAGTGATCGAATTCAATGCACGGTTTGGAGATCCGGAGGCGATGAATGTCCTATCCATCCTGTCTTCTGATTTCTCCGAGATCGCTATCCGTGTTGCTGAAGGGGATCTCCGGCAGTCAGATGTGTCTTTTGAGAATAAAGCAACCGTATGTAAATATATGGTCCCTGCCGGCTACCCTGACAACCCGGTAGGGGGAGATAGAATTGGGCTGCCCAAACAGCATGATGCCCTCCTCTATTATGCGAATGTAGAGGAGAAGGATGGATATATCAGAACCCGTACATCACGTTCCCTGGCATTTGTTGGCGTCGGGGAGACACTGGAAGATGCTGAACGAATTGCTGAGGCTGCGGCATCCTCGGTAACCGGAAATATCAGATACAGGCCGGATATCGGAAAAAATACCACTCTAAATGATCGAATCAATCATATGAAGGAACTGCGATGAACGTCCTCTCAATTCTTGATCTCTCAACCCATGAGATCTCAACTATCATTGACAATGCAATCCGGCTGAAAGAAGAGCGTAATCTGGGTATCCCTCATCCGCATCTAGCAGGAAAAACACTCGGGATGATCTTTGAGAAATCATCGACACGAACCCGGATATCATTTGAGGTTGGGATGTTTGAACTTGGAGGATCTGCTCTGTACCTCAATCCACGCGACATGCAGCTGGATCGTGGCGAGGCGATTGCAGATACCGCGCGTGTTCTCTCCCGTTATCTCTCTCTTGTGATGATTCGCGCACACAGGCATACCTCCATAGAGGCATTCTCTGTTGCATCTACAATACCGGTTATTAACGGTCTCTCTGATATCGAGCATCCATGCCAGATATTGGCAGATCTTATGACGCTTAAGGAGCGATTCGGCAGCCTTACAGGACTGGATATTGCATGGATTGGGGATGGAAACAATGTCTGCAACTCCCTGATCCTCTCATCCATCAGAACCGGGATGAATGTCCGGATTGCTGTTCCACCCGGGTATGAACCGGATCCGGATTGTGTTGCCAGGGCAGTAGATGAGGGTTCAGTTACCTTCTACAGTTCTCCTCTGGAAGCAGCGGAGGGTGCTGATGCAATCTACACTGACACCTGGATCTCAATGGGACAGGAGTCTGAGCAGGAAGAGCGGCTGAGAGCATTCCAGAGCTATCAGGTGAACGCAGCACTACTGAAACGCGCATCTCCTGAATGTATTGTTCTCCACTGCCTCCCGGCACACCGCGGCTGTGAGATCACCGATGAGTTACTGGATGGCCCGCAGAGCGCCGTATGGGATCAGGCAGAGAACCGGCTTCATGCACAGAAGGCGCTTCTTCTCTCTCTCTTTAATATAGAAAAATAGTAACAGGTCAGCACCCCCTCTCCTGACCTCTCCTTAACTCACATCACACACCCCCACTTTTCGGAAAATACGCCCGTATGACCGATAGATCCTTATATAATGAGAGATTAATAGATATTTGGGATA
>NZ_VOTZ01000017.1 GCF_024372745.1 Methanocalculus taiwanensis
GAGCGGGTATTCACCACTTTTGTGTGGATCGGTACCCTTCCCCGTGTGCCCTTTCTCCGGGGTATCTGGTACTCAGGAGGTTCACAATATACTCGTGTATCGGACCCAACATCGGCAACATAGGTCACATTATCCTTCTCCAACTGTGTGAGAAGCCAGGGATGTTTTCCATAGAATCCATCCATGGCGATATGGGTAAACGGAATCTTTGTCTTCTTCGCCTCACCGATCATTTCGTAGGCAAGTTCAGCTTTCGTCTTGAATACCTGGTGTTCCTTGGGAATTCCTGCTGCGTCACATCGAGCGGGATCGTTGATCCAATCGGCCGGGATATACAACCGATGATTCAGCAACAATCGACGATTTCCTTTGACGTAGGCCATAAAAACACCGACCTGACAGTTATCTACTTTGCCAATATTCCCACAATATTGGCGATAGACAGCAACCGAGTGTTTTCCTGCTTTTGGATTGCCACATTCATCAATCACCAGGGCTCCCTTTTTCCCTATGATCCGCCATCCCTGCTCCATGATCATGGTAGTAAGTGCCCTATGATTCCATGGAGATTGAGAAAGGAAGTGGCTAAAAGCCTGATTGTTTATTGAGCTGCAATATGTGGCAATTGATGTCAAAGTCCGTTGTGAGGGCGCTGTTACAAGACCCACCACATAGTCAAATGCTATCTTCCACTTGTTATGAGTTGTCGTTGAAAAGCAATGTCTGAGTTGCGCTTGTTCAAAGAAGTGATTAAGACGGGGTATATGAGAAACGATGTGTTCTTTAAGCGCATCTACTTCCGGGTCAAATACTTCATTAACACAAACAATATAATTTCATTCATTATATAAAGATCTTACTATCTGATCTCAACAGATCCTATTCGAAACTTGACATTGTAGAGGTAAGTAAGTGAAGGGAAACGCCATTATTATAGTAGGATAGATCGTTCAGGAAAAAATCTCAATTGAAAACCAGATGATGCTGATATGGGGATTCGAACCCCAGTCGTCGGCGTGAAAGGCCGACATGATTGGCCACTACACTATATCAGCCATGCAACAAAAGTGCTATACAAGGTAGACCTTTGGAAATAAAAAGATATTGATATGGCTGTATCCTGCCGGACCTGATTCCTCTCTGAAATGCTGCTATTAGACCTGGGTTCCTTCACTATCTATGAGGGTCTTGAACGCGGCCATGATCTGCTTGGTGATGGGACCGGGCCGCCCGCTGCCGATGGCTCTTCCATCGACCTTGACGATCGGGGCGATCTCAGCTGCTGTTCCGGTTACAATCATCTCGTCTGCGGTATAGAGATCAAAGAAGCCTAGCTCGACCACCTTTAACTGCAATCCAAGCTTTGCCGCAATCTCAATTAAGACATCACGGGTGATACCCTTCAGATTTGTCAGTGTGTGGGGAGCATAGATGATCCCATTCTTGACAAGGAAGATGTTGTCTCCGGATCCCTCAGATATCCGTCCCTGGGTATCAAAGAAGATCGCCTCATCCCCGCCCTTGTAATTTGCCTCGATCTTTGCAAGGATGTTGTTGAGGTAATTTAAGCTCTTCACATTCGGCGGAAGCGTATCCGGGGCATTTCTCCGTATTGCAACGGTGACAGCAGTGAGCCCTTTCTCATAGAGATCGCCATACATCGCACCCCATTCCATTGCAATACAGACGATTGTTGGTTTTGGGCAGTGGCGGGGATCAAGACCCATGGTTCCGGCACCCCGTGTAACAATCGGGCGGATATATCCGTTTTTCACACCGTTTCTCCGGACGGTCTCAATGATGATCTCTGCAAACTCTTCTTTTGAGACGGGGACCGTCATATCGATCATCTTGGCAGAATCATATAGCCGGTCGATATGTTCTTTCAGGCGGAATATCCGACCATTATAGCTTCGTATTCCTTCAAAGACACCATCGCCATAAAGGAAACCATGGTCAAAGACCGAGACCTTCGCCTCCCCCTCAGGAACAAACGTTCCATCGATATATATTTCCATAGTAAGAGTATTGGAAAGAGGATCAATGTATTAGTTTTGCTTCGTTCCTGATCTGCGGCAGCACTCAAGGAATGAAGCGATCATGTCGGCACTTGCAACAGGGTGGAGATGTGCATAGCTTCCAATGGTATTGTTCACCAGGATTCCGTCATTTCCGGAGGCTATCCCCTTTCCACGGGAGAGCCTGAACGCATACTGCTGTTTTGGATCCATCCTGATCTCACTGTAATGGAACTCATGCCCACGAAATGCAGCTGTACCCATCGGGCTGTTTTGTGATCTCCCCTCCACATATCCAAGCACCCGTTTTGATGGCATCTCAGTGTCGCCGGGAAACACACCACACATCTGATGGGTCACTGCATCTGTCTGCCCCTGCCAGCCTGCTTTCTTTGTAATTGACCGGGTGAGATACATCAGGCCGCCACATTCTGCAAATATCGGAATACCATTATTTGAGGCGCTGGCGATTGAATCCCGCATTGCATCATTTTCTTCAAGCGCTTCTGCAAACAGCTCGGGGTAGCCGCCGCCGATAATATACCCGTCAGCTTCAGGGAGCAGGTCGTGAATCGGAGAGAAGAAGACCAGTTCTGCTCCACCAGAGCGGAGGAGATCAAAGAGATCGGCATAGTAGAAGGTAAAAGCTTCATCATAGGCAATTCCAATCCGAAGATCCACTTCCTGTTTGTTTGAAAAGGCGCGATGAGGGACACCTGGATGGCGCGGCTCTTCTGCGAGTGTTAGGAGGGCATCGATATCGATATACTCCTCAATCACACGGGTGATCGTATCGATCCGATCTGAGAATGCGCTGTCCTCGCTCCCCTCGCGATACGGCACCAGTCCGAGATGCCGCATAGCGAGTTCCATCTCCGGCATATTCGGCACTGCCCCCACAACAGGGATTCCGCAGAAGTGTTCGATTGCGCCTTTTGCCTTCTCAAGGTGCCTGCCACCGGATACATTGTTTAGGATCACACCTTTGATGCTGACATCAGGATCAAAGGACTGAAAACCCCGCACAATCGCAGCGGCGCTCCGGGTGATACTCTTTGCATTGATGACAAGGACGCAATTGACCCCAAGCGCCTTCGCAACAGATGCTGTACTCCCGGTATCTCCAAGAACCTCTGCACCTTCATAGAGGCCGCGGACACCTTCGATAACACAGATATCAGCCCCCTTTGCGGCATGAGAGTAGATGCCGCGGAGACCATCCGCATCAAGGACATAGCTGTCGAGATTCCTGCATGGCCGTCCGGTGACACCGGTCAGGTATGAGGGATCAATATAATCCATCCCGACCTTGTATGTCTGCACCGGCATTCGTTTCGCAAGGATCGCAGAGATTGCAAGCGTGATGCTCGTCTTTCCGCATCCGGACCGATCACCGGAGATCAGGAGGGTGCGCATTTCATGCTCCTGAGCACAGCCCCAAATTCACTCTCAACAATGGATCGGACTCCAAGGGTCTTTGGGTGGAGATCAATTTCGACGAGGACATACTGATGGCCAAGTTCACGTAATGGTGCTACCTGACGGGGTCCGTTTGTGATGGAGAAGACTGTGATTCCTTTTGTATATTCAGCAGGCACTGCATGGGGAACGCCGACAATCAACAGGAAATCCGGATTCCTCTCCTGGATTGCGCTGCCCATATCATCTCCAAGCGCCCCGTACTCATCAAGCGAGCCAAGGATGGAGAGAGGGAGCCCGCGCTCCTGCGCTTCTGTGCGGATCCTCTCAGCATCGCCCCTTACCTTCGGAAGGCCGCAATCGCCGAGGTTTGCGAGATAGGTGACATCGGCATCAGGCGCTGCCTCATGGAGTGCACAGAGCTCATCGATGAACATGTATGCGGTCTCCTTCTTCGCGTTCATGATCGCCATCCCTTTTTTACCGGATCGGGCATATTCGAGGAGAGCCTGTGCGGCGATATGCTTCAGATCTCCGCGTTCAGGTTCGATATAACGCTTTGATGCTGCGCCACGGAGCCGTTCCACCTCATTTGCCTTTGCAAGGAGATGGCGCTGCCTCGTCAGTTCATCTTCGGTGATCCAGCCAGCTTTTGCAGCCGGTTCAAGGGCGGCAATGACACCGTCAATATTCTCGGAAAACCCTGCATGGATATCTACTGTGATTGCCGGAGTGGTAATGCCTGAAGAGTCGATTGCCGCCTGCATATCCTCCCCGATGATCATCGAGACACATGTCCCGATAACTGCCATCCGTTTTGGATTAAAGGTCTTTTCAGCGTACCGAAGTACATCTTCAAGGAGCTGCTGGCCTCCGAAGATGAACTCGTTATCTGCAAGGGATGTGGTGATCACCCTGAGCCCGTCTTCCTCCAGAAGGCGTGCATGTTTGAATGAACACCCGGACGGCCCATGGAGGACTGCGACATCTACTCCGAGGTCACGGACTGTATACAGGGCGGCGACGATGGAACTTGGGCGTGGCTGAATGTATTGCATCTGATCTTTACCTCCATGTTTTTACTGCAAGAAGAAGAATTGTTCCCGGCTCCCGTGGCGCCTTCCGTCTTGCCTCATCAAGTGAAGAGGCGAGAGTGGCACCGGGATAGCCGGAAATACTCTCCTCATTTGGATTCATTAATACAAGCGTAAGTATATCAGGATGGATTATTTCAATAGCACGCCTGATATCAGATTCTGCAAAGTTTTCACAGACTGCATGCTGGTCCTGCCCTATAACAAGATGAAGCGGGCTATCCGGCTGAAGCCTGCGTGCATATTCTGCAGATTCAAGAGTGGTTTCCCATGTGGTCCCGCTGTTTGAAGCATCCACGATTAAACAACCATCCTCAATCTCTGTCCGCATGCGGCCGGGCAGTGGTTCAAATGAAGAGAGCGGGGCTGGATCGATACCAAGAAGGCACGCAGCCGCAGTTGCAAACATCAGGGGATAGCAGTACCCCTTCAGATGAAGAAGGGGATGATCGAATGATCCGCTGATACTTCCATAATCATAGATCAGTCTGTCCCGCTCAATTGAGACGATATCTCCGACAGCATGCTGATCTGGATGGTGATCCAATCTAATGTCATCGGGAAGAAGCACCTGCCTGCATACCTTGAGGGCATCGCATTTTGTAGCACATGCTGATCGCTTTTTGCCAGCGATTGGATAGTCATCTGCTGAGGTGAGAATGCCAAGATCCCCCATCCCCGATACACCAAGGGAACATTCGCCAATAAACCATCCTCCGAGAGCATATGCCTGCCTGGCAGGGGCAATCAGGCTTGCAGGAGTGATGCTGGTTCTCGCAAGTTTCTGCTTTTTTGGGTACTGGATTGTCCCCGAAGATGTGTGAAGGATACCTACGCTACCCATCAGGTGGGCAAGTGCATATGCAGTTGTCGTCTTTCCGCGTGCCCCGGTGATCTCGATCATCGGGTGCGGTTTTGCAGATCCAATCAGGATGCCCGCTGCCTGGTGATGAGTGATAACCGGTAATCCCGCATGAAGGAGGGGATATGCTGGATCAAGATGAACCGGCGCGATACAACAGGAGTATACCTTCTGAAAAGCGTCTTCCGGGGAGATTCCTACTTCACTCCGGTAGACATCCACACAGTCAACACTAAAACCCTGCTCACGAAGGGCAGAGGCGATTACTTCTCCGCCATGAATCGTGTCAAGCGCGAGCAGGCGCATAAAAAATTCAGAGGTGATCGCGGATTGCATTCTCCGCATTCTTCAGCATCAGTTCTGCAAGAAGAGGATCGCCACCAATTGGGTCAGCATAAACAAGCGGGATCTCTTTGCCACTCAGGCTCAGAACACCCCGCTTCTTCCCCTCTTCAAGACCGAGGATTCCTGGAATATCTTTTAATATGTGAATGCCCTTTGCAAGGAAGAGCGGGACAACGACGAGGAGATCGATATCCTCACCTGAGAATGCCTGCATTGAATCCTCTACCGAGGGCTCATTCATGCTCATAAAACCGGATTTGACGATATAACCATTGTTCTTCTCTGCGATGAGTGCGGCTGTGCTCTCAACGAGCTCCTTGTTGTGTGGGAGTTTACTCCCATGTCCGACCAGTAGTAAGCCTTTCTTAGCCATTATACAAGAGTTGTACCATTGAAGGTAAAAAGTATTATCGATCTGGATCTGTTGGAGGCAGATCCAAAATACTATCCCTGATCATTTCAAATACTAGAGAATCTATGATGGAGGCATACGAACGTTTTGAACTCCTGATGAACCAGCAGATCGTCAGGACACCAATTGCACTGGCATCCATGGCTGGAATTGTGGATGCAGCATATGCGCTGGAGCGAGGTGGACATATTGGTGCTGCGTTCCTCGGGGGGTTCTCCATCGATGATGAGACGGTGCTCGCAAGCCATGATCTTGCTGAAGCCGGAAGACGGGAGTTCTTCTTTCCCGATCCTATCGAGGGAATCAGATCAGAGATCAAAAAACTCGAGGGATCTGATATCGTTCCTGGAATGAACCTGCGTGGCTCATCACCAGCATCTTTTGAACATCTTGCAGATGAGATTGGGGATATCGCAATCTATGAGATTGATGCCCATTGCCGCCAGATGCCGATGATCAAGGCGGGTGCCGGGGAGCATCTGCTCACCCATCACCACGATCTCTGTGATACTATCCGGGCATTAAAAAAATATGATACCTGTGTTTCAGTGAAGATTCGGACAGGTATTACTGATGAGCGCACGCTTTCACGAGCACTCTGGAAGGCCGGGGCAGATATCATCCATGTTGACCTGATGGACAATGGATACCAGAAGATCCGGCAGATCCGAAACGCATGCCCTCTCCAGATCATCGCAAACAACTCAATGCACTCCTATGACCGGGTGATGGAGCAGTTCTCACATGGCGCAGATCTCGTCTCTGTTGCACGAAAAGCCGATCTGCATACCCTCAAAGGTCTGGATGCTGCCATCCGCAGGTATGCTGACGAGATCGGCTGGTACAACGCACCCAAGCAGCTCTGCCGCGGTGGTGATCTCCGGGCTCTTGCCTTCTGCTGTATGCCAGTCAAGGAATGTCCGCTCCTGCCTGCCCTCAAAGGAATACAGATGGACAGAACCGCATATGTTGACCTGAAGCGGCGTTCGGTTGCAGGCACTCCTCTCCAGGATGGGGCGCACACGTGTTTTGGGAGCCTTGCATGGTGCTGCAAGTCATCTACCCCCTGCATGTTCCGGGATATGACCCTGAAGAATCTCAATCTATCAAAGCCTGAATATATGAAGAATAAAAGGAGACTTTCTGAGAAGATTATGGAGGAGATCTTCCGTGAAGTGCCCGCCGACATCCCGTGCTGAGCTTGCCCAGCTCGCAATGATGCTTGAAGTGACGGCATATCCAAAGCCGGGGAATGTCGATCGCTGCCATGATTATGAAGATACCCGGCTCGAACATTTTCTCGCATCAGTGATTGCCTGCCGCCCCACCCTTGATGTAGTCGGGCGAGGGGAGCTCTCTATCGGCGCTGCCATCTATGATGCAGTTGTCAGGACAAACTGCCATTTGGGTGGCAACACCCATTTCGGTGCCTTTATCCTGTTAATGCCACTTATTGCCGGAGGCGATATCCCAGGCGCTCTCCGGCTCATAAAGGAAACAACCGTTCACGATGCAGTCCTTTTTTATCAGGCATTTGCAGAGACACAGGTCCGGGTGATCGAGTCTGACGGGCTGGATGTGAATGACCCTGATTCAATAGAACAGATCAGGCGTGATCAGCTGACACTCCTTGATGTGATGGCATATTCTGCGCCAAAAGATATGATCTGCCGCGAGTGGGTGGAGGGCTTTCCCCTCACAAGACGCTTTGCTGACCGGCTCCATGATGCCGGCGGCGGTGCAAAAGCGATCAGCCCCCTCTTCATCGGCTTGATGGCAAAGGAGATGGATACCTTCATCGCCAAGAAGTTCAATGCAGAGGTTGCAGAAGAGGCGATGGCGATGGCACAGGAGGTGCTGGGGGGGCGGCGGACTGTTGAATCGATGGATGAGGAGTGCATCCGCCGCGGCATCAATCCCGGTTCACTTGCCGACATCACCATCGCCGGGATCTATCTTGCACTCACTGAGGGATGGCAATGGGACCGATAAGGGATCAGAGAGGGGATCATCTTCAGGATCACTCAAAGGAACAGGCTCCGGATGAACGTATCCGGGAGGCAAATATCATGCAGGATAGCATCCTTCATGAAGGCATCAACGAGGTGATCGGCACCACCCGCCTGAATGCCGCACCGATGGGCGTGATACTCCGGGGCGGCCGCTACACGCTCGCCCTTTTTAAAGGAAGCCATACCGCAGAAAATATCGTCCGGGACGGCTGGTTTATTGCAAACCTGATCCATGATCCGGTAATCTATGTCGAGTCCGCATTTGGCGATCTCACTGACGATGTATTCACCACAGAAATAATAGACAGCACAGAGATGCACCGCCTCGCCGCCGCCGAGGCATGGGTTGCCTTCCGGGCAGAGGTGATCGGACAGAGCAGCGAAGCATACAGCATCCTCCTTACGCCGCTCAGAGAAGAAATCCTGGCTCGCTCCATCCACCCTGTGAACCGGGGCTTCAACGCGATCATCGAGGCAGCGGTGCATGCAACCCGGTATATCATGAACCACGATCCAGAACTGGAGTGGCTGATCCGGCATCACCTGGCGCTTGCGAGGAAGTGCGGGGGCGAGCGGGAGAAGCAGGCGGCGGGGATGGTTGAGGAGTTGATCAGGGAAGAATCTTTGTAGCAGAGAGACGATCTATATTCTATAGAACGATCTTTGAAGAGGATAGACCCCGATATCTTCGTATTATGACCGGGAGATAATCATGACATTCAGGAATTACCGTATTATGCTCCGTAAAGAACCCGAAGGCGGTTACACGGTCACTGTTCCAATCCTGCCAGGCTGTATATTACCTTTGGTGAAACAATAGATGAGGCAATAGAGATTGCAAAAGAAGCAATAGAACTCTATATTGAGCACCTTCTGGAGAAGGGAGAGGAGAGATCAATAAGAGGCTCTCAGACCTGAATGCCTGCCCGGGAAAGAGCATCTTCGATGGAGTGAAGTTTCTGTTTTATCTCTTTGAATTCATCATCAAGGCATTTTCCTGTCTCCTTTCGAAGACGTACAATCTCTTCTTTTGTCTCTTTCCCGGTCTGGTGCATCAGGTCTTGTTTTTCGAGCATCTGATCCGATTTCTCCAGCATCTGATCCTGCTTTCCTAACATCTGATCCTGCTTTCCTAACATCTGATCCGATTTCTCCAGCATCTGATCCGATTTCTCCAGCATCTGATCCGATTTCTCCAACATCTGATCCTGTTTTTCGAGCATCTGATCCTGCTTCCCTAACATCAGATCCGATTTCTCCAACATCTGATCCTGTTTTTCGAGCATCTGATCCTGCTTCCCTAACATCAGATCCTGTTTCTCCAGCATCTGACTCTGTAACTGAAGGCTTGTTTTCGTATGATCGAGGGTTGCTTTTGAAACATCCAGTATTTCATGCATGATCATCCCGGCATAATCCATCCTTTCGAATGTTTCCTCCTGAATATCTCCCCTGATTATGTTAAACCTCTTCCATTCACCTGTTGCATCCCCCCATTCTACATGACATGAGGTGACCTGTATCGGGTAGCGAAGTATGTTAATTTCTTTTATAAAGGTATGAATATCCTCTTCCCTCCCTTCGGCAACAATCTCGACTTCCTCTGTATCGAGATTCTTTACATACCCTGTAATACCACCCTTAACCGCTTCTTTGCGAACATGCTCCCGATAGCCGACCTTCTGGACATAGCCATCAACGATCACATGAATTCGTCTCATTAATTATCACTATAGGAAGGGAATATAAAAATAGTTTCTTCTGAACCGCAGAGACTGGTTAGAGAAAGAGGAGACTGCGCCACAGTACGTAAGGTATGAGCTTGATCAGACACTAACAAGCACCCTCCTCTCTGAAGACAGAATGATTACTCTCTATCCGGAATCTCTATGAGGCACACAATTTCAACTGAGCTGGCCAATGGCACTCCGATACACCGCCTCGCCGCCGCCGAGGCATGGGTTGCCTTCCGGGCAGAGGTGATCGGCGAGAGCAGCGAGGCATACAGCATCCTCCTCACGCCGCTCAGAGAAGAGGTGCTGGTTCGCTCCATCCGTCCGGTGAACCGGGGCTTCAACGCGATCATCGAGGCGGCGGTGCACGGCACCCGGTACATCATGAACCATGATCCAGAACTGGAGTGGCTGATCCGGCATCACCTGGCGCTTGCGAGGAAGTGCGGGGGCGAGCGGGAGAAGCAGGCGGCTGGGATGGTTGAGGGGTTGTTAAAATAGAAAAGGGTTGTTAGGTTAGAACTGCTTGTCGAAGATGACTTGCGTTGTTCCATCATTAAATGTTCCAGTAATAATAACCCTTTCTCCAGGCGAAAATTCGATAAGATCAAGATCACCGATTTGGGGGTTTTCGCCACTGTCGTCATTAGCTGGTGATGTAACATTCCAATAAGCGATATTCGTCAGATCAGCACCACCCTGCCAGGTTATCTCACCATATGTAGCATTAGTTTGTGAAACCGTCAGCCCAACAACCTTCGCACCCTGGACATTGCCAACGAGTCCGAAGACAAACGCTGCAATGACTGCAGCTAAGATCACCGTGATGGCGACCATCAGGATAACACCGATAACCGGTGATACCGCATCGTCATTTCTCTTCATAGTCATAATCGTACACCTCACTGCCGAAATCCAACCGGATCCGGTGTGTATGATGATTCAATGGGGAATGAACTATATAAATACTATGTCGGCAGGCGTGGGGAGAAAGGAAAAATATTCGGAAACCAGAGAGGGAAATATTATTTCGTTTTTTACAGTTTTTACGTAATTTATTTCACCAATCGATACCGGATCACCCCATCCACCTCCTCAGATAGCCAGTCAGGCAGGAGCCCGGCGAGGAGTCCCCGCAGGTAGGCACCGGCAATAAGGTGGCAACAGAGGGGATGATCGGCCGGGATAGTGAAATCCGTCCTGATAATGATCCCGGTATCACACTTCCGCTCATAGGGCACCCCGATAGTGATCAGGAAGCTCTCGACAACCGTAAGAATATCTTCACCCTGCACCCGCTCCCGGAACCCGGTGCCATGTTCCTTCCCAATCAAAAAGGTATGACGGGTGACGGCATCGCGAACCTCAGGAGAGGGATCTTCGGCAAGGCGGGCGAGGAGGGGGGCAGCGATCCGGTTCTTCCCAAAAAACCTGGAGGTCTTGCTGATCGTCCAGTCCCGTGCAAATGAAGATCCAAGTCGCATCCTCTTTTGACCCCCTTGAATTATATGCCCTCAGATACTCCCTATCTGACAACTCCAGTGATCATGCAGCCGATTCCGGCAATCTGGAAGAGGCGGGCGATCACAATCGACCAGTACGAGAGAAACGTCTCTCCCTGAATAATAGTGACGATATCAGTGAAGACGATACCAATCACCAGGAGAAATAACCCCAGGTTAAAAAGGAGGAGCGTCTGATCCTTTACACGCTTATAGCTCAGGTACACAAGCACATTCAATGCCGCCCCCATCAGGAGAGTGATGATCGCAAGTACCCCATGCAGAAATTCAAAAGCCATGGCTCTCTCCCATAAAAACCACGCTAACCAACATATCCAGCCTAACCAACATATGTCTGCTCCTTGATCTTCTTTACAGCCAGAATGGTATTCACCTCGCGAACCCCCGGTAGTGCCGAGAGCGGGTGAATCAGATCAGTCTTCAGCTCAGAGATGTCCGCTGTCACCGCCTTCACCAGATAATCATTTGGCTCGAGCACCTCAAAGACCTCCCGCACAATCTGTTTCCCTGCGAGATAGGCGATCAGATCTGTTGCTGACTCGGGATCAACCTTGATCGAGAGGAATGAAACCAGACGGCGTGGGAAGAATTCAGGATTAATAGCAATAGTAAACCGCTCGATCACACCTTCCTGCTTCAGCCGCTCGATCCGCTTGAATACAGTGGAGGGAGCAATGGAGAGCCGCTTTCCGAGATCTGCAAGCGGGATTTTGGCATCCCCCATCAGTGCTTCAAGGATGGCATGATCGGTCGCATCCATTATGGAGATGATGGTCAATTGGATCAGATTAATGGATCGATTTGTCTCCGGGAACCGCCCCCCGCCAGAATGGATTGGGCACCGCCCCCCCCGAAGGAAGGTGGATCGCTTCCCGGATTGCGCCATCTATGAACTGCTTGGCTCCGGATAGAGCCATGGGAAGATCCCGTCCCAGGCTGAGCTCTGATGCAATCGCAGAGGCAAAACAGCATCCCGAACCATGCACCTCGTAGGGATATCGTGGAGCTTCATATGTGATCTCAAGGTCATGTGTGATAAGCAGATCAACTGCTTTTTTATCATTCCCACGATGCCCGCCTTTCATCACAACCGCATCTGCGCCATAAGAGAGGAAGACCGAGCCCGCTTCCTGCATATCATCGAGGGAGCGGATCGGTGAGATCCCGCTCAGGATCTCCGCCTCAGGGATATTCGGGGTCACGACCGTTGCACGGGGAATCAGGCCGTCTGTCAACAATCTCAGGGCTTCTTCTGTGATCAGCCGGTGGCCGCTTGTCGAGACGATCACCGGATCGAGGACAAGGGGGACGCCCGCCGGAAGTGAGTCGATCACCGCACCAATGACCGCAGCATCCCCAAGCATACCCGTCTTCCAGGCAGAAACAGAAAACTCCTCGCAGAGGGTCGTAATCTGCGCTGAAACGGAATCAGCTGACTGCACCCACGCCCCGGTCACCTTTCTGGTATTCTGGGCCGTGACTGCTGTTACCACTGAAAGACCATAGATGCCATATGCAGCAAAGGTCTTCAGATCAATCTGAAGGCCGGCGCCTCCGCTTGAATCAGAACCGGCGATTGTGCAGGCGGCGGGGAGCACGTGAGAGATCATAAACACTAGAAGACTCACCCTGCCATATCATCAGGATTGCGATCGGTTTCATGCGCTCCAGCCTGATAGACCTGTGATCCTGCAGTATCACCTGAGGTGGTCAGGATCACGCCTTTATTGCCGTTCCCGATCAATAGAGTCATATATGGATATTGAAGGATATGTGCGCAGGCATCTGGCTGGCGGGTGCCCTGATGAAGACCTGCGCATCCGACTCCGTGATCGGATCCTCGAGATAAAGGACCTCCCCTTTGAATACGCAGAGGCATTTGCACAAGCCGCAATCGAGGAAGTGAGACTCACCGAAGGCCTGAAAGGAGACCTCTTCACCTATGAAAAAGCTGGCGTCTCGATGGGAGAGTTTGGCGTCGGATCACGAGGCACCGGAGACTTCTACGCACACAGAAAGATCGCTCAGATCATCGGGGACACGGGTGCATCAGTCGGCGTATCAGAGATGGATGACGGCGGGGTTGTCCAGGCTGGCGGCCGGTATATCATTGCAACCGTCGACGGCATGCACTCCCGCCTCTCGGACTTTCCCTTCCTTGCAGGCTTTCATGCCACACGGGCAACCCTCCGCGACGTCTACGTGATGGGAGCAACTCCGGCCGGGCTCATCTCCGACATTCACGTCGCAGATGATGGCGATGTTGCAAAGATCTTCGACTATACCGCCGGGATCACAACCGTATCAGAGGCACTTGGCGTTCCCCTCATCGCCGGATCCACGCTCCGTATCGGTGGCGACATGGTGATCGGCGACCGGATGACCGGATGTGTCGGTGTTGTCGGGGTTGCAGATCATATCACTGCCCGGAGAAAGATCATGCCGGGCGATCTCTTCCTTATGACTGAAGGATCCGGTGGAGGCACAATAGCAACAGCAGCAATCTATTCGGGCAATGCGGAGTATGTGGACGAGACGATCAACCTCCATTTCCTCCGTGCCTGCGATGCCCTTGTTAAAGATCCAATCTTCCCTGAGATCCACGCAATGACCGATGTAACAAACGGAGGGCTCCGCGGCGACACCTACGAGATGGCTGAGACAGCAGGCTGCCGGATTCTCATTGAAGAGGAGAAGATTCGGACGCTCATCAACCCGCGTGTACTCACGCTTCTTGACACACTCGGGATTGATTACCTTGGCGTATCCATCGACGCGCTCCTTGTCGTTGTGCCACCAGAAGCAGCAGAACGAGTCCTCTCAGTCATCAGAAAAACCGGAGTTACCGTTGACATCATCGGCAGGGCAGAAGAGGGGCCGGCAGAATCCATTCTCCTCTCAAACGGAGTCGAGACAGATTTCTCACCGCAGTTTCGGGAAGCTGCATATACGCCTCTGAAGAAGGTTGTGGAAAAGCATTCCGGTGATTTTGAAGCGATGAAAAAGAATGTTGACCGGGCAGCAGATGCAGCACGGGAGAAGAAACAGCGAATACTGAAACGGCTCCAATAATTATTCCTTTTTTCCACTCACACAGACATTAAAGGCAAGATAGGGGATATGCGCCTCAATGAATGGCTCACAGCGCTGCGCAATTCCAAAGAGCCGTGGAGAGAGAGTGTAATGAGCAAACGAGCAGCGTGCTGAACTGACATCTACAAACCCAGCCTCTGAAAACATCTTTTCCATCTCTTCTCCGGTATAATAGTGTTCGCCGAAATCCCCCATTCCTATCTTATTATAGCCAAGACGCTCTCCAAGCCGGTAGAAAAACGGCACCATCCAGGTGAGCATATTCCAGGAGAGTGCACAGATCGCGATCCGGCCACCGGGTTTGAGGATGCGATATGACTCACGCAGCATCGCCTCTGGATCATGTAAGTACGTAAAAGCAAGCAGGCTTGCGACACTGTCGAATATCTCATCATCAAACGGGAGAACGTCAGCTGTCCCGACCAGAAATTCAGATTCCGGGCAGCGGAGACGGGCCATCCCCACCATACCCGGAGAGATATCGAGCCCGACTGCGCAACCGCCAAGCGTATGATAATGATCGATAAACAGTCCTGTACCACATCCAAGATCCAGAAGGAAACCCCTATTTGGGAGTCTATCAAGAACCAGTCTGCTGAGATGCTGATGGTACAGCCGCCCCTGCCGGAGATCATACCGCTGGTCATAGACCTCCGCAACTTCATTATAATGTGCCTGTACCTTTGCCCTGCTCATATCTTCAACTCCTCTAAGCTCGCTAAAAAGGCGTTTATCTGGAGATATTCATTCCCTGAGATCCCGAGATTTGAATCTGCTTCTGCAAGCAGGATGGTTGCCTCTGGATTGGTGCAACAGATCCTGAGTGAGCGATGGAGTACCCCGATCAGCTCCCTTCCTGAGAGACCATACTCGATCATCAGGCTCTCGGCAGTTTTGCGTGCAGTTCCCGGATCCCCACGTCTGACTGCATCCACTATCGCATCTCCAAACCGTGAGATCTCGGTATCATCAATTGACTCAGGATTAATCGGGGTGCCCAGCTCGACTGCAACCTGGAGATGCATAATCGCTTTTCTCAGATCCCCCCGCACAGCAATGGCAAGCAGTTCGAGATCTTCATCCGGGATCGCACCGCTTTTTCCTTCAGATGCAAGAATCTCACGCATTCGGGATGTAATAAGGCTGCTCTCTATTGGTAAAAATGAGAGGGGAAGAGTACGGGATCTGATTGGGTCGATTATTGCTGCCGGTTGGGTTGTCACAAAGATAAAACGGCAGGTGGCACTAAACCGCTCCATTGTTCTACGAAGGCCGTTCTGTGCATCCTGTGGGAGCGCATCAGCGCAATCGAAGACGATCACCCTGAAGTCCCGGTTCAGGGGCTTGAGTGAGGCATGCCACCTGACGATATGCTTAAAATTCGAGAGGACACTCTGGCCCTTCTGGTAAAGCGGGGTGAACTTCGGGTGTGACTCGAGGTACGCCCTCCCCTGTGAAAAGAGCGTCCCTGAAGAGATAACAGTCACATTCTCTGTGGAATAATCCCCATAGATCAGGGATAAGAAGCAGTCAAGCGCCGTTGTCTTCCCCGTCCCTCGGGGACCGGAGAGGAGAAGATGTGGAAACGATCCCATATCAGCAAACTGGCGGAGCTGGATTTTGATATGCTCCTCTCCTAAGATCCCCTCAAGCTCTTTGGGGCGGTACTTCTCTATCCAGAGCATCAGATTAACCTCTCCCTCATCTCTCTCAATGCATCTGCGAGGAATTTCTTGTTATCGATCGGGTCTGCAACCTCACTGAGATCTCCGGCACGTTCAGTTTCACAGAAAGCAGTGATTGCTGGCAGAGCACGGGTTAATTCATCAACTATCGTCAGTGTTGCAAGCCGGGCAGTCCGTGAGAGGGGATTTAAGTCGATTGCTATTACGATCCGCCCCATCTTCCTGAGTGCCTCACACCGATCGCCATCCTCAAGTGCAACAAGAATCAGATCCGCAGATCCGATGCCCTCAGGTAGGCAGAGGCCGCGATCATGAGCAAGCGGGACAAGCCGCTCACAGGTGCCCGTCAGTACCTTGACCCCGTGAGCAACAAGATGGTCGGTAACCTGCCGCATCCTGTCTTCTGTCCTATGGAAGAGATTCACCTCAACCGCTGCCCCGGTCACCTTCTGGAGATTCGCGATCTCCTGAGCAGCAAGTGCTGCGCAGTTCCCATTCACCGAGATGACCGGCCGCTTTGCAGAGATGATCAACTTCGCCGCAAGCCTTTCTGCCGCTGCCGCACTTTCTGTTGTCCTTTCTCCGATCAGATAGTCGAATGCTTCACCCCGTCCATGAGCGGCAAGTCCCTCCAGAGAGACAAGACCGCTTCTTGCTGCTGCAGCAAGCGCTTCCCGGACCGTAAGGGAACGGTACCGCGGGTGATCACGGGGGATCAACTCGTTACCTCCAGGATCTTCGGCCCTTCATCTGCTACCATTGTGGAATATACCTTTCCAAATTGTGAGAGGACTGCCCCGGCATCCTCCCCAATAGCAAACACACCTTCTCCGAGCATGGTCATGCTTGCCAGGATCCCGGCATTATCACATGCTGAGAGAATGGTATTTACCTGTTCGGTGATCAGACCTGATGATTCGGCAAACTGCCTTGAGAGAATGAAAAAATCTTCGATATCCCGCGGGCACCTGCCGGGATACGCAGCAGCAACACGCTCCATTGATGCAGGGGTAGAGAGCACGTTCTGTGTTGGGATTGGAGCGAGGCTGACGATCGCAACCGGCTCCATGCCAACATTGAGGCGACAAGTAACCCCGGTGATGCCGGGTGCGGTTCTGCATACAAGGCCGCCACCAAGCTCTGCTGCCACATCACCAAGCCCGTTTCCGCATTCCACCTCAATGCTGTGCGCAAGTTGGGCAATCTCCGAAATTCCCATTGAGAGGGAGAAGATTTTGTTAGCGGCCATGATAGTTGCGAGAAGAGAGGCGGCAGAAAGTCCAAAGCCTGATCCGATCGGAAGCGCAGATTCTGTAACGATGGTCGCAGTCACCCCAAGCCTATCAAGCGCCTCCTCGATTGGGGGGGAGCCGCGATTGGCCATCCCATCTGCAAGAACCAACACATCCGTGACTTCAGATCGTGTCACTGTTACCGTCACCCCATCACTGAGGACGAGTCCGGCACCTATGCTCCCGGTATCTTCAGGTCTCCCTCCGGTGATCCGGGAGAAGTACCCTGAAATATGACCGGGAGAGTACGCTTTCACAGACGCCGGCATATCTCGAAAGCCACCTCCTCTTTTGTTGAAACAGCGATGTCAGGTCCATCCCCCATGATCAGAAATGTCCCCGCAGGAGAACCCATGACAGAAGGGGGATTGGCAACAACCAGTGATGCCCCCCGTTTCAGAAGCTCTCGTCCGAGATCTTCAGCATCATCTCCAAGTTTAAATCCGATTGTCCTGATCTTCGGATCAGACAAGGCACGATCAATAATTTTAGGGAGAGGGCGCAGTATCATCTGTTGCTCACTACCTGATGGAATCTTGCCTTCCCTTTGATTGGGTGCATAATCCGAGATGGCAGCAGCACTGATATAGATTTCTGCCCCCAGATCAAGTTCTTTTTTAACCGCTTCCATCATCTCACCTGCTGTTTCCACTGAAATATTCAAAACAGCCGGGAAATGGCCGGCATGGATCACCGTCACCTCTGCACCAAGCCTGAATGCTTCAAGGGCAATTTCGCGCCCCATCTGCCCGGATGATCGGGTGGTAAGGACACGTACATCATCAAGAGGCTCCCGGCAGGCGCCACTGGTGATAAGGACCTTCTTCCCGGAAAGCGGCTGGCCGGACACCGCCCTCTCGCACCAGAGGACGATCTCTTCAATTGCGGCAACTTTTGCTTTTCCCTCCTCAATACGAGGTGGGATCACAAGAATCCCATACTCCTGTACGATCTCAAGGTTTCTCATAACCGCCGGGTGCCTGTACATTGAATGGTGCATCGCAGGAGAGAGGACAATCGGCTGGCCGCTTCCAAGTGCAGTCGTTGCAAAGGTTGTTACGGTTGTATCGTCGATACCGCAGGCGATCTTGCTGATCGTATTGGCTGTACAGGGAGCAATCAGGAGGAGATCGGCCGTCCTGTCATCCCCGCAATAGATCACATGCTCGACATGTCCGGAAATCGCCGTGATCACCTCCCTGCCGGTTGCATAGGTAAGGGCAGCCGGACTGATGATCCCCATTGCGGCATCCGAGAGCACAGCCTGCACCTCAGCACCTTTCCTCCGGAGCTCGTGCGCGAGCCGGACGCACTCGACTGCGGCAATACTGCCTGTTATCGCCAGCACAATCAGTTTCCCCTGAAGTGTCTGTCTCAACGAATCACCACATCCATAACGCTATGCCATATTCTGGGGGCATATTTCTTTATTCTATGCACTGTGATCTCTGCTTCAAATCCATCTTCAGATAACAGTGCCTTTATATGGTCACTATCCGGATTCACCGTATGAAGATGGATTATACTGCCATAATGAACATGCGGGGTCAGGCATTCAAGATAGTCCGCCGCATCAAAATGCCCCATGATCACGCGATCATATATTCCGGAGAGGAGATCCCGGCAGTCACCGCACGCCGGGACGACCTGATCAGATAGATCATTTTCCCGGATATTCCTGAGTAAATACTGATATGAATCGGGGTTCTTCTCCATCGCATGCACATATCCACCAGAAACAGCAGCAGGAAGAGTGAAGTAGCCGATCCCGGCAAACATATCTGCAATCCGCTCTTTCTTCCCAGACGATGAGACCTGGGATCTGATCCTATCTTTCTCACCCCGATTTCCCTGCGAGAACATCACCTTTGATGGATCGAGCCGGTATGAAATCCCGCATTCACGATGAAGAACCTCATGCGGCATGCCTCTGATCACTTCATACGAGGGGATGCGGAGCGAACCGGAATGTCCTGGAATAAAAAGGATGCATTCGGGCTCTTCACGGGAGAGGATATCATCAATATCATCTGGTGTGGGTCTCTTCCCGTGGAAGAGGATAGTATCCCCAAGCCGCTGGTATCCACGCCCCCGCCGGCGCCTGTCAGGGATGATAGTATCATAGGGTTCTCCCTCCTGCACAGGAACGTAGATGATATCGCCATCCCGGTACGGGCGATGTGACCGATCCACCCAGACGTACCCGGGAAGTGCAGAAAGTTCATCAGCTGAGAGGATTTTAGCACGCATCAGTATCCAACCAGAACGAGCGTATCAGCATCACGGAGAATGGATACAGCGCCACCTGCCTGCGTATGGCAGCCTTTCGGTGAAGGAATCTCAAGGGGGAGGTGCGTCTTTGGATCAAGGATACCAAGGGTATCCCCTTCATGGTAGGTCACCATCGCCTCCTCGGCATCACGGATATTCCCTATGAGACGAACGCTCGCATCATCACGGAAGCTCCTCGGCTGCATGGTAAGCAGGTGCTTTGTCCTGAGCGTGTTTCCATCGGATCCCGTGACCTGATAGTATTCATCCTTCATCACGACTACATCCCCACGGACGATTCTGGGGAGCCGGATTGACCATGTAACACGGTATAGCCGTTTCCCCTCTTTCTCACCGACAAGTTTCGGATGTGAGGTCGATTTTGCGCCAAAATACGATGATATGTCATTGACAATCGACTGCCCAAGACCAAGAGAAGAGACGATAATATCAACTCCATCCTTTGAAGAATCGATAGAGGAAACAAATGAGAGGCGATCACCTCCCTGCTGTGCGGTATCCTCAGCCTGCCATGCGATCTCAGCGGATCTTCTGCTCTCCCACTCGGTCAGGCGCCTCTCTTCCCCCCTGACCTGAATGATTCCCTCATAATAGCTTCCTGAGATCCGGCAGCACCGGTCACACTGTTCTTTGCCCCAGACGATCAGCACCTGAAAATCACCTTTGACAGGGATGCCATAACAGGTTCCGGATAATACCAGGTACGCCTTTGAGCGGTTGGAACTGATATCCCGGATCGTCATCTCCATCGCATGATCCCGTACATCAGGGTGGAACCGGATTCCATCGATGACAAGTGAGCGCCCCAGATCCTCCTTTTCCATCACAGAATCAGACCAGGTGCTGCCGACCTTGCGTGATCCACAGCTTGGGCAGAGGATCGTCTCAACCCGTGGCGACACTGTCACCCATTCGATCTCATGAAGCCGGCAGGGGCCGCAGAGCCCGTCTTCGGAGGGACGGCCACACCGGGGGCAGATGGTTTCTTTGATACTCATGATCTTCTATTGTATGAATTGTGCATGTGGAACAGATCCGATCATCAGGCATGACGACCTTTTGATACAGCCCAGTGATATGGCTATCTCAACAACCTGTGTTCCGATGATATTCGCATTGCCCGCATGTGTAAGAGCATGCCGTACCTCCTCTTCAGAGGCAGGCGTATCCCCATAAAAATCCCTGGTAACCGTAATCTCGATATCGCCTTCAGTAAGTGTTTTTCCAAGAAGCTCGCTGTCGCAGACGGCAACGACCTGCCCGCCTCCCAGCTCTCTGTGGATCTTTAAGAACATTATTTAGTATGTGGTGTCATGGGGCAAAAAGGATCGTTTCATATCAGAGGGAGATCTCAACACCATAGACCTCTTCGGGCACCTCTGCATGAATGCGCCAGATATCCTCTTCAGTAAATAGCCCTGATTCATAATACCTGAGTGTAAACCTTGGCACAGAACGGGGGCCGAGTACCGAGCCGGGACGGTCGCGTTCATCCATATAATCACTCTCCATCGTAAAGGCCCTGCCATCCCGTGCAGCGTGTGCAATGCCATCATGGTTTGCAATAAATGAAGGGTGAAGCGGTGTATCAGGTGTGGCGAAATGTTTTACCACTCGTGCAATAGGCATACCTGCTTTCTCTGCCATATCAACAACATCAGTACAGGGTCCGCTCTCTGCATGCAGCTGGACTGCACACCCGCATTCGGCGGCATGTTCAAGCGAGGCATATAATACCCGGTTTGATGCCTCCCATACGGCTGAATCAACCTCATAATGAGGACGGCCGCTTTTCAGGGCGACAGCCGATCCATTCCGGACATAGTCGGCCGCCAGTCCGAGTGCCCCGATCATCAGGGATTCGGCTTCCTGAAGACTCATCCGTTCGGTCATTTTCGTTATTTCCGCTGGATGAACACCGAGGATTGGGAACGCCACCACTCCCTCCCGGCAGCACTCCTCAGCAAGTGTGATTGTCTTCTGAAAGACCACGCGAAAATCTTCGGGCACGCCCGGCGTGATTCCATATGACCATGAGGGTTTTGTCACCAGGAAGATATGGGTTCCCCCGGAGCGGGCAAACTCTTTCACTGCCCTAATTCCAATTCCTCTCTCAGGATCGATATGGATATGATCATCTGTTATGGGAAAGCGTTGTTTTGGCATATCAATCGATGATAGACATCATAGGATAGCCGTTCTCATACCGGAGTGCAGCTGTACAGGTCGCATCACCCACGCGTGTTGAGATTGTAACAGCAAACATCCTGCCAGAAACTTCAGAATACCCAAACGGGTTCTCAAGCATAACAGATCTATCAAGCTCCACCTTCACTTTTGTTACATATGGCTGTAGGCTGACTGCCGATTCTATCGCTTTTTCAATTGATGCTGCTGTCTCCGGGGATACCGGAGTGCCGACGAACTGGTGGTAGAGGGCACCAAGTTTAATCGCCGCTTCAAAGACTGCACGTTCCCTGTCTGTTGGCATATTATCACCTATATTAATTTTATAAGCCCGTTACGAGGCGAGAGTGCCTCGCCACCCCTGAGAAGCGCCTCGATCTGCTTCTCGATCGAATCGCGGGCAAACCCTTTCTGAACCAGTATCTCCTGCACCTGTTCGATCCGGGCAGTCCCGCTTTCGTCCCCGGACTGGCGGATCGTCTCTTTAATACTCCGGATCAGATCCCGGCTCTGCTTGGATACACCTGTTACAATCTTATCGATATCAAAGGAGCCGGTCTGTGGATCATATGCTACTTTTCGTAAGCAGCTGTCAACAATCCGGATCACCCGGACAGCATCATCCCGCTCAATCGACATCGAAAGGCGCGTGCGTGCACTTGCTTCAGCCAGCCTGACGAGCGCTTCGAGCTGGCGTGCAGTTACCGGGACAGGCTTATCGGCAGATGCCAGGTTCCTGAGTTTCATATAATATTCAACAAGCGTTCCCTTTGCTTCTTCTGTTATGATCGGAAACGAATTCCGTTTTGCATAGGCGATGTACTTCCGGAAGAGCACCGGATCGATCTCAGGTGTAACCGGTGCGAGCTCGCGCTCGATATATTCCTCGTTGACGCCATCAATCGGATTTTTTTTGTGCTGCATGATCAGCTCGCCGACTGAATGAGCTTTTAAGATATGCAGGGCAATTGCTTCATCACGCTGTTTTTCAGGCTTATCGGTCATGATGAAGATCAGATCAAAACGCGACAGAAGCGATGGCGGCATGTTGATCTGCTCGGATATCCCGACATATTCATCAAATCGGCCAAGCTTTGGGTTTGCAGCACCGAGAAGTGCACACCGGGATTTGAGCGTCGCGGTGATTCCTGCTTTTGCAATTGAGATCGTCTGCTGCTCCATTGCTTCATGGAGTGATGAACGATCCTCTTTGGCCATCTTATCCATCTCATCGACTGCCGCAACGCCCATATCCGCCAGAACGAGTGCACCTGCTTCAAGTGTCCATTTTCCATCCCCAAACTCATCCTTCACCGCCGCAGCAGTCAGACCGGCTGATGTTGCGGATTTTCCAGAGGTGTAGATGCCCCGCGGAGAGAGTTTCACGACGTACCTCAGTAGCTGTGATTTGGCAATACCAGGATCTCCGACAAGAAGGACATGGATATCCCCTCGGAGTGTGCTCCCATCAGGCATCTCTTTTGCAATACCGCCAAAGAGCTGAAGGGACACCGCCTCCTTGACATCATCATTTCCATAGATCGTGGGGGCAATGGAATGGGCGATCTTTCTGTAGAGATTTGGATCCCGTGCGAGCTCAAGGATCTGTGCCTCATCCTCTTCAGTGATATTGACCTCTTCAAACTCCTTTTCCCCAAACTCTATCGAGTTGCAGTCGAGGTAAATATCAAATGTGGTGCTCTTTGTGCCGGAATTAACTCGCTGGATGGAACGAAGCACGCCATTGACGATGACCCGATCGCCTGGTGCGGCAAGCCCCGTCAGGTCATCTGTTGCATCGATATCAAGGATCTGTGGCTGTTCACCGCCACGGAGCCCTTCGGGGATCTCCTGAATCCTGATCTTCTGCGCATCCACAAATTTGGACTTAAGATGGATCAGTTCAAGCCTTTTATGAGTGCAATCAGCCATTCCACAGGATTCGGGTTCCACAAATTTTCCATATCCCTGTTCGCGCAGGGTCATGTGCCCTGAAGGGCACCGGAAGACAGCTTCGACGATCCGGGGGCGAACCTCGGTGGTCTTCCGGATAATTCCTTCAACCGATACGAAGGTATTCATCTGTTCGGAACGGATATCACGAACCAGCGTTTTCCGCGGGAGGTTGATAAACCTGATATTCATCCGCGGGATGATCTCATGGGCATCTTTTCGTGCAAGAAGGTTATGTGCCCGTAATGCATCACGGACCTCGGCAAAGACCTTATTTGGGTAGGAGAGGAGCTCATCGGCAAGCCTGACACCACTCTTTCCAAACTTCTGCAATGTCTCGTAATTGATGATCAGGGATCGTTTATAGGGAAATTCACGGCCGATGGTGCGGATCTCCTGTTTATATTTTTTTGAGAGGAAATCCGCCCATTCCTTTGATTTATCGACGACTTCCACGTCAAATGATTCATCATCGATCAATGTTGATCAATCCCTCTCTGCCTCAATGCTGAGAGGACAAAACGTGCGATCATCGCTTCCATCTGAAGATCGCCCTGTGCCCCCTCCGAAATCCGAAAGTCCGCTTCACCGATATGGTCAATCAGCTCAACTTTCAGCATACGATCAAGCTCCATCGCAACCAGGTGCCGGTAACACTGGCTGAGAAGTTCATTTGGTGCAATACCACGTTCCCTGATAAGTGACGAGAGATGCCGTTCTGCACCCTCGAAATCCCCGGATAAAGAGAGGGTGAGAAGAGATGCAATCTCCTCGGGTTTTGCGGCAGCACTGATCTCGTAGATCTGCTCTTCCGTGATATTCTGTGTGACAACAGCAGCACCCTGGAGCGCATTAATCGCCTTTCGCATATCTCCCTGTGCAACATAAACGATTGCATCCCCGGCTTTGGGAGTTACCGTGATGCCCTCAAGTGCAGCTATTCGTCGAACCTCTTCCTTCACATCATCTGAGGTGAGAGGCCGGAACCGGTAGAGTGCGCACCTGCTCTGGATAGGATCGATGATCTTTGTTGAGTAATTGCAGGAGAGGATGAAACGGCAGCTCTCAGCATAATTTTCCATTGTTCTACGTAATGCCGCCTGTGCATCTGTTGTCAGCGCATCCGCCTCATCCAGAAAGAGGATCTTAAATGAGGCATTGCCCATCGGGGAGGTTCGGGCAAACTGCTTGATCTGGTTCCGTACAACGTCAATACCCCGTTCATCAGAGGCATTCAGCTCACGGAAGTTCATCCGCCAGTCTTCACCAAAAAGTTCACGTGCAAGAGCCACAGCCGCGGTTGTCTTCCCCACTCCCGGGCTGCCAGTAAATAGAAGATGAGGAAGGCTTCCCCGGTTGACATAGCTTTGCAGACGCTCTACGATATCCCTATGGCCAACCATATCTGCTAACCGTAATGGCCGGTACTTCTCGATCCAGATCCCGTGGATATCCTCCATGCATGATCATTAGATCCCACCTGATGAAAAGGATACGTTCCATCGATACCCTGATGCCTCACGCAGTTGACATAATGAGACAATGGCATATGCAATCAATCCTGTCGGCTGGGTCTTCGCAGACGAGCTCCACCGTGCAGAAAGGGGAGATAATGGTTTTATCACGCCTACCGGAGCCAGTCTCCACCGCCTCTTCCAAATCGGCGTCCTGACGGAAGTGCATGTGCAGAATAGCCGTGCGGTTGAAGCACGGATGAGTGATCCCACCGGAGGAATCGCGATCTCGGTGAACCGCTCATGCCCGCTCGTTGCCGATCTTCTTGCCGCAACAGAACCGCCTGCATTTGTTGCCATCTCAGGTGAGCTCTCACAGCGTGGACGCGAAGAGATCCGCGTGATTGCGGATTCGTGCAAGGTGGTGGAGCGGGAAGATAGGGATCGGTTCGTCCACCTATGCGCGGAAGAGACATTACAAAGGCTTGAGCAGAGAGGCTCTCTCTCTGACGAACAGCGGGAGATAGCTGAGATGGTGCAGAAGGCGCTGAAGGTGGTCAGCGGACAGCCGATAGTACAGCTGGGTGGAGCTGATGATAAGGAAGAGATGGTGCGCTTCATCGTTGAGCTTTCAGGACCTAAAGGGGCTCAGCTCGATGAGGTGATCCGGCGTGCAGATGAAGCGGGGATCAACGAGAATAAGGCAAAGGCAGCCTTAATCGCTCTCCTTGAAGAGGGAGACTGCTATATGCCGACAAACAGCATAATCAGGCTTCTATGAAACCACGGTTTCTTCCAGGGGGGCCGGCACTCCTGATAAACCGTTCGATCTCAATTCTCGTTCTTGCGGACATCCATCTCGGTGTTGAGAGTGCACTCGATTGCGCCGGTTGGCACCTGAAGAGCTATACAGACAATCGGCTCCAGCGGATCCTCGCCTGTATCGATGAAGCCGATCCCGATCTTCTGGTTATCCTTGGCGATTTGAAGCATTCTGTGCCACGGATTACCTGGCAGGAGCATACGGAGCTGCCAAGGGTTCTTGATGCAATCAGGCGGCAGGTAGATCTCAGGCTTCTTCCAGGAAACCATGATGCCGGGATCGAACGATATATGGAACCAGAAGAGATCCTGAATAAGAATGGGGTAATAATCGACGGAACCGGGTACCTTCATGGCCATACCTACCCTTCACCGGATCTTGCAGGGCACCTTATTGTTGCAGGCCATCACCACCCTGTCCTCCACCTCTATGATGAGGTTGGCTGTTCCCTTAGGGGTACTCCGGCGTACCTGCTTGCAGAAGTAGATGAGGGGCAGCTCCGCATGGATTCGGTATCATCATCCACACGGCTCCTGCTTGTACCTGCCTTTTATGAGTATGCAGGCGGGATAGATATCAGAACAATCCCCGAGAGTGGTATATCACCCCTTTCCCGGAGCATCAGGATAAACACTGCAGAGGTGTTTCTTCAGGATGGAACCTACATCGACACCCTCGGATCACTCAGATCCGATCCACATTATCGCCCTTCTGCATGAGCGGATCAGGTTAGCCCTTGATAAACGGGGGTTTACCGATCTCTCAGAGATTCAGCTTCGTGCTATCCCTCCCCTGTTGCTGGGTGAGCACCAGATCCTCATCGCACCGACAGGAACAGGCAAGACAGAGAGTGCGATGCTCCCGATATTCCACTCCCTGCTCACAATGAAGGATCGACGCGGCTTTTCCGCCCTCTACATCACCCCGCTCCGCTCACTGAACCGGAATATGCTCTCCCGCCTCACCTGGTGGTGCGGAGAGCTCGGCTTATCTGTCGGTGTCCGGCATGGCGATACCACAATTGCAGAGCGGCGGAAACAGGCACTTAAACCTCCCAATCTCCTGATCACGACACCCGAGACAATCCAGTCGATGCTGATGGGATCCCGCCTCAGGCAGCATCTGGCGGGGGTTTCCCATGTGATCGTCGATGAGATCCACGAGCTTGCGGATGGAAAACGGGGGGTGCAACTCGCTATTGCGCTTGAGAGGATCTGCGAGTATGCGGGTGAATTCCAGCGGATCGGAATTTCGGCAACCGTTGGAAATCCTGAAACGGTCGGTTTATGCCTCTGCGGTGAGCGGCCGTTTTCAATTGTCGAAGTTCCGGTTGCCTCCCGGCTCTCACTCCGTGTGGTCTTCGGGGGTGATCGATTTGATTCACAGGTTGAGATGATTGAGGAGGCAATAGAGAAGACCGGGTCATCACTTGTCTTTGTCAATACCCGATCGGTGGCAGAAGCAATCGGCCACCACCTTATCCCACGCGGCGATGTCGAGGTGCACCATGGATCGCTCTCAAAGGAGGTGAGAATAGATGCTGAGGACCGGTTCTCAAAAGGATTGATAAAAACCCTCGTCTGCACAAGTTCGATGGAGCTTGGGATCGATATCGGGCATATCGATCATGTAATCCAGTTTGGATCCCCCCGTGATGTTGCACGCCTGATCCAGCGGGTTGGGAGGGCCGGGCACCGAATCGACCAGATTTCACGGGGAACGATCATTGCGACCGGATTCGACGATCTGCTCGAATCTCTTGTCATTGCACGGCGGGCGGTGATGAACAGGACCGAACCGGTTTCCCCGCCACTCTGCCCTGCTGATGTGATCGCAAACCAGGTCGCGGCAATCGCGGTTGAGCGGGGCGAGTGTGGGATTGGGACTATTCAGAAAATCCTCTCACGGGCATGGCCGGTATCAGACTGTAAAGGGCTGCTGGATGACTGCATCAACCGGATGGAGGAGCACCGCCTGATCCGAAGAGAAGGGGATCTATTGATAAAAACCGGTCGTGCCCGGAAATACCTGACAACAAACCTCTCCATGATCACTGATGAGCGGAAATTCCGGATCATCGATTATGTTACCCGGAGGACTATCGGTACCCTTGATGAGTCCTTTGTCGTTGGCTGGATCCATACCGGGGCTGTATTCATCACACGGGGCAGGCTCTGGCGGGTGCTTGAGGTGCTCGAGGATGCAGTAACCGTTGAGCCTGCGCCAAAGAGCATGGGTGAGCTTCCATCATGGGAGGGGGAGCAGATTCCGGTTCCCTTTGAGATTGCAGAAGAAGTAGGGCAGCTCAGACGGATGAGGAATTTCACCGCATATGGGGCAGACGAAGCATCTGTTACATATATTAACAGGATCCTCTCGGAGATGGAGAAGAACAGGACTCCTGTTCCAACCGACCGCCTGGTGATGCTCGAGCATTCGAAAGAGGGGGTGATTGTGAATATCTGCGGGGGCCATAAGGCAAATGAAGCCCTCGGCCGTGCCCTCTCCATACTGGTTTCAGCACGATTTGGAACGAGTGTCGGGATTGAGGTGAATGCATACAGGATATTCCTCCGGCTGCCGAAGACAGTCGGCGCAACTGATATCAGTGAGATTCTCTTTTCGCTTGAAGGAGAGCATGTCGAGGCAATTCTCAGGATTGCGATGAGAAAGACCGCGCTTTATAAATGGAAGCTGGTCGGCGTTGCCAAGAAGTTCGGGGCGATCGATTCTGATGCCGAATATGATAAGATCAGCCTCCACCGCCTAAGCGAGCATTTTGATGGAAGCGTGATAGAACAGGAAGTATACCGGGAACTCTTCAGCCGGTACATGGATACAAAGGCAGCAGGCGAAATAATCTCCCGGATACGGACAGGAGAGACCGAGGTGAGGATTGGCCCGCTCTCCATTATCGGATCTGAAGGCCTCTTTTCATCACGAGACCTGATAGCACCGCCGGATATGGATCAGGCGGTGATTGCGGCATTGAAGCGGCGCCTTGATGCGCAGGAGGTGATCCTCGCCTGCATGCATTGCCGGAGCTGGAAGAAGAAGACCATTGTTGAGCGGATTGAAGAGCACCCCGAGTGCCCGAAATGCAATGCCCGGCTCATCGCAGTGGTCAAGCCGTATGAGGAGGAGAATATTCAGATATCGAGGAAAAAGAAGAAGACCCCACTTGATATGGAAGTCGAGAAGCGGATGCTCAAATCTGCAAATATGGTTCTCTCAAGTGGCAAAAGAGCAATTATTGCCCTTGCAGGACGAGGTGTCGGGCCGGATGCGGCATCGCGTATCCTCAGCTCTCATGCAAAAGGCGATGGATTCTATAAAGAGATTCTGAAAGCCGAGAGGAAGTATATTACTACCCATCGGTTCTGGTAAAAAAAATCAGAGGATATCTGCAAGATGCTGTTCAAGCACCTCAAGACCTGCCCTGACATCCTCCAGGTTCTTGCCACCTGTAAGAATTACTTTTCCTGATGAGAAGAGGAGGGCAACGATCTTTGGATCGGCAATCCTGTATACGAGCCCCGGGAACTGTTCGGGTTCATACTCGATATTCTCAAGCTGGAGTGTGATGACAACTTTATTCAGGTTGATCGGCTTGCCCATATCATATGAGCAGACGATATTTGTGACATTGACGTCGGGCACCTCATGTGTTGTGATACCTGCACTCTTGAGTGACGAGATGATTAAATCAAGCCCTCTCCCGAGATCGCTTTCATTCTTGATGCCGGTGAGCACGACTTTCCCGGATGAGAAGATGAGCGAAGCCATCTTCGGATCCTTAATCCGGTATACTGCACCCGGGAACCGCTTCGTATTAAGCTCGCACCCTTCGATATGCTCAGAAATTGCCAACAGATCGATTGAGTCGGCGATGACACCGGAGGCCACGATATTTTCGATCTTTAATGAGTCGTACTGTTGATCTGCCATCTTCGTACATTTAAAGCTTTTCAGACCATAATAATGTTGGAGAACCTTTATGGTACTGATCTGATCGAGGATTTTTGCACCGTATTTTCCCTTATTTTGTATCCATTAAAAAGAGGCACGCGAGTGATATAAATATTAGTTATAAATATTGTTTAATCGTTTTATGAAGCCCGGAGATGGATCGAATGCCATAAATGGAATCATGACCAAATATCACCGTTTTTATGTCCGAAGATGCAGGCAACAATATAGAGAGCAGGCAGACGGTCGCCGACTGGACCCGAAATCTGCCGGAATATGCTCAATCGACATCTGATTTTGCGATTCAGGTGCCAGAATTTTTTAATTTTGCATTTGATGTGGTAGATGCATGGGCTGAAAAAGACAGGAATAAACTCGCGCTGATCTGGACAAACCAGAAGGGTGAAGAGAAGAAGTTTAGTTTCTGGGATATGAAGACGCTCTCAAACGAGGCGGCAAATATCCTCCTGAAATATGGGATTAATAAGGGAGACCGGGTCTTTGTGATGCTTCCCCGGATCCCGGAGTTCTGGATCCTGACGCTGGCGCTGATGAAGCTCGGAGCAGTCTTTGCACCGGCACCGACGATGCTGACGACAAAGGATCTCATCTACCGGATTAATGCGGGCGACTTCAAGATGATCATAACCGATTCCGAGAACGCCCCCAAATGTGATGAGCTATCAGACCACTGTCCGTCACTTGTCCAGAAGATGGTTGTTGACGGTGAGCGTAACGGCTGGATCAGCTATCCCTTTGAATTGAGCTATCCGGCACCGGTGGCACGGAAGCTTGTCCATTTCAGAAGCCTCAGGAGAACCCTCCCGACCGATCCGATGCTGATCTTCTTCACCTCCGGGACAACCGGAAATGCGAAGATGGTGATCCATGAGCAGAGCTATGCCCTTGGGCACATTATCACTGCCCGCTTCTGGCATGATCTCAGGGAAAACGATCTCCACTTCACCGTATCTGATACAGGCTGGGCTAAGGCGGCGTGGGGTAAGTACTTCGGCCAGTGGGTCTGCGGATCGGCAATCTTTGTCTATGATATCAGGGGGCGGTTCAAGGCAACCGAACTCCTTCCCTTAATCGAGCGGTACGGGATCACAACGTTCTGCTGCCCTCCGACGATCTACCGGATGCTGATCATCGCAGATCTCAGGAAGTTCGATTTCTCAGAGCTCCGCCACTGCTGTTCGGCGGGAGAGCCCCTCAATCCCGAGGTGATCCGCATCTGGAAGGATGGAACCTGCCTTGATATCTATGAAGGGTATGGCCAGACCGAGACAGTCTGCTGTATCGGGACCTTCCCCGGCATGAAGCTGAAACCCGGTTCCATGGGGAAGCCCGCCCCCGGCTGGAATATCCAGCTCCATGATGATGACGGGCAGATGGTGCCTGATGGTGAAGAGGGGAGGATCGCGGTCTCCCTCAATCCCCGGCCGGTGGGTCTCTTCCGGGAGTACCTTGATAATCCCGAAGCAAATGCCGAGTCGTTCCAGAACGGATTTTACTATACCGGAGATAAGGCATACAAGGATGAGGACGGGTACCTCTGGTTTGTGGGCCGCGATGATGATGTGATCAAGAGCTCCGGATACCGGATCGGCCCCTTCGAGGTGGAATCTGCGATCCTCGAGCACCCGGCTGTCCAGGAGGCCGCGGTCGTAGGCACCCCGGATCTGATCAGGGGTGTGATTGTAAAGGCGTTCATCGTCCTCCATAAGGATGTGAAGCCTTCTGAAAAGCTCGTAAAAGAGATCCAGAACCACGTGAAGGAGACGACAGCCCCCTACAAGTACCCGCGTGCGGTCGAATTCGTTGACGAGCTGCCAAAGACGATCTCAGGCAAGATCCGCCGCTCCGAACTCCGCGATCGCGAGATGGCAAAGGCAGCAGATCAGGGCGAAGATACAATAAGGAAGAAATAGGGAACGGGAGGGAAGAACCAGGGGGACATTCCGGGTCCTTTACTCCGTCCCCATCCACTTCCAAACCCATTATCGAGCAACACGTTATTTACAGAACAGTACTTCCAATCCATCTCTTCGGGATCGAAAGTGGACATATTTATACCCGATGAAGTCAAAGAGGTAAGAGCACAGGCGCGAGGGTTGCCGAGCCAGGTCAAAGGCGATAGGTTCAGGGCCTATTCTCGTAGGGGTTCGCCGGTTCGAATCCGGCCTCTCGCATTTCCATTTTCGAACGCTTACCTCTCCTTACTCTTCTGTATATCCTTTGCGAATTTGGCTATAGGTTTCCAGCGTTTTTTCTTAAGTCGAGCGAGTCCAATTTCAGCTTTCTCCTGTTCGAAGGCGAGTTCCCGCATCAGGCGTTGATAACTATCCAGCCGTGCTGCCTGAAGGAGTCCGTTTTGTACGGCTGCCTTCACCGCACAGCCCGGCTCCTCTTCATGCTGGCAGTCTGAAAACCTGCATTCTTCTGCCAGTTCGAGAATATCCGGAAAGGTATCGGCGATACCTTCAGATGCACAGCCAATGCCAACCTCCCGCAGGCCCGGATTGTCAATCATGAGTGCGCCGCTCTTCAGGATGAAAAGCTGGCGGACTGTCGTAGTATGGTGGCCTTTTCCATCATATTCCCGGATGTGCGAGGTCTCCTGCACCTGATTTTCCAGGAGGTGATTAATGAGTGTCGATTTTCCTACGCCGGATGATCCGATAAGGGTGATCGTTTTTCCCGGCAACAGGTATGGATCAAGCCCTTCAACTCCCTCCCCGCTCATAGCACTGATCGGGATAACCGGAATATCTGAAGAGATTGAATGGATCTCATCAATCAGGATAGACGGATCATCAAGAAGATCGGTTTTATTCAGCACAACAACCGGACAGGCACCGGATGCATGGGCGATCACCAGGTAGCGTTCGATCCGGCGGAGATTGAAATCATGGCCTGCTGCGGTGACGATGAATATATAATCAATATTTGCAGCAATAACGTGATCAGAGCTCTCCCTCCCGGAAGCCCCTCTTGAAAAACGGGTCTTCTGTGGGAGGATATCAACGATTGTCAGAGTTTTAGCCTCTGGGTGGCTGAAAAGAACGACAAAATCACCAACTGCAGGATAGCGCCCAAGCTTACGCATGGCTCCGGATAATCCGGCGGTGACCTCTCCATCTTCAATAAGCAGATCAAATACCGTTTTCTGCCGGCAGGCTACCCGACCCGGCAGGTACGGGCCATTGTACTTTGAAAATGCTCTTTCGAACTCTTCAGTCCAGCCGATCTCTTCAAGGGTATGGATACGTTGGGGATTGCATGGTGAGGATGATTTACTCATAGAATGACCAGTAATCTTTCAAATGCATTGATTGGGAAGCGCAATGTGCTTTGTGGTTGTAATATGAGACTGAATACAACAGCAAATAGCTATTACTCCACAATGCCATAATTGCTCCTTACTTCAAATACGAGAGTGGAAGAAATAATGAAATTTCAAGTAGTTGTTCGGGAAGATCCGGAAGATGGAGGCTATAATGTCAGTTGCCCGGCAATCCCCGGATGTCATTCACAGGGTGAAACGGTTGAAGAAGCTCTTGAAAATTAAAAGATGCCATTGTCGCCTGTGTTGAGGTTCACAATGAAGTTCTTCTTCGAACGAAAAGTGCCCGGGTTGTGGAAGTGACACTCTGAATACACCAAAATACCAATCCCAATAAAATTGTTCTCTGTCTCGATCTCCTGCCGACGCACATTGACGAAGTTGTATCAGAAGTCAAAGATACTGTCTTTGATCCGGTATAACCCCTGCCGCTTACTCCCGAGGAGGGGGAGTTCCTTTTCGATCAACCCAGGCCGGGTCATCGCCTAAAGTAGGGGTAGAGATAGCGGGCGTCCATACCACAGAGATGTGAGATTGTGCCAGCAGATGTATTCCCTATGGCAAGGGCATTAAAATCGCCTGATAGGTCTTCAGCTTCCGAAATTCCTGTGAAAGGAGGTAGTAGGGCTACCGGTAGAAATACCCATACCTGTTGAAGAACTCACACTCAACGAAACTGGCATAGTCAGCATAGTCGCCTGCCTTGAGAAGGTACTTGGGAATTCCTCTGATAGTAAGGTGAATCTTAAGGGCATCCTTAAAGGAGATGGTGAGGAGAAAGGTTCGGCTATCAAAGAACCTGAGGGCTCCATGGAGCATATCACGAGTTCTCCTGACAAGGCTGCGTGCCGGGGTGGAGAAAACAGCTTACCTGATTGCGTTGTTCTGAGCACATATTTCTCCATTCAAAAGTGAATCGTCCCCAGTTAATTGGGGAGTACCGAGAGCAATAGCTCTGTCTTTTCAATTGGTTGTGAGTTTTCTGGAAAGGAAAACTGATCTTTTATGAGGACAATGTCAGGTATATCGAGCAGGCAGGTGACATATTCAGTGCTCGATATGGAGATCTGATAAAACAAACGATACTGAATTTCATCCCATCAGATCAGGAGTGATGGTGTTTTGACAAACTCCTCGGAGATATAAATTAGAAGTAAAATTTATGTATAATAAGACCTACATACACGAATATCAATTAAAATGGAGGGAAACATGCCATATTGTGAGAAATGCGGGAGTAAAATCAAAGAGACGTCAAACTTTTGTCAAAATTGCGGTACAAAAGTTGAATTTCTCTCGGAAATTCCATCTGAAAAGAGAACTGAAGAACCCAAATCTCAGACATATGCAGAGGAACAGATAGTTCAACAGAGCCAGGATCATGAGAAGACCCCTCCACCACCACGGGATAGAGTATCTACTCCATTCTCTCCTGTCGTTGAAGAAACTCAGAATTATAATATGCCAGATACAACTCAACCACAGACAATCCGGAATCAATGGATTGCACTTATCATCTCTTTATTCTTCCCAGGGCTTGGGCAGGTCTATGTAGGTCAGTTGCAACGCGGTCTCATATTCCTCGCAGCCACGATGATCATCTCGATCATTCTAGGGGCTCTTGCTCTTGTGCCATTATTATGGGGTATGTACGATGCATATTCCATTGCAAAGAAAGTGAATAACAGAGAGGGAGCATATATTCCAAGCCCTGCAACCAACTATATTATCTACTTTGTAGCATGGGTAATATTCCTCATCCTCGCTGCTATAATACCTGAGATCCTCTTCGGGAGCAGCACATTCTCCGACTCGATCGACTACTCATACTACCCGAGTTTCGATAACCCGAGGATATGAACCATATGATACATTACGCAAAAGGGATGCTGGAGCGACAATCAATCGGAGTATTACGATGAAGCTGGCAGGAAGGATTTCCGGTCCTCTAATACTCTCATTCCCATTGATAATTCTTCTTGTATCAAGTGGGTGTTTTGGGGTCTTCGGGACATATATCGAACAGGGAGGGATCACAGAACATGTCGAGACACTTGATGGTACGTATCTCCTCGAAGGTACAACTAAAGATTATGGATATCTGCTTTTCACCCCGGATGGAAGATGGCAATTCATTGATGAGGGCGATATAGTCTATGTGGGCCAATATATCGTCATCAATGATCGTGCATACATTACAACAGGTAATCAGGCTTTAGATGTTGATTCAGCAGAAGAATATTTTATCCTGAAGGAAGGAGGAGATGCCTTGGTCGATAGTGATGGATTTGAGTGGAGGAAAGACGAAGTTTCATCTCATGTTCCAGAAACCACTGCACCTTATCAGACTCCGGTTGAGATAGGAACGCCGGTTGCAACATCTTCACCAGTAGATAATGCTACCACCCGGAATCTGCCCAGAACACCTGATCCGATACTGGAATATCCGAAAGAATTAAAGAGCGTCGTCTTCACCCTTATTGCTGAGCCGAATATCCCGGCAGAAAAGCTAAATATCGGTGTGAAGATCGACTCACGCAGGTCGGGGGATGAACAAATGGAGAGAGATCAGAAAGATGTACCGCTTCAAAGGATTCGTATAACCTTTTTTGCATATAATATACAAGATACTGAAGAGGAGTTCATGCCACGAACCTTTGCAGAGATCTATTACTCCGATATACCATATGTGACGAAGCACCATACAATTAACCCAGATGTGATCGAGTCAAAAGGGGTGGATTTACCAATAGATTCTGCAAGAGGATTTCTCAACGTCAGAAAACCCTATAATTATGGAGCTATCATTGAGATCGTTGAAAACAAACCCGAATGAAATTGAGGGTTTTGTACCTGCTCAGACTGTTCTGAAAGGATACCGGAACGGGAACAACAGGTTAGATATCGGTGATATTGCAAAGGTCGCCTACATGGCAATCGGGCTTGTTGAAGAAGAGCTCCGTGGTGATTTCTCCTATGACGGCACAGTGAAGGCAGCAGACGCCGCCCGGATCGCGTATTACTATGTCGGGCAGATCCCGATCTTGTAAAACCAGTAAAAAAATTGAGTGATCAATCAATTGATCGCTTCTTTTTACAGCACCTTCTCCTTCCCCACATAGTAGTACGCAATCTTTGATGCATCAGCACCATCAACCCGTCCGTCTCCATTGAAATCTGCTGCCATATCAGGCTCGATGAGCCCGGCAGCCATCCACGCAACTCTGGCGACATCACCAATATCCACCCGCTCGTTTCCATTGAAGTCGCCTTTCTCATAGACAGTTACATACCTGATCTTTGTTTCTGTATCGGTCCCACCACCATCGTTTGTCACTGTCAGACTGACATTATATGTCCCTTTTGCAGTATAATTGTAAACCGGGTTCTGAGACGTGGATGAATTACCATCGCCAAAGTTCCAGAGCCATGATGTCGGCATACCAGTTGAGAGATCGGTAAATGTCACATGACGTACAGCAGGACCGGTTGTTGTTGAGGCAGTGAAGTTTGCAACAGGCTGAGGATAGATCCTGAGGTAATCAATCCGTTCAAACGTATCCTCCCCTGCGGCATTCGCAATGGTCAGCTTCACCGAGTAATTGCCCTCCTCAGTGAAGAGATGGACAGGGTGGTGTGTAGTGTTAAAAAGCTCCCATGAGACGCCTCTATCCCTACTGAAAGCCCAGTTCCATGCAGTTGGCGTATTCTGGCTATCATCAGTGAATGTGACCGCAAGCGGGGTAACCCCGATGAGTGGCGTTGCAGAGAAATTCGCAACCGGGGCCTGCACCTGATGCCACATCGGAGCAAAAACAGAGAATTCTGTAATATTCTCTGCATAGACATACCGTGCTGTTGTGTTCACATTGTTTGGCTGAGGCAGCTGCTGCCACCCGGATCCACCATTCTTCCAGAGAGAGAGGAATGCCGGATCTTTGCCCCCGAGATCGCCATCCTTGTAATTAAAGGAAAGCCACGCCTCTGCGGTGCTATTTGTCTTCATTACCAGATAGGATCCGATGTTGAGTATACCTGGTTCATCAGGCGGAATTGAAGTAGTATTTGAGACGATCAGATTCCCTTCGACCCGGAGCTCATGGATATCAGCCCCAGATCCAAGAGTTGTTCTCTTAATCACATTGGAGTATTCAGAATTCTCAAAGAGTGCATAGGATGCATTCTCTTCCGGCATGACCGCCCCTACCGCACAATCCTGGATAATCAGGTGTTTTGCACCTTGTACCTGGAAGGCAGTTGCGTTTTGAGTTGCATAGATAGTATTGAAACTGCATTCGGTTATGGTGTTGGCAGTGCTGTTCTCCCCGCTGAAGATACCTGAAGCTCCGGCGGCTGCACCTCTGAGATCAGTGAAGGTAGAGTTTTGAATCTCATTATACGATGCCGTGAGCCGTGCACCATCCACACGGGACGCCATGAGCCCGGAGATGGTGCACGTATCAAATACATTACGATATGATGTTCCATACATCTCAATCCCTGTTGCCGCATATCCGACAACCTGAAGATCTGCAATGGAACAATCGGTAAACCGGTTGTTATCTGAATTATGGAGGGAAATACCGACCAGATTCGATCCACCCGCTTCCCCTCCGGATATCGCAATACCGGTGAAGGTATTCTCATCAGCACCATCACACCGTATGCCTTCAGGAGCACCGGTGATGGTCAGATCGGTGAATGTACTCTTCTTTGTTTCTTCAAGCAGAAGCCCGGAATCTTCAGTATTGGTGATTGTTGTATCTTTCACAGTCTCAGACTCACCTGAATACAGGTAGACGCCAAGACCCCCGCCGGTAATTGCGTTGTTTGCGATCTCGTTACTCTTTCCGACATTGGATGCAATACCATAATCCTTACAGTCGGTGATGGTATTTCCTGAGATAAAGCTCCCTTCGCTGTTTTGAAGTCCAACACCGACAGCACCTGAGAGCGTATTCTCGATGATAACTGAGTCTTTCGATCTATTGACATAGACGGCACCATTATCATTTCCGGTGATGGTGCAGGATGTGATTTTGCAATTTGTCGATGGATCTGCGTCTCCACTCCAGTGCTGTTTAATAACAACGCCGAAGAAATTGCCCTCCACCTTTGAACGGGTCAGTTTCGCGTTTTCACACCCTTCCATCCGGACACCCTGTGAGCCGGTTGCCCCGGTGATGATAAAACCATCAATCTCAACGTCCGTACTACCCCAGATCGAAAGTGCCGGCGAATATGGATCGGCTGCTGTGAGTGTCACGGCTTCCGCAAGCCCGGAGGAGGACTTCAGTTTGAAATTTCTATAGCTTTCGACATTCTCCTCTGTGCCACTGTATGCATCATCAACAGTGATCGTATCCCCATCCTGAAACTCATAGTCATCCAGCGCCTCCTGGATGGTAGTGTAGTCTTTTGGTATACGTGCATTATGAACAGGAAGGCCACCGAGTGGTGCAAAGATACAGAGTTCCTGCACCTGTACTCCAATGTCATGAGTCCCGAGATTATGCCACCGGGTTTTATTCCAGGAATCCCATGCATCGCTACCGGGGTCCCATCCGGTTCCATTGTATTTCCAGATGGAGAGAGTATCTTCACTGATGTACTTGACATCATCTTTGGTATAGTGGAAGGTAAGATTCAAATCGACATCAGTATTTACTTTCTGTTCATTCCAGTCATATTCACCATAAATTTCAAGCCATTTGCCAATTGAACTCTGGGTGACATCATAATCCGGGGGAGAGGGTGGATCCGGAGGGGTCTCGACGGCCCGGATAAAGATTGGATTATCAATATCCTCGAGTGTGAATGTCGTCGGGTGGTTATTCCCGACCGTATTCTTCTCAAGGAGAAGGGTATCCTGGAGAGTGTCTGTCGGGATCTGGAGGTAAATATCTGATCCACCGGCTCCCTTTAAGACGTTGTTTGAGAAGGTTGTCTCTGTACATTCGCGGATCTCGACTCCCGTAGTGGAATAGCCGGAGAAATAGTTACCAGCGACGGTGAGGTTGCTTATTGGATTTGTAAATTGCCCGCCTTTACGAGTTACATTAAAGATATTCGCGTTGACAACCGACTGATCAGATTTGTAAATATAGATCCCCTCCGGGATATCCAAAACCCGATTGCCCTCTACGGTTGCCATATCAGACTGCTGAATATGGATTCCTCTTGTTATTCCATTTGTGACGACATTCTCCTGAAACGTGACATTATCAACATAGTTACAGACAAGACCAAAACTCGTACCATTTATTGTGTTTCTTACAACAGAGACATCGGCTTTCCCCTGATAATTTTTTTCCGAGTCCCCGTTCTTTGCCATGTTTATCCGAATTGAGGTTCGCTCACTACCTTTGATCGTATTATTTACAATCTCGATACCGTCATCTGCCCTGGATATATGAATACCGTTAGTTCTCGGGGACTCTTCTATCACATTATCCTTGATTGTGACATTCCCACAATACTGGAGGAAAATTACCCCATACTCGGCATTTCGTGATGCATTGATAAATGTGTTATCCTCTATGGCGAATGAATAGACATCATGACAATAGATGCCCCAGTCGCCAAAGAGATCATAGAACTCATTGTGCCGTACCGTTAAATTGTCTCCTTGAATGTCATTAATGGACATTCCATTAAAGCAGTTCTGAATGATATTCTCTTTAACTACGCTGTTTGAAGCAGAGACCTCGATTCCTTCCGGCTGGTTATCGGCATGATAGGTACCATTGATGAGATTTCCTGAGATAAGCAGATTATCCCCATGTATTCTGAGTGCTTCTGAATCTAGGACATTGAAGGTGTTGTCCAGAATTGAAGAGTGATTACCCGTGAAATAGAGGCTTCCTGAGACATTTCTGAGCTCATTGCTCTTTATTGTTACATAAGAGAGAGTACCCACGTTATAAAACAACCAGTTTGGACATGAGTCGAAATAATTGTTCGTGATCATCCAGCCAGAGCCCAAGCCACGGCCCATAAATCCATACTTTCTGCTATTTGTGATGATATTATATTCAATCGCAAGATTTTCAAGAACTTTATCAGAATCAAGAATAGAATATATCGCCTGTTCCTGAGCATTGTCGATTGTGTTATTGTAGAGTTCTATATCATGCTCACAATTCCGGAGATAAATGCCGGTTCCATAATACGTATCATAATAGCTTTTATCCCAGGTACTGGCATTTATGATCTCATTTGACCAGATGAAGAGATTGTTGTTTGCGTTTGCGTAGATAGACCACCCAAGCACATCCTGAAGAACATTATTTCTGATGGTGTTATTATTCCCTGGTGCATCACCAAATCCAGAAACCTCTATCTTTGCCCATTGTCCCTGGCATTTCTCAATGATACCATCGCTGCCATAGAGGCTGACCCATGCATTACACTCCTCGACATGGTTACCGTTGCCATAGAGGGTTAATGTTGCATCAACTGATTCATCCCTTGGGATCACAACACCACTTGCCGAGATACCACCGCCGCGGACGGTGATCGGCTGATCTGACTCAAGGGTCCTGAGTGTTGCATCTGGAGCAGTGACATCAATTTTCACATCCTCAAATGTCGAATCCCTGATTTCGAGTCCACCGGTTCCGCCGATCGTCCGGATTACACCTCCGTCGGTAAAGACGAAAGGACTCGTGATCTCAAGAGTGTGTCCGCCAAGATTGACATTTCCACCCAGAAACACAGATGAATCATCCCAGGTGTCATCTCCACATGTAAGGGTACCACTGGGATAGCCGACACGAGCGGTTTTGATGGTCGAGAAGTCCCAATCATCCTCTGAATACCACCGCATCTCATAGGAGTACGAGCCGGTGTTTAGGCCGGAATCCCGGTATTGTGTCACGTTTCGATCATAGATCGTGTGTACAACCTCTCCATCCCTGCGAATTTCATAGCGGTCAAAACCTTCGACACTAATAGCTGACCAGGATAAATCCACCTTATCAAGACCGACATAATTTAAATTATAGTAAAATAATGCATATGCGGGCGAGATACAGACGATTATAAGACCAAACAATAACAAAATCAGTTTAATTCGCGACTCAGATATCATTTCACACCTCAGATTATTGTCAATGGCAATCGAGTACATGTCAAGAAGAGCTGATAAAAGTTCCTATATATACCATGAATTGAATGGGAGCCCATCAAAACAACACCCTTTCTGATTTGAGGGGATGAGATTCCGGATCGTTTGTTCCATCAGATCTCGATAGATAGCACTGAAATCATCGCCCAGCTGCTAAATTTCTTTGCGGGGGGGCGCTGACTGTTCCAAATAGTCTTCATCTGTTGCATCTAATCCCGTCACCGGATGCATAGCGGCATTGCCATTTTACGATCATAACAGCAGAAAGCCCACCCCTTTAGGGGTGGGATGAATGCGTCAACGTCTGCCCACAAACATTATCTATTATCCATTCATATAATAATATGGATGGCAAAAGAACGGTGGACGCACTCAGATACAACGGTATACAACATCGGATACCATATCATATGGTGCCCTAAATATCGGCGTAAAGTTCTCCAATCACCGATATCCGAAAGGTTAGAAGTTCTTCTTAAAGAGAAGGCAGATGAGATCGGAGTTGTCATCGAAACAATGGAGGTTATGCCTGATCACCTCCATCTGTTTGTCAAAGCTAAACCGACCGCAAGTCCACACTGGATTGTACAACAGTTGAAAGGATACACATCGAGGATACTCCGGCAGGAGTTCAAGCCATTGAGAACACGGTTGCCGTCATTGTGGACTCGTAGCTACTATGTTGAATCGTGTGGACACATATCCGAAGATGCCGTGAAAAAATACATCGAAGATCAGAAGCGGAACTAACATGATTCTGACCTATAAACTCCGTCACAACCGCGATTTCAGCGATGAATTAAAGAAAGCATTCTCTGTAGCGGAGTTTGCAGTCAGGAATCCAAAGTGTCGAACATCTGCTGCGGTCAAAGAGATTGGATTACAATCAGCCATCTCAAACCAGATTCTCAAGAAGTATGGAAACCAGAAAACAATCAGGCAAGTACGGAACGTCAATCTGGTTGTACCGGGACAGTCAATCAAAGTAGATCGGGAGACTCAGACCATCCGGGTTGTCCCACTGAAATTGACGCTCCACTACCAGTTTCCAGAATTTGAGAAGGTCAATCAGATCGAGATCGATGCCAACTACGCCTATGTATCATGTACTGTCAGAGAGGAACCGGATATGATACCCCGGCAGTTCATCGGGGTTGATCGGAATACTACGGGGCATGTGGCGGTAGCGGCGAATCCCGACACCGGGAAGATCGAGAAACTCGGTAAGAAGGCTATCCACACACACCGGAAATATTCTGCGATCCGAAAACGCCTTCAGAAACAAGGAAAGTTCCAAAAACTAAAAGCGATCAAAGATCGGGAATCCCGTATCGTCAAGGATCTGAACCATAAGATTAGCCGCAAGGTTGTCGATTTGGCAAAGGAACAAGACGCAGCACTTGTCTTCGAGGATTTGAGCGGTATCCGCAAGACGAGGAAGCAACACCGTTCGTTCAAATACGCCCTGCACAGTTGGTCGTTTTATCATCTACAACAGTTTGTAGAATACAAAGCCAAGCTGCTCGGCGTTCCTGTCCTCTACATTGACCCGGCATATACATCGCAGGATTGTTCCAGATGCGGTGTGAGAGGTCAACGGCGAGGAAAGGAGTTTAAGTGTCCGGTCTGCGGGCACGTTGACCATGCTGATGTGAATGCAGCATTCAATATCGCACTCCGTCAACAAAGCATGGTTGATCGTGTACAGAAAGAGATGTACACGATGGGAGCACTGATACCCCACGACGCAATGCTTGAAGAATGCCAGGCAACGTCAGAACCCCACGCGCTTTAGCCGTGGGAGTATGTCAGCAAAACATGAGGCAAAGATAATGATACCCTGAGAGAATAGTGCATATGCACTTTTCCAAAAATGATCTCATCATCATCGCCTGTAGCATCATTGTAATTCTGGTAAATATCTACAACATTGCAACAGGAGTCGGCGGAACTGGATTCTATTTCTCATTGTTAGCGATTTTGGTATTCTTCATTCTCATCATCAATACCGTGTACAGAGTGACAAGATTGACCTGATTGACTATTGAACAGAGTAAACAGAGTGGCTAGAGTAAACAGGGCAGAAGAATGGTGTGACCGGGATGATCACGTCATATCTCTATGCCTCTATGCAGACGCCACATTGGTATATTCAGATACCCGCCATTTACATATTTACATATTAACACATCGCTTCAATATCCTCAAGATCATAGACCAGAAACCCCTCTTCCCGGAGACGATCCTTCCCCTCTATCCCGCCACCGATAAGGAGAAAGCGCTCATTTGGGTACTGCTCATGCCGGATAAGCTCTGCTTTCTGGATAAGTCGTGATAGGACAAGACGAGCCTTCTGCTCAGTGAGATTTCCCCACTTGCATTCTCCAATGACGATGCTTCCATCATTCTCCCTGACAGCAACCAGATCAACCTCCTCACCTCTATACCACCATCGCCCTATGGAATACCCCGGCAGAAAGGTGCGTGCAAACTCATTCCGAACGAAGACCTCGAATTGTTTGCCAAAATAGGGGTTCATATCAATAGTATCAGCAGAATAGTTCTCTGTCTCGATCTCCTGCCGACGTATATTGATGAAATTGTACCAGAAGTCAAAGACACTATCCTTGATCCGGTATAACCCCTGCCGCTTACTCCCGAGGAGGGGGAGTTCCTTTTCGATGAACCCAAGCCGGATCATCGCCTCAAGGTAGGGGTAGAGGTGGCGGGCATCCATACCGCAGAACTGTGAGATGGTGCCAGCAGATGTATTCCCTATGGCGATGGCATTAAGAATCGCCTGGTAGGTCTTCAGTTCCCGAAATTCCTGCGAGAGGAGGAAGTAAGGTTCCCGGTAGAAGTACCCATACCTGTTGAAGAACTCACGCTCAACGAAGGTGGCATAGTCATTATAGTCGCCTGCTTTGAGAAGGTACTCGGGAATTCCTCCGATAGTCAGGTGAACCTTAAGGGCATCCTTAAAGGAGAAGGTGGGGAGAAGTTTTCGGGCATCAGAGAACCTGAGGGCGCCAAGGAGCATATCACGGGTTCTCCGTCCGTAGAGAGGAGATGTATAGGAGAGGGCTGTATCCGTTATCAGGCCAAGCATCGATCCCGAGAGTATAATGCACCAGTTAGATTTAGCGAGGGCATTGTCCCACGCCTTTTGGAGGGCAGAGAGGATGGACGGATCATTCTTAATCAGGTAGGTAAATTCATCAATGACAAGGTACCGGCGCTCAGGGAGGCTTTTTCCAGCCAGATACGTGAATAGTTGATCCCAATTTGTAAGCTCAAGCGAAGGGAGGAGGGGATCGGCAAAGAACCCTGCTATTGCATCCTGAAGTCGTCGCAACTGTATTTGAGGTGCAGTATCATCGGCGAAGTAGAGAATGCCTTTCTTTTCCCGAATAAACTCTGAAACGAGGCGGGTCTTACCGATTCGGCGGCGACCGTAGAGGATGATCAAACGCCCGCCATCTTTATTCCACTCTTCTTCGAGGATGGCGAGCTCGGTTTCGCGGCCGACGAACTTCCTAATCATAATTAGTACTAATCAGGATTAGTATTAAGGTTTCGCCTCCAGATTAACCACAAGATTTAGAGTGTGCAACCAATATGAGAGTTATTGGGCCGCATATTCAACGTAAATGGAAAAAGATGCAAAAGACATCCTTTTAATAACCCATAGATACCTATCAGAGTAGATCCATTACCAGTAACGGGGTGTAATGTGACTGCAAAGATTGCTCTGTACATCAAGGGTGCTGCCACACTGGTCTTCGTGGCAATTGCAATGTTTCTGCTCTTTGGCACCTTTGTTGAGTTTTTGGAGACATCTGCAATCCTCTTTGCAGCACTTGTCGTATATGTCCTCTATTGCGGGACAATACTCCCGGCAATAGACAGATGGGTAGCAGGGAGAGATGGTGGAGCAGCAGATAAAGCACCCCGGACACAATCAGATGCCTTTAACCGGCTGCCCCGCAGATTCCGGTATTCAAAGGTGATCGTCTTCATCTCTGTTCTGGTCATCTCGTTCTTCATCCTCCACCTGCTCGTGCTCATGATGCACGAATTTTCCCACAGCACACTCGCCTGGCTTCTCGGAGCAAAGGCTGATCCCCTGAATATCATCTATGGTGATCTGATCGGGAGCGGGTGGGATGAGAATGTTGATTATAGCGTCCTCTTCAATGCCGGACGAGGGTCTACCGCAGCGGCTATCGCATTTGCAGGCCCCTTCTCAAACATCGCCCTCTTCTTCATAACCGCGGGCCTGATGGCAACCGGATGGGTGAAAGAGCGCCGGTGGGCATACCACACCGTCTTCTGGACATCGGTGATCACCTTCATCATGATCTTTGAGTATGTCCTCACCCGCTCCTTCATGACGCATGATGATTTCGGAAACATCAATCACGGCCTCGGCATCTCGCCCTGGCCGATCTTCATCACCGGAACAATTCTCGGGCTTATCGGGTTATACTACCTCTATGCGTACAAACTACCGGAATATTTCGCCATCATGACCCCTGACGCCCGGACGCTCCAATATATCTCCGGGGCAGTGATGTCATTCATCATCTTCCTCTTCTATATCGGCCTGCGGATCACCTCGTACCCGGAGATCCCCCAGTGGTGGTTTGGGACAGTCGGGATTGCAATGCTCTTCGGTGCCCCGTTTATCGCAAGCCCCGCAAGGACATGGATGCTGGCGAGGATGAGGGAATATTCTACGGGCAGATAGGGGGGATTCAAAACCCATCCATCCCTCCATTTCAGAGGAATTCTTATTATTCCCGGTTGCAGATCAGTGTATTATGAAGAGAGTGTTTGCCGGATTCCTTGCTGGAGTCATCATCATAGCTCTGGCCAGTGTCGCCGGATGCACAGACGGGGAGAAGACCCAGACCCCGCCCGGAGTGATTACCGGACCAGATCCGATCCTCACGCATGAGGTCACCTTCAATTATGCACCCGGACTCGTGCAGGCAGATCTCATCGTCAGGGGAACAACTGATCTCCCGGATGGCTCGCTCGTGATTATCGAGATGAAGGATAATTTTCTCCCTGCCACCATCCCGGATAAGCCGACGATCATGCCGGATGGCAGGGTGATCACCATAACCGAAACAGGAACAGTCACCACACGTGACGTCAGGGTATCGGGTGGCAGGTATCAGGCGACGTTTACTATCATTGACATCCTGACAGGAGACCAGTTCTGCATCCGGGCTGGATATTATCCGGTGCAGGGAGGGGAGCCGCGTTTCCTTGATAACGAAGTCTGTGTGAGGAAATAGCATCCTGTTTGTTTCAAAACCAGTCACACCATTTCTTCAGCTTTCCCCGCAAGCCACCCGGCAAACACAATCTCCCAGATAATGATCGGATACGCAATCATCCGCTCCATCCCGCCATGCCCAAGCCCAAGCGTCAGATTGGCAATCTCAAGTACGAGTGCTGTAAGCGTGACTGCCCCAAGGAGAACGAAGAGGAGGGCAAACGGCATCCTTGCCTGTTGTGAAGAGACGATCGCCGCAATGCCTCCAAAGAGAAATGCTGTCAGTGCTGAGAGATAGTGGGGCAATCCAAGTGTTTCAGGAAAGAGCCCGACACAGATTGCCCCGATGCCTGCAAATGCCATACACACAGGAAGAAGCCGTCCAGGCCTCGACCGAAGAAGATATGCAGCTGCGAAACTGGCAGCACCAAAGATAACGATAGAGGTATTGAAGATAACAGCCGTCTCCCCGACTCCAAGATCGCTAATTGCATTTGTTGCAACACTATAGCCGGGATAGAGCGCCTCTGCTGCAACCAGCAGCAGGAGGAACTGGGAAGCGCCGATGAGGAGGAGGGAGGGGGCAAGGGCGGCCCCACGATCCAGGCTCATCTGTTTTCCATGATCCATATCCGCATTATTATGTATCGAGACCTGCTCTTGTGCCATATCCATCACCAGCAGACTGATACTGTTCATTGAATGATAATAACCATACCGCCATCGAAAGAACGATCTGCACAGGTTTTTCTCCATGAACGCTTCAAGAATGTACATATGCAAAAACTCATCCTGATTCCATTCATCCTGCTCCTCTTTACTGCCGGATGCATAACTGCAACCCCCCCGGCGGCTGATGAGCCGGATATCCTGCTGATTACGCCTTCAGATCCCTTCCCAACCGTCAGCGGGCAGGGAACGTATGTTAACATCATCATTGCTGAGACGATAACTCCCCCGGTGAGCTACAACCTTGGCTATGTCACCATCCCTCCCGGAAATGCCACGCCGCCCCACCGGCTCCTCGGCACATCCGAACTCGTCTATGTGATCGGCGGGGCTGCCCGGATACACTGTGATTCCAAAACGGTAGAGGCAGCAGCAGGTGAGCTCGTCCTTCTCCCGGAAGGTGTACTCCAGTCGATCGAAAGTATCGGGGAAGACGATCTCCGGTACCTCTCGGCAAATCAGCCACAATATACATATGAAATTGATATCCGGGATGATGGCCTCATCCCACTCAGCAACACAACAAATGCTGAGCCTATTGTAATCCCAGATCCTGCAGGCGGAATTGAATGGGATTTTGATACCGGGACGCTCATCTACACCCTGATTAATCCCGTACTGATGCCTGAAATGGATATTCCAATCGACTATAGTGCCGCATATGCACAGATCCTTCCGGGAGGATCAATCGTCGGGAACCGTCTTACCGGATCAACCGATCTGATCTACGTCGTGGAGGGCGAAATCACCATCCGTGCCGGTGACGGAGTGGATTACTCAATTCCAGCAGGATATGCTGCACTCTTCCCCCCAGGCAAGCCAAAGGAGATCTCAAATGCTGGTAATACAGATGCCGTCATCCTTAGCGTTGTCGATCCTGCATGGCGGCCTGAGATCTTTGAGATGACCGAAGAATGAAGAGAGAACTGTTCGCCTGAACAATTCACCTTTTTTTCAGAAAGAATCCTGCATAGTCATCCGTTTAAGAACGGCATGAGATAATACCCGATCACAAGAATATGCAGCAGGAGGAAGATATAGACAATCTTGAACTTAAGTTTCTGCGTCTTGTGCCGAAGCAGTTTCATCCCTGCGAGTGCGCCGAATGGTCCGACAAAAGCGTAAATCAGGAGCCTCTTCTCACTCGTCCTCCATGAGTTGTTCTTCGCCTTCAGCTTGTCATCTGCAAAAGTGAGGAATGAGAAGATGTTCAGTACCACATAGAGAACAAGATGAAGAAGGGTGGTATCGGGTATCGTCATGCAATTACCGCCAGGAACAGATATATCCGGGATACAGAAGAGACCATACTTATCCCCTGCCAGGAATTCCTTTTCCAATCCGAATCTTCTTCTCCGGACCGGTGAGAATCTTTGCTTTTATCAGCTCAGTTGCAATCAGCTTCACCATGATCGGAGAGAGACGGATTTCAAATGCCGGATCGGCAGAATCGGAAGACGATCTGTACTTTGCCATACCAGCGCTGATCTCAGGTAATGAGAGGACGTTCTTTCTGCTGATCAGGTCAAGCAAAGAGAATACAATCTGCCGCTTTGGAGTATAGTTCTCATAGAGGAGATCGAGAGATGCCTCATCCACTGACAGGGAATCAAGGAGATCAAACATTTTATTCTGATCATCCAGAAGATAGATCCCGGGCCCAGCAGTCACAACACATTCTGAATCGATCGAATAGTTTGCCGAGAAGGTTGCACCATGCGACTCGCCAGCATCCATAAATGCATCCTCATATGATACAAGCGTATTCTGATAGAGGAGTTCGCCCGGATCGATCTTCTTCTGAAGGCGGTAACCCTCGGGTGACTCGACAACCACATCGTTGTCCTTCATCATGACCTCGATTGGGATCCAGACATCATTCATCTCAGGCAGATCACCGAGTGCCTCTGCATCCTTTTGTGGGAGTGTGAGAAGGGATAGGATCGCCTTCTGCACTGTCTCCAGAGTGTAGATAACATCACCAATCTCCTTTCCAGAAAAGAGCTCATCCAGTTTCGCCCGTGTTCTTGTAAGAAGATCTACATGACGTTTAAAAATCGAAATCTCACCACCAGAGAATTTCTTGAGATCCTCAGATTTGGAATCTATCATCTCCGAATACCAGTCGATAAAACCCTGGAGGGAACAGGTGACGATATCCTCTGTTATCGCAACCCCCCTAAACGACTTCTTCACACTAATCTTATTCTCTTTGGCAAATGCACAGAATGCATCCGCGTCTTCCTCTGAATCAAAGATGAGCGTCTCCTCAAGGATCATACCAGTACTTTGGTACCAGGAGTTATGAATACTGCTTAATGAATATCAATTGGGAATGGAAGATCGAATGAGTGGTTTGAATTTTCTAAATTTTCTGAAAATTCAGAATATTTATATCCAATACCACCAAACGTCTCTATTGACGATGACAGATCAATTACTGAAAGAAACAAGAATCTCCGGTTACGAAAATCCCTGTGACTGCTCGGTTGAGGGGATCGTCACCATTGATGCCCGGGGCCAGATGGTGCTCCCAAAAGAGGTGAGGGAGCGGGCGGGGATTGCACCGGGCGATCGGTTCGCAGTAGTCTTCTCAGAAAGGGAGGGAGCGGTCTGCTGCATTACCCTGATTAAAAAAGACCACCTTGACCGCTATATCTCCTCACTCGTTCACCCGGAACACCAGATGTGCAGAACTGAAGATCAAAAAGCAAATCGAAATGAACACTATGACTGACAGAGAAAGCACCAGACGGCGTGTTCGTGAGCGATACGGCAAAGTAGCCCGTGAAGGAGGCTTTGGATGCGGATGCGGTCCCGGTTGCTGCGATGGCAGACAGGATCCACAATCAGTATCTGCCTCATTTGGCTATTCTGACGAAGAACAGCAGGCGGTTCCGAAGGGGGCCAATCTCGGGCTTGGATGCGGGAACCCGGTGGCGCTTGCATCCCTGAAAGAAGGTGACACCGTGCTTGATCTGGGATCGGGTGCAGGTTTTGACTGCTTCCTTGCAAGCCAGAAAGTCGGTGCATCCGGCCACGTCATCGGTGTTGATATGACGGTCGATATGCTTGAGAAAGCCCGCAGAAACGCTCAGGAGGGAGGGTATGCCAATGTGGAGTTCCGGCTTGGCGAGATTGAGCACCTGCCGGTTGCAGATGCGTCAGTTGATGTCGTCATCTCCAACTGCGTCATCAACCTCTCAGTCAACAAGCCACAGGTCTTTTCAGAGATATTCAGGGTGCTCCGCCCGGGCGGCCGTCTCCTCGTCTCGGATATCGTCCTCACCGCCCCGCTCCCGGACGCCATCAAAAATTCATCACTCCTCTATACGAGCTGTGTTTCCGGAGCTCTCCTGAAGGAAGAATATCAAAAATGTATTCATGATGCGGGATTCTCGCGGATCACGATTTATGGCGAATCCGTATTTCCCCTGAATCATATCATCAGCGAACCGGAACTGATCAGGACTATTGGATCTGTTCCTCTTGATGAGGCCGAGCGAAAGAGACTCTCAGATAGCATCGTTTCGATAAAAATCGGCGCAGAAAAGAAGATGTAGAGAGGGTGATAATCGGAGTAAGGGAGGAGCTTATCTCCCTCCTGCCCCTCCGCCGCCAAATCCGCCGCCTGCGCCAAATCCTCCACCGCCAGCGCCAGCCTGTGATGGCGGGGAGAATGTGCTGATCGAATGGAACCCCATGAACCAGAAATAGGTCGGGACATAGTAGCCGGACTGCGAGATATCCACCTTCAGCTCCTTCATCGCCTTCTGGACATTATCGCCAACACCAAGCGCTGTACCGTAAATGAGCCAGATCCCCCACATATTCAGATCATCGGGGCTGTACTTCCGGATCATGCTCATATCTGAGAGGAATCGCCTGAATGCACCCCATTCGAGCTTCCTCTTATAGTAATCATCCTTCCAGTGTCCAAAAAGCGTCGAAGGCATGGCAACTGCAATTCCCGCCTGCACCGCCATAATGAAGCCCAGAACAAGAGCAGCAAGCAGCATCCCTTCGGTATCGGTTGCAAAGAGGAATGCTAAAATCACAATGAGGATATAGCCGACTGCGCCAAGGAGAAGAAGCGCCGGTGTCCCCCTCCCATCAACAGCATAGGTTCCGGAGATCCGCTCATCGGTCATCGTCATCAGGCTGTTTAAATTCTCCTTGAGCCGGATGGCAATCTGCTCGTCAGCCGTTGACTTCTTTGCCCTCTCTGCAACAGCTTCGAAATATCCGGTATCAAGAACGCCTGATTCATCTGAATTCAGGGTGACGAAATTCATTACCCTCTGTTCATATGGATCATCCCCTTCCTCTTCAAGAAGCCGGATTCTGACCCCTTTCTGGTCGGGGTTCTCTTTTATCTCGATCTTCTTTTTTCTGTGGAGATCGAGGAGGGTCGCATAGAACCCATTCTCATCTGAAGAGAAGGCATCCTTATTGAAGACCAGATTCACCTGCCAGGGCGGCATCGTCTCATCTGGAACAGTACTGAGGTACTCTGGAACAGTGAATTGTTTCTCTCTTCCATAGAGTATGTAGAGGAGAAGGAGCAGAAAAGGTGTCAGAATAACAAGTATCTTTCCAACTACAAGAAGAATCCCTGCAATAAAGAAGCCAAGGAGATAGGAGTCGTTTGCTGAGTGTGTCTTCTCACGGACTCCTTCTACATAGGTTTTTACCCCCATAACAGAATCCGCCGCATCCGGACTCATCAGGAACTCAACCTCAATCCGCTCATTGGAAGGCGAACTGCCGGTAAGCACAACCATCCCCTCACTTCGGGTTATATCGTACGTTGGGGGATGAGTAAAGACATCTGTTATTTTGTTGGAGATGAGCGTAATGGTGACATGCTTATAGGGAATATGCTCATCTGCAAACATCAGGTTAATATGGACCGCATCGCTGTCGTACTCAACCGGAGGAACCATCTGGTAGGTATATTCAACGGCATACTCGCCGGGTACGAAGTAGTCCGGATAGACGATTCCAACCTCATTTGGGTATGCGAGATCAGAGACGAGTGATCGGGCACGGGCATTATCCCCTTCAAAGAGATGGATTCTGCTTGTTCCCTCTTTCAGGTATAGAACAGCTCCATCCGGTGCCGAACCCTCGATAAAACGGACGTGAGGGTACCCGGACTCCGCCTCTCCATAGATAAGGGCGGCGTTCCAGTTGCGGTACAACATCCGGTACTCCTGGGAAGAACGGACAGAATAGACGTACCGCTCGGTGAGCGCCCCATTCTCCTGCCAGGTCACTTCATATGACTCAACGATCAGATCTCCGCTATAATCGAGTGCACCAGCTGGATTAAGCCCCATCAGCCCGATGACAGAGAGGCCAAGCAGCAGGGTTCCTGCAACCAGGAGTGCAATCAGTTTCTTCTCTTCCATGAAGAGACCTCAGAACTCGATCTTCGGGGCCTTTTCCAGGTTCTCATCCTGGAATTCGAGGTATTCGAGTTTGACCATCCCGATCATGTTCCCGACGATATTTGAGGGGATTGTCTGGAGCATGGTATTGAACTGCTGTGAGATGTTATTGAAGGTGTACCGGTGGCGGGCGATCTCATCCTCCAGTCCTTTGATAGAGCCCATCAGGTCTTTTACCGTCTGTGAAGTCTTCAGATCCGGGTAGTTCTCCATCACCGCAAAGAGGCGGCCAAGCACACTCCGTGACTCGGCTTCGATGGCATTGAGGTCACCTGGTCCTGCGGAGCCGACACTTGCACGCATCTTCGTGACGGATTCCAGAGTGCTCTTCTCAAACTCTGCATAGCTCTTTACAGATCCAAGGAGCTGATCGATCATGTCAAGCCGTTTCTTCATGGCAACCTTGATCTGGCCCAGTGTCGCCTCGGATGCGTTCTTCAGGCGGTAATAGCTGTTATAGATACTGATAAACCAGAATACAATCCCAATGGCGAGAAGTACAAGTATCCCGCCGATGATGAGTTCAAACATCTTCTTTCACCTGTACAGGAATTGATCTGATAGAATATATACCCTGATGCAGGCTGCCTGGATGGATCGTTGGAGTCAAAATCAACCCCTCAGTCAAGCGAATTGTGAAATCAACCCTCCATTCTGTTTGAAAATCCATGATGTGAACCTGCCTGTTTTATTATCCAAAAAAACAGAAAACCCTGTATGAACGAAATACCACAGGGACCATTCTGCCAGAGCTGCGGCATGCCGATGAGCGAGCCGGAACACTTTGGAACAGAAAAGGACGGCTCAAAGTCAGAAGAGTATTGCAGTTACTGCTACCAGAACGGGGCATTTATTGATGAATCAATTACCCTTGAAGAGATGATTGAATTTTCTGCGCAGAAGATCGATGAGATCGGCATTATGCCTTATGCAGAAGCAAGAAAGATGACCGGGCAGTTCCTTCCCGAACTCAAACGGTGGAGGAAGTAAAGGATCATTCTTTGAATAAAACCATAAATTGAGCAAAAAGATTGGATCAATGCTCATTTATGCTTTTTTGAATGATATTCAGGTATTGGCTCATGGAGCTTTGCATGTGCAGGATCATATGCCGCAGGGGGTTCGATCCCAAGATATTCCCTGTAGATACGCTCTTTATATTCAACCCCAATCTCATTCACTGCTGATATAAATGCATTATATGTTCCAGCACCACCGATAGTATCCCAGAATTCATCGCCGATTAAAACGACATCATCATGCTTCATATCAAACCATCGGGCAGGAAAACTCCAGGAGTACTTTTCACGTGATCCATATGGATTATAGGGCAATGCAAAATAGGCACCATCCACCACGTTTGGCTCCATACAATGAAGTTTAAGGATTTTTTCCTTGCTCACTTTCGTCTGGTCACTATTGGGCAGAGGTGCCTTTATTTCAAAAGCATATCTTTTATTTGTCAGCTGATCTTCGACATAGAGATCACAGATCACTGGCACAGGGATTAATTCGCCTTTCCCTTGCCTGATATAAGAAAGCTCTCTCTCCCAATTTGGAGTTGTTTTCCCTTTATTTTTCTTCGAATGCTCTAATGTGTTAAGAACTTCTGAAATACGATGAAGCTGACCCTCTGGAATTAAGCCATCAATACGGTAACCCATCTCAGCATACCCAAGACCATGTGTTGCCGCAACTACAGCCAGTTTCTCCCAGACTTTGCCAAAAGGAGTTACAAATCGCCGCTCAAAATGCGATCCTTTGAATATTTCATCTGGAACAAGCGCTGCGTAGAGGGGCTTTGTGGATAGATGCACATCTTTGAGAAAAGGATCCTTGTACAGCACTTTATCCATGATACTATCCATTAATTCCTGAATAACACCCTGGATAGCATCTTTCATCTCCTGTGATTCAGCCATTCCATTCTCCCCGGTTATCGTTTCCGCCAGATGAATATTGATTCATAAAACTCACCAGCTCGTCTGCCAGTCCTCCGGTTTACATGGCGTTCGATGATATTCTCCACTTCAACATCCAATGAGGCTGCGATATCACGATAGAGATCAGCACTATCATTGGCAACGACAATTAATCTGCCACTATCATGCATTGAACGAAGGACCCGCCGGAATACCTCTGCAATATCCTTCTGGTATGCTTCTTTTGCGGATCTGCTCTTTCCGTTGGCAGCAGGACCTATCTCATGTACCCGCTTGTCTTCAAGGCCAAGGAGATTATATGCATACGCATGCTGCTCATGATAATCGATCAATCCAACATATGGGGGACTCGTGATAACTCCATGAATCTCCGGAAAGTCGACTGTTCTGCAGTCATCATGGTACACCTCGACAGTCGCTTCAGTTCTCAGTGAAGCGAAATCCGATACACGCTTAATCGTATCATTACTGTATCGTTTTAGAAATTTGAAGGCTTCCTGTGTTGGCTGGCAGATTCGGTTGTGTTTATAGCATTTATAGGGTTCAGTCACAGGTTTCTTTGGGAAATCCAGATCAAAATGTGTTGTCAATCTTGCTGAGCGGGCTGAACGGCAGAGGATTATTTTGAGCAGATCTTTGTACTGATAATCCCCCGCCTCGATAAAATAGCGATAGGTGAGCAGCTCCTCGCGTGCTTTTAATGCAAACCATTTCTCAAGATACTCGTTATTTTCATCTGAAAGATAGGGTCCATGTGTGCACTCAAACCACAGCCGGCGCTGTGTGGAATCCACCTGTGTTGCAGCTTTAACCTTATTCAGAATATCGAGGACTTCACGTTTCATCTGTGTAAGATCATACTGCTGTGTCTTTGCCCGTGCCAGAAGAACGTTGAATGCAGAGATATCAAACCCAATTGAGTTTATTCCAAGCTCATGTGCCTGTACGAGCGTCGTTCCCGATCCAGAGAACGGATCGAGAACAGTCTGTCCCCTGGAAAAATATTTTCTCAGAAAAATCTCAACAAGCTGTGGGATATATTTGCCGAGATATGGGTGAAGGCGATGAACATGTTTTGTCCGTTCTCTCTCAGGGAGATCCTTTTCTGTCCAGTTTAAATTAAGACATTCCAGAGGTGTTTCAGGCGTCACATCATATGCTCGGGTTGGAATCTGCTCGACACTATAGATCTTTACACGTTTCTCTTCATTTGTGAGCGTAGATGATACCATGGAAACACTTTCAATTTCATTAGTGGTGTCGGCGTTAGAAAAACATATTGATCCGGGTCAATAAGGAATAAAGAGAGAATACATTTAGCTATCACCAATACCTTATTTCAACACCAACAGGCGAAATCACCATATACCCGGACGTGAGCCACTCGGCATCACCCTGACAGCAACATTTCTCTTCTTCTTCTGGATTGTGCTCTCGGGGATTCTCGACTGGGTTCATATCACCATGGGAGTAGTCTCCTCCCTCGTGCATGATGTTGATCCATACAGGTATGTATAGATCTCACAATACGCCAGTTACCGTTTTAATGGGATGACTCATAATATGCTCTGTTTTACTAAAAGGAGGAGATCAAAATCCTTATAAATGTTCGTTACAAATAGAACATTCGTAATAAAACGAATTAAGTGATAGCTATGAAGGCAAAAGCAGAGAAAATTGCAGAGGGCGTCTACTGGGTAGGCACCCTTGACTGGGATCTCCGATCATATCATGGATATACCCTTGATGGAACGTCATACAATGCATACCTGATCTTTGGAGAAAAGACGGTGCTGGTTGACAACGTCTATCCCGGGCAGTCAGGACAGATGTGGGGGCGGATTGCTGATGCCTGCGCAACAGAGGGAAGGCCGGAAACAATTGACATCATCATCCAGAACCATGCAGAGAAAGACCATTCAGGAACACTTCCCGAGATTTATAAGAGGTTCCCAAATGTGCCGATTTACTGTACCGAGATCTGTAAAAACGGACTCCTTCGCCACTATCGTACCCTTGAGGGAGCAGAGTTCCGACATGTGAAAACCGGAGATACCCTCGATATCGGGGGAAAGACACTCGCATTTATACAGGCCCCGCTTCTCCACTGGCCTGACTCAATGTTCACTCTCTATGAAGAAGAAGGGATACTCTTCCCAAATGATGCCTTCGGCCAGCATCTCTGTTTCACTGGCAGGTACGATACCGACATTCCAGAGACCATCCTCATGGATGCGACCCAGAAATTCTATGCCAACCTGATTGTTCCCCTTACGCCCCTCTTCCTGAAGAAGGCAAAAGAACTGACAGATCTGGACTTTCTATCAAAGGTAAAGATGATAGCACCTTCACACGGCCAGATCTGGAGAGATCCAGCGCGGGTGATCAATGCATATGTCGGATGGGCAACCGGGAGCTCAATGAAAAATAAGGTAACAATCATCTATGACACGATGCATGGCTCGACACAGAAACTTGCACATGCCCTTGCTGAAGGCGTTATGGCAGGTGGAGCGGATGTGAAGATCTTCAACCTTCACGAAGATGAACGATCCGAGATAGTCAAACATATTCTTGAGTCAAAGGCGATCATGCTCGGCGTTCCCACAATCAACGATATGCCATATCCGAGTATTGGAGCCCAACTTTGCCATTAACAAGAAATATATGTGTTCTTAGTGATGCTTGAATCGACGAAAATGCAAACAAAACTAAGAACTAATGAAGTTGAGCCGAATGACAATATATCCTTTCCTATCGGTACTAT
>NZ_VOTZ01000018.1 GCF_024372745.1 Methanocalculus taiwanensis
AGGCCCGTGACGAGATGTTTGCCGGGATGAAGAATGAGGACAAGGTGCGTGACAGAACCGGTCTTGGTGCAATGGATCGCGAACTCTCGCTCTATGAGATCGCACAGATGACCCGTGCGGGAACGGCAAAGACGCTTGGTCTCTCCCACATGTATGGGTCACTGACACCCGGCCTTGAAGGCGATGTTGCTGTCTATGATTATAACCCCCAGACCGCATCAGATCCGGAATCAATTGAATCTGCGTTTGGCAATGCCGCGTTCCTCTTCAAGCAGGGTGAGCTGATCATCAATGACGGCGAGATTGTTTCCAACGGCAACAAGAGAACACTCTGGGTGAATGTGAAGACGAACGAGAATGCACAGGTCGAGCGCGATATCGCCCTGAAGTTCAACAAGTTCTACACGGTCTCACAGAAGAACTACGAGGTGTATGCACACCACTATGTGCCTAACCCGTACGTATTCGAGATCGATGCAACTGTCTGAGGTTTGGAGTTGCGATGATCCTCTCGTCTGAATGCACCAGTCCAAATGACTCGAATCTCGCGTTGAAGCTGGGGGGGGAACCCCTCCCCCTCTGCCATACCCTGAAGGAGCGGGTCATAGTCGTTGGGGTGAACTGCACCGATCCGGTTTTACGGATGCTTCTGATGCAGGAGGTACTCGCAGAGCTGTCAGAAGATTTTGGGGAAGACAAAACCTGAGAAAAAGAAGATGGGAGATGATCAGGCTACAGTGAATTTTCTGTTTGCCTCAAGGGTCTCCTGGGATATCTCGGTGACCCGTGTTACCATGCTGGCAACCTCATCGACGCTTGCTGACACCTCTTCTGTACCGGCTGCGGTATCGCCAGCTTCATGAGCAGTCCTCTCCATAAGGGCTGCCACCTCATGGATGCTTGCAGTAATCTCCTCAACAGTCGCTGCCTGCTCTTCTGTCGCACTTGCGACTTCCTCGATGCTGCGTGAAATCTTTCCGACCGAGTCGACGATCTCGTTGAAGGCAAGAATGGTCTGCTGCATCTGATTGGATCCGTCCTTGACGACAGTATTGGCTCTCTTCATTGCATTTGATGCCTTTTCTGCGCCGGCCCTGAGATTTCCGATCATCTCGGTGATATGCTCGGCAGAACTCCGGGATTCGGTTGCAAGGGCTTTGACTTCTGCGGCAACGACGGCAAATCCGCGTCCGGCATCCCCGGCGCGTGCCGCTTCGATTGCGGCATTGAGTGCAAGGAGATTTGTCTGGTTGGCCAGATCCGAAATGACACCAACGATCTTTCCAATTTCCACCATCTGGGTATTGATATCCCTGATGATCCCGTCGATCTCAGCAGTTGCAGTATTGATCTCGCTCATTCCGGCATCTGCCCGTTCTGCGACCTTTGCCCCTTCCTGCGATTTTTCGTCTGCGTTTCGTGAGAGTGCAGCAACAGATTCGGCACTCGCAGTCACCTCCTGGACAGCAGCTGAGAGATCTTCCATTGCCTGAAGGACCTGCTGGGCTGAGTGTGTGGCCTTCTCGATATGGCCGCTGACATTCCCGGTACTCTTTGCAATCTGCTGGGTTCCGGTAGAGACTTCGTCTATGCTTGTTTCAGCTTCACTGGCAGCTTCAACCAATGCCTCCATAAGCCTGTTTGTCCCTGAAATCAGGTATGAGACATCTGCTGAGACTTTGTTTAAGGCATTCTTCACGTCAACGAGGTCCCCACGGACATTCAGTTTCTCATCGATGTGAGCGGTAAAGTCACCGTCTGCAAATGCCCTTGCAACGCGAGTGATCTCTTTGACGGTATTATTGAAGACCTTCCCCATCCGGTCAAGGGATTTCCTGAACTCTTCCCATTCCCCTTTCATCTGTATATTCGTATCAAAGGTCGCTGAGAAGTCTGCATGTGCAAATGAGCCGCATACACGCATTGCCTCCTGAACGGGTTTTGTAACTGCATCGAGCATTTCGTTGAGGCCAAGAATGCATTGCTGGAAATTTCCCTTATGGCGGCTGGTATCTGCCCGGATGGTGAAGTCACCTTCTCTTAATCCCACAGTCGTGGTCTTTGCATCTTCCATCAACTGGTCAAGCGATGCCTTGAGGGTGACCAGGCTTTTATCTATTCTGGCGATTAAAGAGGCGAAATTCTTTGTGTCCTCGTCTGATGGAGTGGGTTGAAGATTAAATGAGGTGTCGCCTTCGGCAGCTTTTTTGAGGTTTGCGATCATCCGGGTGACTTCAGTAACAACAAAAGTATCCTGTTTCATCTTCCGGTTGATCTCTACTGTCATATCACGGCCGCTGCAACGGATTCCAAGAGCCCTGCCATTTGTATCTTTTGCCACAGTGCAGAGAAGTCCCACCCACCGTTCACTTCCGTTCTTATGTTTAATCCTGAATTTTGCCTCTTTCTCCTCCCGTTCACGGACAGCAAGGGCGCCTTTTACCGCATCAAGATCCTCTGATTTGATGATTCTTGTGAACAGGCTCTTATCCTTCAGAAATTCTTCACGGGAATAACCTGTGATCCGCTGGCAGGATGGTGATGCATAGAAAAAAGTTCCGTCTGACCTAAGGAGAAACTCCCAGTCATGGGTTGCCTCGAGGACCTGGCGAAAAATATCGTTTTGTTCTGGCATTGTCATGTACTCTCCAACTCCTTTACTATTGCAGGATATTGATGTTTACGCAGTTGCGAATAGCTCAAGCAATGGGTAATATTCATGGGTTTTATTTGTAATGCTATAAATGTATCCTTCTCTCTTCCGGAAAAACGATATTTACCATTTTCCTGTTAATTTGGCGTATACAGTGTCCTTTCCTCACGACTCCCAATACGGATTATAACTATATGTGAGTTCTTTCTATGCTCCATCTTTCTATGTGCTTATATTCTCGTGATTGCCCTTCTCTGTACTGCAGGGTGCATCCAGCCCGATGCTACGATTCAGCAGCCAATGCCTGATCCGGTTTTAACCCCCTCAAAAGGAACCGGTGGTTCCGGTATCTTCACTGGTCATTCCCAAACCATATATCGTCAGAGAAAAGGATCTCTCCCGCAGACACAGGCAGAGGTGAGGGATCCGGGGATTCCGTACAAAGTCCGGAGAACAACGCTCTATCAGATGAATCTAATAATAGTCGCTGTGGAATAGCCGGCTGAATCATCACAGGATCGCCAGGATCTGAAATATCCTTATAATTATGGTACAACAATTGGTATTAGTATTTAAGTGTTGCAGTGAACGAAAACCTCAAATATCTTCAGGGCTAGTATAGTCCTATACTCATCTGGAGGTGTGAGTCATGACGATCCGAATAAAACCAGCCAAACCTGTGATATCATCAGATATACGGCCATCACGGAGGGTGCGGAGGCTCATGATGAACCAGACGGACTTTCCGGTATCATCTGAAGCTGTGATGAACCTTTTTGTACTTGGTCTTTTGACAATCACGGTTTCGATCACCGGGATCACCCTGGGTGTGGTTCTGAGAATGAGCGGTTACTGATCCTGATTCTCTTTCCCCTCTAAAATCATATTCTTTATGGGCATAGATCGGGGGGAAAACCAGTTATTTTTCATTATCTATAGGATATGGATTCTTTTGCTCCAGTCAGCATTCTCCATACTTTGCCGCTTGATAGCAACGATGACCGGGTCGATATCCCGCACCGTTGTTCCCGCAAACTTCGGTCCTGCTGCCTCTGCAAGAGCATAATGGCCATCGCCCCCGGATGCAAGCCAGCTATTGACAACGACTGTATAGTTCTGCCCCTGTTTTAGCTCATCCCACCCGAAAGTTCCTAAAACCTCTATTCCGCTCACCCGTCCGCCGGGAGTCATAATCTCTGTTAGGTTCTTCCCATCGTATGTGCCGCAGAAGGGCTCTCCTTCTGTATCAATGGTAAACCGGATCCCGGATACCTGGAGGAATCCTCCGGTCGGCGGCCGCTCCCCGGCAAAACTTTCATCCCCTGGAACCCTGAGCGCCGATGCCGAGATCTCGAGTGTCTCCTGGATCTCTTTCTCCGTCATATGTACAAGGACAAGTTCGCTCCCAAACGGAAGAATCTCCTGCATCATCCCCCAGGATACCGGGCCCGCAGGAAATATCCGGTCGCCCCGGATCGATCCTCCATTTATAAACGCAATATCTGCCTCAGGGAACCAGTCACGCCATGCATCGGTGATGAGATCTCCAACCGTGGCTTCGCCCCCTCTTACAATAAGCTTCCTGGTATCCAGTGGATAGGTGATCTCCCCGATTGGTTTCTTCATCTCATTTTTATATGAGGTAATGAAGGGTGCAAGTATTGCAGAAACGGATGCATCCTTCCCGTCCGGTTTGAGTACCTCAAAACTCCACGTGATCATCTCTCTGTCTCTAAGTGTCAGCCTGAGTATCCCGAGGTTATCTCCATATTGACCTGCCTGCACAATAGGAATAATCCGGTTATCCGGGTTTGGCACTTCTTTTTGAAGAACGATATGATCATGTCCGCCGATGATCACATGAAGCCCGGCCACGTTCTCTGCCAGGCGGGTATCCTCAGCTTCTCCCATATGGGAGAGGCAGATGATTACGTCAACATCAGCCTCCTGAAGGGATTTGATTGCATCTTCTGCTGCTTCCAGAGGATCAGTGACCACAATACCGGGTCCAATCGGTGCAATTGAACTCAGTCGTGGTGTCATCAGACCGAATATGCCTATTCTGAGGTCATTCTGCTCAATGATCGTCCATGGCCTTATGGTCTGATTCAGGGTTTCATTCGAACAGATCATATTTGCTGAGACGATAGGAAACCCGGCATAACCGACGGCCCTGGCATATCCACTCTCTCCAAAGCCAAATTCGTGATTTCCAGGGCAGACTGCATCATACCCTGCTTGTGTCATACCCCGATATTCGGGTTCTCCATGAAAGAGGGAATAGATGGCACCTATCAGGTCATCGCCGCTTGACAGAAGGAGGGAGTATTCTTCTTTTGACCGTATTCTGTTCGCTGTTTCAGCAATAGCTTCCAGGCCCGGGCTATCGATGCCCTCCTCTACTCCGGGTGGAAAGATTCTGCTCTTTAGATTGGAAGTCGTCAGGATTGTGAGGTGTATCTCTCTCTCCATTGCGGGCTGAGGGAAGGTAAGTGCTGCGAAGAGAATTATTCCAATAATAATAGCGGCAATAAGCAGGGTAGAACGTGGGGACGGCATAGTGTAGGTTCAGTTCGCCCAGAGAATGGGGATGCGGGGTAACCGGTTATCTGATCACCGGATCGCAGTTCTCCTCCTCGATATCGCATTTGCCGATATACTGGAGATTGAACTTATAGAACTGGGTAAACCCACAGTTCCTGCACCGCACGGTGAAATGGTTACACCCGACAAAGAGGTCATGGATGCCTGTTGTGTGGCAGTTTCTGCATTCAGCTGTCGGCTCAAGGTTCCAGACATCATAACAGGATATCGGTGTGAATGATCCGGTAGTACCGACTTCATGTATTCGGGGGATGAAGACCCTGGTAGCGCCGCAGTTTGAACAGATGACCTGGGCCTGCTGTGGCACCACTTTTATCACCTGATCAGCATCAACATGGCAATGGTAGCAGTCTGTCTTATATTTGGTGTAAATGAAACCGGTCTTCATAAAAGAGATTGAAGACGCACAAGAAGAAAAAAGTACCCCTCCCGAAAGGGTGGGGTAAGATGGTATTTTTTAAAAGGGGTTGTATGTGGGATCTTACATCATGCCGGGCATTCCGCCCATGCCGCCCATTCCACCCATGCCGCCGCCCATTGCAGCCATCTCTTCCTCGCTTGGCATGCCGCCACCCTTTCCGGATGAGGCGATGACATCATCGATCCTGAGGATCATGACTGCAACTTCTGCTGCTGAGGAGATTGCCTGGGTCTTGACGCGGAGGGGCTCAACAACGCCTGCTGCCTTCATGTCTGCGGCTTTTGCTGCGAATACATCAAGGCCGAAGGTCTTGTTGCCCTGCTCATGTGCGGCGCGAAGGTCAACAAGCATGTCGATTGGATCAAGTCCTGCATTCTCTGCGAGGGTTCTTGGGATGATCTCAAGTGCGCTGGCAAATGCTTCGATGGCAAGCTGTGCCCGTCCACCAACGCTGGATGCGTACTCGCGGAGACGGAGCGAGAGTTCAACCTCGGGTGCGCCGCCGCCTGCAACGACCTTTTTGTCCTCGACGACAACACCGACAACGCGGAGTGCATCTTCGATGGCACGCTCAAGCTCATCAACAACATGGTCGGTTCCGCCTTTGATGATGATCGAGACTGCTTTTGGATTGTAACACTCTTCTACAAAGATCATCTCTTCGCCTGAGACCTTGCGCTCTTCGATCTTGCCTGCTTTTCCGAGCTCTTCGGTTGAGATTGCATCGATCGATGAGATAAGGGATGCGCCGGTTGCACGTGCAAGCTTCTCCATGTCGGATTTCTTGACACGGCGGACTGCAAAGATACCTGCCTTTGAAAGATAGTGCTGGGCGATGTCATCGATACCCTTCTGGCAGAAGACAACGTTTGCGCCGGATGCGATGACCTTGTTGACGATTGTCTTGATCATCTTCTCTTCTTCATCAAGGAACATCTGGAGCTGGTCAGGGCTTGTAATGCTGATCTCAGCGTCGACTTCGGTCTTCTTAAACTCGATTGCTGCGTTTAAGAGGAGAACTTTTGCGTCTTTTACGACCTTTGGCATGCCGGAGTGGACACGCTCCTTGTCGATGATCATGCCTTCGATGATCTCTGAGTCGTCTATTGAGCCGCCGACTTTCTTCTCGATCTTGACGTTCTCGGTGTCAACGGTCCCATCCTCATCGGTGACCATTGTGATTGCTTTTACAATGAGTTCGCAGAGTTTCTCTTTTGAAGATTCTGCACCCTTTCCGGTCATTGCGGTCTCGGCGATCTTGGTGAGGATGGCTGTGTCACCCGGTTTAATATCAAAGGCGATCTCCTTTAAGATCTCCTGTGCCTTCTCTGCTGCCTGGCGGTATCCCTGCGCAATCACGGTCGGGTGGACATCCTGCTCAAGGAGGTCCTCTGCCTTCTTTAGGAGTTCGCCGCCAACAACGACTGCTGTGGTGGTTCCGTCACCGACTTCGTCGTCCTGTGTCTTTGCGATCTCGACCATCATCTTTGCGGCCGGGTGCTCGATATCCATCTCTTTGAGGATTGTGACGCCGTCGTTTGTGATAACAACATCACCGATGGTGTCGACGAGCATCTTGTCCATGCCTTTTGGCCCGAGTGTTGTCCGAACTGCAGATGCCACAGCTTTTGCTGCTGCAATGTTCATACCCTGTGCATCGCGTCCCCGTGTCCGGGAACTGCCTTCTTTTAGAATGAGAATCGGTTGTCCACCAAGTTGTGCTGACATGTAGTATCACCAGTGTTTGTTGATAAAGTTGCTTTGTGGTTCTATATAAACATTATTCGGGCATCAGGTCGATGAGATCCGATCCCTGTTCCAGAGAATAGAGCTGTTCTTCACCTATAACAAGCGTTTTTCCAATCTTTCTCTCTTTATTATAGTCGGAGAGGATGCAGAGGGAACGGGCGTGTGCGATCTGGGAGAGGTTCCCGATAAGTGCCGCGCGCCTGAACGTCTTCTGGGCCGTACCAAAACAGGCGAATATTGTGTTTTTTTCGAAGAGGGCAACAAGATGGAACGGAGCACGCCTGAATGGATGGAGTTCCAGCCCCATCTCTATGAGATGTCCTGCAGGCGAGACGGCTTCGATCTCATGGGAATAGATACTCTCTGTGAGATCGTGGGGCCGGTCCTTGAAGAGATCGATCGGCTGGACGATCGCCTCGTCAAAGAGCTCTTCCAGCTTCATTGCCATCTCAAGCGTTGTTCCCATGCCGCTCTCATATTTGCTGATGGTTCTCCGGGAGACGCCAAGGATATGTGCAAGATCCCCTAGCGAGAGATTATGTCGTTCTCTCATCTCGCGGAGGCGCGTCCCGTCGATACCGACATAGAGACCACCTGGAGAGGCATAGACGAGTGGAGGCACTCCTTCAACCAGGTAATCATAAAGTGTTGATGGTGCGACCGCAAAGAGGCCATATCTGAGGTAGACGGCACTCCGTTCAAGCGGTGCATCGCGTGCCCTCTCTCCGATTATGATCGGTACTGCCTTGAGATGGTGTGCCATCGCCTCGAGATCGAATGCGATCTCTTCAGAAACCGAATCAATCTGTGAGACGATCTTGATGATCACAAGCCCTTGTTTACCTGATGCGAGAAGGTCGAAGCTCCGGGGGCGGAGCAGGCATCGTTCAGAGACATCATACCCTGCGGTAAGGAGGATACTGATCACCGTTTGTATAAGCCGCTCCTGTACCATCTCTTCTACAACCTACATGGTGAATCTAAGATAATAAAGGATCTGACGATGTCCCTTATGGGCTGGGAGAGCAGATCTGTAGATATGTGGATCGGGATCGATGATACAGACTCTCCAAAAGGCATGTGTACTACCTACCTTGGTGCTCTCCTTGCCCGCCGCCTTGAGGAGTCCGGGATGGAGATCCGATCCCTCCGGCTCATCCGGCTGAACCCCACTATCATCTGGAAGACCCGTGGGAACGCAGCAATCGCCATTGAGGCAGAGGGAGATCCGGATTATGCATTCAGAATCGCATCAGATCTCATAGAGGTGCTTGCCGATCTCTCCTGCGATAGGACCAATCCGGGTCTTGTTGTCTGTGATGGAGATCGCCCCCCAGCTGCCTTCGCAGAGGAGGCAATCACCGGTTTCTGTACAATTGAAGGTGCAATTGCAGCCTGTAAGAGTGTTGGTGCACGGTATGCACTCTGGAAGAATGGCCGTGGTATCATCGGAGCTGTTGCGGCAGTGGCAGCGGAGCTTGAAGATGCCACATCCGAGTATCTCGTCTATCGCGATCTCCGCAGGCATGAGAGCAGGCGGTATGTTGATCCGTCAAGCCTCCGGCTTGCGGAGGAGATGACGTATCCTGGAACCTGGGATACCTGTGATCCTGGGAATAAGACGATTGTCTGTGTTCCGCATACCCCGGATCCGGTTCTCTTTGGAATCCGGGGAAATGATCCAGTCCATGTTTCGCTTGCAAGGAGCCTGGTCATCTCGGAGATTCCGGTACTTGAGGCGATCTTTGAGACGAACCAGGGAACCGATGCACATCTGATCGCCGGAAAAATTCCGAACCTTGAAGAGGGGAGATCGTATATTGTTGCCGGAACTGTTGCATCCTCTCCAAAAACCGGGATCGGAGGGCATGTCGCCCTTTTGATCTCTGATCATGGTTACTACCTCACATGCATGGCATATGAGCCAACCAAGGGATTCCGTGATATCATACGGGCTCTTCTGCCGGGGGATACGGTTATTGCCTGTGGAAGTTTTAAAAACGGTTCGCTGAATCTGGAGAAGATCCAGATCATCTCATCACCCCCGTTCCGGGTTGAGGATGCCCCTCTCTGTGATATCTGCGGTAAAAAAATGACCTCGGCTGGGAAAGGTAAAGGATATAAATGCCGGGTATGCGGGGCGAGGAGCAGGGAGCCCTGTATCAGCTATCAGGAGAGAACGCTTCATCCGGGGTGGTATGAGGTTCCTCCTTCTGCAAGGCGCCATCTTGCCCGCCCCCTCTGCAGGGGAGAGCCTGTTACTCCGGGTTTTCCAGAGGATTACAGTCGGGAGGATTATATCTGATCCCGTCGACTCTTTGCTGATATGATCGATCTCTTTGCATCTGCTGAGGAGTCGGCTGCATTTACCATAGCCATGATCCGGGATCATCCGGTAAGGGTTCCTCTTTTGATGGGTATGGTTGCTATTTTCCCCCTGATGTATGGGTATACGGCACGGATTTACCGTGGCGGATCAAAACCCCCGGATCTCTCAAAGCCCCTAGAACTCCTCATTGACGGAATCAGGCTTATATTCGTTTCATTCATTTATGCCCTCCCTTTTGTCGGGGCGGTCATCATCGTCGGATCACAGGGGGATCTCCTTCTGAATCTGATCACTCATGCTGAATCCGGCCTTCTCTTCTCAGAGATCGGTGTCGTCTTCTTTCTGATCGTTGGGATCATACTCCTGTATGCTGTTGTCATACTCTTCTCGATGATCGGGGTGATCCGAACCGCCAGAACGAAGAAGATCCGCGATGCTTTTGCATTTGCTGCGATATTGGCTCATATCAGTAGGATTGGAGGCGTCTCATATCTCTCTGCGGTTGTCTTCTATACCGTCATCGCGTTCCTTGCCTCTCTCCCGGCAGGATACATGATGGAACTCTCTCTGCTTGGGTATATCCCGGCATTCTTTATCTATGCAATGGTGACGGTTTTTGCGGCACGGTACTTTACCCTCGTCTTTGAATCCGGCCTCCCCGATTCATCTGATCAATAACCCAACCACGCTTTTTGGCAACAATTCTTCAATCAGAAGCGAGGTTTCATCTCTTCAGGAATAAAAAAACAACTGCATGTCACAGGAACTTACCCTTCATTTTACTGTCCGCGAGGATGCCCAGCAATCTGTTCGCATTCTGAAGAAGTCAGGAGCATCTGCCCGGCTCACCGTTGAGATGACCCTCTCCTCTCTGGAGGTCGCTTTTGGCACAATAGATTCGTTTGGGATGTTTATTGGTTCATTATCTCATGAGAATGAGGGGGATGAAGAGGCGCTTGGGCTCGCTTCTGAGATCGTAAGGCTTGAAGAGGAAGCATTTTCCCGGATCATTTCAGCGATCAAAGAAGATGGCGGCAGCTATCTCAGGACCGCATATGAGAACCCCGATTCACTCTCTGATGAGGAACTGGCTTCCCTTACGCAGGATGCCCGCAGGGTTCTTGAGTATGTCAGAGATGGGTATGTTGAGGAGACAGATGATCGCCTTCACCTCATCAGGGAGGTCGATCCCGGGAGCCATATGGTTGCAGTGCCGATCCCGCTCCTTCTCTTCCCTGAGAAAGAGACACTGGAACGTGCAGGGTTGAGGGGTGAGCGGGTTGTTTCATCAGAGACACTCTTTTCGGTTCATCCAGGGATCGATGTGATCTTCTGTTCGGATCCAACAGATCTCATTGATTCGATCCAGGCAACCAATCCTGAAGAGGAGAGTTTTGTTGCATTTATCGAGCAGTTCTTCCTCCTGCTTACCCTGGCTGATGAGATCGTTTCGGTGATACAGAAGGGCGCAACAACGTTACTTGAGATATCCAGAAGCATCCCGGCACAAACAGTATCCATTGATGAAGAAGCCTATCCTCTCAGGTTTGATGTATCACAGGAGATGGTGCAGCAGCTGGTGGATGCGCTCAGGTCTGCGGGGAGGATCAGTGGTAAGGACGGGCGTTTGAAGGTACGGTAATAACATTTATCATCTCTCCACCCCACTTTCGGTCTGGTGAGAGCATATGGCATACCGATGGAAGAACAGAATCGAGGTTGACGAAGCGGTTGTTGTGGTGATGAATTCTCTTGAGAAGGGTCCGGATATCTCCCCATGGCTCGTCAGAACGATGAACGCTGCGATCAAAGACTCAGATCCGGCTTTTGGCACCTACTTCTTTGAGGAGATTAAAAAGCATGCGCCAGGAGCTGTCCGGTTCTTTGTGACAGAAGAATAACACGTGAGCATAAGGTGGGGGAGATTATATCTCCTCTATTCTCTTGTGATAGAATCCATAATGCATGAAGAGCTAATGGCTTAATCATGCGGGAAGCTAACCTGTATATGGTTGAGTGAGGATGCGACACGAATGTAATGATCCGGTAAGCCAGATGCATATCCGGCCGGGGATGACGGTTTCCGAGCTTGTGGATGCGATGGGTGCAGCTGGTGCATATAACGGTGGATCGCTTGCCGAAGCCGTCTCTATTACCGAGGCGATGTTCTCTGATCCAAAGGCAACCCGGTTCTTTGGCCTTGCCGGGGCGATGGTGCCTGCCGGCATGGGAGGGATCGTCTCGGACCTCCTTGAGTGCGGATACATCGACATCCTCGTCTCGACAGGAGCCAACCTGACGCATGATATCATCGAGGCGATCGGCTGCCACCATTATCATGGGACTGAGATCTGCGATGATGTGGATCTCAGGCACGAAGAGATCAACCGGATCTATGATGTCTATCTTCCGACCGAGGCGTTCGAGCGGTTTGAGGAGTTTATGCAGGATGTTTACTCCGAACTCCCCGAGGGTTCAGTCATCTCAATATCCGCTCTCCTCCGCCATATCGGGGATAGGCTGGACTCCGGGATCCTTGCAACCGCTGCCCGGAAGAATATTCCCATCTATTGCCCGGCGATCCAGGACTCGATGGTGGGACTCCAGTACTGGCTCTTCTCACAGACCGGCGGGGTTGTCATCGATGCGTTCCTGGATATGAAGGATCTGATGAACCGGTGCTTCTCTCTTGAGCGTGCAGGGGCACTCCTTGTCGGCGGGGGTGTTCCAAAGAACTTCATCTTCCAGAGCATGCTGATGACCGAGAACGGTTTCTCCTATGCAGTGCAGCTCACCGGGGATCGCCCCGATCTCGGCGGACTCTCTGGTGCGACCCTTGACGAGGCACGTTCCTGGGGCAAGATTAACGAGGAGGCACGTGCAATGACGGTCTATGGCGATGCAACGATTACGCTGCCACTGCTTATTGCCGCAACTCTTGAGAGGCTGGTAACATGAGTGCCCTGATCCTTGCTCTTGATGCCACCTCACGGAACGAGGCTCTCGCGATTGCAGAATCAACTGCCCGGTATATTGATGCGATTAAGATCGGCTACCCTCTTGTCCTTGGAGCGGGATTGTCGGTTGCCGGTGAGATTGCAGCACTCGGCGTTCCGGTGATTGCGGACTTCAAGGTTGCTGATATCCCAAATACCAACACGCTCATCTGCGATTCTGTCTTTCAGGCAGGTTGTTCTGCTGTGATCTGCCATGCGTTTCCTGGTAGTGACTCGCTTGCCGCCTGTGTCGGGTCAGCACATGATCATGGAGGAGAATGTTTTGTGGTCTGCGAGATGAGCCATCCGGGAGGGGCGGAATGGTTCTCTGGCGGGGTGGCTGAGTCGTTCTGCATGATGGCGGCTGGTGCCGGGGCAGATGGGATCATTGCACCGGCGACCCGGCCCGCACGTGTTGCGGCACTCCGGGAGCTGATTGGGACACGGAAGATCTATTCTCCCGGTGTCGGTGCCCAGGGCGCATCTCCTGAAGATGTAAAAGAGCTCGTGGATGGGATTATCGTCGGCCGTGCCATCTATGGCGCAGCCGATCCGGCGGCAGCCGCAGCAGAGTACTCCCGCCGCTGCCGATGATGAGAAATTCGTTCTGACACCGGTTTGCCGGTGGATGAAGAGCCCTATGAGTCACTCTGAGGCAGCCTGATCCTCTGATGCCTGCTTTTCTTTTTATATCAGGGGAACATTGATGCTCTCTCCGGGTGCATGGCAATTATGCGGCGATGCCCACAATGTGGAAGCAATGATCTCTTTCAGCTCGCCGGCGGGTACCTCGGTGCGGAGTACCGGTGTAAGCGGTGCGGGTACCATGGAGCATTCGTTGTCGAATCCGAAGAGGAGATGCCTCATCCAAAGGCTCCGGATACCGAATCTCGCGGCATGGATATCCCGCTCTGGGTCAGGATACTCGCGATCATCTTTCTTCTTATCATCATCTGGATCGCCCTGCCGCGGTGGTAAGCGCCTTGCATCAACCCCTATCCTTTTATTCACCTTCTGCCTAATACTGCGCATGCACGCAACTGACGAACAGAAAAAGGCGATAGAGCGTTTTTCCAGCCTTGATGATATCCCGGCTGAAGAGCGGAGATATAAATGCCACACCTGCCATCACATTGTGGATGAGGAGCCATGTCCGGTATGTGGAGAGACGAAACTCCAGCTGATGTGCCCGGTTGACCACTGCCATTGCCCACATGATATCGTTGAATCTCTTGAATACTGCCCGCTCTGTGGTGCTCCGATCTGCCCCGAATGCGGATCACACGATGTCTCGCAGATCTCCCGTATCACCGGCTACCTCTCCGATGTCACCGGCTGGAATGCTGCAAAACAGCAGGAACTTAAAGATCGAGCCCATTACGATATTGGATGAGATACTATCTCCGTGATGGCACCCTTGTTGTACGGGGGAATTTCGATGGCCTCAGTTCAGGGGTCGGTGGCGGTTATGCCCGGGTGACGACACTCCTGAACCATACGGTGCCATATGGGTATGATGCATCCGAGCCCAAGCGGACGCTTGGTCTGGTTGCTGCATCGCTTGGGCTTGGGGACTCTTTTTTCGGGCTGATGACGGCAGTGCCGATGCAGCATCTGGTGGTGCTCCGATATGATTTTCTGACCCTCTTCATCACCGCAGGAACAACACACCCGACACCTGATGGCCCAGGCACCATCAATATCATTATCACGAGTATCGAAGGCTTCTCGCAATCAGCCCTTGCCGGGGCATTCATCACCGCCACCGAGGCAAAAGTGCTCGCACTCCGGGACCGGGATCGATCCTATACCGGGACAACATCGGATGCAATAATTGTTGCATCGGAAGGTGGGATGGAACACCAGTATGCCGGTCCTGTCTCTGAAGCAGGCCGCCGGATTATGAGCTGTGTCCGGCACGGGGTTGCAGTTGCACTTGATCGTTATGAAGGGAGAGTACCATCAGATAAGCCGGCCTTCATCATTTACAGCCGGTTTAATGGTGGGGGCTGGGTAGAATGGACGCCCGTAAACTGCCCGTATTATCCCTGCCATTTCAAAGGTCAGCGATGTGATTTCTGTTACTGCCCACTGTACCCTTGCGGAGATGAATCACTTGGTGGCTGGGTGGAGAGTTCATCTGGGGGGAGGGTGTGGGCATGTACTGATTGTACATTAAATCATGATCCGGAGGTTGTCCGGCATCTGAAAAGAAATCCTGAGGCGACCCTGAGTGAACTGAAGGCCGTCTCAATGAAAAAATAACGTTATTCGACTGCTATTCCGAGGGCAGCGGCAAGCTCTTCCAGCGGGATGCCATGAACCATTGCAGCTTCGCGGACGGTTTCATTATGTGCGATGGCGCACCCGAGGCACCCCATGCCAAAGTTCTGGAGGATACCTGCTGATTCGGGTTTCTCCTTAATGAGTTCCATTATCGTTGAATCGAGGGTGATCGACATAGGGAAAATATTAACCTGTGAGCTATTTATCTTTATTCTCCCCAACACTTTCACCCTCCGGTCAGATCTATTATAACCCCTGCCTGCAGATGCATTGTTGGAGATCATTATGGATACCCACGAGATAACAGCAAGAATCTCCCAAAAACTGAAAGCACAGGAGATTGTAGCAGATTCAGAGCGTATTGAAGCAAAGATTAACCGCCTCGTTATGGAATTCGGGGTGCCGCCAGCTGAGGCTGAACGGACCATCCTTTTGGATATCCTGAAAGAGCATGGCAAACAGATGCCAAAGCCCGCAGCTTCCTCTTCTGCGGATATGGTTGCCATAGCCGATATCGCACCCGGTGAATGGGTGACGATCGAGGGTAAGGTTGTCTCGGTCACCGATCCGCCATCGCCGGCGGTTGCCCAGAAAGGAGTAATTGCTGATGATTCAGGCGCCATCAGTTTTGTAATCTTTGCAAAAGGTGCGCCTGCCCTCCTCAGACAGGGTGAATGGTACAGGCTGGAGTCTGCCGTCGTCGATGAGTTTCGCGGCCTTGCGAACCTCAAGATCCATTCGGGAACGGTCGTCACTCCGATCAACGAAGACCGTCCTCTGGCTCCTGTCGTGACCAGGATTGCAGATCTCACGCCTGGTATTGCCTCTATAAGAGCCAAGGTAACCCAGAACTGGGATGTCAGGCATGATCGCATGCAGCAGACCGGGCTTCTTGGAGATGAGAGCGGAACTGTGAAGTTCACTGTCTGGAAAGGGGGATCAGATCAAAAGCTTGCAACAGAGCAGGCTTATCTAATAGGGTTTGCCTCTGTTGAGGAGTATAATGGCCGCCTCTCAGTGATTATCGATCCTGCATCCTGTTCTTTCCTGGAAGACGATGATATCGAGGCCAGAACAGGAAGTGCCGGTTCGATGGAGGAGGCGCTCCCCCGTATGGAGGTGAAGGTTGTCTCTCTTGAAGCATCTGCCTCTGATGCTATTGCCGCCCAGGGTATCATAGCAACTGCTGATGGAGAATATCCATTTACTCTCTGGGCTAATGCCGATATTTTGCCTCCTGAACAGGGACTGTGCTATGCGATTGAGGGTGCGAAGATGGGTTCGTTCCGCGGCGCATCCAGGATCTCTATAGGGGAAGGTGCACTGATCACACCGATTGAGGATCGTTTCTTTCCGCCCCCTCCACTGACAACAGTCGCTGATCTCTCACCCGGGATAGCCTCTGTACGGGTTAAACTTGTCCAGGAGTGGGAAAGCCGGAGTGACCGGATGCTCCAGACCGGCCTTATCGGCGATGAGACCGGTGTTGTGAAATTTATCCTCTGGAACACTGGGGGTGCCTGCAAACTAGAGGAGAATACCGTCTATAACTTCTTCTATGTTATCGTTGACGAGTATAACGGGCGTTTATCAGTCAACCTGACGCACGCGACAGCTCTTCCTGAAGAGGAGGGCGATATTGAGGTTGCCCGTGACGGGACAACGATCACTGGCGCACTCGTTCATATAGCCTCCGGATCAGGAATTGTGAAACGATGTCCCGAAGAAGGATGCAACCGCGTCCTCTCCCGCCAGAACTTCTGTCCTATCCATGAATTCAAGCCTGATTTCAAGTATGACCTTCGAATCAGGGGATCACTGGATGACGGGCATATCGCACGGAATATTCTGATTCCGCGTGAAGTGGTTGAATCCCTCTTCCAGATGACTCTTGCCGAGGCACAGGAGATTGCCGAGAACCAGCCGCTTGGAGCAGATGAAGTGATCCGTCAGCTCACCGAGCGGGCGCTCGGGCGATACCTGAAGGTCACCGCACGCCAGTTTGAAGATCTCTTCATCGCCAACCATGCCGACTGGCTCACCCCTGACATGAGCAGGCATACTGCCCTTCTGAACCGTGCAGGAGGCGATTTTTAAATGACACAGCCACGTACACAGAGTTATATTCGTGAACCTGCAAAACGGGTCTTTGCATCAGAGCTCCGTGATGCCCGGTATTCTTTCCGGGAAGGCGATGACGAGAAGAGCCCGACCTATATCCTCCTTCCGACAGGTGAGCGGTCAAACCGGATCTTTATCGTCGGTTCGCTCACCCAGAAGGAGAAACGGGGTGAACAGCACAGCATGTACCTGGCACGGGTTGCAGATCCAACCGGCACTTTCTTTGTCAGTGCGGGATCATACCAGCCTGAGGCAATGCAGCAGATCGCAAAGCTCGAACCGCCTGCCTTTGTTGCAGTAGTCGGGAAGCCGAATGCATACGAAACGCCTGACGGCAATGTCCTCATCTCGGTCCGGGCCGAGACAGTGACGGCAGTTGACCGGGAGATCCGGGATCTCTGGGTGCTCGATTGTGCAGAGGCAACGCTTGACCGGATTGATGCGTTCGAGAACAGCCCTGATGCCGAAGCAGCACGCCGGGAATACAACCCGAACCTTGAATCCTATAAAAAGATTGTATATGATGCCTTAGCGGCGATCAGACAATAAATTCTCTTTTTTCCACTCGTTCCACGCCTCGATGATCTCGTCACCGGTAACAAACGGGAACCCATGTTCATCTCCATATGCCCGTGCTTTCTCTTTTTCAAGGGCGTATCCGGTTTCGTCATCGAGCATCTCGCAGACGGTGACTGCCGGAGTCACCCCGGCCATAATGGCGAGGGCGATCGAGAGCTCGGTCTGGCCCTGCCGCTGGTCAAGGAGGGTGTCTGCGGCACGGAGTAGCGCCGAGTGGCCAGGGGTGCGGAACTCCCTTCCAAATGGTGGAAGCCCGCCGCCGTTCATGGCAGCATGGACATGCTCGGCAACCTTTGTGATCGTCAGGGCACGGTCGTGGTCGGTGATGCCGGTGAAGGTCTCGCGGTGGTTCACCCAGAGCGAGAATGAAGAATGGTTCTTCCGGTCATAGGGAACATCTCCCTCCTTCTCGCCGAGCTCGCCGCACCGGGAGAAGACATCGGTTGCAAATGGAAGACCGAGTGTCTTTGCCGCGTCAGGATGGACTGCGGTGCAGATCAGGCCGCCCCCATCCTTTCTCATCCTGAGAATATCCTGCGGTGTTACGGCATCAGATCTGATCGTAAGATCGGTCTCGCGTTCCCGGTTGTCAAAGTCGTAGATGAGGATGAATCTCCCCTCCCTGAGTGCATTGATAGCGTTGTTAATCATATCCGATCTCCACCTCGATTATATCGTTATCTTCCAGCCCGAGTTCTTCCCTGAGCGGAACACCGGCAATAAGCTCGACGATATCCTCAGGGTAATGGGTTCTGCCCGGTACAATCAGGGCACAGGGGATCCCCTGGATCCGGCAGGAAAGGCAGCGTGCCTCTCCAAACGTCCTGTGTTCGTCTGAGAAGCCAGGTATTGTTGTCCATTCAAGTGAATCAAGTTTTTTTCGTACCGGAACACTCTGCTGTATCAGCCTGAGGTTCAGGGTGCCGGGGTATGGCTCGAATCCGCAGTTGATCCGGAACTGATTTTTGTAATGGTCAAGGGACATATAGTAGCGCCCCTCGCCGAGCCCTGAGATAACCGCTCCTTTCAGGATGAAATGCCCTCCGGTTCGTGAGAAGATCCGGCAGTATTCAGCATGTTCACGCCTGAGGATCTCCTCCCCGCCTTTTGTCACCTCAACCGACTGGCCAGAGGGATCAACGTTCCTCGTAATCAGGTGGGCTGAATCTAGTGATTTCAGGCGGCGGGATATCGTCTGGGGGCTAGTCCCGAGTGTGGTGCTGAGGCTCTGGGTTGATACCCTGACCGGTCCGCGGCACCCCCCGAGAAGAGCAATTGCTTTTAGTACAGGAAGATCCCCTGCATCAGGCATCTGCATGATCATCAAATTTGGGAGGCTCCCTATTTATGGCTATCGAAACCGGTGAGGATCAGTGGGCGTGCCGGCGTCCGCCTCATCGGGATCACCTCAGCCCCTTCAAGGTTTCCTGCAGCCCAGAGGTAACGCTCACGCACAGATGCCGGGAGATCTATCTCCGGGATCGGGATAAACCCAAACTCTGAGTAGAATTTTTTAAGGTGCTGTACCGCATACATTGTGAGCTCCTCGTTATAGCAGGCCTCAACAAGTGCTCCCACCACCTGCCTTGAGAATCCCCGTCCACGGTGTGTTTCGGGGGTATAGACCGCATCCACCTCAAACCCGTCGGGATGCCGTCTGCACCGGGCAAGGGAGATGATCAGCTCCCCGTCAAAAGCAGCAAATACCCGGTCGGTCTGGGGATCGCCTTTTGTTTCATGGTAATCGATCCAGACCGAATCCGCCTCTGAAAACTCTCCTGATCGGAGTTCCCGGATCTCTATCCTGCCGCGAATCTGTTGTGGAATGAATACCGGGATGCCCGTAGTGAGAATGGTCTTCTGCTCAGCTGCGGATAATCTTCTTGGTATCATGATGAGTGAAGGATTCCGTGTGGATCCGACCCCGGCAAGCATTGCAAGTGGCTCCCCTGCTATCTTCTCTGTCGAGATTGTTGCAAGAGGGGCATGGAGTAAAATCTCTGGATCATCTTCCCCCTCGGTGAGGAGGTGCACTTCTTGGGCACTCACCTGATCGAGGAATGCTGTGATCTGCTGTTTTGATTGCCGATCCTGAGGAACCCAGATGAGGAGATGGTCTGTGATCTGACGTGTATCCTCCCGCATCTCCTGTGGCACGAGGAGGAGATCTGCCACAATTGCCGGGTCTCTCTCCCCGATGACAAGGGTTGCTTTTGACTCAGCTGCAAGCATTCCCGGCTCTGCCTCTCCCATGGCCCTGACCCGGATACCGGGGAGATCAAGTGTTTGCCCGCCCGGTACAATCACCTCGCGGGCACCGGGAATTCTCGATACCAGTGATTGGACTTTCGGTTTATCAGGGTCGTCTATCAGCAGAATGCGTCGTGGATCCATGGTCTGTCTTCCTCCAATCAGGTGATCCTGTATCCTTCGGGTGGGATATGGATCACAAACCGTGCTCCTGCTCCCTCTTCACCCTCCTCATGGATCGTGATCCCGGTGATTGCAAGGATCTCCCGAGCCAGAAAGAGTCCATGGCCTGATCGTTCCGATCCCTCAGAGAAGAGCATTTCCTTTGCAGCATCCGGGATACCGGATCCGTTATCTTCAAAGATGAGTTGTAATCCGCCATCCTGGATCTGGTAGGTGACAATCAATGCAGTTGCTCCGGCTGCAGCGGCATTCTCTATCAGGTGCGTGAATGCGGCTGAAAGATGCGGATCAGCGAAGATCTCAACCCGTTCGCTCCAGGCATGGACTGTCATTCCGCCTGCATCAAGACGGCTTAATAGATCGAAAACCGTCTCCTGCACCGGCATCCATACCGGCGGCCGGGATCCAATCTCGCGGAAATCCCGTGATATTGCGATCTGCCGCCTGATCCCGTCTGCTGCTTTCTCTATCTCTTCGAGGAAGGTGAGCATTGCTGGATCATCAAATCTGATGCTTCCAATGGTGAGATGGCGGTACAGCTCTTCCAGCCGTTCTGAAAGGCCATGCCGTATGATCCCACTTAGTGCGGCAAGCTGCCGGTTTGAATTCTGGAGGGCGGATCTCGTCCTCACCTCTTCTGTGACATCACGTATTGATTCAACAGCCCCGACGATCTCTCTATTGGAATCATAGAGTGGCGTTGCAGCGATTTTCAGGTAGGCGCCTTTTCCCTCCTTCAATGCCGGGGCAATGACGAGAGCCTCCATCATATTCCCATCTCTCCTGAGATCCTGATATCCCGACTCAGCATCTGCATCCGGGTGCATTGTATAATCGATCAGGATAGGGCGCCTCTCACCATAGAATGGAACCGCATACGCATAGTCGCCTTTTCCGATCATCTTCATCTTCGGGATGCCTGTCATCTCCTCAATTGCACGGTTCCAGGCGATAACAATTCCATTTTTGTCGGCTGCAAAGGTGGCATCGGGAAGAAATTCGATCAGGTCATAGAGTTTCTGCTCAGACTGCCTCATGCGGATTGCAAGCAGCGATATGATTGCGCCGATAATGACATACACCATTCCCCTGGCGATAATGGATGCGGTTGTGAAGAGATCCTGTGGGATCAGCAGGTATGCCGAGATACAGTAGGAAAGAGCAATCAGAACCGCAACCAGCGGGCCACGCCGTGGATACCAGTAACCCGCGATAATGATCGGAAAATAGATCAGGTGTGGGAAAACGGTGGTAATACCCAGGAAAAGTCCTGTAATATTGGATGAAAGAGCCAGGATTGCTGCTGCACTGACTAAGATGATCCGGCGCCGCTCGATTGGATCGGAGAGGAGTGGATGATTGAGTGCTGCCATATAATACCCATTTACCGTGAACTCATCTGAAATACTCCATCAGGACAGTGGATCTCAAAGCGGCCGCCCTGTCGTGGATCTCCCGTTTCTTTCAGTTCGATGCCCGTGATTGCCAGTGCTTCCCGGGCGAGGAAGAGAAAATAGCCTTTTCCCGGGCTCTGTTCATGCGAGAAGAGCGTCTCTTTTAAAGGTGCCGGAATTCCGATTCCATCATCCTCTATTATGATGATTATGCTGCCTTTCCGTTCGTCACAGGTGATCGAGACTCTCTCAGCACGTCTTCTGATGGAATCGGTAATGATTGCCGTAATCGCCCCGGCTGCATAGTATCCTGCAAGCCTCATCGCCTCGTTCACCGGTTCGGTGATCCGCTCAAGGGTCTTATTAAAACCGGCAATGATCCTCCTGTAACTACCGTGGAATGCTTTTTCATCGCCCCGGATCTTCAGATCCCCTGCCCATGCTGCTTCGGTCATCCTGAGTGTCTCTTTATGGAGGTGGTCAAGCGATTCCATCATCATGCGGATCGCGGGCCGGATCTCGTCGCGGTCATCCTGGATCTCGATCTCCTCGACATACTCCCCGTTTGCGAGACGCTTGATGTTTCCAACGATATTTATCTGGAGGTTTTCAGCAAATTCATCCATCGTTTCTGCCATAATACCGATTTCGTCTTTTCTCCTGAGATTCAGCCTGGCAGAGAGATGGCCGCTCCTGAGCTCCTTGATCATCAGCACAACCTGCTGGAGCGGTTCTGAGATAGATCTTCCAAAGAGAATGGCGACAACTGCTCCGACAATGATTGAAGACAGAATGACGATGACAAGGGTATCCCTGATTGTATTGATGGGTCCTGTGAAATCTGAGAGATCCGCCCGGGAGACGATATACCAGTCGAGGGGTTCGAAATAGGTATAGACATCAACATAATCCATGTTGTCCGCCTGATGGTACAGCACCCCTTCCCCTCCGGATTTGATTGATTTGAAGAATTCCTGATCTGCCCAGTTCTCCCCTTCCTGCGTCGGATGGACCACAACGTTGCCGTTTCCGTCCATGACATACATATATCCGTTCTGGCCTATCACCGTCTGGCGGATACTGTTCTTGACGACATCGAGGGTCTGCTTCTCTTCGGTTCCGACAAAGAGGATGCCGATAACGTTCCCAAATCTGTCTTTGATCGGCTCATATGCAGTGACATACTGTATCCCGAACAGGTCGCGTGATCCATAAAAAGTCCTGTCTCCGACAACCGAGTATTCATAGACATCCATGGTGAGCCATGTCCCGACTGCCCGTCCCCCCTCCTCATTTTTAACATTGGTGGCTATCCGGACGGCATGGTCGTCATAGACCTGGAAGACCGTTGCCGCACCGCCGACAAGCGCCTGCACGCGGTCAACGATCTCGAAGTTGTCATTGACAACGTATTTACTGCCGTCTTCGCCGACGAGCGTCATCTGCCCGTTAATGATCTCGGGTGTACCGTGCTGGTAGAACTGCTGGCGCAGGACATTTAAATCACTATCCACCTTGCTTCTTGTCAGGGTATAGACATCATTTGTCCACCCTTTCATGTCTGTTCCCTGTGTCTGCAGGAGTGTCTCGATCTGCTGGGTGATGACGCCCGTTGAACTGGTGTATGAAACCACGCCGACAAGCGATGTCGGAATGATCGCAAGGAGAAGGCAGATCACCAGGATCTTTGTTCCAACTTTCATATCTGAGAAGAACCGTATCATGCTATACCTCCCGGATCACTGTTCCGGGTATGTGTTAATCTGAATGTTTGCTGTATTATCCTGTTCGTTGACAACCATCGACTCGTCAGTAAGGAGGGCTTTTCCGTCAATGACGATCAGATCGCCTGTTATACCGATTAGGTGGCTTTTGGGGATTTTTGTCTCGGTTGTTGGTGGTGAGAAAGGTTTTTTCAGGTGTGATGTCCCCCTGATCCGATCGACAAGCAGGCCGAATATCATCCTGCCGTCTGAGAGGATGATCACCCGGTTGAAGTCAGTCAATCCAGTTTCAGGCATCCGGAAGAACTTCCTGAGATCAACAAGGGAGATGATCCTTCCCCTGACAACCGATATCCCGGTGATGAATGGGGGGATTCCGGGAACCGGGGTAATGTCTCCGGTCAGTATCACCTCCCGGACATACTGCATCTCGATAGCATACTCGACATACCCCAGAGAGAACCTGAGTATCTCCGGATAGGTGATCTGTTCATCCGCCTCATCAGGTGGAGCAATTGCCTGTGCGCGGTGCTCGAGGATCGTCTGTGTCTCTCTGTCTGCCGGGACCTGGATTGAACATGAGAGCGGCACAAGAGAGAGTTCATCGATGATGATTGTTTCATCCTCTGCAATTGTCGTGCCTGTACTTTCACCCGGAACCGTAGGTTTTACTGCCTTTATTCCTTCGATTGCATCGGCACAGAGGGCGATTGCCCCCTCTTTCATGGAGGTGATGATCAGGCAGTCTGATGCCTTGATCATCCGCGGAGTTCCGGGATTGAGATCAAGTGCGAACACAGGGATCTGCCTCCCATGAAAATTGATCACTCCTCCGGCCTCTTCATCAATGGTGACCATCTTTATGGTGGATCTGATGATGCTAAGCGGGAGGGCATACTTGTTCCCCTGTTCACAGAAGCGGATATGGTCTGTCATGGCAGATAAAAAGGTATCTTGTCTGAGGAAGAGATAACTGTTGTGGGATATGTTTCAAGGGTGATAACATCCCCGGGGAGATTTTCTGTTTGTAACCGGATAATTTTCCCGGATATCCGGACTTCGTGAAATGTCGAACTTTTGTTCGTTAGATATATCTATAACAAAACCATAGCAATACAGGTGAAATCCGGACATCGCCAGCAGCTTGCAGAAAAGATTGCGGGGGAGATCACGCTCTCGGATATGCCCGGCAAGGCACTGAAGAAATGGCGGACATGCTTCAAAATTTCGCCGGGAATCCTTGCCGAGCATCTAGGCTTCTCTCCTTCGGTGATCAGCGATTATGAGAGCGGAAGGCGCAAAAGCCCTGGCACCGCAGTCGTCGGAAAGATTGTTGACAGCCTCTTTGCAATCGATGAGTCAAATGGCGGATCATGTGTTGAGAAGTACTCAAAGATGCTCTTCTCCAATCTCGATGAGGATGTCATCTATGATCTCCATGACTTCTCCGATGCGGTCCCGATGGTTGAAATCGCTGATCTGATCAACGGCCGTATCATCTGCGGGGATGCCGATCACAGTGTTGTCGGCTATACAGTTGTCAACAGCGTAAACGCGATCCTGACCCTCTCTCCAAATGAGTTCAACAGGATCTACGGATGGAGCACGGAGCGGGCCTTAATCTTCACGGATGTGTCAAGTGGAAAATCACCGATGGTTGCGATCCGCGTCACACCGTTCAAGCCCCCCTGTGTGATTCTCCAGGGAATAAGCCATGACATGGTGCATCCCCTTGTAAAAAAGCTGGCTGAGCGTGACCGGATCTGTGTCTTCTCGACAGAAGATTCGGTAAAGGAAATCATAACAAAACTGAGGAAACAGAAATGGTAGGCATAATCACCTACGGGGCATATATTCCCCGGTTTCGGGTAAAAGTCGAGGAGATTGCCCGCGTATGGGGTGCAAATCCAGCCGAGATCTCAGGAGGCCTCGGGGTCTTTGAGAAGTCGGTTCCGGATCTCGATGAGAACACGGCAACAATCTCGGTTGAGGCGGCTCGTTCTGCACTTGCACGCAGGAAAATTAATCCTGATGATATCGGGGCGGTCTATGTCGGATCCGAATCTCACCCTTATGCGGTAAAACCAACAGCGGTGACCGTTGGTGAAGCCATCGGAGCAACGCCTGTCATGACGGCGGCTGACTACGAGTTCGCCTGCAAAGCTGGAACTGCGGCAATACAAACCTGCATGGGTCTTGTCGGATCTGGTATGATACGGTACGGCCTTGCAATAGGAGCGGATATTGCACAGGGCGCACCCGGAGATGCACTGGAATATACCGCAGCTGCCGGTGGAGCTGCATTCCTTATTGGTAACGACGATCCGATCGCAGAGATCAATGCCACCCATTCGTATACGAGCGATACCCCTGATTTCTGGCGACGCGAAGGGCAGGACTATCCCCGGCATGGTGGCCGCTTCTCAGGCGATCCCGGGTACTTCAAGCATGTACTCGGTGCAAGCCGCCTCCTCTTTGAGAAGGAAGGCACATGTCCTGCAGAATATGATTATGCCATCTTCCACCAGCCGAATGCGAAGTTCCCAACCCGTGCAGCCCAGATCCTCGGGTTTAAAAAGGAGCAGTACCTGCCGGGGCTTGTTGTCCCGACTGTTGGAAACACATACTCCGGCGCATCTCCGGTCGGACTGGCGGCAACACTGGATATTGCGCAACCCGGAGATCGGATCTTTGTCTGTAGCTACGGCTCGGGCTCGGGATCAGATGCCTTTGATATCACAGTGACAGATGCAATGAATACGGCAATAGATCGTTCGAAGGCCCCTAGTGTTGTGGAGCTTCAGAAGAATATCAGGTATCTCGATTATGCATTGTATGCCAGACACAAAGGGAAGATAGTGATGCAAGAATGAGAGATGTGGCAGTAATCGGAATCGGCTGCACGAAGTTTGGCGAGCGCTGGGATACCTCGTTCCGCGAACTCTTTGTTGAGGCAGGGACCCTCGCAATCGAGGATGCCGGGATTGATGGCGAATCAATCGATGCACTGTATGTCGGCAATATGAGTGCAGGCAGATTTGTTGAACAGGAGCATATCGGGGCATTAATCGCAGATTATGCCGGACTTACCCGTGCAGGCCATACTCCGGCGACACGGGTCGAGGCCGCATGTGCTTCAGGAGGGCTCGCCTTCCGGCAGGCTGTTCTTGCGGTTGCATCAGGGATGGAAGACATAGTCGTTGCTGCGGGTGTTGAGAAGATGACCGATGCAGGAGACTCGACCGATGTCCTTGCAGCAGCCGCTGATCGCGAATGGGAAGGGTTTGCAGGGGCAACGTTCCCAGGGCTGTATGCGATGATTGCAACCGATTATATGCACCGCTATCCCCTCACGCGGGAACAGCTTGCGAGTGTTGCGGTCAAGAACCATTACCATGGGTCGATGAATCCGATCTCGCAGTTCCAGAATGAGATTACCATCGATACCGTCCTCAGATCAACACTCGTTGCTGATCCGCTCAGGCTCTTTGACTGCTCCCCGGTCTCTGACGGAAGTGCGGCGGTTGTTGTTGCACCGCTTGAAATGGCGCGCGAATTTACTGATGCCCCGGTTGCCGTGATCGGCACCGCACAGGCGAGCGACACAATTGCCCTCCATGACAGGCGGGATATCTCGACCCTTGATGCATCGGTTGCCGCCGGGAAACGGGTCTTTGAACGGGCACGTGTTGATCGGAAGGATATCGATCTCATTGAAGTCCACGACTGCTTCACGATAGCGGAGATCTGTGCTGTTGAAGATCTCGGCTTTGTGAAGAAAGGCGAGGCAGGTATGCTCTATGAAGAGGGGCAGACGTATATCGGCGGTGATCTGCCGGTGAATACCTCAGGCGGTCTGAAAGCGTGTGGACATCCGGTTGGTGCGACAGGGCTGAAACAGGTCTGGGAGGTTGTCACCCAGCTTCGTGGAGAGGCCGGGAAGCGGCAGGTTGACGGAGCTGAGATCGGGATGACCCAGAATGTCGGCGGTTCCGGCGCTACAGTCGTCTGCCATCTCCTGAGGAGGGTGTAAAGAATGACAGTAGCACGTTTCTGGAGGAAGATCCCCCAGAGATATAACCTGATTGGAACGAGATGCGAGACCTGCGGAACGGTCTTCTTCCCGCCCCGCTCTCTCTGCCCGGATTGCCGGAGGGACGGCAGAATCGTTGATCATCACTGTTCCGGCCGGGGGAAAGTTATTACCTATACGGTGATCAGAACGGCAAGCGACCAGTTTTCGAACCAGACACCGTATGTTCTTGCAATCATCGAGCTGGAAGACGGGTGCCGTCTCACCTCGCAGGTGATCTGTGCTCCCTCTGAGATATCCTTTGGGATGCCGGTAAAATCGGTCTTTCGGGTGATTGCTGAAGACGGGCCTTCGGGTATTATTCATTACGGGACAAAATTCGTCCCGGCTTAATCCTTTTTTATATCATAGACCGCATGCCATTTCCCTGCTGAATACGACCTGAGGTACCGCTCGGTTATGGTACTCTCCAGAATGATCGATCTGATCTGATCAATATATTCTCCCTCCTGCTCCTGAAGTGCATAGAGGTGGATGGTGGCCCCAGGTTTTGTTATCTGATCGGCGATTGGGAGAAAATCTATTGCAATCAGGGGGAGGTTCATCAGGACGCGATCAAATGTATCCGGGAAGAGCTCTCCAAGATGGCTGGCGTCTCCGAGCATCGGGAGGACATTTCCGGTATTGTTTGCCAAAAGATTCTCCCGCAGGAGGTGGATTGCGGCAGGATTCTTGTCGCAGGCAAGGATCCATGATGCCCTGTCCGAAAGGGCGATCGGAAACGGCCCCACGCCGCAGAACATATCGCAGATAACTTCGCCCTCAGCTATGTATGAATGAATCCGCTGTCTTTCGGTGGCGAGGCGGGATGAGAAATATGCGAGGGAGAGATCAATTATGAGCCGGTGGCCATATTCCGAGATGGTCGTACGGGTGGTGGGAATACCTGCCAGGGTGGTGAATGACTTTGTCCGGAATTCTCCCTTGACTGCACCTTCAGAACAGAGTACCGTATGGGTGGATGGACGTCCTTTCAGGATCTCTTCTGCTCCTGATACATCATTCTCCTGCATAATTGCGATCCCACCGACCTGTTCGTGCCTGGGCAGGGTAGGAGGTACCTGAATCTCCTCAAAGAGGGCGCGCTCTGTTCCGGGCGGCGAACCCGTAACCGGGATTAAAAGATCTGATCCCTCAGCTCTTGGATGAAGCGTGCGATCCAGTGCATCGCCTGCGATCAGCTCCTGCCGTCTTCTCTCACCTTCAACTTTTTGTACCCTGACGGCCCATCCCTCGATCATCAGTACAGGATGGTGCGGGTACTTCTTATTGGTGTCTGGTTAATCACTCTGTATGGGAAAGGGTGTGCCGGAGATACTCCGGGATGTAGCTCATGGCGTGCGGATGACGGAACAGGATGCGGCTGTCCTCCTTTCTGCAACCGGCAGGGATCTGCTCAGGATCGCACAAGCCGCTGATGAAGCACGGGAGATTGCTGTTGGGGATGCTGTAACGTTTGTCAGGAACCAGAATATCAATGTGACGAATATCTGTATAAATTCCTGCGGTTTTTGTGGTTTTTCGAGAAAGCCGGGAGATCCGGATGCATATGAGCATTCGCTTGAGATTGTCCGGTTGAAGGCCGAAGAAGCGCAAAAGAAGCATCATATCACCGAGATCTGTTCAGTCTCCGGTCTTCACCCCGCCTATGATGCCGACCAGTATGCCGGGATAATTACAGCAATCCGGGACGGTGCTCCGGGCGTCCATATTCATGCAGGAAACCCGATGGAGGTGGCATATGCGGCCCGCCAGAGCGGTATTCCGACCGAATATGTCTTAAAAGAGCTGAAAGAATCAGGCCTTTCTTCTCTCTGCGGAACTGCCGCTGAGATCCTGGTTGATTCTGTCCGTGACAGGATCTGTCCTGGCAAGATACCAACTGCCGAATGGGTGCGTATCATCTCCGAAGCCCATAGGATGGGTATTCCGACGACGGCAACTATCATGTACGGGCATATTGAATCAGATGCCGATCGCGCCCGCCATCTCGCTATTATAAGGGATATACAGGATGAAACGTCTGGTTTCACCGAGTTTGTACCGCTGTCATTCATCCACCAGCAGACCCCGATCTACAAGAAGGGGCTTGCGCGTGCCGGTGCCACCGGCAGGGAAGATATCCTGATGCATGCGGTATCACGGTTATTTCTTGATAATATCAAAAATATCCAGGTTTCATGGGTGAAGCTTGGGCAGAAGATGGCGCAGCTTCTGCTCCTTGCCGGTGCGAACGATCTCGGAGGGACGGTGTATGAGGAGTCGATCTCAAAGAGTGCCGGGGCTGTCCAGACAGATTTCCTCGATCCGTCCGTGATGCGGCGGATGGCAGAAGATCTCGGCCGTCCTTTGAGGGAGCGGACAACGCTGTATCAGCTGATCTGATAAGCTATATAGGAACCGGCGTTCTTTAACTTTTTATTATGGGATATGCAACCTGTGTATACTGTGGCAGGTATCTTTCAGCTGCCGGAACCGATCCAAAGGGTTCTTCCACAGCGGGTGCTGAAAGGGGAAAAAAACTTCCGGTATGTCTGGATTGCAGGCGGAGTAAACGAGATCGTCCCCTCACCCTGTGGCTTCGGATGCTGAAGAAGAAGGATCGGATGCGGTGGGAGAGGATAGTGAAGTACCATTCCCGAAAGATGGGGGGGCAGATCACATTGGAAGTGAAGCGGGTTGAGCGGGAACGGTGATCTCTTCCTTTATGTCTCCTCTTCAAAAGCTACATTGCCCTGGATGAGAAAGACTGATCATGGATCAGTATCGATCGGATCTGAGGGAAGGACGCCTGAAGCTGTACGCTCTTGAGAAGGTGCTTCCACCAGACGACGCAGTAACACTCCGAAGGGAGTATATTGAGGAGGAGACGGGATCTGATCTCTCTCCTCTGTCATCATATTCGATCCCGATTGACCGAATTGTTGCAAGGAACTGTGAAAATATGATCGGCTGTGTGCAGGTGCCGGTCGGGGTGGCGGGACCGGTTCCGGTGAAGGGGGAGTATGCTGATACGATTGTGTGGCTCCCGCTTGCAACAACCGAGGGGGCGCTGGTTGCCTCGGTGAACCGGGGCTGTTCTGCGATTGCAAAAGCAGGGGGGGCAGAAGTCCGGATCCTCCGTGACGGGATGACCCGTGCTCCGGTCTTTGCTGCTGGATCTGTTGCTCATGCCCATGAGGTGGCGGCGTTTGCCGAAGATCACCTGATGGAGATCCAGGAGATTGCAGAATCGACAACCTCACATGGCGAGCTGATCGGGCTTGTCCCCTATATCGTCGGAACCAGCGTCTTCCTGAGGTTTGAGTTTGATACCAAAGATGCGATGGGGATGAATATGGTGACGATCGCATCGCAGAAGGCAGCAGACTACATCGCAGAGGAGACCGGTGCCCGGCTGGTTGCACTCTCCGGGAATATGTGTGCTGACAAAAAACCTGCTGCGATCAATCTCGTTGAAGGGCGGGGTAAGACCGTGACAGCCGGGGTCTTCCTTCCCGATGCCCTCTGCAAAGAGGTGTTCAAGTGCGATTCTGCATCACTTGCCGAGGTGAATATGCGGAAGAATCTGGTCGGCTCAGCCCGTGCGGGGGCACTTGGGTTCAATGCCCATGCAGCAAATATCATCGCCGCTCTCTATATCGCCTGCGGCCAGGATCCGGCTCATGTGGTGGAGGGCTCGTCCTGCATTACAACAGCTGACCTGATGGAGGGCGGTGTCTATGTGGCGGTGACGCTTCCCGCAGTGCAGGTAGGAACCGTCGGCGGCGGCACCGGCATTGCAACCCAGGCCGCCTGCCTCTCTCTTCTCAGGGTCGCAGGCAGCGGGGATCCGCCCGGTGCCAATGCAAAGGCTTTTGCCGAGATTGTGGCGGCTGGTGTGCTTGCAGGTGAGCTTTCGCTTCTCGGGGCACTGGCGGCACAGCATCTCGCACGGGCGCATAAGGAGCTTGGGAGAGGGTGAATAAAGTTATACATCTCTATTCTCCCCAATATCCCTGAATCTCCCAGGAATGGTGATCACACCTATCAATGTGATACACATTGATAGAAACTGATAGATCCCTCCCCTCTTCCCCTCTCCAAACCTTTATCGTAACCAAATCGCATTGAAAGAGCTATGAAGAACGGAGGCAATGCGTCTTCGGTACAGGCACTTGAATCTGCCCTCCTCAGTTCAGATTCCAAAGGAGCCAGGGAGATACTGGTGGGATCATGCAACCCTGCTGATCCATATGCCTGCATCTCCACCCTGATTGAGCCTGCACTCAGGTCAATTGGAGAGCAATGGGCTCTGGGGGATGCCGCCCTCTCCCAGATCTACGTGAGCGGCAGGATCTGCGAGGAATATATCCGCAGCCTGCCGCTTCCCATGTCAGGGATACGGGAAGATCAGCCAAGGATCGCGATTGCCGTTCTGGAGGATTTTCATACCCTCGGCAAGGAGACCGTCCTTGCTGCCCTCCATGCCTCTGGTTATTGCGTGGAGGACTATGGTGCCGGGATTACTGTTCCCGAGCTCCTCGAACTGGTAAAGCGGGATGGAATAGAGGTGCTCTTTGTTTCCACCCTGATGCTCCGTGCAGCACTTGAGGTGCGGCACCTGATGGATGGAATCCATGAGGATGGAATACCCGTCCGGGTGATCGTCGGCGGTGCTCCCTTCCTCTTTGATGATCTGCTCTGGAAAGAGGTCGGGGCGGATGCCTTTGCCCATGATGCGGCAGAAGCTGTCGGTCTTCTGGAAGGAGGGGTTAAATGAGCGGAGATGAGATGACCCCGCTTGAGCGGACACTCACTGCTCTCTCCCATAAAGAGCCGGATCGGGTACCGCTCTTTTTAAACCTCACGATGCACGGGGCCCGTGAGCTTGGGTTATCAATCCGTGATTATTATCAGAAGGTGGAACATGTGGTCAAAGGCCAGGAGCTTCTTATGAAGAAGTATGGCAACGACTGCCTGACCGGCTTCTGTTACGGGGCAGCAGAAGTTGAGGCGTTTGGGGGGAGTGTCCGGTTCTTTGAGAACGGTCCGCCAAATGCCGGAGCCCCGCCCATCCGGGATCTCAGGATGATTAGCTCTCTTGATGTGCCTGATCCGGCAGACTGCCCTCCGCTTCAACGCATGCTCGTGGCAACCCGGATCCTGGCAGAACGGTATGGCGATTCTGTTCCGGTTGCCGGTGTTGCGATCTCCCCGTTTTCGCTTCCTGTCATGCAGCTTGGCTTCTCACGGTATCTTGATCTCCTCCTCAGGGATGATCCCCTCTTCCGGGACCTGATGGAGGTGAATTGCAATTTCTGTACCACATGGGCGAACCTCCAGATTGAAGCCGGTGCAACCGCGGTCGTCTACTTTGATCCGGTCACCTCTCCGACGATTATTCCTCCTGATATTGCGAGAAAGACAGGATGTCGGATCGCCCGCGAGGTCATTCGGACGATCAAGGGTGGGGTTGCTTATCACCTTGCTTCAGGCCGCTGCCTTGCGATTGCTGAAGATCTGATAGATTCCGGAGCAGTTGCCCTTGGTGTTTCGGCACTCGAAGATCTCAGTCTTTTAAAGGATACATTTGCCGGGAAGATGGCACTTATCGGAAATCTGGATGGCGTATCGATGAGGCGATGGTCCGGGAAGGAGGCAGAAGCCCGGGTCCGGGAGGCTGTGTCAAAGGCTGGTCCCGGTGGAGGCTTCATTCTCTCTGATAATCACGGGGAAATTCCCTGGCAGGTTGGGGATTCTGTCATCATGACAATTGCTGACGCCGCCAGAACATATGGGAGATACCCGATCGCATGAAGGAGAAGGACGGCCTTGTTGGCATCCTTGCCTGCAGGAACCTTGATGATGAGGTTCGGTCTGCCCTTCGGGGCTCAGCGTATGAGAATATCAGGGCGATCTTCTTTGATCCTCATTGCAGCCTGCCGCTCCCTGAGTGGAACAAAGCGTTTGGAGAGGCATATGCGAATCTCTCAGCAGAAGTCGATCAGGTCTGTGTCCTGAGCTGCGGCTGCTCTTTTCCTGTGCCTGAGATCGGTTTCTCTGCCCATCTCAGATCTCCGGAAATGTTCCTTTCGAAACATGAACTCCGTTCACTCTCCGGGCCGGGTGTTTATATGATCTCCTCGGGGTTTGCAGGGAGGTATCGCTCATCATTCCCCTGCCAGATATCCTCTCCGGGTGAAGAAAAACATCTCCCCGATACAGGGATTTCACGGATCGTTCATCTCAGGACCCGTGATAATGGTACCGCCGATACCGGTGCCAGGGAGCTGGCGGATCGGCTCTCTGTGTCCCTCGCCATTGTGCCTGTTGATCTGGATCTCTTCTCAGCCAGGCTCCGGGAGACACTCGCCTCGCTTGAGTTGGTTGCCCTCAGGGAAAGGAAAATGGGGCAATTGAAAGGACTTGAGGAGCAGGTTGCGGATTACACGATGGCATTTGATCTTCTGAAGGATATTGCAGCCGCAGCCACTGAAAAAGAGGTGATCAGACGGATCGATCACCTCTTCAGACTCCTCTTCTCACCCTCTGTCATCAAACATTCTGATACTCTTTACGAAGAAGGGGCATCGGGTCTTCTTTTGCCGGTTGCATATGGAGGTGAGGTGCTCCTTTGGTTCCAGATTGATCACTTCGCACATCCCGAGTTTCTCGATGGATACAGGAATACTGCTGACGTCCTCCTTCCGGTTCTTGGCCTTGCGATTAAAAATGCCCGGACATACCAGCGGCTCCTTGATGCAAACGCAGAGAAGGATCAGGAGATTTCCGCAAGAAAAGAGGTTCAGGAAGCCCTTTCCCTGGCAAATAAGAAGCTCAACATTCTCACAGCGATCACACGACATGATATACTCAATGATATTATGGTTGCTTCCGCATACATTGATCTCGCCTCGGATTTTCCTATGTCTGACGAGGTGAAGACCTATTTCAGGCAGCTCGATGATCGGGTGTGTGCAATCCAGCATAAGATTGAGTTTACCCGTGACTATCAGGATATGGGTGTACAATTACCTTCGTGGCAGGATATTGGGTTATATATTGATTCCATAGCCCCGGATATCCTGAAGGTGTCGTCTCTTCGTCTTGAGAATGAACTGTCTGGTCTGGAAATTTTTGCGGATCCGATGCTCGACAAGGTGGTACATAACCTCTGCCAGAATGCCGTTTTCCATGCAGCTTCTGCAAGTAATCTCCGGTTTCGGGCTCTGGAGGATTCCGGTGATCTCGTGATTTGTGTTTCCGATGACGGACCAGGGGTTCCGGATAACAAGAAGGAATCAATATTCAGGCCGGCATTTGGAAGAGGTCATGGTTTTGGCCTCTACCTGGTATCAGAAATTCTCTCGATCACCGGAATCACCATTGCTGAAACAGGGATAGCCGGTACAGGGGCTGAGTTTCGTATAAGAGTGCCTTCCGGCCGCTGGAGGAGGGGAAGGATGCCTCCTGCTGACTTTTAAATCATCCGGTTATCATCCGGAGGATGCGGCGAAGAATGTACGGGGTGACAAGTGTCATAATAAGTGGTGCGATCCCCCCTTGTTTTGTCTCTGCTCTCTGCTCTCTTCCCTTCATGATTTTATTCGCCATAAAGGCGCCGATTCCCATTCCTCCCAGGAATGTGAAGAAGAGGGCAGGAATCGGGTGCCTTCTGACGCAAGATAGGTGATCCCGGGAGGCGCCCTTCTGTTTCTTTATTATCCTGGTTTTGTCTTTCATACCGGCTTACCTGAGTTTTGCTGCGATCAGGCCGACCAGAAACCCTGCCCCCGCAGCGATGGTGATCGAGGCGATCGGGTGATCGGCAACGAAACTCTCGACAGTCTCGACCTTCTCCTGCATCACCTCGGCTTCTTTCTCTGCGAGGGTTTTTATCGTCTCTTCAGCATCATGAATCACCGCTTTGACAGTCTCCTGTACTTCTGCGGTATCCGGCACCTTCTCAGGGAGGAGGCTCTGCAGGGTTTCTTCCATATCCTTCACAAGAGCTTCCAGTTCCTCGCCCTCAATTTTGCTCCGGGCATTCTTCAGCTTTTTTGCCGCCTCTTCCATGGCTGCTGCAGCTTCTTTCTTCAGTTCTTCAAACTCTTTCTGGGCTTTCTCTTCCATTTCTGTTGCCGTTTCAGCAACCTTCTCTTCTGCTTCCTTTTTCGTGGTCATGATAGCCTCTCCTCAAACGGCATGGAATTCATGCCTTTCAACAGGTGTCTGTAGAAACTCGAAGTATAAATATGTCTGCATGGAAGAGATCTGGCATCTGGTTATATCAGAACGACCCGTTCCCGTTCTTCTTCCCGGTCAGATACCCAATGGCGCATCGGATCACTTCGGGATTTTTTGGCAGGCTGCTGTGGCAGAACTGGTGTGGACAGTTTAAAAAGAGCGAGGAATCCAGTGGAATGATCTCCGGTTGGATACCTGGCATGATCGAGTCCGAATGTGGGATCACCCCGTCTCCATCCCATGTTGTATCCCACGATCCATCTTCGTTAAAGATCCATGTCCTGCCGCCGAGTATCGGAAAAAATGTTTCTGTCCGGGTTATGTTCCGGCTGAGTATACACCGGTACCGGATATCGTCCCTCAGTCCGGCAGATCTCAATGTCGCCATGGTGATACTGCCGGGGCGGACTTCCTGTACAAGGCTGTCATCTTCAGGTTCGTAGCCGTGAGGAACAAATATGCCTTCAAGCAATCGGATCATCTCCTCCCCGTAGGCCGGATCACAGAAAAGTTCAGCCATTGATGAGCCATTATTCGGTGGTCCGATTCCGATGAACTGCCTCACCTGCTCAGCTTTTTCCTTTCCATCCTGGACCTCGAGGAGGAAGCGGGTGATATGGGTCCCCATGGAATGAGTGATGATATCTATCTTTCCACGGTATCGGTTCTTCCTCCGCATATCCTCGATGAAATCATGGAGATCCTCTGCTACTGATACCGGATGAGGATCGGGATTTTCCGCATAGCTGAAGTTCCATACAGGTATTCCTGCAGCTTCGAGTCCGGCAATCATCCTCTTCCAGATTCCGGGATGGCTGTTCCATCCATGGATCAGGAGAACCGGGTGGGGGGTATCGTGCATGGACTATCAAACCCTCTTTCGTCCGTACACAAGCGCCCCATCTTTTGGGCAGACTTCGATGCAACGTCGGCAGAGGTAGCATTCACCTTTATTGTCACCTGCTTTTGCCTCGTTTGTCGGGCATGCTCTCTCGCATCTCCCGCATTCAATGCAGGCATCTGTTCTCCTGATTCTATAGATGGCCGGCAACGTGCCTATCTGGAGGATTGCCCCCATCGGGCAGATGATTCTGCAGAACGGGCGATAGATCGGGATTGCTATGAGAAGGATTACGATAAAGACTAGAGTCCCTGTCGAGAACGTGAGCTTAAAGAAGTCCGGGAAGCCGAAATAATCGAGGAGTGCAATACCAAACAGAAATGGTCCTCCAATTATAGCAACAAGGAAGAGGGCACGTATCACACTCAGAATGCCTTTCTGTTGTACGAGAATCTTTTTTGTCGGGATAGTGTAGGCAGCTTCCTGTACAGCTCCGATCGGGCAGAGGTACCCGCAGAACTGGCGGCCAAAGAGCGCAGCAAGGAGTGTTAAAATGCCCAGTCCGATTATGCCTGAAAAGAGTATTGTGCCGATATGCTGTCCGTCTGCAAGGCGCTCGATTAACGACTGGAACTGATGTGGGATCATCGGAGAGAAGGTGGCAAATCCGAGAATGATGGTGATGATGAGAAGCAGGTACCGCATTCTCGCAGAGAATCGTCCGCTTGTCCAGAGGTAAGCCGAGACAATTGAGAGGGTGACCGCGTATACCAGACCGATGAGGAGCAGCGGATCGAAATTGGCACCATACATAGTAATAATTCATCGATGAAAGACGAAATAGATTTGGTCTGGGATCATTTTATATCAGTGAGATCATTTGGTAGAGGTGATTTCAAAGGGATCAGTCAGCTCTATAGCTACATGGCTTGTGTTCTGGGAGTGGTGTGATAGACGTCATTGGGTAGGGATTGCCCCTGGTGCCAATCCTCTTATACCCGTGCGATACACTACCATGCATGCCGGATGTGAAAAGAGATGAGGTTGGGAGGAGGGTATTCCAGCTCAAGCAGCAGCAGAGTGTCGATGGAGCAATGGCAATCATGCGCACTGCACAGGGAAGAAAATGGAATGACATCTCCGAGGAGGACGTCGGGTCGCTGCGCCTGATGATTGAGGAACTCTGGTTAGAGGTTGATCGGGAGACCTGGAAACGCTACTCCTTCTCCCGGCTGACATTGAATGATATCCTGTCGATTGTTCGAATGGGCTATTCCGTGAAGAATGGTACGCTCCCAAAGAAAGAGGCACTGAATCAACTTAGTGAGATATGTGGGCGTACAACATCAGATGCCTGATATATTCTATTAAAAACGTCAAATAATCTTGCGCAAAGAAATTTAGAATCGAATCTCTACTTTTTTGAAAAAAATACGTTTTCGTGGATTTCAATTGCGCGTTCTATTTCGCACTTTCCGCTTTATGTTGGATTTTTAAAACAAGGTTTGCTCTTCAGAATGGCTTTTCAGGGAAGTTATAAATACTTACATTGCCATTACACCTTTGATTTCCGATGGCTGTTGCCGCCGGAAAATGGAGGTAACCATCACGATAAAACTCCCACTCAGCCCGATTCGACCCTGATTTTCGGAGGGCAAAGAGCTGCCTGCCAGCATCCGGTTTTCAGGGGTTAGAGGGCAGGGTTGCATTGGGTGGGTAAGAACCGAGTCCGCCTGACCGGAGGCGGCAATCCCGGCTCTCAGCTGGTGTCAGGTCGGGTAGACACGACTCAATTAAAAAAATGGTGAGGTATGGTATCGGAACAATCGCTATTGCAGGCAATCCGGAAGAAAGAACTCGAGATGAATGTTCAAATCGAGCAGGCGCGATCTGATGCAGCAGTCCTGATCGAAGATGCTAAAAAAGAGGCCGAAGCGATTATTGGAAGATCTATCGATGAAGGCGAAGAGGAAGGCAGGAATTACTTTGAAAAGGAAATCGAGGTGATAAACAAAGATATTGCTGATATCAGGAATTGGAGGCGGGAAGAGGAGATAACAATCCGGACGAAATGGGAGAAAAATGTACCAAAAGCGGTTGATACAATTATTGAACATGTAGGGGCAGGGTCGTAGGCGATGCTTCAGAGGATGGTTAAAGTTCAGGTCATTGGTCCGATAAAGGATCTCGATTCTATTGTTGATACTCTCTACCAGGCTGGAACCATCCATCTGGAGGATGCCTCACGGAGCCATGATCAGGGGGGGATCATTCTTCAAAAAGTCGTAGCAAAAGAAGCGGATGCGATCGCTGCAAGCCTCTCAAAGATCGAAGGAATTGCGCTTCTTCTCCCAAAACAACCTCCGGATATAAACCGTCAAAAGAAAATTATTCAAACCCTGGGCAAAGAGGGTCAGGAATCAGTACTTGGCCGGGCACAGGTGGTCATAGATGAACTTGAGGCGACAACACGAAATCTCATCACCCGAAAGACCGATCTGGAGTTTACTATTGCTAACCTCTCACGGTACCAGACTGTCATTGAGAAGATCCTGCCGATCGAAGGTCAGATTCCTGTTCTCGAAGGATTTGAGATCACGATCATCCTGATTCAGGGAGAGTTTGAAGGAATCCTTGAGGTGATCAAGGAGAAACTAACCCTGATCACAAAGAACCAGTGCGAGTTAATCTCAGCTCCTATCGATGAAGAGAATATCGCAACAGTCGTCGTCTTTAATAGAAAATATTCGGCTGAAGTCCATAGTCTTCTTTATTCACAGAATGTTAACGAACTCAGGCTTCCTCCTGAATACTTAAACCGTCCGCTGAATGAGATCCTTGTTCTCAATGAAGAGAGAAGAGTTGCAGCGATGAAAGAAGTTCAGGAGATCGAAAAGGAACTCATGGAGCTCTCCCGAAGCTGGCAGGATGAGGTTGCTGCACTTGCCCGCTTCTTAAAAGATAGGCATGAAGAGATCAAGGTCTTCAACAAATTCGGGCAGACCGACTACACTTTTGTGATGCTCGGCTGGATTCCAAAGAAATTTCTGGCCTCCACAAAGCAGGCGCTGTATGAGTTATATGGTAATTCGGTCGTTATTAATGAGCTGCAAGCAACCCCCGAGATGATGGATGAAGCCCCGACATTCTATGATAACCCTGCGATTCTCAAGCCATTTGAATATCTCCTGAGCGTCATCTCTCATCCGAAGTACCGCGAGATCGATCCCACTCCAATCTTTGCCGTCTTCTTCCCGCTCTTCTTCGGGCTGATCGTTGGGGATATTGCGTATGGTTTTATTATTCTGGGATTGGCGCTTGTGCTTAAGAAGATGTTTGGCGAACGGTTCGACTGGATACGCCCTCTCATGAACCTGATGATCATCGCCTCGTTTCCAACGATCATATTCGGCTTTATATTCGGGGAGTTCTTCGGAGATTTTGGAGAGCATATGGGCTGGTTGCACCCGCTTGAGATTATGGGTGTCACCTGGCACCGGCTTGATGCCCTGATCCCGATGCTCGTTCTGTCAATTGCAATCGGGGTATTTCATATCATCTTTGGTCTCTGCCTTGGTATCATCAACCAGTGGACCAAGATGCGATGTACGAAGTACGTCTGCGAATGCAGGAAACATATATGTGAAAAAGCAGGGATGATCATTGTCATCTTCAGCATCCTTATCCTTCTTGGGGCAACGATACAGATTGTTCCGGAAATTCTGATGTATCCGGGGCTTGTGATGCTGACGATAGCCCTTGCCTTAATCATCTATGGCGGGGGGGTGATCGCCAGTATTGAAGTCATCAGTATCATCTCCAATGTCCTCTCCTATGCACGTATTATGGCAATAGGAACTGCATCAGTGATTCTTGCACTGATCGCCAACCAGGTTGGAGGGATGATGGAAGTGGCTGTGGTCGGGGTGATTGTCGCTGCATTAATTCACCTGATGAATGTCCTGTTGAAGATGTTTGTTGCGTCACTCCATTCATTCAGGCTTCATATTGTTGAGTTTGCCCCCAAGTTCTCTGAAGGTGGAGGAAAAGTGTATAGTCCCTTTGGGAAGGGCGGCCGGGGTTGATTCCATGATATGAAGGGATTGTTCAGTGGTAGTGAGATACATGGCAGATGCACCACCCAGTCTGGTGATATCCCTCGTATGTGATCAGATCCCATATACGTTGTTGGTGCAGAAAATGAGTTGATATGTTGAATAAACGCACATCCGGGTAAATTGAGGAGTTGAGAGGAACTATGGACTTTGGTATGCCAATCGGGGCTGGCATTGCATTTGGTCTTGGGGCACTTGGTGCTGGGATCGCAATGTCGAGGATCGGTGCAGCAGGAGCAGGGACAGTTGCTGAAAAGCCTGAGCTTTTCGGCTATATGCTTATATTGCTTGCAATTCCTGAGACACTTGCTATCTTTGGGTTCGTCATTGCTGCAATGATCCTGATCATGTAATCCGGCACGAGAAGCAGATCCACAAAAGGCCCCGGGCAACCGGAGTCATCGGGGATTGTTCTCCTGCAGGAAAATCAAAAATTATTGAATGATGGATGGAGTGGCAGATGACTGAAGAACTGATACAGGCAGTCGAGGAATCAGCTCAGGAGGAGATCCAGAGCATCCGGGAGCATGCAGCAGAACAGGCACGCCGTATTGTTGAGGAAGCGCAAGCAGAAGGTCTGAAATTGAAACAGCATTATCCCGAGTACTGGAAGAATTTGGCTGCTGTTGAGCGGACAGCTATTGTTGCAGCACGAGAAAAAGCCAGACTTGAACTATTGCAGATAAAGGAAGAGATCTTTGAGGAGACATTTTGTCGGGCCGAAGAAGAACTTGTAGCATTCAGGGATCGGCCCCATTATGAAGATTTCCTGAAATTCAGCATCCTTGAGGCACTGGCAGAGCTGGATGGCGCATCTGCGCATCTCCATGTTGATTGCCGGGATGAAGCACTCTGCACGGGAATACTCAAAGATCTGAACCAACGCCATACAATCGTTGCCGACATCGAGTCTATGGGTGGTGTCATTGCCAGTACAACCGATGAATCAGTCATAGCGAAGAATACCATAGAAACCCGTTTAAAGAGATCGAGGGAAGTGCTCAGGAAAGAGATCTTTTCGATCCTGGATGGAGGATGAGGTTTCATGGATGAGATGGATTACTCACATGCAAATGCCCGGCTCAGGGCTATGAAGAGCCGACTCCTTGGCCAACAGGCACTTGATGAACTTATAAATAAACCAGATATTGATGCCCTCATTACTGCGCTTGAAGAAACAGCATATAGAACCGAGCTCCAGAAGGCAGGCATCGAGCATACCGGAATAATCCGGATTGAGACAGCATTGCGTCGGGATCTCGTCTACACATTCAGGAAGATCCTTCGTTTCTTCCGGGAAGAGGAAGAGAAGATATCTATCAGGATTATCTTAAACCGCTGGGATCTGCAGAATATCAAGACGATACTGCGTGGAAAAAAGATCAATGCACATCATGATGAAATTCAGGAGAACCTTGTTCCTGCCGGAGAGCTGGATTATGCTGCCCTGATTGAGCTCTCCCAGCAGCCTGATATCAGGGCTGTCATCGATCTTCTGGCTACCTGGAGGATCGAGTATGCACGTCCCCTCACCCGGAAGTTACAGGAGTATCTCGAGAGGCGGGATCTTGCGATCCTCGAATTTGCCCTTGACCGCTTTTACTTTGAGAATGCCCGCTCAGCCTTAACAGGGGACGACAATTACAGCAAGGGTATTGTCCTGGATCTCCTGAAAACAGAGATCGATGTTGCGAATATCAGAATGGTATTGCGGGTGGTCAGGGACAAAATATATGTTGAAGAGCCAGGCGATTACCTGATTAAAGGAGGAAAATATCTCTCATTCGATCAGCTCGTCCAGATGCTGGCTGCACGATCCATTGAAGATATCGTAAAGGAGCTGATCCAGACACCATATGCATTTCTTGCAGGGGTGGGCAGGGAAGATCTCGTCTTCGAGCGGATCTCTGTTCTTGAACGTGAACTCGAACGGTTTATGATAAAAAAAGGATGTAGCAGCTTCCTTAAGGATCCGCTGAGTATTGCCATCCCGGTCGGGTATATCTGGGCTAAGCAGAATGAAGTGACGAATATACGGATTATTGCCCGATCGATAATGGGCCTGGTTCCTGAGGCGGACATGAGGAGAGTGATGACGTATGTATAAATGTATGGTGGTCACCGATCCTGAAACTGCCCCCGGATTCCGTATGGCAGGTGTTGAAGTGATCGAGCTTGAAACCCCCGATGAGGCTGAAAAACTCGTCATAAAGCTGCTCCATCGCGATGATACCGGAGTTATTGCGATGAATGAAGATTTCATCGAGAAACTTGATCACAGGATTATGGAACGGATAGAACGGTCGTATCGGCCGATCATCATTCCGATCCCTTCAGCGAAGAAACAATCGGATAGGGAGAACTATATCGATCGTCTTCTGAGGAGAGCGATTGGCTATAATATTGTTGTGAGGCGATGATCGTGACGACAGGCAATATTTCACGAATTTCCGGACCGGTTGTAACCGCTGAGGGGCTGAGAGGATCGATGATGTATGAGGTGGTCAGGGTTGGGACTGATGCATTATTTGGTGAGATCATCCGGCTGGATAAGGATGAGGCGGTTATTCAGGTATATGAGGATACATCCGGACTGATGGTGGGTGAGAAGGTAGAGAGCACAGGAACACAGTTCTCTGTCGCACTTGGTCCCGGCCTTCTTTCATCAATCTATGATGGTATCCAGCGTCCTCTGCCGACCCTCTTCAAGATGAGCGGCGATTTCATATCCCGTGGAGTATTTCCCCCGGGCCTTGATCTCTCCAGAAAATGGAGTTTTACTCCCGCGGTTTCTGTGGGAGACACTGTGAAGGAGGGCGATCTGATCGGTTTTGTTCCAGAGTTCCATATCGAGCACCGGATTATGGTTCCACCATCTGTATCCGGGAAGATCAAAGAGATATATGAAGGTGACTTTTCGGTGACAGATCCGATCTGCACACTTGATGATGGAACCTGTATTGCGATGATGCAGCTCTGGCCGGCCCGGAAACCCCGGCCATATCAGAAGAAGATGGATCCGGATACGCTCCTCATCACCGGGCAGCGGATCTTTGATTGTATGTTCCCTGTTGCCAAAGGCGGGACTGCAATGATTCCTGGAGGTTTTGGTACCGGGAAGACGGTTGCGGAACAGACCCTTGCTAAATGGTCAGATACACAGATCGTCGTCTATATCGGATGCGGGGAACGGGGTAACGAGATGACTGATGTGTTGTATGAGTTCCCCGAACTGATTGATCCCCGTACCGGCCTGCCCCTTATCGAGAGAACGGTTCTAATCGCCAATACATCGAATATGCCGGTTGCCGCCCGTGAAGCATCGATTTATACCGGTATCACGATAGCCGAGTATTACCGGGATATGGGCTATGATGTCGCATTGATGGCAGATTCGACATCACGATGGGGAGAAGCCCTCCGTGAGATTTCAGGGAGGCTTGAAGAGATGCCCGGCGAAGAGGGTTATCCCGCATATCTTGCCACCCGGCTTGCTGCATTCTATGAACGGGCCGGCCGTGTTGTCTGCTATGGGGATGATGAGCGGATCGGCTCAATCACCATCATCGGGGCGGTCTCCCCCCCTGGCGGTGACTTCTCTGAGCCGATCACCCAGAATACGCTTCGCGTTGCCGGGACATTCTGGGCGCTTGATACTGCTCTTGCATACCGGCGGCATTTCCCCTCTGTCAACTGGATCAAAAGCTATTCTCTCTACCTTGAGAGTCTGGAGGACTGGTATGGGAAGGAGGTTGCAGAGGACTGGAAGGATCTTCGGGAGGAGGCGATCTATCTCCTCCAGAAGGAGGTCGAACTGCAGGAGATCGTCCAGCTCGTCGGTCCTGATGCTCTCCCTGACAGCGAGAAGCTCATCCTTGAGATCTCCCGGATGATTCGGGAGGATTTCCTTCAGCAGAGTGCTTTTCATGAGATCGATTCGTTCTGTTCGCTTGATAAGCAGTACTGGATGCTGAAGGTGATTCTTAGCTTCCATGAAATTGCAAAGAGGGCGATGAACAGAGGTATTGGGATCGACTCGATCATGCAGCTGCCGGTGAAGAGATCGATCGGGCGTATGAAGGAGCTCCGGAATGCCGAAATGGTCAAAGGGCATATCGACACCATTGCCAGTGATTTTACATCCCTCATGGAGGAGGACTAAATGACAGCTGTCCTTGTTAGTCGGGAATATAAGACGATCAGCAATGTGGCAGGTCCCCTGATATTCATCAGTAATGCAAAGCACGTCTCATATGATGAGATTGTCAGGATCTATCTGCCAAATGGCGAGGAGAGATCCGGGCGGGTTCTTGAGATCTCAAGGGATATAGCGGTTGTCCAGGTGTTTGAGGGAACAACCGGGATAGATAATAGATCAACAAGGGTGGCGTTTACCGGCAGGCCTCTCATGATGAAGCTCTCCCCCGATATCCTGGGTCGAACCTTCAACGGGATCGGCAAGCCCCGTGACGGGGGTCCGGATATCATCGAGGAGATGGAGGTTGATGTGAATGGAATGCCGATCAACCCCGTTGCACGGGATAAGCCCGAGGATTTTATCCAGACAGGGATGTCCGCAATTGATGGCCTGAATACGCTTGTGAGGGGCCAGAAACTTCCGATATTTTCCGGAGCCGGTCTTCCTGCAAACAAGCTTGCTGCCCAGATCGGCAGGCAGGCAAGGGTCCTTGGAGAGGGAGAGCAGTTCTCGGTGGTCTTTGCTGCAATGGGGATCACCTTCAGGGAAGCCTCCTTCTTCACCAGATCGTTTGAGAAATCAGGGGCTCTTGGGAGGGTGGTCTTCTTCATGAACTTAACCGATGATCCGACCATCGAACGCCTGACAACGCCGCGATGTGCCCTTACGGTTGCAGAATATCTTGCTTATTCCCTCAACCACCATGTGCTGGTGATCCTTACGGATATGATCAACTATTGCGAGGCTCTCAGGGAGATTTCAACTGCCCGCGAGGAGGTTCCGGGGAGACGGGGATATCCGGGGTACATGTATACTGATCTCTCGACGATCTATGAGCGTGCCGGGAAGATCAAAGGGAAGAGAGGTTCAATCACCCAGATCCCCATCCTGACGATGCCAGATGACGACATCACTCATCCTGTTCCCGATCTGACCGGATATATCACCGAAGGACAGATTGTGCTGTCACGGGATCTCTTCAGGAGAGGTGGAGATCCTCCGATTGATGTGCTTCCCTGCTTATCAAGACTGATGAACTCCGGTATCGGCGAGGGGAAGACGAGGGAAGATCACAGGAATGTTGCCGATCAGCTTTATGCGTCCTATGCCTATGGGCGTGATCTCAGGCGTCTGGTGGCGATCGTTGGTGAGGAGGCACTGACCGAACTGGACAGGAAGTACCTCAAGCTTGCAGATGAGTTTGAAAAAACGTTCATATCACAGGCCGATGAGAACCGCGGGATTGAAAGGACCCTTGAAATTGGCTGGAACCTTCTTGCCATGCTTCCTGAAGAGGAGCTCAAACGGATCGATGTGGGCTATATTGAGAAATATCATCCCGGATACCAGGAGGCGTGAGGAGTGGAGCAGGCCAAGCCGACACGAATGGAGCTTATCAGGGTGAAAAACCAGATCAAGCTTGCAGAACAGGGAAAAGATCTCCTCCGGCAGAAGATGGATGCCCTGATTCAGGAATTCTTTCTGATCATGAGAGATGTGTCGGATTCCCGCTTTGAGCTTGAGGCGATTGATGCCTCTGCACGCCATTCACTCCATCTTGCTGTGGCAGTTGACGATTCCGTTGCTGTCCGTTCTGCTGCCCTTGCTACACGCAGGGGCGTATATCTCGATATTTCTGGTAAGAATATCATGGGTGTGCCGGTGCCCGTCCTCGAAAAGAAGGTGATCTCAAAAGGGACGTTTGAGAGGGGCTATAGTGTGCTTGGTGTCTCCGGCAGAATCGATGAGGTTGCCGAGAAGTTTGAACGTGAACTGGATTTAATCATCGCTCTTGCCGAGACCGAGACATCACTCAGGAGGCTTGGGGAGGAGATCCAGATGAACCGGAGGAGAGTGAATGCCCTTGAGCAGGTTGTGATACCTGAACTCAAAGAGATGGCAAAGGAGATCAAGATCGCCATAGAAGAGCGTGAACGTGAAGATCTCTTCCGTTTAAAGAAAGTAAAGAAGATAATAAACCGCAGGAAAGAGGCAGAGAAGGCAGAAGCATAAGAGCCAGCTTAACTCCCCGGTTCTCTATGCCTCTCTATTCAGAGCCCGTGCTGGTTCCGCAACACAGATGTGATGCCATATGAGGGGTTACAGGGTTTTGGTTTCCTCCCTTTTGGCCGCTTGAGGGCTTCATCGATCCGATCCCGGCATCGGGCAAGTGCCTGAGTCCTCAGTTTGTCGATGGTGCTTGATGCCTTGTCTGAACACCCACCGGACGATCGTTCATTCATAGCGGTCACCTCCTTATGTTTGCCATCACTGGCTATGGTGTAATAGCGCTTGGTGTATTTATATTTAATTTATCCTGTAAAAATTAAATGATTCTGAATTGCCCATACCCTGTCAATGGTGGCAAAAAAAACGGTGCCGTGGTTTCAATAGTCGATTCTCTCGTCTCCTGATGCAACGTTTCCTATCCTCTTCCCGCAATGCTTATCATCTCCTGTGATAATGCGAGAACAATGTATCATCATGCTCAAATTCCCCAGCCCAGAATGGTCAGGCCTGGCGATCTCGCCGCGACATTCTCATTAAAGGATCAATCGGATGAGACCTTCAGCCTCCTTGAACACCATCATAAACGGGTTCTTCTTTCATTCCATCCGCTCGCATGGACAGATAAATGTGCGGTCCAGATGCTCTCGCTTGAAGAGAATCGAGAAACATTCTCATCCCACAATACGGTTGCCGTTGGGATCAGTGTTGATTCTGTCCCCTGTAAGAGGGCATGGGCAAAGAGCCTTGGAATTACCAGTACTCCCCTTCTTTGTGATTTCTGGCCGCATGGTTTTGTTTCAAGGCTTTACGGGCTCTTCCGGGAGGGAAATGGATTCTGTGAGCGGGCAAATGTCATTGTAGATGTGGATCAGGCTGTCATATTCAGCAAGGTCTATCCTGTGCATAGTGTCCCTGATATTGGAGAGATCATTGCGTTCCTGGAATCTGATTAAAGGTTCCAACTCTCTTCAGGGGTCATCAGAAACACTATAACCCCATACACCTGACTCAGTATATCATGTTCTCAAAATTGCGTGCCTTCCTCGGCCGCCCGGATGAGCCCCCTGAAGCGGAGGTGATCCGATTCTTAAGCCTTCCTTCCTGGCTTGATGAACGGGAGAATGAGGTTGTCTCCCGGATTGCAGAGAAGTTCAAGGCTCCGATGGCAGAGTTTGAAATTGCGCTTGCAACTCTGGAGGATCTCATCCCTGTATTTGAGGAAGAGCCTGCGGGCCTTGAAGATGAGATCATGCTCCATCCGAAGGTAAAGTCTGTCTTAAAGACCGCCCGGCCCCAGACCGTCCGTTCACTCCGACAGGCAATCGAGAAAAAGCCCTCCGGTGATCCTGAGGCATACTATGGGGTCTCTACGGATATTCTCAAAGGAGTGATTGCAGCTGCAAAAGGGCCTGGAAAATATCTCCATCTTGTCTATAAAGAGGAGATGCCTCAGATGCGCCGGATCATCAAAGAGATGGGGCGGGCAGTAAACGATATGACGGCTGCCCTGGCTGCCGGGACAAAGGAGAAAGATCAGATAAAAGAAATCAGATCCCGGTACCAGAGGCTTGAAGAGATTGGTCGGCTTGTGGGGGAGGCAGAGGATCGGTCACAGTCCGGTCAGGAGAGGGAAGCATCCATTATCAAGGATATTGAGAGTGCTGAAGAGGAACTCGCAGGCATCAGCACTGTTGCTGTGAAGGAGAAGGTCTCCTCTGCAAAACGGGATCTTGAGGTTGCACTTCAGAGCTATGCACAGGTGAGAGCCCCTGCTGCGGGTGTGATCCGGCGGGCAGAAAAACTCCTGAAACATCATAAGTCCCCGATTGATACCCTCAAACCACTTCTGGATCTCTTGGAAAGACAGGTGCCGTATAAAGAATGTGCAATTGATTTCGAACCGGCACTTGGGACGATCAGATCCCTGATCACATCAGGTGAACTCCAGTTGAAGAACCGGGAGGAGCAGCAGCTCTTTGGTGATGGAAACCTTCCGGTGATGATGAAGATGGTGTCTGATGAGTACTGGCGCCTTGAAGCTGAGCTTTGCCGGGTGCAGGAAGAAGCAGATTCGGATCCTGTTGTAATTGAAGAGAAACGGCTTCTAATGGAACTGGATCGAATGAAGAAAGAAGCAACTGGAGCCGGTTCAGCTGCTTCATCCGCAGAAGAGGAGAGAGGCAGGCTTCTGGAAGAGCAGGCCCGGCTGTGTGATGAGTTGCAGGAGATTCTTGGCAATTTTGGTAATTTTACCTGTGATCTCAGCTAATCTGCCCGAAAATAGATCTTGATCGTTTGTATCATCTCTTCCGGTTGCCGGGTGCCAAGGAGCACCCTCTCCCCGGATATTTTTCTGAACCGGATCACCTGATTACCGCTGACGATATAGGTGATCCCCTCCCCTCTACAATAGCGTATTCCCCACCCTCCGCAGTCGCGGATCGGGCGGATTGTGATCAGATCGGCTGCTGCCAGATCGCTCCAGGGGATGATCCGTTCTTTTCGAACGATAGGAGGCATCCGGTAGCTGATCCCGTCAACCGATACGTGCGTCTCCAGCCTGAGTACCGCAAAGAAGAGGGGGAGGAGCACACCGAAAGCGAGGAGGATAAGGATCTGGACCGGCCCTGTTGCTGGTTCTGTCATAAGGACGCTGTACCAGGTGATGATGGCAACCCCGGCAATAAGTGCGATGATCCATGGCTGCCGGAAATACTGGATTTCATGATACTCGAGGCTCATGGGTGATAGCTCCTGTCTGTAGATGGCAATATGTTAATTATCTGTAAGAATGTATGGGTATCTGTCTGATGATCCTGCAGCTTACACCATTTGCGATTATCTATCTTGTAACAATAGCAATCGGCTTGTATCTCTTCCATCTGGCAAAAGATATTCCGTTTACACCGGGAAGAAAACTGGTCAGGCTGGTCATCGTCGGAACAATTATCTTAAATGGCATGTATGTGCTTCAGCTGCTCGTGATTGATCCCGGAGTATTCCTGATCTCAATCCTTATCGGGATTATGGGCATATACATGATAATCTCGGCACTTCTCCTCTTCGCACTCTCCTATACCGGGCGTGAGCAATATGTAAACCCCCGGGCATTCGTCCTTCTGATGGTTCCCCCTCTCCTGATTCTATCAGCGGTTGCCACAAACCAGTACTTCTCTTTGTTCGTAACTGGTCAGCTATACCTGTAAGCCACAGTGGGCATGAAGGGTTCTCTCCTGAATGCTCCTTTGATGGCGGCAAGTACTGACCCCTCATTCTTCTTCACAGTTGAGATATACCCTCTTACCCGGC
>NZ_VOTZ01000019.1 GCF_024372745.1 Methanocalculus taiwanensis
CCACCATCAAATGATGTAATGACGCGTCCTGCACGGTCATCGGTCATATGTCCGGAATAGACAAGTGTATAGATCCTGGCCCATTCGATCGAGTCATATTCAGGAAGCTCAAATGTTACTGTTCTATTTGCTCCATCCGGTTTTGCACCATAGACATCCTGTGATTCAAAGAAGAAACCGCCTGTAATTGTGCCGGATTTTATTGTCTCCAGTGGCAGATCTTCTGGTGGCGGTGCCGGGGTTACCAGAGCCGCCAGTGTCCACTTATAGGACGAACCGATACGCTCCGCAGTCAGTGTGGTTGGTTCTTCATCAGATATATCAGTAATATACCAGGAGTTGGTCTTGGCTCCATAACTCTTTCCCCCTGTGCCCGCATCAGGGAGTACTGTCCCGTTATAGGTGTATGTTGCATCTGCATAGGTGGTATAAACAACTGTCAGCTCGGCATCATCTGGTTTATCAGAGAGTACACTGGTATCAAATAGTGTTTCCCTTGGCTCCGGATTATACCCTGAAGCTGTCACGGCATGACCTGCATTGAACCAGTATGTTGTCTCTTCCCCCTCATCATTTTTGTATGCGACAGCCAGTGCAATATACCGGATTCTGCCATCCCAGGTATCATCAACCTCCTGAGAGAGTACACGGGCAGTTATCTCTGTTCCGGTAATTTTATCGGTGACATCATACCAGATCTGGTAGTCGCTCGTCACCCGGTTCACATGATCGTCTACCCGGTATACCTGTCCGTTTCTTGGAGCCGGGATATTCAGGAGCTCATTCCCAAGCTCGGTTACTCCATCTCCACCATCAAATGATGTAATGACGCGTCCTGCACGGTCATCGGTCATATGTCCGGAATAGACAAGTGTATAGATCCTGGCCCATTCGATCGAGTCATATTCAGGAAGCTCAAATGTTACTGTTCTATCAGCTCCATCCGGCTTTGCACCATAGACATCCTGTGATTCAAAGAAGAAACCACCAGTAACTGTACCGGAGTGAATGGTTTCAAGGGGGAGATCCTCAGGTTGCTTATATTCAATTACCATAATCTGCTGGAGAGGCACCATAACTCCTTCTGTTGCCTGGATACCGGCGACATTGGTATTTGTCAGGAGATCGGTGACATTAAAGATCTCTGCTGAGGCAGTATTGGAAGTTCCATGCCAAGCATTTCTCTCAATGATCACATTGTTCCAGATCAGATTGCCCTCATTGGGCCCTGCACTTCCTGCAAAACTGTGGAGGGTGGCTTTTTTGATCGTATCTATCTCAATCTCTTTACCAGAGAAAGGTGCGTAGGTAGTTGCCTCCACCTGTGTTGTCTGGTAGGTTGCAGCGGTTGCAGAATACCCAATCAGATCACATTCCTCATTGATGAAAATCTGCTTTTTTGTCTCAGCATTATCAGTATATATGACAGCCAGCGTGCTTGGGTACAGGGCCTGTGAATTGCCATTATTGGCTGTCATGACAAGAATATTCTCATCTAAATCATTGAACTGCTCTGTTACATTAACAGAGAAAAGGCCGTATTTCATCTCTCCATAGTTACCCATGTTGCTCTGGTCAGTATATGGATCTGCAAGAGTGATCTGCTGGTTGTTGAATGATACCGAAATATTCGGAACACCGCCGGGTGTTGAGTCCCAGGTATATGATATGTAAAGCCTTGCTTCTTTTATCCCTGCACCGGCTGGGATTGGCAGATCTGTTGGACTCCAGATCTCTGTTCTCTCGGTCCAGCCAATGCCTTTATATGCACCCTCAGGCTGCGTATAATAGGTAATATTTCCGTACCCTTCAAATAACAATACTGTAGTACTATTATCCCCGCCATACATCCATTTGCCCATGTAGCCATTGTACTCATCTGCAGCAACTGGCGTAATAAAAAGGAACATAATAAGTAAAACGATAGATACCGATAGAGATTCCATCTTTTTTTTCATAATCATAGTCAATCACCTTAAATAAATCAACTAAAATATGCTGGAGAAAATCCAAATGCAATTCGGAAGCACAAGTACATTGCCAGCCTACGAGTGGTGACTATCACGTACTCCACTACTAATTTCCAGATTCTGATAAGCAAAAGGATACTCAATGCATGCCCCCCCGTCTCTAAGAAGCGATTGTAAGCAACATATTCGTCTCCATATTCAACATCCAAACACCATTCTGACGCTTCTGGCAACACGTACCTGAATTCCAAATCAAAGCCTGAAAAATCCTTCATCTGAGAGTATTCTCTCTCATATATGGTCATGGTTCGATTCCGGTTAGAATGATTATTACCTGGGGGGTTTAAATAGTGTGTCATACTTTTTTCATAATCAAACATACTTCCTGATATCTTGCATATAATGAATGCAGAATCAGTATACAAAGATGAATAAACATTGAGAACTTATAATACTTACGAAAAGAAATAAAGATTTTAGTAATAAACTACATTGCTATGATGGAAATCACGCATCCACATGCACATCTGTGACCTGGAACGGATGAACTGTTGTTTCGACAGTTTTTGACCAGCCTTTTCCTGTTAAACGCACATTATACCCTCCGATATTCATATAAGGAAATTCCTGGGGTGTCAGAAGCCCTGTATTCTGACCATAGAGGTAGATCCTGGCACCAGAGGGAGTGCTGTCTACCCGGAGTGTTCCAAAGACATAACGTTCAAGAGAGAAACGGAATTTCTCGGAATCTCCTCCATGAATTGATGGCGTCATCCAGAACTCACCTTCTTCAGGAAGATACCCTGGTTTTGAAATCGTAATATGATGGGGGCCGGATGATACATTATGAATTCTGGCCGGAGTATAGAGCCCGGTTGAGAAGCCGTCAAGTGTGATTGCGGCTCCTGAAGGGGTTGATTCAACAAATATCGTACCTGATTCTGTTCTATCCCAGTTGATGGATCCAGCTGTGAGACGATAGGAGAGGTACGATGAACCATCATGAACAGTGATATACGGATGCAGACCTCTGACAGTCACCTCAGATGGAATCGTTTCTTTGTGTAGAATACCATTTGATGAGAAAGGCAGTTCTCTATACTCCGGATCATCAATGTACATCGTCCGGGTATACACCTCATCATAGGTGAGAAACGAGACAGGAGTGATCTCGCCCGGATATACCCGGATATTCTTTTCTTCTACTGGAAACGATACGTCCTTCAGGCGAAGCCGGATGGTATGACTTCCGGGTGCCACCCCATAGAGCACCTGTGGTGTCGTCCGGCCGGTACGTCGTCCGTCAAGATATATTTCAGCGCCATCTGGCCGTGAATGAATATAGATGCCACCAAGCGTCGCGGTATATGTATCGGGTTCTTCAACTTTCAAAACCCTGCTATCCGCGTTTGATACAGAAAGATCGATATCAAGAATCGTATCCATTGTCAGATCAACAGTTGTATTCACCGATGAGAAACCATCAAGAGAGAGACCAATTACATAGAAACCTGACGGTAATGAAGGGAGCATATATGGTGTCACTTTACCCAGATACTTACCATCAAGGTGGATAAGGGCACCAGGAGGATTTGATCGGATCATAACTGAATAGCATGTATCGCTATGATCGATTTGAATCACTTCTGGTGAGAGAAGGCGTTTGGTTTTGATAGCCTCCGGATAATCAGAAAGAGTACCTTCTTCTTCTAAAGACGTCCTATCTCTCGCCATTCCATTCCGGGAGAAAACAGATAGGATATCCACACGCCCGAAAACAGGGGTGAAAGATGAAGTGCTCTCATTAATGACACTTTCCTCCGATTCTATCAGACCCTCGCCAATTCCAACTCCATAGAAACCAAGATTGGTTATACGTGTCGATACTGTGCATGAAACGCTATCATAGTGCGTGGGAAGTGCTACCCATTCCAGCAGATCCTGATCATACCTGAGGATAACAGAACTCTCATCTCCTGTAGCCATCAGGATGATAGGGATATCGGTCTCCCCATCTACTGGTTCGATCTGGCACGCCACTCCCGGAATGATTCTGCCACCATCAGGAATTTCGGTGAGTGGAAGAAGCAACAGGGATGATGCGAAACGACCCTCCTCGATGCCCACCCGACTTCCTTCACTGATGATAAGTGTGAACATATCACTTTCAAGACGGCTGCCCTGTATCCTGCCATCATCAGCAGCATATACTGCCTCAAAACCTGTAGGATGCACCTCTGGATTGATCAAAACTGAAGAATCATCCAGATCGTCATCAATAGATCTCTTCTGGATTACTAGAATGAGGTTCCTGTTCTCCATGTAATCACCGGTACCCCCATCATCCGCATAACTCTGGATAGTTGCAGTATTCTCTGCCTCGATCAGATGATCCCAGACTGGCAACTCCCTAAAGGAGATCTCTGAAGACCCGCCTGTGAGACGGTTAATCCACTCCATATCATTCATTGTAATCCGGTTTGGTTCATCCACAAGACCTGATGCCGCTGTTGATACTGCGATCAGTTTTGCCTGTGATAACTGCTCCACATCAACACTGCCATCTAAAAAAGCGGTAGTCCTTGCATCATCTGGTGTTGTTCCAAAGACAGGATCAGCAAGAATGGCATCACACCCTTCGGTAATCCAGTATTCAATTGCTGGCGAATCCGGAGATTCTGCAAGTATCAAAAGCGATGATCCATAGAGGGCAAATGTATCACCATCCCTGCCATTATTGGTAATGATGAAACTATAATTCCCAGACGATCTGATCCGCTCATCCAGATCAAATACAAAGGTATTCACAAGATAATCAAAAGTACCGTACCCTTTCCGATCCCCATATGTTGCTACCATTGGAAGACTGTATCCATCCATCATAACCCGTATCGTCGGCGTAATACCGACTCTGGTATTCAGATTATGGGCCCAGGTAGTGTATACATACAATCGGGCCTCTTGAACCGTTGCATTGTCTGGCAGATGAAACTGGTGGACATTCTCATCTCCCTTTCCGCTCTCAAGAAGACCTGTATAGGTGCCTGCTGTTGTTATACTAAGCGTCCCGTTGATCTCCCCTCTCTGGTACAGGGCAAGAATCCCGCCGTGATATCCGGTTCCTGGGGTGTTACCACCATCATCACCGGATGGTATAGGGATGGCACGCTCCAGTTCAAACAGGGCTTCAACAACATCATCTTCAACAACAGTCAGATCTTTTGATGTATCCCTGTATCCTTCAAGTTTTACTGCAATGTTATGCTCTCCTACATGTATATCAGATAGAATACTGGGCGTCTTCTTTGTTGTATTCACGCCATCAAGGATGATCCATGCACCTGAAGGTACGGATTCTACTGATATCTCACCGGTTTTTGGCTCTTCTTCCGGATAAGATACACTCAGCATAGCAAGCGGGATCTTATATGATGTCGCATCTGGTGCCTTCTGGTATTCAAGCGAGCATGAGAAAGCACTACTGACGATATCAAGGACATTCCACTGGTTCCATCCTGAGTAAGCTCCCTGAGGTTTCCTCCCTTCAAACTCTTCGCCATTGATCCAGTACTTTCCATCAACACTGGCAAGATGAATCACTGAGAGAGAAGCAGCTACTGGATCTTCATCAAATGAAGGAAGATCGAATTCGGTCTGGCCAACATACAGTTCATCATAATATGACGAAACATCATGACCCTGGTTCACCTGGTAATAGATCTGATCCATTGTCCCATCATCATAGGCTACAACGAGAGCGACCAGTTTTATCCTGCCATCAAAAGTGCCAGTATATCCGGCAGGGCGGCTTGTTTTTACCTCGGTATTCACCTTTGTTCCATGGATATCCCGGGTCACATCATACCAGTACAGGTAATCGCTTGTGACACGGTTCCCGTTTCCAAGTTCAACAGGACCGGATCCTCCATCCCCGGGCCAGCTATACTCTGAGTTCATATGCTCGTTCCAGGTGCGCTCATAACTGCTGTCGCCATCTCCGTCAAACCGGACATCCATCGCAACCTGGTAATTCTCCCTCATGTTACCGCAATAGACGACGACATAAAGCCGGGCCCATTGTATCTCTGTGTGATCCGGTATGGTGAAGCTCTTCTGAGCTGTCGTCCCCATCCCAAACCATCCATCATAATAGAGCCCCCCGGATACAACACCATCTGCGACCTTTCGGAGGGGGATTCCACCTACTTGATTGTCTGCTGTTGCTGCTGGTATCAGGAGAAGGGTAGCAATGATAAAAACGATCATCAATCTTGTGACTGTATGCATATGAAGACCCCCTACAACGATCGTATCGCATCAGCCGGATGGAGACGGGAGGCCTTCAATGCTGGATAAATGCCTGAAATGAGCGATAAAACGATGGCAATCGCCATCCCGGAGATGATAACTCCGGGTGTCACCAGGACAATATCCGCCCCTGCAAAACCGGAGAACCCTGCCCCAAGCTCGGCGATCACAACGTTCCTTCCAACCGAGTTGATCACCCCGGCAAAGACGATCCCAAGGAGGTTTCCAATGATACCTCCGGCAATACCGATAATGAAGCATTCGGATAGGATCAACCGGAGGATATCTCCTGATGAAGCCCCGATCGCCATTGAGATCCCGATCTCACGTGTCCGCTCAAAGACCGATATGATCATCGTATTCATAATCATCAGTGCCCCGATCACAAGGGAGATGCCGGTAAAACCGGAGAGGACAAGGACGATGATATCAAAGAGCTTGTTTACTGCACGTATCTGTTCAAAAGCCCCATGGGCAGAGAGTCCAAGCCCTTCCACCCGGTCGACAACCGGAAATACCACATCGGGGCTCACCACCCTGACAAAGACCGCATCAAAGGGTTCGTCTTTGTTCCCGGTATCGGTGATCATCAGCCGATCCAGTTCATCCCCCCGCTCCCTCAGGACACCGGTCAGGAGAAACTCATGCCTGATATCAGCTGGCCTTCCATCCTCATCATAATCACGGACGAGGAGCGTGAAACGGTCGCCGATACGTATACCTTCATATCTTCGGAGTGTTTCTGCAAGATCATACCCAAAGACGGCCTCTCCTGTACCCGTCTCCACACTCCTGCCATCAAGGTACGTGAGTGAGAATACCGATTGCATACCTGCTGAACCTGCATCAACAGCTGAGAGGAATGTCTGCCGCTCGGTCGCATATGTGATCCTCCGGGCAGGAACCGCTCCAACCACGCCGGGGTCACGCTGTATATCGGCTATCTTCTGACCGGTGATCGGTATCGTCACCCCATCCCGGATATCCGCATTCACTTCAAGGAGCGTCAGATCGGATTGATCCTTGATCATCTCAACAGAGAGAGAACGGACTCCCTCCCCAAGTGATACAACACCCACGACTGCGGCAACACCAATGGCAATTCCCAGGACTGTCAGGAAGAAACGGAGCCTTTTCCTTGTAACCTGGCGAAACGATATCGTCGCAACATCGGTCATTTTTACCATTACGGAACCACCTTCCCATCAGAGAGATGAATCGTCCGATCAGTACCAAACCAGATCGATGGTTCATGTGTAACAATCAGAAACGTCGTACCCATCTCTTCGTTGATCTGTTTTAACAATGTTATAATCTCATTACTCGTTGTTGAATCGAGATTTCCGGTCGGCTCATCAGCAAGCACCAGGTTGGGTCCTGCAACAAGGGCGCGGGATATTGCCACCCGCTGCTGCTGCCCGCCTGAGAGTTCTCCGGGGAGATGATCGGATCGATCAAGAATGCCAACCAGTTCCAGCATATCCATCGTCCGCCTCTTCCTCTCAGAACCGGGAACCCCCGAGAAGATCAGGGGATATTCGATATTCTCTGCCGCTGTCATTGAGGGTATCAGGCTGAACTGCTGAAAGATAAAACCGATTTTAGATCTCCTGAGGGAGACGAGCTGTTCAGGATCTGAATAGTCTACATTCTGGCCAGCTATCTCGACAGTGCCGCCTGTTGGCTGATCGAGGCATCCGATGATATTCATTAAGGTCGACTTCCCGCTCCCGCTCCTTCCGGTTACGGTCACATACTCTCCCTCTTCAACTATAATCGAGATGCCATCAAGGGCATGGACATGCCTGCCGAATACTTTCTGCAGGTTTTCTGTCCTGACGATGGCAGCCATCCTCAGGCACCCCCATACCGGATGTCGAGGATCGCATTTGTCAGGGTGAGATAATCTCCATTATCCTGCACTATGACGGTATTACCGGTTGATCGGAGGTATTGGCGTATATCACGGTTATCGATTCCAATCTGGTTGATCTCATCTGAAACAAATGCATCATGCCAGACCTTCCCATTATATCCCGGGAATAGTGAGGCGATTATCGATTCGATGAAGCCCGGCAGATCACTCCCTCTCTCCCTGTTGACGAAGATGGAATTCTTCTGTGGAATCTCTGTCCGGGTATAGCCACCTGATGGTGCAACCAGAAGCAGATCCGTAGATGTAACATCCCGTGTCCTGACATCGCCTTCAAATATGATAGCAGAGCTTGCCATTGCCGGGGTGATTCCATGGCTTGCATAGAGCATATCGCAGCCCTCCGAGATCCATAAAAGACCGGGAGGGTCTGACGGGGTGCTGTAGGCGACAAGGAGAGCGGCACCTGTCATCACAAAAGAACGGGTATCATCTGCGTTATTTGTGATCAGGAGAGAGATATCACCACTCCTCAGGAGAGTTTCAGGAGGGGCATAGGTATCCATTCCTGAGAAGAAGTCATTTGTAGCGACAAATCCCTTTGAATCAGTATACCTGTCAATGAGTGGGAGGGGTACTCCATCTGCTTCAACCTGGAGAAGAGGGTAGATCGCATCCTGGCCGATTTTGCTCCATGACCAGTAGAGATAGATCCGCTCATATAAGACTTCGGCATCCGGAGGAATCTCATAGGGGAGTGAAACCCTGTACTGATCCCCGGAATTCATCGCCCCCCCATAATGGCTGTTTCCGGTGGAGAATGATATGGCTGCCGGACGATCGGTATGAAATACTGTAGTGAGCGTTTTATCTCCTGCATAGCTTGCCGCTGCCGGAGAGATGAGCAGGATGATTAGCATGAATATGTATTTAGGGGAAGACATACGCTCTCTCCATCACATTATCGTCAATATTTCTCTCCTTAAGCATTCTCGGTTCATCGGCAACTACCTTCACCATATGCCTGCCTGGTGTCGTGTAGATCGGGATGATGATCTGCCTGCTGCTCTCTGCTGTAACCCCATCATTGATCCGCATTACCGCAGCCCGCTCACCATCAATATAGACGACAACCTCAAATGCCAATGCATCGCTCCCACCATTATTCCTGATTGTAACGGGGAGATCATAGGCAACATATCCCCCATCTGCCGAAGCTGCAGGTACCATCAGCCCAACAGAGGAGAGAATGATCATCCCTGTCAGAAGAGGTGCCATAATCTTCCCTGCATTCTGACGGGTAATCAGAAATGCCAGAAAAACACTGATAATGACAACGCATCCGTGAATTGGACTTTGCTCTGAACGAATGGGGGCATCATCTCCGGCTCGGCGCGGCTCAAGGATCATCACAGCCAGATCAGGAGGCGATCCGACGGTGATCTCACGGTTCGCTTCATTATTGCTCACATCCCTATCGCCTCCAGCTTCAACAGTTACAGAAAGGGTAATCCTTCCAGAGGCAGGCTTCCAGGGAACAGAGACGGAAGCGACTCCATCATGGGATAGTAATACCATCTCACGTCCAAACTCAATGCCATCTGACCTGAAGATCACCGTTGCCGGATCATCAGGAATCCCCCCATAATTCCTGATATCGGCTGTCACCGTCGCAGTCTCTCCTGCATATGCATTGGCGATCTCTATGCCGGCAACTGCCAGATCCGGAGCTATCGTTCCAGAACTCTTTTTAAGAGTCATAACGGCAAGCAATGGGTGCATATAATCCTCCCCCTCAACAAAGGATCCAGTTGTTTTGATCTCTCCGTCAAAATCGAGATCACGACCCCGCTCAAAGGTGATCTCATTTCTCTCCCTGACAAAAGCGGTCACATCGAACCGCTCAGCATCTATATAGCGGGATGGAATCCCCTCACCGCCGGTTGCTGAGAATGAGCGTTCATTTCCGATATCGCGGGAACCATCCGGGAGTTCAACACCGAGATCATAACCATTGATAAGAAGATAGTCGGGCTGGCCGGCATTTGTTGCGCTAAGTGTAATAAAGAGTTCGGCAGATTTCAACCCCTCGAGATCTGCCCCTTCAAATACTGTCGTCGATGAATCCTTCCGGGTGGGGTTTGTTCCGGCCCATCCCTCTCCATGGAGATTCTCGTTCCCTTCTGCGATCCAGTACTGTAACCTGCCGGAAGACGGATCTTCCACCCCGGCAACGACGATTACGCAATATACTCGTCCATCAAGCCGGTTCCCCGCTTCTCCACGGCTTGTGGTCACCGAAACAAGGTTCTGGCCTGAACGCATCAGATCAGTTGCATCATAGGCGATCCAATAGGATCCATGGCTTGCAACATAGACATCGCGGTTCCGGTCCCTATCCCCTTCAAGCTGGTATATCACCTTCTGGAGATTGTTCACGGTTATCTCGGCACGTCCGGTATACTTCTCGGTTCCACCCCACACACCGGCATAGATCCGTGAAAAGACCGGCTTTGAGGGGAGGGTGAAGCGGAGATCAACAGGTGGTGTATCCAGGCCATATGTCCCAAAATAGAGAATATCACCGTTCATCTCACCCTGGATCACCGGCTCGACCGGGATACCTTCCCATGCATAGATGGCTGATGCTGTCGGACAGAAGAGCAATGCTATGACGAGGATAAGGAGGGTCCATGAGTGAGTATTACGTATCATGAAATAATGTTACTCGTCAATACTAAATAATGATTCTTTCATAGGAAATAAACTCAATAAATACATAACAAATATCATATCACACAGATTCTATCGATGTTTCCATGGTAAAACTGATCATATAATTATCATCACTATCGTTTTATCTTCTCCCGAACCTCATCCAGACTCATCATATGGATACTTCCACCCTGCATCTGACCATTCTCCCCATCCATCTGATCCTCAAGCCACCCTTCTGTCTCAAGGTATGCCTCCCTGAGACCTGAAGAGAGCTCAGGATCGGGGGTCCAGAGACCTCTGGCCTCTGCTTCAAGCAGCCGCCTCCCAATCTCTTCAAGGGCAAATGGGTTATTATCCCGGAAGAATGCACGATTCTCTTCATCAAGAATAAAAGTCCGGGTGATATCATCAAAGATTCGATCATCAACCTCCCCGGTTGATGCCTCCCACCCATAGATAGTTCCAACTCTCTTTGCAATATCGCCGGCACCTTTGTACCCATGCCGTTTCATGCCTTCAATCCAGGCAGGGTTTAGGATCTTTGATCTGACAACCCTACGGATCTCTTCCGCGAGTGTCCGTACTTCAACCCGTGACGGGGTGCGGGTATCACCATAGTAAGATTCTATCCGCTTTCCTGACAGGTGCCGAGCCGCTGCCGTCATCCCTCCATGAGTGCCGAAATAACAGCAGCACCCGGTGAGATCGTACTCATCTGTTGCGGTCTTGTTGAAGGTTGCCTGGACTGTTGCCAGTAGGGCAGAGAAACCCAAAAGATCCTGGCTCCCGGAATCCCCGTTCCCATACGAGTATCCGTTCCACTCGATGAAGATCTGAGAGAGATCCTTCTCGTCTTTCCATGCAGATGCAAATACTGCAAGATTAATCCCATTGCCATAGGTTCCGGGACGGCTTGAATAGAGCCGGCGTGACGTCCCGCTCTCCAGCGTATGTGCACGAATCGGGTTCTCTTCATCTGACTCATCAAGTTCCGAGACAGCGGTGAATGCACGATCGAGCAGTTCAATTGCTGAGAAGAAACAGTCGCGGAGGATAGCGGATACACGGATCGTCACATCGACTCTGGGCCTTCCTAGTTGATGAACCGGAATAATCTCAAAAGAAACAACCTTTCCTGCCTTCCAGATCGGCCTGACCCCGATAAGATGCAGGATCTGGGCAAACTGTTCGCCATCAGCCCACATCAGATCCGTAGACTGCCAGTACATTGCAACCGAACGCGGATAGGCGCCATGCTCCTCTATAAATGTTGCCAGGAGGGCATCGGTCAGCCGCTGTCCGACCATCCATGCAGCCTTTGTTGGTACTGTTGCCGGATCGAGTGAGTAAAAGTTCCTCCCGGTCGGGAGGATATCTGGTCTCCCCCGTGTTATCAGACCTGAGGGGCCCGGGGCGATGAATCCTCCATCCAGGCCACTCAGGAGGGCTCCCATCTCATCTGAATCATCAATCCCTTCATTTAAGCTCCGGATAAGCTCGGCCATAAGGATGATCTGAACCCGTGTGCCGGGAAGAGGGTGTCGCCCGCACGCTGCCTGAACTGCATCGTCCTCGGTAGCACCTTCCAGAATGGCCTGTACAAAAACATATTCGCCCAACTCACGTTTCTCAGGGGACTCATTTTGGTAATCTGATCCGAAGAGGGCAGATGAGAGGGCATCATCAAACCGTGCAGCTGCATGAATGAAACGGGCACGATCCTCACCAGACGGGCGTTCCCCGAAGATATGCATGCCATCAGGGATACGCGTAGATGAGATTCTGCCAAGGATTTGGTGAACCCGCTCAATGAATGCATGGAACCCGAGGTGGCCAACCGGCATGTCAGTCTCTTCTGCAAGACCAGCGGCGGTGACCGCATCTTTGATGAGATGCTGAAGGTCATGTGCCCGTACAGGATCACTTGTTTTTGCACGGGTATACTCATCAAGGAGGGTTTCAAGTTCCTTCAGCTCACCATAGAGGCCGGATGCCTGCATCACCGTCTGCATATGGTCAATCAGAGTCGCAGCAGCCCGCCGTTTTGCGATTGTTCCCTCAGGAGGGTTATCGGCATTATAAATATACAGGTGTGGCACTGTGCCGATCATATTGTCCGGGAAACAGCTATCCGAGGGTGCTGCCGATTTTCCGGGGAGGAATTCCAGATTCCCGTGAGTCCCGACATGGATGATCATATCTGCCCCAAAAACCCGTTCAAGCCAGCGGTATGTGGCAAGGTACTGGTGAGTTGGTGGCACCTCCGGATCATGGAGGAGTTTACATACAGATCCGTCGCACCGTGATCCTGCACACCCTCGTTTTGGCTGAACACAGACGATGGCATTTCCATAGGATACACCCGTAACGATGATCTGGTTGTTATACACCATCGCCGGAGGAATCCCATCGATCTCCTCTCCAGGCGGCGAACCCCATGCCTCTGTCATTCTGGTTCTGACAGAGCTATCCAGTTCGTCGAACCACCCGAGATATTCATCCAGATCAATGAGAGCAAGGGCACCACCTGAGCGGACGATTGAAGCAGCCGTCGTCCATCTGAATTCACTGATCGCCCGACGTTCCAGTATTGTATCGATTAATTTCTTTCCATCTGACGGAGGATCAACAGCGTAGCCTTCCTTCTCCATCCGTTTGAGTATCCGGGCGGTGCTCTCCAGTGTATCGAGATGAGCACCTGCCCCGACTGTTGCCTCAACCGAGGAGCAGGGCTTGTTATGAAGGATGATAGCAACTCTCCGTTCTGAGGGGGCTTTTGTCTGGAGTGTTAACCATGAATGTGCCCGGGCAGCGATCCGGTTTATACGCTCATCAATTGGATCATGGGTGCCGAATGCTACATTCACTTCTTCGGATCCGAATGGAAGCATCTCGATCATGCCCTGCATCTCAGGGAGGGCGACACTCCATGCGAGCTCCATCGATGGCAGGCCGAGTGATGAATCAAGCCACTCCTGCTGAGTCTGATGGTAGAGGAGGAGCGGATGGATGACCGGAACATTCAGATCTTTGAAGCAACCTTCGGCAGCGCCCTGAATCCCGGATCGGAAGACCGGCTGGAGATTGATAATAACGCCCACATCAGATCCAAACCAATCCGCTGCCACCTCTGGCCCGGGACGTGCACCCAGTTCAGTATCCCCGCCTGAGAGGCAGAAGATTGCGATAACATCAGCATATGCCTCGATTTTTCGTATGAGGGCATCCACCGCCATTGTATCGCCATTTGCCCAGTAGGTTCGGGAGAAGACGATTCCGATTGTTCCCGTATGTCTTTTTGGTTTCAATCGCCAGTAATGATTTGGATCTGCTGATGCTTCGGCAAGATCGGGGTGATAGATCCCTTCCCAAGGCAGAATCTCAGGGGGTTCGGGGATAGATGCATCCCCTGAGACAACTTTTCGGAGTAGTCGGATCATCCGCCGGTAATTCTCCTCCCCGCCATGGGTTGCGTATGCTGATACGGCAGAGACGACAGGATAGGGAACCGTTGATAAGGTCCAGAATGCCTGATCATAGCCGAAGGAGATGATAGGGAGATCATTTCTGATATGGGGAATGAGATCATCCCAAATGGCATGCTGGGACGGGTGGAGAAGGATGATATCAGCATCCTGCTGGTACTGAAGAAATGCATTTCTGGCGTGTGATTCGGTGATCTCATGAGTTCCCATGACAGATAGTTCGACAGATTCAGCCCTTGCCGCCTGAGTTAGAAGGACTGCATCTGACCCCCAGACGATCGCGGCTATCTTCATGGGATCACGTCAGCTATCGGGTGTAGCGGGGTCACGATCAAGCCCGCCTCGGGATCACGAAATATCTTTGCATCCACGCGATAGACCTCGCGGATCCGCTCCTGTGTGATGAGTTCTTCAGGGCTTCCATATCCGACAATCAATCCATTATGAAGCATCATCAGCTGATCGGCATAGCGTGCAGCAATCGTCAGATCATGCACCGCCATTATTACGGTTATCCCGGTTTTTCTTGAGAGACGATGGATCATTGCAAGCGCTTCTAACTGATGATGGATATCCAGGCTGTTGGTGGGTTCATCCAGAAGCAGAATCCTCGGATCCTGTGCAACTGCACGTGCAATCAATACCTTCTGCTGCTGGCCGCCTGAGAGCTCGTTGAACTCCCGATCTGCGAGATGATCGACTTTGAGTAGCTGGATTGCCTCTTCGACCAGGGAGAGATCCTCTTTCCGTGATTGCCATCCCATATGAGGTGTCCTCCCCATCATAACGACATCAAATACTGTAGCAGCAGCGATTTTTGCCCCAATCTGGGGCACATATCCGATAATTTCTGCAAGCTCCCTCCTTCCCAGATCACGGATATGCTTCCCATTGATCAGGATCGCACCACTTGGATGGAGGATACGATCCAGGCACCTGATGAGGGTGGTCTTACCTGAGCCATTTGGCCCGACGATACAGAGTACAGTCCCTTCTCCAACAGTGAAGTTCAGGCCATGCAGTATCCGGGTGCTCTGATATGAAAAATCCAGAGAATCAACAGTGATTGTTACCAATAGTCTCGCCTCCTGCGTAGGAAAAGATAGAGGAAGAATGGAACGCCAAGGAATGCCGTCATAATCCCAACCGGGAGGATCATTGGGGCCATAATGGTCCTGCCGATGCTGTCGGCACCAAGCAGAATAACTGCACCCATGAGTGCAGTTCCGGGAATGAGGAAACGGTTATCGCCCCCGATCATCATCCGGGTAATGTGCGGTGCAACCAGGCCGATGAACCCTATGGTGCCTGTGAAGCAGATCACGCCAGCTGTCAGGAGTGATGCACCACCCATTCCGATTAACCTGACATGTTCAACAGCCACACCGAGGCTTGTTGCAGTTTCATCACCTGCTGCCAGGGCATTGATGCTCCGTGCAAAGAAGATTATGAGCGGGAAGGTGAAGAGGAAAATTACTGCTGCAATCGTCACTGTCTCCCAGGTGGAACGTCCCAGGCTTCCGAACATCCAGAAGACGACTGCATGCACATCTTCAGAGGTGCCGATATACTGGAGAAAACTCGTAAGAGAGGAGAAGAGATACATGATCGCAATCCCGGCCATGATCATCGTTTCCGGAGTGATCCCCCGAACCTGCGCAAGACCATAGACGAGGGCAGCGGCAATGAGGGTGAAGAGGAAGGCATTTGCTGCAATGAGATAGCCTCCGGCGACAACGCCTGCACCGAGTATGATAGCAAGGGATGCCCCGAAACTTGCGGCTGAGGCAATACCCAGGGTAAAGGGGCTTGCAAGTGGGTTCCTTAGAATTCCCTGCATCACAGCACCGGCAACCCCAAGTGCAGCTCCTGTCAGAATTCCCATCAGGATTCGGGGAAGGCGGTAATCCCAGACGATTGTGGCCGCCTCAGTTCCGGTTCCAGGCCCTGCAAAGATCGTGGCATAGACCTCTATGACACTGATCGGATAGGATCCAAGTGTCGCAGCAACACCGATGAGGGTGAGAAGAACTGCAGTGAGGAGGATGAGGGTGATGATTCTTCCATGTATCCTCTTAATATAACCTTCCAGAATCCTGCTTTGTTCCATATGATTCACCGTTTTGGATAATAGAAGGTACCCTCTTCTTTGATCTCTTTGCCAGTGTGGGTGAATCGATCCAGATATTCAGAATGAATGGCATCAGGGTCGATATCTGCAAAGAGATCCGGATAAAGCCATGAGGCAACCTTCACAAGAGAGGCGGGGGATGATGTTCCGAATCCATATGCTGATGAGATGACATAGATCCGTTCATCTCTGATCGCAGGTATGCGATTAAAACCCGGCATCTTTATCACATCATCCCATGCTTCATGGAAGTATTCCTCCTCACCGAGGACATAGCCTCCTTTTGGTGACCAGATCAGGATCACGTCAGGCTTCTGGGCAATTACCCATTCATTCTCAACATCTGCATATCCTGTTACCCGATCCCCTGCAATATTGATGCCACCCGCAGTAACGATGATATCATGTAACCCTGTCCCTTCAGACATGGTTCTCCGTCCTGTGCTCTTACCTGCTCCATAATCCACAAATACCCGGGTTCTTTCTTCCTCCGGGATGGTCATGACCCGCTCCTGTACAAGAGTATGTATCTTATCGTACCATTCAAGATATGCCGCCGCTTTTTCTGAATCGCCTGTTATATAGGATAGCCGGCTGAATTCATCCCTGAATGTTTCTGCCTTATAGAGATCCATCCTTATGACCGTAATCCGTTTCGGGAGATGGCGATCGAGCTTCTCAGCATCTGGCCAGAGTACATATGAGATGAGCAGATCCGGCCTGAGTGCAAGAATGGTTTCGATATCAGGTTCATTATACTTCCCTATATTCGTCCGAAGGGCAAGATCAGGGAACTGAAGCGGTGTCTTCACAACCGTATCTCCAACCCCGATAACCTGAGTGCCAAGGCCGATTACTGAGAGAACATCAGCGGCATTTGAATTCATTGCGATTATCCGATCCGGTGGTCGGTATAGAACAATCTCCACACCTGCTGAGTCTGTAATGCTCCGTGGATAGGAAGGATAGAGTGCTGCTGCATCACGGAGGAGATCAATACCCGGACCATCCCCCTTCAGTGTTGCCAGTATCCCCTCTGCAAGGAGTTGATGTGAGTCGTCGCTCGCGGCTCCAAGAGATGAAACTGGTGCAATCAGAAGAAGGATGAGTGTGAGAGCGCCGAATCCTTTCATGCCTTGCGCCTCCGGACTATAAGCGCAGCTCCTGCTAACGCGGCGATGATGATGAGAAGCGGAACTGGAGATTGCTCTTTTGTAGGGCTGTTCTCATCAGAGAATATCAGGGTACTGCCTTGTATCTCTGGCTTGCCTGGGCCGCGCAGCGTATAGGTCACCATCTCATCTCCGATGACGGCAAAGAGAAGGCGTTTGTCTTCAATAATAGTTTGTTCAGGCGGGTGGCTGGTGTCAACGAACGTAAAGCCGGGCGGGATCTCTTCGGTGATCCCCATGATGATACCCTCAGCCAGTTCAATCCGTACAGTCACTGTACCATCCCCATTCTCCGTAATGGAACGCTCAATTCCGGCGGATGCGATTCCTAAGCAGAGGAGGATCATAAGAATCGTGAGAATGAGGCGCCGCGATAGAGTCATATAGAGTGGTTGGCGGGAAAATATTAAAAATGTGCTATTTTGTACAATATTGTTCGATGAGCCAATGTATTTTAATATTAAATGATACGTAACATTGAATGAAGAAAAGTAATGATGACTGATTTGTATTCTTACGGCTACTGTTTCAACTTAGTCCGGATGCCGATCTCTCTCTGTACTGTACGTTCATTGGAAAAAGAGTCAAAACAAATTATTAGTCTTATGATACGTTCTATAGCGTATTATTATAATTGATATTACGAAAGATGCAATATGGTATGAAGCATAATTTTTTTGTGCATAAATGGTATTAACTAATAAGATAATAGTAAAATGATGAGATCCGTGCCTCACCATAGAACCCTGCCCTTCACTGCAATCATCGGTCAAAAGGAGATGATGCGTGCTCTCCTCCTCAATGCGATCAATCCGGGCATAGGAGGAGTATTAATTCGTGGGGAGAAGGGAACTGCCAAATCCACTGCTGTTCGGGCTCTTGCTGGTTTGCTTCCGGAGATAAAGGTGGTATCAGGATGCCCATTCTCCTGCGATCCTGAGGAGGATATATGCCACCACTACACCAATGAAGAGCCAGTTGCCATCACCCGTAAAGTCAGAATAGTGACTCTCCCTCTTGGCGCCACAGAAGATCGCGTTATTGGTACACTTGATCTGAAACGAGCCATAAAAGAGGGAATTGCTGCGCTTGATCCAGGTATTCTGGCAGCAGTTCACAGGGGAATACTCTACATCGACGAGGTGAATCTTCTTGATGATCATATCATTGATATCCTCCTTGATGCTGCAGCAATGGGCGTAAATACCATTGAGCGGGAGGGAGTATCGGTCTCTCATCATTCCCGGTTTATTCTCGTTGGAACGATGAACCCGGAGGAGGGCGAACTTCGACCCCAGCTGCTTGATCGTTTTGGCCTGATGGTCAATGTGACCGGGATCACTGATTCTGATGAACGTGTTGCTGTCATCTCCGCAGTAGAAGCATGGGATCGTGATCCCGGGAAATTAACAGAAGAGCATGTTGTAAGAACAGAAGAACTCAAATCTGCAATCATCAGGGCTCAAGAGATCCTGCCTTCCGTGAAAGTGCCAGATTCATTGATACGCCAGGTGGTTAACGCCTGCTTATCTCTTGGTATCTCGACACACCGTGCTGATATAACCGTAATCAGGACTGCAAAAACGATTGCGGCATTTGATGGGAGGGTGGAGGTTACTGCTCAGGATATAAAGGGGGCTATGTCGCTTGCCCTCCCTCACCGGATGAGGAAGAGGCCGTTTGAGGAGCCGGAGCTTAAACCCGAATCTCTTGATGAGATGATCTCCGATCCTCCGGATGATGAAGAGGGGAAAGAGAAATCTGAGGTGGATCAACCCTCTGGAGATGGAACCTCATCCCCCGGGAGCGAAAACACACAACAGCATCCGATCGGATCAGGTCTCCATACCGCCCCGATCTGGAAGGATCAGATGCCACAACGGGATCTAAGAAAAAAAGCACGGGGGCATATGATTGACACATTGACCGACGATCTCAGGGGAAGAAGAACTACCATCTATCAAACCCCACGATGGGAGAAACTGGTAATTGATGCAACGATACGTGCTGCAGCACCGTGGCAATTTCACCGTGAGAAGAATGGAAATGCAATCGTGATTAATGATGGGGATCTCAGGCGGGCACGTCGGAAGGGTAAAGCAGAGATCGCCTGTGTATTTGTTGTTGATGCAAGCGGTTCAATGGGGGCTGAGAATCGGATGCAGAGTGCTAAAGGGGCCATACTCTCCCTCCTGAAGGATTCATATATACATCGTGACCGGGTCGGACTCGTAGCTTTCCGGGGGAGTACTGCCGATATTGTACTCCCTCTTTCAAGAAGTCCGGAACTTGCACTCCAACGCTTGCGGGAGATCCCGACAGGTGGACGAACGCCTCTTGGGGCCGGACTTATGAAGGGGATGGAGGTACTGAACCGTGAAAAGAGGAAGAAAAAGGATATAATCCCGATGATGATGCTGATCTCGGATGGCCGGGCTAATGTTGGATCCGGATCAATCAGAGAGGAGCTTCGGATGGTATCTGGTTATATTGCATCGTCAGGGATCCGTACAGTCGTTCTTGATACTGAGTCTGTTGAGAACGGGAGAATCCTATCTCTGGGATACTGCAGGGAGATTGCAGATGCCAGCCAGGGCGCTTATTATTCTATTGCTGATCTCACTCCCGATGCTATTCTCTCAATAGCGCAGAGAGAACAATATAGCTTCTATGGAGGCTGATTTCTCCATTTAGTGTAGAAGGTGGTTTCTTCTGATAGTGTCCTAACATTGTATGTGCCCATGAATTAAGTGGGTCAGGAGAGACTCCAGTAAAATGTCTCCCCTGGTGAATCTGTCTCTACCCCGATATAGGCATCCTGTATGGAGAACTCTTCAGGAACGATAAACAGAAGCCATCCCTCTTTCATTTCCTTTCGATTCAATATTGTTTCGCAATATAGCTCTCCAATGGATGTATGATGCACAATATTACCTGTCCATGGATAGATCGGGCGTTTAAACTCATCGAATTTATTGAGGTATGTAGATTCTATGAAACTACCGTCATCAATTGAGATATATTTCGGCGAATATATGTTATGGTAATCATAGAGTTTGAATGATGGGAGCCCCGGGGTGGTTATCTGTTGATCTGAAACCGATCGAGAGCCCATATGGCAGACCTTGAATGATAGCAGAACTAAGCGGTTACCTGGTGGAGGTTTGACTATTATAGATCCTGATTTGGTTTGAAAAAAGAAGCTGCCTCGCGTTGTTGACTGTATAAATGCGATTGAGATGTCATTATTTTTTCCATCATCCTGGTAATTACAACGTGCTCCTGGCGAGAGCATACTAGCGGGTTTGGGCAGTTTTTCAGGATTTTCCTGATAGGGTGGTGCTGATTCAACATTTTCTGATGTGGCTGCAACATCTGCTGATGCCGTTGATTCTGGAGTGGTAATATTTTCACGCTCGCTCACCGGGTTTGCCTGTGTACCCACACATCCTGCAATCGATAGTGTAAGGAAGAACAATACTACGATAATGTATCCAAACATTCTCCCTCTGATCTGATATTTTGTTATCTTCTCTCTCTGTCTCATTGTTTTCCTCATTCAATTATCTCGTTTATTCGATCACCACTTGCACCGGAAAATTAACTGTTTGCATTCTTTTTCATCACAGTTCATGATATTTAGGGTTTCAAAGCAAATATATTCCGATTTTCGATGTATGTGATGCTCTCATCAAACAATTATTGTCGTGCAGGTGCAGGTGATCCGGCTGTTCATTTCCATTGGGCATGTATATCAACCCGGCTCAAAGCACTCCCGCTCGATTCCCCGATTATGAGTATTTATTTACGTTAAAAAAACAAAATTGGTATAATGCGCTACCGGGGCCTGCCTGCCATCCTCCTTCTTTCTGCTGCCCTTGTTCTGAGCCTCATCATTTCTGTGATGATCGGGCCAACGAGCATCATGCTCTCCTCCATATTTGTGGATGCAACCGCTTACCAGATCATTTTTGATATCCGTCTACCCCGTGTCATTGCAGCGGTGCTGGTGGGAGCAGCGCTTGCAACTGCCGGATCAGCCATGCAGGCGCTCTTCAAAAACCCGATGGCAGATCCCTATATCATCGGGACATCTGCCGGTGGATCGCTTGGCGCGGTTGCCTCTATTGTATTTCTGGCAGGAACCGGCCTTCACGTTTTTGCCTTCACCGGAGCGGTTGGAGCGACATTCCTGGTCTATACAATCGCCCGCCGGGGTGGGAAGATCCCGGTAGAAACCCTGCTTTTGACAGGCGTTGCACTCTCGATGTTCCTCTCTGCAATGCTCTCATTTCTTATGTATGGTTCAGGAAAGAGCCTCCAGCAGATTGTCTTCTGGCTGATGGGCGGGTTCTGGACCGTCTCGTGGAATGATGTGCATGTCGCACTTCTTATCCCGGCGGGCTGTCTCGTAATCTACCTGTTCGCACGCGATATCAACATCATCTCGCTCGGTGACGAGGATGCCGTCCATCTCGGCGTGAATGTTGAGCAGCTGAAGGTGCTCCTGCTCTTTGTAAGCTCGGTTCTGGCGGGGATTGCGGTTGCGATCGCCGGTGCAATCGGCTTCATCGGCCTGATCACCCCCCACCTGATGCGGATCATCGTTGGTCCCGATCACCGGGTGCTGATTCCTGCTGCTATTCTTGCAGGCGGGCTCATCCTACTCTGGGCTGATACCTTCGCCCGGACATTCGGAAACGAGATGCCGGTTGGGATCATCACTGCATTCCTTGGTGCACCCTTCTTTATGTTCCTCTTGCAGCGGAGGATCCACGCATGAAGACGGTCGATGTGGTGCATCTGGATGTCTGTTATGGGGCACACCAGATCCTTGAGGAGATTGCCTTCTCAGCAACTCCCGGGGAGATGATTGGGATCTGCGGACCGAATGGATCGGGAAAGACGACACTCCTGAAGGCAATGAGCAGGATAGTCGCCCCTTCAGGTGGCGAGATATATTATAATAATCAGAATATGGAGAATCTTTCATTCCGTATGCTGGCACAGCGGGTTGCGGTCGTTCCCCAGGAGACAGCAATCAACTTCGATTACACCGTCCGCGAGATCGTGATGATGGGACGCCATCCCTATATCGGGAGGTTCGCATCAGAAAGCAGAGAGGATCACGCAATCTGTGATCGGGTGATGCGGCTTGCCAATGTCTCCCCTCTTGCTGAAATGCCGGTGAATGCGATCAGCGGGGGGGAGCGGCAGCGGGTGCTGATTGCACGGGCTCTTGCACAGGAGCCGGACATCCTGCTGCTTGACGAGGCGACCTCTCACCTTGATATCAGCCACCAGATTGAAATCCTGAGTATTATCAGAAAGGAGATGGAGGAGACGACGACGATCAGCGTCTTCCATGACATCAACCTCGCCGCCTATTACTGTGACCGGATCATTCTCTTAAAAGAGAGGAAGATTGCGGCAATCGGATCGCCTGAAGATGTGCTAACCAGAGAGATGATTCGATTGGTCTATGGGATCGATGTGCTCATCAGTACCCATCCGACGACCGGGAGGCCATATATCCTCCCGCTTTACACATACGGGATGCATGATGCAATGGCCGGAAGGGTGCATATTGTCTGTGGCGGAGGATGCGGCACACCACTGATCCGGCGGCTTCACCAGGCAGGCTGGCATCTTACCACCGGTATCCTGAATGTGCTGGATTCTGATTATAGAACGGCAGAAGAGCTTGGTATTCCTGCATTGAGCGAGGCTCCGTTTGCCCCGATATCAGAGGCTTCCTCATCGCTGCTCATGGAGTATTTTGAGAAAGCTGACAAAATCATCCTGGTTGCCATGCCGGTTGGGCGGGGGAACCTGGATAATATCCGGCTTTTACATCCGCATGCGAAGAAGACAGTGATCATCGGATCTAGCGAATCTTTTGAAGATTATACCGGAGGAGAGGCGGGGTGTGTCCTTGGATCATTGATCGAAAATGGGGCACGGGTGGAGACATCCCTTGACTCTGCTATGCTGCATCTCCGGAAACAAACCAATTCCGGGTAATAATGTGGCAGATAGAGGAGAGTGTACATGAAAGATAATGAAAGGAATTCAATTATGAATCGATTCGTTTATAGCTTATTTATTCTGTTTCTCTGTATAGGTGGGGCTGCCGGTCTGGCAACGGGAGAAGATGATCCGTGTGAATATCCTGACAGAGCCATGCTTATCGGGAGTTCGATGGAAGGGAACCGGTCAATCACTGTCACCGACGATTCCGGACGTGAGGTTGCCATAAGGGCATATCCGAAACGTATCGTCTCCCTTGCACCATCCAATACCGAACTTCTCTTTGCAATCGGGGTCGGGGACCGGCTTGTCGGGGTTGCTGAACAGAGTGACTACCCTGCAGAAGCCCGACAGATCGAATCGATGGGTGGATTCACCACGATCAGTGCTGAAAAGGTTGTCTCTGCGAAGCCCGACCTGGTGGTGGCTGCTCCAAAGAACTCCGAAGAGGTGCTGAACCGGCTCCGATCACTTGGAATTACCGTGCTCATCATCGATCCGGCAACAATCGACGAGATTCTGGAGACGATCATATTGCTTGGCAGGGTTTCTGGTGCTGAAGATGAAGCCGAAGCGCTGAATCAGGAGCTCAGTATGAGAATTACTGCGGTGGAGGAACGGGTTGCCACCCGATCCAACACCCCGTCTGTTGCCCATATCGTCTGGCATGATCCGATATGGGTGTCTGGTGACCGGACATTCCAGAACGAGGTGATCAGAACCGCAGGTGGCAGGAATGCCTTTGCTGAACTCGACGAATGGAAGATTGTCGGCCTTGAAGAATTTGTCTCAGCAAACCCCGATTATATTCTGGTAAGCTCGGGAACGGGGATGGGAAAGGCGGGATATGATGTCATCTATACGTACGTTATGACAGAACCACGGCTCGCAAGGCTGGATGCTGTTCAGAACGGGCGTGTATGTATCATCGAATCAGATGTCATCAGCCGTGGAGGGCCCCGGATCGTTGATGCGCTCGAAGAGGTGGCAGAGGCACTTCATCCGGAGCTCTATAACCCTTCGGTTCGCGAAATGCCACAGGCAGAAGAATCCTCCCCGATTGCAGTAATTCCTCTGATTGCTCTCTTCTCACTTGCCCTGTTTATACAAAAAAGGAGGAGGCTCTGATCTCCTTCATAGTGTCCGGGTAACCGCCACCCGCCACTCTGTCCCATGCAGGGAGACGGTGGTCCAGACAGCTTCTTTTGTCTGATCCCGGAAGATGTAGCTCCCCTTCCCCTGCCTCTCTTCTGTGACGCGGGTTACGAATTCGATCAGCACAGGATATGCAGAATAGATGGGATCATCAAGGGGGAGGTCGATCTGATCCGGGTCGGTATCATAGAGTACGCGGCCGTCAGTATCTACAACGGTGACTGAATAGGGTGTTTTTGAAACAACCGGCTCAGCTACCCCCCCGATCAGGATATCCGGCCTGAAGACGATTGAGGTGAACCCGAGGAACCTCCCCGGCGGATCGCTTGCGATCCCGCCCCTGGTGAAGACAGGTGCGCTGATAAACGATGCATCGCCGCCTTCTGCAACAGGCACAATTCCGCTCATGATTGGGCGGCGGGTTGCAAGAATCTGCTGTGTCGCCTTCTGATCAGAGACATCTGTTCCTTCCTCACCGTGGTGTATGGACGGCTCTGCAGCAAGGATGATGCCATCCGGGCTGACGGTGGTGCAGTCGATGATCGCCGGATGAATACCGCTTGTTTCAAGCAGGATATCGTGTGCTGCCTGGTTATCAAGGCCGGTTGATCCGAGATCATATGCGGCGGCTGCCATACTATTGTCAAGCATCTCCAGTGATGCTGAGATCTCAGACTGGAGCCTGAGAAGGATCATTGCCGCATCATGATCTGCATCAGGCACCGGAGCAAGAGCTATCCCAATGCCCATTCCTACGAGCAGGCAGGCAATGGCAATAATGATCGCATGGGAAGATTGCATAAGGAATTGTATCTCGTTCTATCTTAAGAATCGTTCGACTGCATGACGGCAATTGTCACTCGCCAATTCGCCAGTTTTGGCAAAAAAATATTGGTTATAACAAATTAATTTTATTATGATGGATCATTCTGCCACATCGGATAACCCCCTTCCTTTGGGTATTTACCGGGGTATTCTTGAAAAAACGGATGAGGCTCTTCTTTCGTTTCCGGCTCTCTTCCGGGGATCGGCATACCCGCTGCTCCCCTCCCCGCAGATGCAGTTATCTGAGCTCCCCTATCCTTTCCGGAATTGCGATCCCCTCTCTCCCGGGGTGCTTGCTGCGTATACTTCCATGATCCGGGATGAAGGAATCGAGCATGCATTTGTCTTTGACGAGCATGGAACCTTTCTTGAGAAACTCACCGGCGAGAGGACACGGATACAGTTTGGGCACCGGGATCTCTTCGCTCTCACCCACACCATCTTCATTCACAACCATCCACGCGGCTCTTCGTTCTCATTAGCGGATCTGGAGACTGCCTGTGTCTTTGAGATGCGATCGATGATGGTCGTTTCGGGGAAAGCACTCCATATCCTGATGCCGCCGGTTGAAGACGAGTATTTCTCCCGGAAGCTGCTCCGTGATATCGTCCGGTGCTACCGGATCAGGTCATCTGCGCAATCTCTCTCGCAGCATTTTGAACCGAATGACAGCATATGGTATTTCATTGCAGAGGATCTTGGCCTTCGCTTATGGAAGATGCGGTTCTCCTGAGTTCTCCCGGATGCCGGACTGCCCTGCCCCTCTCTCTACCAACAGATCCCAGGCTCCCCTCCGGGTTCCCTGCCAGATGTGAGGAAGCACGATCCATCCGGCATCTTCATTGCAGAGTGGTACACACAATCAGCATCATGAAGAACATGGAAATGAGTAGAGAGGGATCAAAACTGATCATCGAAGTGGATCTCACAAAGGACTTCGGGGTTTCTAAGTCTGGCAAATCGAAGATCATCGCCTCAAGCGAGGGGAATATCAGCATACCTGATGATGAAGAGATCAAGATCGGGCTGAATATCTACAAAAAAGCGTAGAAAAAAAGAGAATATTGTACTTTTATTGCCCTGCCAGAAGATTCTCCTGTTTTGAATGCTTCACGGCAGGTTTCCATCCCCCATACAGCCTCTCTGCTTATCCTCGCTCATCTGAACAAGCCTTAAAAAGATCTCACGCACCCCTGCCGGATCGACACCTGCCTCAACTGCCCGGTCCACCGCCCGTGCAATCACCTGCTCACGCTGAGCCGGATCTACGGGTGGCCTGCCTGCCCTCACCTTCTCATGTGCCATCAAACCTGCCAGCGACTGCCGTTTTTTGATCAGATCGACAATTTCGGTATCCACAGTTGCAATCTCCTCGCGGATCTCATCAATGGTCATGTGGAATCTCTCTCACCCGGTAAAATAAAAAGCCTCCTGATCGGCTTATACCCGGAGATGCACCCTGCCGTATAGGGCTGCTCCCAGGAGCCCGATATCTTCATCCCGAACGAGAGATATGGGAATTGTTTCGAGCATATCCCGGTAATGCAGAACATCGGCGAACTCCTCCCTGAAATAATCGTTATTCACGAGGAATGGATTCTTCATCGCAACACCGCCGGTGATGTAGAGGGCGCTGGTTGAAAGCGTACTGAGAACATAGTTTCTGCACGCACGTGCAAAGAACCTGGCAAAAAATTCTGTTGTCTCAGACTCCGGTCCAATTCTGCTAACCACTTTCTCTGGAGGAAGCGTCCCGCCGGTGAGCCATGCATGCAGGTGGGAAAGGCCGGGACCGCTTACCACCAGATCGTTATGCGGGTAACTGGTACCGTTTATCTTCAGGAGATATTCCATGAAACCAATCTCATCATCTTTATAAAAGGGGAAGGCGGCATGGCCTGCCTCTGAAGGGAGAGCACAGATGCAATCTCCCGCTCCCTTCCTGATCGCACAATGCCCAAGGCCGGTTCCGGCACCAACCACTGCGATGGTCCCGCCATCTTCGGCTCTCCCTGCCTGTACCACATCTTGTTTGAGCTGCTTTTCCATCAGGCAGGCATAACCCTGTGCAACAAAATCATTTATCAGGTAGATCGCAGTCTTTGGCATCTTCGTGGTGAGGGTGCGTATATCAGCCATCCACGGTACATTGGGGAGGATCCCATGCACACCTTCCCTGACCAGTCCAGGTACCGCAATTACGATTGTGTCCCACGAACTCACGTCTCCCATGCCCGGATTCATGAGAGCTCCTTTGATCAGATCGTTAAATGAACTGAAACTGCCGGTTATGAATGAAATAGTATTCAGCCGCGAGATAGCACCATCATCACTGAAGGTGAATCCAGAGAACCTGCTATATGTCCCGCCTATATCTGCTGTCAGGATTCGCTGCATGTATGCCTCCCCACTCCGCCATATCTTCTGCCGGATACCATCTTTCCTCTCTATGATCAGATAAAGCATACCCTGAAGGCGTACGTTAATAACAGGTTCAATCTATAAACACATTCATGCCGGTTCATGATATTGAGGCTGTCCTGAAGGTGGAGGAAGAGGCGATCTCACGGATTCTGGCTGCTGAAGAGGAGGCAGAAAAAGCAGTCAGTTCCGCAAGGATTGAAGCGGCAGCATATATCGAAGATGAATTGAAGAAGGCAGGGACAGAGGCAGCAGAGACAGTTAACCGGGCTATACAGGATGCAGAGGAAAGAGCCCGGGAGATTGCAGTTGCAACAGAAGAGCGAGTTGAGCAGATCACGACTGCCGCCGCTTCACGAAAGGAAGAGGCAGTTGCAGCGATCATAGCCGCCATCACCGGAGGGGAGGATGTTCTATCCGGCTGAGATGCAGAAGGTGACGGTAGGGATTCATCGCCGGCATGCAGCATCGTTCCTCTCTGCTCTCCATGAAGAGGGGATTATTGAACTGACTCCGATCACCGGTGACGAGCATCTCCTCCACCTCATCACACTGGTGCAAAGGGATGAGATCCGGCAGTCACTCGCATCTGCCCAGGCCAGGATAGAGCGTGCGGTGGAGGCCCTTCTTGATCACAGGGAAGAGCTGGGGAGGATCACTGGTTTCTTCCTCCCGGATCGGAAATCCCCTGTTCCTGCAGAGCGATCTGATCCCACCTTACTGCTGAAGGTGGTGGATAGGTATAACCCGGTGATCTCGGATATCCTATCCTGCCGGGTTCGTCGTTCAGCTATCCATGAGCGTATCGCCCGCCTTGATGAAGAGGAGGAGCATCTTCTCCTCTTCCGGTGCGTTGCAGAGTCCCTCCCTCCGCGGGAGCCATCCCGTTTTATCACTGTCCGGGCAGGGCTTATTCCAACCGGTGAATGCGAGGATTTAAACGCACTTTTTGAAGAAGAGGGAATATCAGAGGCAATTGCTCACTCAGCATGCAGGCTAAAGGAAGAAGGGATGATTGCAGTCGTCCTTTCCCATTTACGTGCTGCCGAAAGAGTGGATGCACTCCTCCGTTCAAGGGGTTTTGCGGATTTTACCTTCGGTGATCATGGAAGTTCTGTTACTGAGGCGCTAGAGCATATCCGTAAAGAGAAGAGCTCTCTTTATCAGGAAGACGAAACGATACAGAATCTCCTGCGGGAAAAAGGCACAGAATACCTTCAGCTGCTTGCCGGGCTTGGAGAAGACCTGGGGATCGCCCGTGATGCAGTTGATGCTGCCGCCCTCACCGGTTCAACCCGTGATCTCAGGCTCTATTCAGGATGGATAAGGAGCCATGATCTCCCTCTCCTTGAGAAGATCGGAGACCTTCATGCTGGCGGCACCATGATCTACCGGGCAGTTCCGGGGAAGGACGGGGATGCCGCTGTTCCTGTTGCCTACAACCATCCACGCTGGCTCTCGCCATTCAGGTCTCTCACCACGACATTTGCCCCGCCCCGGTATCGTGAGGTGGATCCGACATTTTTTATTGCTCCAGTACTCGTCATCACCTTTGGGGTGATGCTTGGGGATGCCGGGTACGGACTGCTGCTTGCACTGGTTGCAGCAGCCCTCCTTGCAGGCCCTGCACGGTACCCGGGATCCACCCGTGACTTCTCGTTCATCCTGTTTGCCTGCGGTATCTCCGGTATTCTCTTTGGCATCTTACAGGGGGGATTCTTCGGGGATCTCCTCCCGAGATTCTTCGGCATTGCCCCCCCTTTCGCTATAATCGATCCCCTGATGGATCCGATTACCATCCTCACCGCCGCCCTCCTCTTCGGGATCGCACACCTGAACCTGGGTCTTGGCATCGCGGCATACAGCTATATAAGGGCAGGAGATTTCAGGAAGATGCTCAGGGAACAGGGCGTCTGGTTCCTGATTCAGCCCTGTGCGGCAATCCTCCTCTTCGCCTTCTTCGGGTGGGCTGAGATCCCCCTCCCTCTTCTCTTTGCAGCGGGAGCTGGAGCTGCCGCCGCCGCCGGTCTGATCCTCACCTTCGAAGGGCCGCTTGGGTTCTTCAGCATCACGGGATTCCTTGGTGACTGGCTGAGCTATACAAGGATTCTTGCGCTTGCACTCGCAACCGCCGGAATTGCGATGACAGTGAATATCCTCTCTGAGATGATCGGATCAGTTCATCCATATCTCCTCATAATTGCTATTCTCTTTGCAGTCGCCGGTCATCTGGCAAACTTCCTGCTCCAGGCGCTTGGCGGATTTATCCATGCCCTCCGTCTCCAGTATGTTGAGTTTTTTGGGCATTTTTACGAGGGCGGAGGGCGTCTCTTCCAGCCATTTTTCACGAACCGGGAGAAGACGATCCTTTTGGAGGATGAACCATGATACCTGAACTAACACCTGGATTTATCCTGGCAGTCACCGGTGCCGGGCTCGCCGTTGGATTGTCTGCGATTGGATCCGGCATGGGTGTCGGCATTGCCGGCGCTACCGGTGCCGGAGTAATCGCAATCAAGCCCGAAAAGTTCGGGCAGGCACTTGTCTTCCAGGCGGTTCCCCAGACACAGGGGATGTATGGTCTTCTGGTGGCGGTTTTGATCCTCCTCTCGACCGGGGTGATCGGCGGTATCGGCGATCCAGTCTCCACCCCGATGGGGCTTGCTGCTCTTGGTGCCGGATTAGCGGTCGGTATTGCGGGTCTCTCAGCAATCGGTCAGGGTATTGCCGCATCTGCGGGGATTGCCACCAGCTCGGAGGACGATACGGCGATGGGAAGATCCCTCGTCTTCTCGGTGATCCCGGAGACGCAGGCTATCTATGGTTTGCTTGTTGCGATTCTGATCATGGCATTCTCCGGAATCCTGGCAGGTGACGCGGTAGCGACGATGGCGACCGGCCTTGCCGCGATCGGCTGCGGCCTTGCGGTCGGCCTTGCCGGCCTCTCTGCGATTGGCCAGGGTATTGCTGCTGCTGCCGGCTCCGCCTCTTCAGCCGAGCATGAGGGTGCATTTGGACGTGCCCTCGTTTTTTCGGTGATCCCGGAGACGCAGGCTATCTATGGCCTCTTAGTTGCGATCCTGATCATGGCATTCACCGGGATGATCGCAGGCGGCCCGATCTCGGATATTTCGATTGGCATCGCTGCAATCGGGTGCGGATTTGCAATCGGCCTTGCTGCACTCTCTGCGATCGGTCAGGGTATTGCTGCTGCCGCTGGTGCAGCGGCAACCGCAGAGAAACCGGAAGCATTCGGAAGATCCCTTGTCTTCTCGGTGATCCCGGAGACGCAGGCTATCTATGGATTACTGGTTGCGATCCTGATCATGGCGTTCACCGGGATGATCACCCGGGATATCGTTCCCACCCTTGCCGCCGGCTTTGCCTCGATTGCCTGTGGAATTGCAGTTGGTTTTGCTGCACTCTCTGCAATCGGTCAGGGTATTGCCGCATCTGCCGGGATTGCGACCACCTCCGAGCGGGAAGATATGTTTGGGAAAGGGCTTGTCTTCTCGGTGATTCCTGAGACGCAGGCTATCTATGGCCTGCTGGTTGCAATCCTGATCATGGCCTTCACCGGGATTATCACCCGCGACGTGACGGCAACCGCGGCTGCGGGTCTTGCCTGTATCGGATCAGGATTTGCCGTCGGCCTTGCAGGACTCTCAGCAATAGGACAGGGGATGACTGCTGCTGCCGGTATTGGTGCGGTTGCACGGAGGCCAGAGGCGATGGGGCAGAGCCTCGTCTTTGCGGTGATGGCAGAGACCTTTGCAATCTTCGGCCTTCTTGTTGCGATCCTGATCATGTTTGGAATCGGGCTCTTTGGGGGTCTCTGAATGGGGCTTGAGAAGATCATCTCCTTGATTAAAGAAGAAACCGAAGAGGAGATCGCGAGGATCTGGCAGAAGGCAGAAGAAGAAAGTAATGCGATCCACGATGCTGCATGGGAGAGGGCTCGTCGTGAACACGAACGCACCCTTCTTGAAGGTGATCGGAAAGCTCTGCGTGAAGAACAGAAAATCCTCCTCCAGGCTGAGTATGATGAGATGAAGGCCATCCGGGATGCGAGATGGCATGGGATACGGGAGGTGTTTGTTTCTGCTGAAGAAGAGCTGGCTGCACTCTCGTCATCTCCCGGATACCCCGAAATTCTTCGAACCCTAATCGATGAAGGGAGGGAGATCCTCGGGGGGGGAGAGATCGTTCTTCTCTGCCGGTTTGCTGATATGAAAGCAGTTGAAAGCGCAGCAGAAGGACTTGAAGGGGTGACAATCCGCTCCTTACCACCCCATGATCCGCAGATCCGCTCTGGCGGGGTGATCGTCATCTCCAAAGATACTCCCATCCGGTGTGACCAGACATTTGCGACACGGTTGGATCAGATGCGGGATCACCTGGCATGGAAGGTATCCGGGATTCTCTATGGAGGTGGGGAGAATGGATATTGATCTGATCTTCTCAGAACTCTTCACCGGAGAAGGATCAGGGCTGATCGCGATTGCGTTTGCCATTGCGTTTTTTATCGCAGTCTTCATCGCGGTATCTGCCGGATGGTTCAGGCTGATTTTAAGCATCGCCTCGTTTGCCTATCCATCTGCACGGGTCAGGGCGATGGGAAATCCGCTCGTGACGGCAGAGGGTGCAGATACCCTCTCGGATGCAGGTGATCTCCTCGAACTCTTTGAACGGGCCGGAAGGTCAGGCCATTCAATTGAGTACCGGGAGGGGATGACCGCAGACGATACCGAACGGCTGATCCGTCACTATCACTATACATTACTAGGCAACCTCGCTGTATCTGTCCCGGATGCGATCCATTCCCTGATCCTCGGATATATCCAGGTCTACGAGGGATTGGAGGTTGCAGCCGTTCTGAGGGGGATTGCAGGCGGTCTGCCGGGAGATCTGATCGAGAAGAGGGCGGTTCCAATCGGCTCATTTTCTGAATCAGCGATCAGGAAGGCCGCCCATTCAGGCTCTGTTGAAGAGGCAGTCCAGCGACTTGACCGGGCAGGTATTCTTCCCCGAATCAGGGATCTCTGGAAGGTGGTTGGTGAACAGGAAGAATATGCGGCATTCGAATCAGCGCTTCTCTCTGAGAGCTACCTCTCCCTGATGATGACCGCACGGGGCATCGAAGAATCCCAGTACGAACCGGCAGTCCTGATGGCCGGACGGATGATAGACTGCAAAAACCTTGGGATTCTGATCCGGGGACGACTGTCTGGTGCGGATGCAGCAGCAATCGAGCCATTCCTCATTCAAAAGGGAGGCTTTGAGATCACAGATGATATGCTCCGGGCATTAACCCGTTCTGCCGATCTTGTGGAACTCTCTTCCCTGATCAGTGAGACGATGTATAGCCCCTATATCGAGCCTTTCATTGAGCAGGTGAGGAAGAGCCGTGATCCCGGTGCAATCGAGATGGCCCTCTCTCAATGCCTGCTTGATGTCGGCAGGATGGTGAGCAGCCAGTATCATCTTGGGAGCGGTCCGATTCTTCGGTACCTGATGGCGCTTGGCATCGAATGCGAAAACCTGCGGGCGGCTGCTGCCGGAATTCTGTATCATGTACCTGCCGAGACGATCAGGGGGCAGATGGTGGTGGAGGTGAGCGGCAGGTGAAGATCGTTGCACTTGGTGATCGGACGGTCACTCTCCTATGCCGGCTCGGCGGTGTGGCAGAGACGATCCGGTGCGAGGATTTTTCATCTGCTGAAGCTGCACTGAAAGAGCTTCTTATGGAGGAATCAGTCGCTATCGTCCTTATACAGGATCGGTATGTGCGACCGCTCATCCCGATGCTTGAAGAGCATGGGCGGTCGCACCGGGTCTATCCGGTTGTTGTAGAAATACCGGGGCCAAAGGGTCCGGTGAAAGGGGATGATACGATAACCGAGGCGATCAGACGGGTTGCCGGGCGGGGGATGCCAGGGTGATTGGATGACAGAGAGCAGTATAATTCGGATTACAGGACCGGTTGTCGAGGCTGACCGGATGCGTGGAGCACAGATGTATGAGGTCGTCTTTGTCGGCGAGGATGAGCTTATCGGCGAGATCATCGGGCTGTATAACGATACCGCAACCATCCAGGTCTACGAGGATACCACCGGTATTACCCCCGGTGAGCCGGTAAAACGATCAACGATGCCGCTCTCGGTGGAGCTTGGCCCCGGCCTTCTTGAGATGATCTATGATGGCATCCAGCGGCCGCTGACAGAGCTTGGGGATCTCTCCGGGGATTTCATCGTCCGGGGTGTCTCGGCTCCGGCACTATCGCGTGAGAAGAAGTTCCTTTTCACCCCTTCCCTCTCTGAGGGAGACGAAATTTCCGGTGGTGCGGTGATCGGGTCAGTTCCTGAGACGAAGCAGATTCTGCACACAATTCTCCTCGCACCTGATCTCTCGGGGACGGTGGAGCGGATCGCAGGTGAAGGTGAGTATACCGTGGATGAAACGATCCTCTGGCTGAAAGATGATACCGGCAAGGTACAGAAGATCACAATGCTCCAGCGCTGGCCGGTCCGGGTGCCCCGCCCGATACAGTCGAAGCTCCCGGCGATCCGCCCCCTGATCACCGGCCAGCGGGTGATCGACTCTTTCTTCCCGATGGTGCAGGGGGGAACCGCCGCTGTACCTGGTCCCTTTGGTGCTGGCAAGACGGTTGTCCAGCACCAGCTCGCCAAATGGTGCGATGCAGATATCATTGTGTATGTCGGGTGCGGTGAGCGGGGGAATGAGATGGCAGATGTGCTCAGGCAGTTCCCGTCTCTTGTCGATCCAAAGACAAAGGAGCCCCTGATGAAGAGGACTGTCCTGATCGGCAATACTTCGAATATGCCGGTTGCGGCCCGTGAGGCATCGGTCTATACCGGTATTACGATTGCAGAATACTATCGTGACATGGGGTATTCTGTTGCCCTGATGGCAGACTCAACTTCCCGGTGGGCAGAGGCGATGCGGGAGATCTCAGGCCGCCTGGAGGAGATGCCGGGTGAACATGGCTATCCTGCCTACCTCGGTTCCCGGCTTGCCGATTTCTATGAACGGGCAGGGCGGGTGAAGACGCTCTCCGGCGAAGAAGGCTCAATCTCGGTGATTGGGGCAGTCTCGCCGCCGGGGGGCGATTTCTCCGAGCCGGTGACCCAGAACACGCTCCGGATTGTCCGGGTCTTCTGGGCTCTGGATGCTGATCTTGCACACCAGCGCCATTTCCCGGCAGTGAACTGGCTCCTCAGCTATTCGCTCTATTCGGATCTTGTTGCCCCATGGTGGGAGAAGCACGGGGGATCTGAATGGGGAACGATGCGATCTGATCTGCTTGCCCTCCTCCAGAAAGAGAACGAACTTGAGGAGATTGTTCAGCTGGTGGGCCCCGATCTCCTCCCCGAAGAAGACAAGTTCACGCTGAATGTCGCTGCCATCCTGAGGGAGTCCTTTCTGGTGCAGTCTGCATTTGATCCGGTCGATACCTTCTGCCCACCAGAGAAGCAGTATCGGATGATGACGCTGATCCATCGGTATTACCGGCTGGGGCGTCATGCAGTTGGTGAGGGGATGACAGCTGCTGAGATCCAGCAGCTTCCGGTGACTGCCCGGCTCTCCCGGCTGGGCCCGATACCGCATGAGGAGTTCGACTCGTTGTATCCAAAGATTTGTGAAGAGATGAACTCTGCATTTCCAGGGGGTGATGCCTGATGCCGCCGCTCCGCGAGTTCCAGTCTGTTGTCAGGGTGGCAGGGCCAATCCTTGCAGTATCCGGGATCGATGATGCCGGGTATAACGAGGTAGTGAAGGTTCTCCTCCCCGATGGCACAGTCCGGACAGGGCAGGTGCTTGAGTCAAGGAAAGGGATGGCGATCGTGATGGTCTTCGGAGGAACACGCGATCTCGACTGCGATATCACCGCGGTACGGTTCACCGGCAGGCCGATGACGATGCCTGTTTCAAAAGAGATGCTCGGCCGGATCTTCTCAGGATCGGCTGATCCGATCGATGGCGGAGGGAGTGTCGTACCTGAGAAGGAGATGGAGATCTCCGGCTATGCGATCAACCCGACAAAACGGGAGTTCCCGCAGGATTCGATTGAGACCGGGATATCCGCAATCGACGGGATGAATACGCTTGTCCAGGGCCAGAAACTCCCGGTCTTCTCGGGCTCAGGCCTCCCCCACAGTTTCCTTGCCGCCCAGATCACACGGCAGGCCCGTGTACGGGGGACTGACGAATCGTTTGCAGTCGTCTTTGCGGCGATGGGAATCACCCACGAGGAGGCACGATTCTTTGTCGAGGAGTTCTCCGAGACCGGGGCCCGGGCACATGCGGTGATCTTTCTGAATCGTGCCGATGACCCTGCGATTGAGCGGATCGTTACCCCACGGCTCGCCCTGACTGCGGCTGAATACCTGGCATTTGACCTGGGGATGCATGTGCTTGTTGTCATGCAGGATATCACCGCATACTGCGAGGCGCTCCGCGAGGTCTCGGCTGCCCGTGAGGAGATACCGGCACGGAGAGGGTACCCGGGATATATGTACACGGATCTCGCATCGCTCTATGAACGGGCCGGTCGGGTGAAAGGGCGGCCAGGCTCGATCACTCAGCTTTCGATCCTCTCAATGCCTGATGATGATATCACCCATCCGGTTCCTGATCTGACCGGGTACATCACCGAAGGGCAGATTGTCCTCTCCCGCGAACTGCACAGGAAGGGGATTTATCCCCCGATCGATGTGCTTCCCTGCCTGTCACGGCTGATGCAGGGCGGGATCGGGGAGGGGAGGACCCGGCCCGATCATGCGAATGTATCAAGCCAGCTCTATGCCGCCTATGCCCGGGGACGGCGGCTTGCCGGGCTTGTGGCAGTGATCGGCGATGAAGGGCTGACTGATGTCGACCGCCTGTACCTGACCTTCCTCGATCGGTTCGAGCATGAGTTTGTCGGCCAGAAGCGGGATGAGGGGCGATCATTTGATGAAACCCTCGACCGTGCATGGGATCTCCTCTCGATCTTCCCACAAGATGAGCTGAAGCGGATTGATCCGAAGTATATTAAAGAGCATTACCGGGGTGGCACCGGGTGAGCCGGAGGCTCCCCCCCGGTACACGCCCGACACGGATCGAACTGCTGAAGGTGCGCAAGCGGCTTGTGATCGCGGAGAAGGGGCACGAGCTCCTCAGGGAGAAGCTTGACGCGATGGTGATGGAGTTCTTCTCCCTCTCAAAACGGCGGGATGAGCTGAGGGGAGTGATGGAGAAGGCGTTTGCTGCGGCATACCCGGCACTCTTTGCAGCGGAGATGGCGGCGTCTCACCGGGAAGTGGAGAGCTGTGCCGCTGTCGAGCGGATCATACCCGATCTTTTGGTAATTGAGAAGGGTATCATGGGGGTAGGGGTTCCGCGATTTGATATCCCCGATCCGCTCAGGGAGGGGCGTGTCCCCGGATACGGCTTCCCGGCAGCAACCGGGAGGCTGGATTGCGCTTCCGATCTTGCAGAAGAGGCAATTGCCGCCGCCATCCGGCTCGCCGAGGTGGAAGGCGCCCTCCTCCGCCTTTCGTCCCGGATAACTTCGGTCAGGCGGCGGGCAAATGCCCTTGATTCGATCATGATCCCGCAGCAAAAAAGGATTATTGCCTATATCTCGGATTATCTTGAGGAGATGGAGCGGGAGGATCTCTTCAGGAGGAAACGGACAAAGGCACGGGGGGAGGAGCGGCGATGGTGAATGACTATCTGCCGCTCCTCTATCTGGCTCTTGGGATCGCCGGGGTACTGACGGTTGCAATCGGGGGGATTGTGCTGATATTGATTGTGATTGGGGTTATTTGAGACGTTTGCCGTTCCCATGAAATCCATGGAACCGGATAGTACACTACCCAATCAAAGCTCTGAAATTTTCCCGACATAGTAGTAAGCGATTATTGCGGCATCGGCACCATTCACTCTGCCATCTTTGTTGAAATCTGCTGCTAAATCTGGTTTGATTTGTTCTAATGCCATCCATGCGACTTTTGATACATCTCCTATATCAACATGCCCGTTTCCATTGAAATCACCTTGGATATTAACGATAACTCTGTCTATCTGGGTGTCAGTGTTAATTCCGCCATCATTCTTCGCGGTGAGCCTGATGGAGTAGTTTCCTGGTTCGAAGAAGGTGTATTGGGGGTTTTTCAACTGTGAGAAGGTTCTCCAGCCGATACCTGTATTGTATTCCCATCTGAATGCGTCGGGATTTTTGGTTGACATATCGGTAAAATTAACGGTAAGGGGAGCATTTCCCTTGTGCGGTGCGGTTATGAAGGTGGCATTGGGTGGGGATGGGAGAAAATCTCCTTTGGAATAATCATGTGTTCTATAAGGAGATCTATTATAATCTATTTGAATATTATCCTGGCTCATTATAACTACATCCCGCAACTCATAAGGCCCGTCAATACCCTGTAATCCGATTACCCGTCCACTGAATAAAAGGGGTGCTATATTTTCTCCCATGTAGAATTCTCCTTCATAAAATGCAGTGGTGATGTGCCCGGAATATCCATACAGTGCTGCTGAGACTTTGTATCTTCCAGCGTGTGTCACTGACAGTCCGGTATCAATTCTCAAGAAATCCAAGGTTCCGTCCCCATCTGAATCAATAGCGAAATCGGCATATGTATCTGTTAGGGAGATCTGGGCTCCTTCGAATTGGGAGGGGGTGTAGCTCTCAGTTAAATGGGCATATGCCCTATTGTCAAGGATAAATGCTTCCCTTCCCCCGGACTCTGACAGGATTACATTGAGTATATATGGTCCATTTCTTTCAGATTGATGGATCTCTGTCCCGTTAAATTGTAAAGTAACTTCGAAAATGCCGTTGGTGGCAAGAGGGATCCGTTGCGATGAGGATGCTATGAAGGTACCCTCTTCATCAGTGAGGTTTCCATATAGCGTATATGTTCCCGGATAGTCAACGCCCAATGTCACATCAACGATAAGAAGATTGTATAATCCATTCCCGTTTGTATCGAGACCATTATCTACAAAATGAAGGAATCCAGAGTCATCGGTCTCTTCTGAGAGGAGTATTGTCTGATCGAGAGAGGGTATGGTTACACGTTCACTACTATATGTTGATGGGACAGTTGAATCTGCCTGCTCTTTGGCCATCCTCCCTCCATCTGACCAGTCTTTGGTATAATCATACCTGGGTACAAAGCCTTCGACACGGCCGAGAGCCCGGTTCTCCTCCCGGTAGCAGAGATACTCTTCGTCTCCATACGTGATGTAATTTTGATCAAAATGAGTACGGAAATTGTATGTGTCTGTATGGTTGATGTCGGTTTGGGATCCCCGGGGTTCCCATTCTGTCGTCAGTGTTCCATTTTCAAAAGCATCAGGTAGATTGTCGTTTGATGTCTGATAGTATGATCGGCCATCTGCTCTATAATTATATCGTAATGATGAGTTATTGTAATCAGAGTCATGCAATCCTGAAAATATTCCCGATTCACGTGTAAGCCGTATTGTTTCATGATGGAGTTCATGGAAGACTGTTGCTGTTGCCCCTGTTATTCCAACTGTCCCACCGATGGTCTCCCCATCAGGTTCGAGAGCGGTGTTGAGGGTGATTGTATTCCATAGTGTCGGAGCTGCCGGACCAAGGGCGATGATTCCTGTTGATGAATTATAATAACCTGCGCTGCCAGTGCCTGGATCATAGGTTGTCAGATTGATCTTCTCGATAGAACCCTCCCTTTTCCAGTAATGGTACCAGTTTGGCTCGTTAGTTAGAATGGATGGATCCTTTCTCCAGTTTAGCGGGGATGCATAGGGATTTGTCTTCCAGTCAGATGGACCTCCCATTGGGAAGAACACTTTGAAATCAATATCTTTCTGATCGAGAAGGTATGGGTCGTTTTCGCCATTTTGTTTGCCAAAGAGCTTCACTTGTAACTGTTTATTGCCATATTCTCCGTATTGCCATGTTTTTCCCTGAGAATAATTCAGGTTTGTTTTTCCTCCGAGTCTTTCTTCAGGACGTGATGATGCTTCTGTGCCGTTCAAAAAATCCCACTCCAGACCGCAGATCTCATATCCGGGCACTTCAGCGATAACGGCAGAGAATATTGTCTTTGTTTCCGGTCCCGTAACTGGTATTTTAGGGGAGTAGTTTAGATGCAGTATGACTGGTATTGTGGTGAACATCTGGATTCGGGAATTGTCGCTGTCAACCACATAGACTTTGCTCCCCTCCCCATACACAGCGACACTTCTTGGTCTGAGAAACTCTCCATCAGCTGTACCGTACCTTCCCCATGCTGTGATGAATCTGCCATTACTGCTGAATTTTTGTATACGGTCGTTTTGGAGATCTGCCACATAAACGCCACCCGTATCATCAACTGCAATCCCCCAAGGCCAGTATAATTGCCCTTCTTCCGAACCCTGTGTCCCCCAGGATGTAATATAGGTGCCATTGTCTGTGAATTTCTGGATGCGATGGTTTTGGTTGTCTGCTACATATATATTGCCGGATATATCGACTGTGATTCCGGTAGGTGCTGAAAACTGGCCCTCACCCGAACCATGAGATCCCCAGCTGGTGATGTAGGTGCCGCCACCTGTAAACTTCTGTACGCGATGGTTATTTTCATCTGTTACATAGACAACTCCTGAACTACTATCAACGGCGACATCATGTGGATAGATGAACTGCCCCGGTTTTTCTCCATATCCTCCCCAATTTGTTATAAATATCCCTGTGCGTGAGAATTTCCATACCCGGTGATTGGATGAATCGGTCAGGTAGACATTCCCGAAAGCGTCACATGCAATCCCCTTTGGAGTAAATAATTTTCCGGTTTCAGGATCCCTTGTTTTCCATGTGGTGATAAATCGGCCTGTGCTATCGAAGATCTGGACGCGGTTATTTCTGCTCTCTGTTACAAGGACGTTTCCAGCAGTGTCAAGTGTAGCATACACCGGTGTTCTAAACTCCCCTTCCCCTTCCCCAAAAGTACCCCACTTTGTCACATAACTATAGTTTTCAATAGCCTGCACTCCTGAAGCAAGAAAGGAGAATATGATCAGGAGAAAGAGGATCATCCTTATTGCCTGGTTATTTCGTCTTCCTATCATCGTTTCCACCACCGTTCATGGCAACACCGCAGGATATACGACTTTATTGCACCGGTAAAATCCTGTTTGGCGATATCCGCTTCCCTGTCATACTGGTATTTCAGAAAAAAAACGAAATGGGGTGATTCAGTAACCAGATTGTGAGATACTGACATGATGAGTGGGGAGCATTCTTCCCATCATTATCCGTCTAATATCTCTTTTTATATAAAAAACTATTGTTGGTTTCCGACCCTCTCCACTCACGTGAGTTCAGAGCTCACTGATCTTTCCTACATAATAGTAGGCGATTTTGGCAGCATCTTCGCTACCGACTCTGTTCTCTCCGTCAAAGTCCGCCTCAAAATCTTCTTCAATGAGGCCTGCTGCCATCCATGCAACCTTTGAAACGTCCCCGATATCTATCCTCTGATTGCCGTTAAAGTCGGCACGCTGATGAATAATCAATATTGCATTCTCTATTCTGCCAAATTCAACCGCGAAATGAGGTCGGCTCCAGGCAGCATCAAGAATCTCGATCCTGCTTTCCCCGGGAACGGCCCTGGCACGAACCATGATTTCCAGGATCTGAAGAGGTGTTGCGCCGGCAGTAAAAGTGCTGGTATTTCCGATAAGGATAATCATGGCACTTCCCGTTTCATCATTGATTGTGCTCTCAATGATTACTCCTTTGGAGACTGAGTTGTTAACCATGATACTGATAATTCGTGCGTACTCGGGACTGATCGTTACATTCAGGGATATTCTACCGGCATCGGTGATATTAGTGATCTGAATTGGAATTGTGTTGTTCATACCGGTAGCAAGGTTGAGTGTTCCTGCACGGATTCCCATATCGGATCTTGGTTGAAGAGCAACGATATGATCCTTCTTTTGTGTTCGGTTTGATCCGATTCCATTCTTCGCCTCAAGTTCAACTGTGTAGATACCAGGTATTGTGTAGATGTGTGTGGGGTTTTGATCGGTTGATGTCGCCTGATCCCCAAAATCCCAGAGCCAGGATGTAGGGTATTCTGTTGATGTGTCGGTGTACGCGATAGTGAGTGGTACCATGCCGATCGTTCGATCTTCGGTGAAGTTTGCAATTGGGGCGGTAGTTGGAGCAGACGTTTCTCTATCATGGATATAGATGGATTTGGGATATGATGACCCACCTGGAATGAGATTGGATGCTCTCCCCTCAAAGGCTATGTACCTGCCATCTTCAGAAATCACAGCATTTTCAGTGGTGCCATCTGCGGGTGTTCCATCATATGCAACAGAGATGAGCGTGGTGCTCTCTGTTTCGATCTCGTAGAGGAAGATGCGTTTCATGTAGGATTCTGGAGGTAATCCGGTGACAAGATTTGTTGACTCAGAATCATATGTAATATATCTGCCATCTCCGGAGATGGAGGGATTATGTGACCAGTAGTTGCCGGGTGCTCCATTTGGATCTTTTGATACGCGGGTGGTTGTAGTATGTTCTCTGTCATGTACAAAGATATCCGGAAGCTCACCATACCCCTTTGATTCTGCCCCTGATTCAAAATTCTTTGATTTTGATGTAAATGTGATAAACCTTCCATCATCAGATATTGAAGGCGAGGATGATTCGCCATCCCCTTCGGTCCCATTTGATGCAATCGAGACTCTTGAAGTGATTTTTGCACCTTTCAAATGCACAAAGATATCAGCCAGTCCATTCGTATCATTCGGCACAAGATTGTTTGCAGAGGAGTCAAATGCAATGATGCCGCCTTTATCCGCAGTTGAAGGGTTTAACGACTGTCCGAGTCCTGCCTGCCCGCTTGAGCTGACTGAAACCCGCGTGGTGGTGCTCGAGTTTATATCATGTATATAAACATAGGTATACCCTGCGTGGCCTGTCGGCTCACCAAAGTCATCCATTGATTCAAATGCTATGTAATGACCATCCAAAGAGATAGATGGATTCCGTCCGCCCCATCCTTCTGTACCATCTGTTGCTACGGAGACACGGGTAATATTTGCGTTATTCCTGTCATATACAAAGATATCAGTCCTGCCGTTTGTATCATTCAGCACAAGGTTGTTTGCATTTGACTGAAATGCTATATATCGCCCATCTGATGAGATTACAGGTTTTGTGGAGTCTCCGTTTGCTTGTGTTCCATTTATAGCAGTGGATACAAGAGTTGTGGTTCCTGCTATTCTATCCCGCACGAATATATTCTGAAGCCAGGTTGGCGGGTCCATTCCCTGCACGAGGTTTGATGAACTTGATGAAAAGGTCACAAACCTGCCATCCGATGAAATGTCCCCCAGAAATGAATCTGAATTTCCTGGATTACCGTCTGTTGCGACTGAAACGAGGATATTACTTCCTCTGCTGAATGAATCAGCCATGACTCCTGTTCCAGAACAGAAGCAGAGAAGAAGAAATCCAATTAGTATGATTTTCCGGTTTCTGTACAGTGCTTTTGTCATCTCTCTCCTCCAAAATTTTAAAAAAAATTAACTGTTTGGACATCCATTTTATGGTTCCATCCAGCTTTAAATGGAGTATAATCTGTTATTATTAATATCTATCTCTTGAGCAATTTATTGCTCAATTAATGTTAAATATAAAATTGTATTTTCTCTAATCTTTTCAGATGTTGAATTGTAATGTGTCAATCTCCATAATTATGAGGATTGTTTTTGACTCGGGGTTATTGATACTCGGGGTCCGATCTATTAGCTCTATTCAGGGGATGCGGGATGCGCCTGCTAAGTGATTTCCGTGTAGTACCTCAAACCCTGCCTGATGATTTGGCTTCTATATTCGATACTACTCTCAGAGCACCTGGTTCTTCCCCACATAATAATATGCAATCCGGGCTGCGTCTGCCGCATCAACCCCTCCATCACTATTGAAATCAGCTGCCGGATCCGGATCAATAAGCCCGGCTGCCATCCAGGCAACCTTTGCGACATCCCCGATATCGATCCGATCGTTTTGGTTTAAATCACCTCTGAGCAGTCGGGCATCAAGGTCGATTTGGTAGCTTTCTCCGCTTACGAAGGGGATAGTGTTATTTGCCGGAATATCATTCACCAGAAATGTGATCATCTTCCCCAGGTCATCCCCTTCCCCCTGGATGACGATCCGCTCATCAAAGGCTCCTGTCCCACCGAATATCCCGGATGTTCTGATTATGATCCTGCCACGTTCCAGATTGTCTATGTACGCAACGACGATTGTCCCGGCAGGAGCCGGTTCACCGTTGATGGTGACGGTGCCGGATATCTCGCAGGGAAGGAGCGGGATGGATGATGCCAATGCTACAGGTATTATGGCTCCAATTGCGATGCCCATCAATAGAATGGTTGTAAAAACTGCCTTTGAGTTGTTTTTTATCGGCATCATGGCTGCCCCTGTTTGTTTCTGTTTATTATATTTATGTTTGTTTTACGTTTTATCGGTCGTTCAGCAGACAGTCGAGATGGCCTCAACAATATAAAATAGTAATAAACCCAAAGAAAGAAAGGCTTTTTGGCTAAAGGCAGTCTTTTGAGACCGGATGCCTCCTGAAAATGTCAATTCCTGTTTGTATAATGATCTTATGAATTGCTGCTCTTCCCCACAGAATAACATACATTCAGGGTGGCATCGAATGCACCCACTTAGCCATTACCATTGAAATCTGTCCGGATCAGGATCGATCAGGTGGCACCTCCCCGGACCACGTCTACAGTCCGCTGGTAGTGGTCAGGTCTACATGGTAATTCGTGATGATCAGCTCGTTGATTACACCCCTCCCAGCACCATTTGAATTGATCATCCGTGTTGCAGGTACGCGTTTGATGGTGAAGCCGGAATAGAGATCATCAAAGAAGCAGTCATCGGGATCGGTGTTTTTGGGATCTGAATTGGAGAGCATGACTTTTGCTCCCTTTGCATCAAGTTCCCGGAAGAACTCAGCGAGACGAACCTGATCGCCTTCGTCAAACCCATCCTTTGCATATGAGGTGAATACGGCAGTCTTCTCGTTGAGTGGGCGGTAGGGGGGATCAAAATAGACAAACGTCTTATCATCCACAACATCCCGGCAGCAGGTGAAGTCTCCCTGCCTGATTGTGGTGTCCGCAAGGAGTTTTGCGACATTCCTCAGGTTCTCTGCATTCAGGATATCCGGGTTTTTGTACTTCCCAAAGGGAACATTGAACCCGCCTTTCTGGTTCACCCGGAACAGCCCGTTGAAACAGGTGCGGTTTAAAAAGATAATCCATGCCGCACGAGTGATCCAGTCCCGGTTGTATCCTTCACATGATATCAGAGAGAGCTGCCTGTTGAAGCTCTCCCTGATCTCGTAATAAAAGGCTTTTCTCCCCTCCTCGTCACGTTTGAAAAACTCAGATCGAAGGTGTTCCAGTTCTCCGATCAACGCCTCGGCATCCTTCTGAATAACGGTGTAACAGAGGATCAGCTCGCAGTTGATGTCGTAGAGATATGACTGTTCTATGGTATGATGTTCATGCAGGGCAAAGAAGAGCGCCCCTCCGCCAATGAAAGGCTCGACATAACTGGTGATCTCCCCGTGGGCAATCCCTGGCGGGAGGCGGCCGATGAGTTCGGGCAGAAGTTGTGTTTTGCCGCCCGCCCATTTAAGAAACGGGTGCGCCTGTCCGGGTGTTCGTTTTGGCCTGGGCATAGTTAGAGTGTCTCCTTGGTGGCTGTTCCTGCTTCTTTGGTATCTATGTGTACTATGAACAAAAAAATCCGCCAGATTGAGTCAGGGGCTCCAGCCTGATACTCCAAAGGATGGCGGAATCTGGCGCCAGCACCCGTCATGGAGCCTGTAAAGAGGGGGATGTGGTATTATTCGATTGGTTTACCCTTCGATCCGGAGGAACCGGTATAGCGGCTCGATCCCCGGTTCTTCCCCGAGGAAGTCTGTCAATAGCACCATGCCGTCTGCCATATTGCCTCTCTCAAGAACTGTTCTTCGGTATGCCATTCCGGTTGTCCGGCTGGTCATGCCGTCCTCTTTGAAGCGCTCTACGATATTCATCGCATACACTTTTGACCAGAGGTACCCGTAGTACCCGGCATCATATCCGCCCATCAGGTGGGAGAAGCTGGCAGGCTGTTGTGTCCCCTCGATTGCGGGCATCCCCCGCAGCTCTTCATGCAGCTCCCTGTAAATCAGGACAGTGTCAACGGGCCCGTCTGTCGTGTGATAGATCATATCCTGGAGTGAACCGAGGAGTAATGAGGAGTAGGTATATCCCTTCCCGAAATCTTCCGAGGCGATCACCCGGTCCCGAAGATCCGGTGGGATCTTTTGTTCCGGATCTGTATAATGGCCGGAGATCGATTCCATGATGGCAGGGTCATATATCCACTCTTCGAATGCCTGGGATGGGGTTTCCACAAAGTCCCACTCGACCTCGAACCCTGAGAGAATGCCATATGGTGCACGGGTGAGAAGGTTGTGGGTGGCATGCCCCATCTCATGGAACAAGGTCCAGACTTCATCTATTGTTAACAGGGTAGGCTTGCCAACCTGTGGGGTGTTAAAGTTTCCGACTATCACCGCAGAAGGTTGTGCATACCCTTCTTCAGTCATCCGTCCGCTTTCAAGGCCATGAATGACGAAATGATTGTACTTTCCTTCGCGTGGATAGAGATCAAGATAGAGGTGTGCAATTGTTGTCCCATCTGCCTCATCGCTGATTTTGAAGAGCCGGACATCGGGATGCCATACGACTGGATTATCGACTTCCTCAATTATTATCCCATAGAGGGATTCATAGATTTCAAACAATCCATCCAGTACCCGATCAAGGGGGAAGTACTCTTTCACCTCATCCGTGCTGTACCCGTACTCTTCGGTTTTGTAGATCTCGGTGAGATACATAATATCCCATGGATCGAGTGATTCTGCTCCGGGTTCATTCCGCTGTTTGATTGAGAGAAGGGTGGCAAATTCAGCCTCCCTCTTCTCCCGGAGGGGATCTTTCAGATCGTTAAGGAATGCCATTACTGAATCCGCATCCCCTGCCATCCGGCCATCGATCTGGTAGTCAGCCCAGGTATCATATCCGAGTTCACGGCCAACCTTCTGGCGAAGCTGGATGGCTTCTTCAAGAAGCGGGATGTTCTTGTCTCCCTGCATGGCATTGTTAGCAGCAAGCATCCGCTTCCGGGTTTCACTCAGATCCGCATAGCTCATGACTGCGATATAATCGGGATAGCTTGTCGTGACGATACAGGCTCCTGTTTCTGTCCTGCCAAAACCCGCAAGGGTGGATGGGGGGAGTCCGCGGAGCTCTTCCTCTGAGAAGATCAGGGTTGTGTTATCACTGTTGAGGTTAGCGTTGTACTCTGCCTCAAGTGCAGCAATCCGGTTCTTCATCCTGATGACCTCCTCAAGCTGATCATCGTCGAGGTGGAGCCCCTGCTTCTCAAATCTTCTCACAATAACATCACGGAGACGTTTTTCATCCGCTGTCCGGGGCAGCTGATCAGCCAGAGCATCATAGAGATCCCGCCGGGCATAGGTCTCTGTTGTGAATACCGAAAGGGCTTCATCGGCGGCCATCCCCTCCTCCCGGACGGTTGGATCGGGATGGACATACCCCATCACCAGCATGGGGTGGACGAGATCCGTATAATCGGTGAAGATGGTATCAAAAGCAAGGAAGGTATTCTCAAATGTCCGCTTATCTGCCGGTATATCTGCGATTGCATCGAATCCGGCTCGTGCCTTGTTTTCTGCCTCTGCATAGAGGAGGGTTATTTCGCCCGGGGCATACTCTGCCTGTATCGGCTGTTCTGTCCCAGTGGCCGGGTTCTGGTTTTGTTCTTCACTGAGGCATCCCGCTGCTCCGATGAGTGCACTGAGGATCAGGAGGAGAGAGATAGTGAAGATGAGTTTTCTGGGTGATGATATAGTACTCATGGTATTCATTCCGAATTTTTAACCCTAAAGAGATATTTTGCAGAAGAGGAGAAAATATGTTCTGATACCGATTGTTCATTGAGAGTTTTCACCTGTCTCCCGCACACTACCCTCTCTTCCCTCTCCGGGAATGAAGATCAGGACGATTTCTTGATTTGGATGATTGATTGATGGATTTGATCAAAATGAGAAACCCTATCTCTTCATGCAACAGAGGTATACAGTATGTTGGAACGTATATCGGAACGTGAGCGCAAGGATCTCGGCATTGCCTGGCTTGCGCTTGCCCTGGCGTTCACCCTTGCGCTTGTCGGCGGATTTTCGGCAACCGGCGTGCATCTTGGAACTGCCGCCCTCTTTTTCCTCCTCTCGCTGATAACGGTCGGGGTGGGCTTTGTGCTTCATGAGCTTGCCCATAAGTTCACAGCGATGCGGTATGGGTACTGGGCAGAATTTCAGAAAGATAACCAGATGCTCCTTGTTGCAGTAGCAATTGCCGCCCTCGTCGGGGTTGTCTTTGCGGCACCCGGCGCCACGATGATCTATGGTCCGACCCTCTCAAAGAGGGAGAACGGGTTGATCTCGGTTGCCGGCCCGGTAACAAACCTCCTCCTCGCAATCCCCTTTGGTCTGCTCTTTATAGCGGGAACAATGTTTGGTCTCGGCTGGTTTGTGATGCTTGTCGGCGCTGTCGGCGTCAAGATCAACGCGATGCTCGCCGCCTTCAATATGCTCCCGTTCGGACCACTTGACGGGAAGAAGGTACTTGCATGGAACCCGTTAATCTTTATTGTGGTAATCGCAGTTTCGTTTGCACTGCTCTTTGGGGCGCTGTTTTACCTGTGATTGTTGGGGGATGTGGGAATTGCTCCCCCTTCTTTATTTTATTTAATCTCTAAATGCAGGGTTTTTAAGTCCCCTATCTCATGAGTGATAACGTCCCATACAATAATCCAGTTGATTGAAAAATACCCGTGAATGATCTTATCCCGTATCCCACCAATCTCTTTCCAGGGAATGTTATCATGGGCGCTCTTCATCTCTGGAGAGATATTCTTTGACGCTTCGCCAATGATTTCTAAGGCACGGGATACGATATGTTGAAGATCCTCATCTGAATAAAGGTCATCAATGGTTTGATTTTCACATTTCTTCTGGATGTAGTCAATCTCATGAATAATATGGCTGATATAAAAAGGTATCTGTCTTCAAATCCAGATCACCTCATCAATAACTACCGGTCGGATTCTGGAATCGAGTGCATGTTCTGCGATAAGTTCGACGTTTTTACCGAAAATTGTATTCGCCGATCCAAATTGATCCCCTAACGCCGATCCGAACTGATCCCCCCTTTAAATACTCACTCTTGGATAATCATATTTAATGATTATGCTTTCTTCTCTCTTCGGTAACTCTTCCCGTT